>CAILHX010000001.1 GCA_903834185.1 uncultured Methylophilaceae bacterium
GTCGTGCCGACAAGGTCATGATCTTCAAGTTCCGCCGCCGCAAGCACTACCGCAAAACCCAGGGTCATCGTCAGGATTACACCGAGATCGAGATTCAAAATATCGCAGCAAAAGAAGCTAAGGAACCGGTTGCCGCTAAAGAAGCAGCTGTCGCTAAAGAGCCTAAAGTTGCAAAAGAGCCTAAAGCCGCAGCAGCACCCAAGGTCGCTAAAGCAGCCGCAGCACCTAAAGCAACTAAAGCCGCTGCAAAAGAGGAATAAAAAATGGCACATAAAAAAGCAGGTGGTAGTTCCCGTAACGGTCGTGACTCACATGCCCAGCGCTTAGGGGTGAAGGCCTTTGGCGATCAAATTGTTTCTGCCGGCAGCATCATCATCCGCCAGCGCGGTACGCAAATGCATGCAGGCGAGAATGTCGGCATGGGTAAAGACCACACACTGTTTGCCAAAGCGGACGGTCGCGTGGAATTTTCCGTAAAAGGTGCGCTGCAACGTAAAACTGTGAGCATCGTTCCGGTCTGAACACGATTTGATTAAAGTGCAACGCCGCACTCAAAAGCCTCGCCTAGTGCGGGGCTTTTTTGTTTAGACCTGACGATAACAAATTATGAAATTTATAGATGAAGCAACCATTAAAGTTTACGCTGGTGACGGCGGTAACGGGGCGGCCACGTTCCGGCGCGAAAAATATGAACCGCGCGGTGGTCCGAGCGGTGGTGATGGCGGCAAGGGAGGTTCGGTCTATGTCATCGCCGACGGCAATCTGAATACACTGGTGGACTACCGCTTCACACGTACTTTCCGTGCTGAGCGTGGTGAAAACGGGCGTAGCGCCGATTGTTACGGCAAGCATGGAGAAGATCTGCTACTGCGCGTGCCGGTGGGAACCGTTATTACCGATAAAGCAACCGGGATGATAGTGGCCGATCTGGCGCTACACGACCAACGTGCCATTCTGGCCAAGGGCGGGGCAGGCGGTTTGGGCAATATACATTTCAAATCCAGTATCAACCGCGCTCCGCGCCAATGCACACCCGGTGAAGAAGGCGAAATTTTCGAGTTGTATATGGAGCTGAAAGTGCTGGCGGATGTGGGTTTGCTGGGCATGCCCAATGCCGGAAAATCTACATTCATCCGTGCGGTCTCAGCTGCGAAGCCGAAAGTCGCAGATTACCCTTTTACTACATTGCACCCTAATCTGGGCGTTGTGCGTGTGGATACCAATCGCAGTTTTGTGATCGCGGATATTCCGGGTCTGATCGAAGGCGCGGCTGAAGGTGCAGGGTTGGGTCATCAATTCTTGCGCCATCTGGCCAGAACCAGATTGCTGCTGCATATCGTGGATATCGCGCCGTTCGATGATAGTGTCGATCCGGTACAAGAGGCGCGCGCCATTATTGGCGAGTTGAAGAAGTATGATGAGGATCTGTACAACAAACCTCGCTGGCTGGTGCTGAATAAGCTGGATATGATACCTGAGAGCGAACGTGACCTTTTGCGGGTAGAATTCCTCAAGAGTTTTGGCTGGGATCAGCCTTGTTTCAGCATCGCCGCGATCAGCGGTGAAGGCTGTCAGGCGCTGACATATGCCATCATGGATTTTTTAGATCAAAATCGAAATGAAGTCGCTATTACTGAAAGCTAATTTCATCGTCGTTAAAGTCGGCTCCAGCCTGGTCACGAATGAAGGCCGCGGGCTGGATCGCAATGCCATTGCAGCATGGGCAAGGCAGATCGCGCATTTAAAGCAACAAGGCAAAAATATCATTCTGGTTTCCAGTGGGGCAGTGGCAGAAGGTATGCAGCGTCTGGGCTGGAACAAACGCCCCACGGCGGTTAATGAACTACAGGCGGCAGCTGCGGTGGGGCAGATGGGCTTGGTGCAGATGTATGAATCGTGTTTCGGCGAACATGATCTGCACACTGCGCAAATATTGCTGACGCATGACGATTTGAGCGACCGCAAGCGTTACCTCAACGCACGCAGCACACTGCGCACATTATTGAAATTGGGCGTTATTCCCATTATCAACGAAAATGATACCGTCGCTACCGACGAAATCCGGTTTGGCGATAACGACACCTTGGGCGCATTGGTGGCGAATCTGATTGAAGCAGATGTGCTGGTGATTCTTACCGATCAGGCCGGGCTGTATTCTGCCGACCCGCGCAAGCATCCCGACGCCAGGTTGATAAAGCAGGCGACGGCAGGTGATGTTGCGCTGGAGCAAATGGCGGGCGGTGCCGGAAGTGCCATAGGTCGCGGCGGCATGCTGACCAAGATACTCGCCGCCAAACGTGCTGCGCATAGCGGCGCACACACCATTATCGCTTCCGGTCGGGAACGTGATGTGCTGATGCGCTTGGCTGATGGCGAGCTCATCGGAACTCAGCTGCAGGCGCAGCAGATGAAACTTGCTGCCAGAAAGCAGTGGATGGCGGATCATCTGCAAGTGCGAGGGAAGCTGACGCTGGATGCAGGTGCAACCAAAGCGTTATGCGACGATGGCAAAAGCCTGCTACCGGTGGGGGTAACCGCGGTGAATGGCGAATTCGAGCGCGGCGAAGTAGTGGCTTGCCTTGATCACCATGGCAAGGAAATCGCACGCGGTCTGGTCAATTACACAGCGGCAGAAACTGCATTGATTCTTAAACGCCCAAGTACGGAGATCGAAACTATATTGGGTTATGTGGATGAGGCAGAATTGATACATCGGGACAATCTGGTTCTATTGTAAGAAACGGATTACGATGAAAACTCGTGCAAATAGAATGAGATGCCGGAGCCACAATCATGTTTTGTTATAACTGTTTTTTTGCTATAGAAGGATAAAAAATGACGAAGACACTTGCTCCGCTAGTCGCCATCATCATGGGTTCAGACAGTGACTGGCCGGTGATGCAGGCGAGTGCATCCATGCTGGATGAATTCGGCGTGCCTTATGAAAAGCGCGTGGTGTCGGCACATCGCACGCCTGACCTGATGTTCGAGTTTGCCGAGCAGGCCGAAAAGCGCGGACTACGTGCCATCATTGCCGGTGCGGGTGGTGCGGCCCATCTGCCGGGAATGATCGCTGCCAAGACCACCTTGCCGGTATTGGGTGTGCCCGTACCTTCCAAGCACCTGCAAGGTCATGACTCGTTACTCTCCATCGTGCAGATGCCCAAGGGCATTCCGGTGGCGACATTTGCCATCGGTGAAGCAGGTGCCGCCAATGCCGGGTTGTTTGCGATCGCCATGCTGGCCACCACTGATGCAGCGCTGGCAAAAAAACTGACGCAATTCCGTAAAAAGCAGAGCCAGCGCGTGCTCGACATGCAACTAAAGGACAAACAATGATTTTGCCGCCTGCCATGTTGGGTATGTTGGGTGGCGGACAGTTGGGCCGCTTTTTTGTCATTGCCGCACACGAGATGGGTTACAAGGTTACGGTTCTTGACCCTGATAAAAACAGCCCGGCTGGCAAAATCGCGGATGTGCATTTGTGTGCGGACTTCAATGATCAGGATGCCCTGGCACAAATGGCGGCGACTTGCGTAGCCGCAACGACCGAATTTGAGAATGTGCCTGCCGCAGCACTGGAATATCTGGCACAACACTGTACCGTGCGACCCAGCGCTCATGCGGTGGCAATCGCGCAAAACCGCGTACTGGAAAAAGGCTTTCTGCATGACTCAGGGTTGCCTGTCGCGCCATTTGCCGTCATCAATCAAGCAGCAGATTTGCCAAAAGATGGTAGTGACTTGTATCCGGGGATCCTCAAGGTAGCGCGTTTCGGCTACGACGGCAAAGGCCAGGCGCGCGTCGCCTGCCATGCTGAAGCAGAGGCAGCTTTCGCTGGTTTTGGTACTGAAACCTGCGTACTGGAAAGTATGCTGACCCTTGATTATGAGATATCGGTGATTCTTGCGCGAGATGCCCAAGGCAATATGACCTCATTTCCAACCGCTGAAAATAGCCATCTGAATGGCATACTCGATATCAGCATAGTCCCAGCCCGCATACCGCAAGAAGTGCATGACAAGTCACATCAACTGGCGATGCAGGTGGCGGAAAAACTTGATTATGTGGGCGTACTGGCCGTGGAGTTCTTTGTCAGCGATGGCAATCTGCTGGTTAATGAGATGGCGCCGCGACCTCACAACTCGGGCCACTACACCATCGATGCCTGCATCACCAGTCAGTTTGAACAGCAAGTCCGTGCGCTGGTGGGTTTGCCATTGGGCGATCCGCGCATGCATAGCTATGCGGCAATGGTTAATATCCTTGGCGATGTGTGGAAAGACCAAGAGCCTGCGTGGGATAAAGTTCTGGAACATACACAACTCAAACTGCATCTTTACGGCAAGCATGAACCGCGGCCCGGACGCAAAATGGGACACTTCACCCTTTTGGGTCGCGATGTCGAGACCGTGGCAGCGCAGGCTTTACTGGCGCGTAGTGAGCTCGGCATAGGCTAACAAAACCTGCTGCGCGGCTCGTTTATTGCGTTCCGTGCGCCTTGTGCTCCGCTTCTCGCTACGGTTTCGAAGAGTTACAGTTAGCGGACATCAAAAAAGCCAATCGTCTGATTGGCTTTTTAATTTACGCCAGCAACAATGAGTATTAAGCCATTGCCTTGATGGCTGCAGACAGACGGCTCTTATGGCGTGCTGCTTTATTTTTGTGGATGATGTCCTTATCGGCGATACGGTCAATTACGCTGACGGAAGATTTATAAATCTCCTGGGCGGCTTCCTTGTTGCCAGCCAGTACCGATTTAGCCACATTCTTGATCGCAGTGCGCAACTCGGAGCGCAGACTTGCATTGTGTCCGCGTTGTTTCACTGCCTGACGTGCGCGCTTTCTTGCTTGTGTAGTATTAGCCATTCAAACTCCTGAAACCTTAAATTATCTAAGCCGGGCTTAAAGTTAAGCCATAGACGGAAAGGGCGAGATTGTACAGAGGCGCTTCCGTTTTGGCAACAGCTGCGCGATTAACGCTTCATGTATACCGCGCCTGCAATATTAGTTCCCCCTGGTCCGTTCAGGCCAAAAGTCGAGATTAACCCTTGAGCCTGTGCCCCGACAAATCCACCTGACGCGGTTCCTGTAAGAGTGCCCGAAGAGATGCACCCACCAGCGCCGCCGCTGCAGGAGCCGCTCAAGCTGATACCGGTACTGGTCATGAAATTTGCAATAGACCCCGCCCCGCTGGCAGACCAGTTATTAAATCCCAGACTGGCAGAGCCTGTGCCTGCCAATGAAAACGATGTAATTGCGTTAGTGCTGAAATTGACGTTGGCCGATGCGGAAACGAGGTGACTACCTGTGACTCCATCAAGCGTAGTCGGGAAAGTCCCGCTCGCCAAAGTATAAGAGGCTGTGGTGATGCCAAGCCCGGGCATAGCCGCCAATTGGTTTGGGGTGGTGATTTTAGCACCGGTGATAAATGCCAGATGTCCCGTCGGCGCAAGGCTTGTGTCTAAGCCATTGGTTTGTCCGTTCACGACATATGTTCCATTGTTCCAGCGCCCCCATGTCACGCCGAGCGATGAATCGGTGCCATCCACATGAGCAGTGGCTGTTCCGAGACTTGCACTAAACTTGCCATTTCCGGAACTATTAATATCGTATGCAAACAGATTGCCATTGGCATCTACGCGGGAAGAAAAATTCACATTGTCCACGACATTGAAACCGTTGAAGAGGGCTACAGATGGGTTTGTCGCCAGTCCAACCGCAGAGCCCCCGCTACCGACAGGGCCTGCAAAGCTTGTAATCGCCGAAGGCGTACTGCTGGATGTAAACGCCGCCGCGCCTTCAATGAGATCCGTGAAATTTCCTCCACCGCTTAAATTAGAGGTTGGGAAGAACAGATACTTTAACGCGGCGCTGCTGGTATCGCCGAAGAACTTGCCACCTATGCCCCCCACATAATCGCTGCTCGCACATGAGCCAGAACACACTACGGTAAGTCCTGATGACGTGTTGGTTTGAAATCCATCCAATACAATAGGCACATTGCTGGCAGAGGCATTCAACGTCTTGCTTGCAATGCTGAGATTGGCACCCACATTCACCGTCTGATTAGTAAAATTGGCAGTGAGAGAGGCGCTGTTCAGTGTGCCTACGTTGCCGAAACCATCCGCTGGGTGCGTACTGCCGACAAGATTGTAAGTGGTGGATCCGGTCAGTGTTTGAACGATTGCCGGCGTTGTAGCCACTCCAAATATACTTAGTGTGGTTACAAATGTATCCGTGCCGGAACAAACTGAACAGGTCGTCTGCACCACCATGTTGCTGCCGCGTGCAATAGTCAGGCTGTCGTCTGGCGTATGGTAGACATCACTTATGGTTCCGCTGATGACTTTCAGACTTGACTGTGTATCCGACACTATCTCGGTTGAGCTATAAAACAAATTTGCATTGTATACATTGAGGTTGGAGCTAGTGACTCCTGTAATCACTCCGCTGCTGTTCAATGTGTAGTTGCTTAAAGGGTATGACACATCAGAGCCTTGCTCGGCAAAAATAAAGCCGGCACCCGTATTTTCTATAGCCCCGATAAAGTGAAGATAAGGGCCGGTGTTCGTACCAATCTGTGTTCCCGATGAGGTGGTATTGGTGGTGAGGTTGGTGCCGTCGGTCGTGATGATGGGAACGACGACATTACTGGCTGAACTGCCTGGCGTGGAATCACTGCCGGTATTATCACCAGCGTTATTGTTTGCAGTTGAGCCTTTATTGTTACTATTGTTATTTCCCGCAGAACTATTACCTGTCTTGTCGCCAGGAGAAGTACTTGTATTGAATGGGAAGAAGGGGACAAACTTTGGGGCTTGTCCTGGAGCGGCAAGCGCTGTCTGGCCCGGGCCGGTTTCTATGGTTTGGCCGTGGCTGGTCAGAGTATGACCGCCAAACAGGGTGTGCACCGCAGTGCCTATGGCATCGTCATTGCCGACATCAGCGCCGGAACCGCGAATGCCGATGGTAGAACTGGCAGTATTGATTTTGTAGTTGTCGCGATGGACTTTACCGATCAACCCGGTGACTGAGCGCAGGCTGCCTTTAATCAGCGAGAAAACGCCTTTCTCGCTGCCATCTTCCTTGCCGTTGAAATTGAAGGTATCGATACGGAACTGGGTATCCGGACGCACGGCAAAAAAGCCGCCGTCTTCCATCTTGACCTGCGCGAAGCCGTTGGCCGATGCTGAAATGGTGTCGCCCTGATTAATGACGTCGCCTTTGCTGACGCTGTGCTGAGCGCCGCTGGCGTCGATGATCTTCACCTGGCCATTCACAAATTCGAATTTACCAGCAATGGCAAAGGCTGCTCCGGGAAATGCCAATAAAAGGGCAATCAGTGCCGTTGCACCGTATGAAGCAATGTTGTTCACCATGTTTCTCATTTAAGCTCTCCTGAGTATTAACCCATTAACCCGATGTTGCCAGACTAATGGTTTTGCAAACGACAGACCATCAGGGAATGTCTGATAAAGTCGGGGTATATCACCATCTTTTCTCTAGGGGAATTACCTAGAGACGGATCAACGGTAGTCCCAGCGCAACGTTACCGATACATCCGTTCTGTCATATTTATACAGACTGATATTGGAATTGTTCTTGGTAAAGGTTAATTGCGGGCGTAGCGACCATGCGTCGTTGATGCGCCAGCTCAAGCCACCCGTTGCGTCGATTTGCCAGTCGTTTCGCGTCTGCTGAAATGCCACGTTGGTGGTGTCGTAATCTCCATTCTGCAGGCCGAAACTTCCGAAGATGGCAAGATCGTCATGGATACTGTGTTGCATGGCGACTTTTGCGCCGTGTATGGATTTGCCACCGTCTGCGCGATGATCGGTATCAATTTCGTTACCGGCGAATACTGAAGTAGAAATCAGGCTCTTTCCCTCTTCATCCAGCGCATAAAGCCAGCCGGCACCACCGATAACCTGGTTTATATTCTCGGCAGAGAGAGCCGGGTCATCGTAACGGATCAGGCTATAGGTGCCGAACAAGCTTAATTGAAAGCGTGGATTGATCGTGTATTTCCACTGACCAAGCAAGCCATTGGTATCGCGATTAGGGGTGCCTCCCAGATAGAAACGGCTGCCCTGAAAGGATAACGAGAAATTATTATCATCTTCTCCATATGTCCCGCCGGCATTAATTGCGATGTTGCCGCTGGTAAAGGCGGAAGCATCAGGGACTTGACGTTTGTTGATATCGCTGCCGATAAATATCTTGAACTTGGGATTAATGACGTGCGTGAATTCTGCTCCACCTGCCGCTGAGAAATAGTAGCTGGATGTTTCAACGTTGGTAGACGACAAAGTCAATGTTCCCAATGTCGGTGTAAACACCTGTGCCTGGCTGGTAGAAGCATTGACGTTGCTGTCATGCCCGAAGGCGAATTCGGCATAGGCAGTCAGGTTATCGATTTTGGCTTTGCCGCGTTCTTCGATCGCAGCCAGATATTTTTCTGCGGTCTGTTTGGCCAGTTCCGGCGGATTCTCGCTGAGTACAATGTCAAATTGTTGTTTGGCCAGAGCGTCGCTCTTCAGGGCGAAATAGGCGCGGCCTTGATCCATACGCGCACCGGCAAAATTGGGATTGGCCGTGAGCAGGCGGTCAAAGATCAGAATCGCCTTTTCCGGCTTGCCGCTATCGAGTGCCGCCACACCTAACATGTAATCGAATTCCTGATTCCCTGCCATGTCGAATTCATAGGGTTCCAGCGCTGCATAAGCTTCTGCCGGTTTTCCTGCATCGAGCAAGGCTTTGGCAGCGGAAAGATCTGCATCAGCAATAGCGGTGAGACTGAAAAAAAGCAAACTGATTATAAGCGCGAATTCTGTACGGCGTTGCATGGGCGTTTCCTGCTAATGTAAAAATTATTTATGCCTGATTATACAAACAAATTGACAGAAAATAAAAGGCTTAGGAAGCGAACGTATATGGTGCATGCGAACATGGGAATAGTCGTGTGCGTGGTAATATTGCAGCCTTTTTACAAGTAAGTGAAAGAATGAATCTGCTTAAGGCGCTGGCTACGGTCGGCAGCATGACTTTTCTGTCGCGATTGTTGGGCTTTTTGCGCGATACCTTGGTGGCGCGCGTGTTTGGCGCAGGCATGGCGACGGATGCCTTTTTTACCGCTTTCAAGATCCCCAATCTGCTGCGTCGCATGTTTGCGGAAGGTGCTTTTTCGCAGGCGTTCGTGCCCGTATTGGCCGAGTACAAGACCCGGCGAGGTGAAGAGGCCACGCGCGAGTTTGTTAACCACGTGGCTTCTGCGCTTTCCGTCATATTGCTGGTGATCAGCGTGCTGGGTGTGCTCGCCGCGCCGTGGGTTATCATGTTGACTGCGCCCGGCTTCGCGGCGACGCCGGATAAGTTCGCATTAACCGTGGCGTTGCTGCACGTCACCTTTCCCTACATCCTGTTCATATCCCTGGCCTCGCTGGCAGGCGCGGTGCTTAATACCTACGGCAATTTTTCGGTGCCTGCATTCACGCCGACGCTGCTCAATGTCTCATTCATCATTGCATCCCTGTTTCTGGTGCCGTATTTCCATCCGCCGGTCATGGCGCTGGCATGGGCAGTCGCTGTCGGCGGCCTACTGCAACTGGCATATCAGGTGCCTTACCTTGCCCGCATCGGGTTCCGGGTGAGATTCCGTATTGATTGGCATGACGAGGGGGTATGGCGCGTGGTCAAGCTCATGGCGCCAGCGATGTTCGGAGTTTCCATTGCGCAGATATCGCTACTTATCAATACCATCTTTGCTTCCTATCTGGAAACCGGTAGTGTGTCATGGTTGTATTACGCCGACCGTTTGATGGAGTTCCCCACCGGAGTATTGGGCGCGGCTTTGGGGACTATCTTGTTACCCAGTCTCTCCAAAAGCTTTGCCGACAGCCATCATGAGGAATACTCAAAACTCATGGACTGGGGCCTGCGGCTGACCCTGATGCTGGCACTACCTGCAGCTGTGGCGTTGGCGGTGCTGGCAGTGCCCCTGGTGTGCGGCCTGTTCTATTACGGTGCTTTTACCGTGCACGACGTATGGATGACACGACAGGCTCTGATGGCCTACAGCTTGGGGCTGCTGGGCCTGATCATGGTAAAAGTTCTGGCCCCCGGATTCTATGCAAGACAGAACATCAAGACGCCGGTCAAGATCGCCGTCGTTACCCTGTGCACCACACAATTGATGAACCTGCTGTTCGTCCCCACGCTGCATCAAGCAGGCCTCGCACTTTCCATCGGCCTGGGCGCGTGCCTGAATGCAGGGCTGCTGTTCTACAATCTGCGCAAGGCCGGGATATTCCAGCCACAAGCGGGGTGGGGTGTTTTTCTGCTGCGTATCCTGGGCGGCGTGACGGTGATGGCGCTGGTGTTGCATTACGCCATGATAAGCAACGAGCTTTGGTTTCATATATCCCCGAAAACGCGCCTGCTTTATCTGTTGGGGCTGGTCATCGTGGGTGCGGTGAGCTATTTCGCCACGTTGTGGGTATTAGGCATTCGTGCCCGCGATTATTCCAAACGGGTGCTGAAATAGGCTCATGTTGAAATAATGCAAATATTCCGCCACTTTCCCGAGGTCTCCGAGACGCCATGCGCAGTTGCCATCGGCAATTTCGATGGCCTGCATATCGGTCATCAGGCCATTCTGCGCAGTCTGACGCAGTATTCGCAACAACTGATGTCCTGTGTGATGACTTTCGAGCCGCATGCGCGCGAGTTCTTTGCCCCGCAAAACGCCCCCGCACGGTTGACTTCATTGCGCGAGAAGCTGGAGATGTTCGAGGCCGCTGGTGTAGAGAAAGTGCATGTTTGCCATTTCGATGCCGCATTTGCGGCAATGAGCGCACAGAGTTTCATGCACGATATACTGCATCGCTCGCTGGCGGCCAGGCGGGTGATCGTGGGCAAGGATTTCTGTTTCGGTGCAAAACGCAGCGGTAGTCTGTACACCTTACAGGAAGGCGGCGAAGCGTTGGGCTTTTCGGTAGAACCGGTACCCAATGTGATGTTGGGTGAAGTACGCGTTTCCAGTACCGAAGTCCGCTCGGCACTGGGAATGGGTAATTTGCAACTCGCCCAGGCGCTACTGGGGCGGCCTTACAGCATAAGCGGTCATATCGTGCACGGCGATCAATTGGGTCGAGAACTGGGTTATCCCACTGCCAATGTGCAAATGCAACATGATAAGCCGCCGCTCACGGGCATCTATGCGGTAAAATTGAGGGGAGTGGGTCATATGCCGTTGCCCGGAGTTGCCAGTTTGGGCGTAAGGCCCACGGTAAAGAACGATGGCAAACCCACTTTAGAAGTGCATATGTTCGATTTTGACCGTGATATCTACGGTCAGCATGTGCAAGTGCAGTTTTTGAAAAAAATCCGTGAAGAGTTGAAGTTTCCGGATTTGGATGCGCTCAAGCGCGCCATGGCCGCCGACGAAAAGGCGGCCAGAGAATTTTTTGTGACTGACGAATAAATGACACAACCATCCGACCCAAAACCAGATACCAAGGTAAATCTGCTGGATACGCTTTTCCCCATGCGTGGCGATCTGCCCAAGCGCGAGCCTGCGTGGGTAAAGGGCTGGCAGGATGCGCAGCTGTATCAGCGCATACGCAAAGCGCGCAAAGGCGCGAAAAAATTCATCCTGCACGACGGTCCGCCTTATGCCAACGGCGACATCCACATTGGCCATGCGGTGAACAAGATCCTAAAGGATATGATCGTCAAGGCCAAGACTCTGAGCGGGTTCGATGCGCCCTATGTTCCGGGCTGGGATTGCCACGGCCTGCCGATCGAGTTGATGGTGGAAAAAGTGCACGGTAAGAACATCGCACCTGCAAAATTTCGCGAACTGTGCCGCGAATATGCCGCTGAACAAGTCGAACGGCAGAAGAAGGACTTTATCCGTCTGGGCGTCCTCGGTGATTGGGATCATCCCTACCTCACCATGGATTTCAACACCGAAGCCGACATTATGCGAGCGCTAGGCGAGATCTATAAAAACGGCTATCTGTATCAAGGTTCCAAGCCGGTGCACTGGTGCGTGGATTGCTGCTCGGCACTGGCAGAGGCTGAAGTGGAGTATGAGGATAAGAATTCTCCGGCGATTGATGTAGGCTTCAGCGTGGTTTCAGTAAGCCAGGCAGAGAAGGCTTTCGGAGTTTCTTTTAACGATGAACATGCCTATGCCGTCATTTGGACGACTACGCCCTGGACGCTCCCTGCGAACGAGGCAGTATCAGTACATCCTGATTTTACCTATGCATTGGTACGAACATCCAAAGGGCTTTTGATTCTTGCCAATAATTTAGTCGAAACCTGTCTTTCCCGCTATGAAGTCGGTGAATCAAAAATTATCGCTACCTGCTTGGGGCGAGATTTGGAACATTTACTGCTCGGACATCCCCTCAAGAAGGTTGTAGATCAAAAAATTGTAGAAATTATTTGTGGTGAGCATGTCACTGCCGAAGCAGGTACAGGTTTAGTACATACTGCTCCGGCTCATGGTCTGGACGACTATGCGATCGGTATGCGTTACGGCTTGCCAGTAAATAATCCGGTAGATGACCACGGCAAATTCTTTGCCAGAATTCCGCTGGTGGGTGGCATGAGCGTTTGGGATGGCAACAAGGTCGTGATCGAAACCCTGCAATCCAGCGGTAATTTGATGGCTTCTGCGCGCTTGAACCACAGCTATCCGCACTGCTGGCGACACAAAACGCCAGTAATTTTTCGCGCCACGCACCAATGGTTCATCGGCATGAACCAGCAAGGCATATCCGGCAACACCTTGCGCGACTCGGCCAACACAGCGGTAGCAAATACCGAATTTTTCCCTGCATGGGGCAGGGCGCGTCTGGAAGCGATGATCAAGAACCGTCCCGATTGGTGTGTGTCGCGCCAGCGCAACTGGGGCGTACCGATGCCGCTGTTCGTGCATAAGGAGACCGGTGAGTTGCACCCGCAGACCATGGAGTTGCTGGAAAAAATATGCCTGCAAGTCGAGCAACAAGGGATAGAGGCGTGGTTCAGCCTGGATGCCGAAGCCTTCCTCGGTGAAGATGCCAACAACTATAAAAAAGTTATCGACACATTGGACGTATGGTTCGACTCCGGCGTCACGCATGCGTCTGTGCTCAAACGCAGGCCTGACCTGCAATATCCGGCAGACTTGTATCTGGAAGGTTCAGACCAGCACCGCGGCTGGTTCCAGTCGTCCCTGCTGACCGGCTGCGCCATTGATGGCCGTGCGCCTTACGAGGCTCTGCTGACGCACGGTTTCGTGGTGGATGGTAGCGGTAAAAAGATGAGTAAATCCACCGGCAATGTCGTCGCTCCGCAAAAGGTGATGGAGCAATACGGTGCGGACATCCTGCGCCTGTGGGTGGCCTCTACCGATTA
The DNA here is from genome assembly GCA_903834185.1 of uncultured Methylophilaceae bacterium. Taxonomy (GTDB): domain Bacteria; phylum Pseudomonadota; class Gammaproteobacteria; order Burkholderiales; family Methylophilaceae; genus CAILHX01. Next base: position 13,414 of record CAILHX010000001.1, read on the forward strand.
TTCGGGCGAGCTGACTATCTCTGACGAGATTCTCAAGCGTGTGGTGGAAAGCTATAGGCGCATTCGCAACACCACGCGATTCCTGTTGGCTAACCTTGCCGACTTCGATGCGCAAAAAGACATGCTGCCGCCTTCTGAGTGGCTGGAGATAGACCGCTATGCCATTGCGCTTACGCAGAAATTGCAGGACGCGGTGCTGGCGGACTATGACCGCTACGAATTCCATCTGGCGATGCAGAAATTCGTCACTTTCTGTTCTGAAGACCTGGGCGGTTTTTACCTGGATATTCTCAAGGACAGACTCTATACCACCGCTGCAAATTCCAGACCGCGCCGTGCGGCACAAAGCGCGCTGCATCATATCGCGCAGACACTGACGCGGCTGATCGCGCCTGTGCTTAGCTTTACTGCCAATGAGGTCTGGCAGACAGTGGAGCCGGGTATCGACGCCACCGTATTTGAGCAGTTTTGGTACACGTTGCCGGATAGCGGCATGAGTGAGGCATTGATGAATGATTGGCAGGACGTGCGTAATGTGCGCGATATTGCCAATAAGCGCATCGAGGAACAACGCGCTCAAAGTCTGCTGGGTTCCGGGTTACAGGCGGAACTGGATATCGCGGCTTCCGGCAAAATCTATAAATCCCTGGAACGGCTTGGGGATGACCTGAAATTCGTATTTATTACTTCCCGCGTATCTGTTGATCAAAAAGACGATGAAGTCGTGAGTGTGAACGCCACCCCCAGCACCCACACCAAATGCGAACGCTGTTGGCATTACCGTGCCGATGTCGGGGCTGACCTGGCACATCCGACCATCTGCGGGCGCTGCGTCAGCAATCTCTATGGTGCAGGCGAGTCGCGCCGTTTCGCATGAACGTGTTCGATAAAAGCATGCGCTCCTGGTTGCTCATCAGTGCCGTGGTGATCACGCTGGATATCGTCACCAAGCAGTGGATACAGTCGGTACTCACTTATGGCGAAGACATTACCGTGACGCCGTTTTTCGACCTGGTACTGTTCTATAACAAGGGCGCAGCATTCAGTTTTCTGGCAGATGCAGGTGGCTGGCAAACTTTTATGTTCAGTGCTTTTGCACTGCTGGCTTCCATCTTGCTGCTCTACCTGTTGCGCAAACATGCCAAAGAGCCGTTATTCTGTTTCGCGTTGAGCCTGATTCTGGGCGGAGCATTGGGTAACTTGTGGGATAGGCTCAGACTGGGGCATGTGGTGGACTTTTTTTATTTTCACTATCAACAGCACGGTTTCCCCGCGTTCAACGTGGCGGATTCGGCCATCAGCGTAGGCGTGATGATATTGCTGTGGGATAGTTTGAACAAACCTGAGAATTAATTAATGAAAGATGCGAAATAATGAAATGCGGTATCGTCGGCCTGCCTAATGTAGGCAAATCCACCCTGTTCAATGCCATCACCAAGGCAGGCATCGCGGCGGAGAACTACCCCTTTTGCA
>CAILHX010000002.1 GCA_903834185.1 uncultured Methylophilaceae bacterium
CCTGCTGCCATTCCTTGGCAAGACCGACGAAGAACGGCGTGTCATCATCAATACCGTAGGGCCGGTATGGGAAGGCAACCAGACCTGGTTCATCACGGCAGGCGGCGCTATTTTCGCTGCCTGGCCTTTAGTTTATGCAACGGCTTTCTCCGGCTTTTACGTTGCCCTGCTACTGGTGCTCTTCTCACTTTTTTTCCGCCCGGCAGGTTTCGATTATCGTAACAAGATAGACCATCCGTCATGGCGCAGTTTCTGGGATTGGGCTTTGTTTTGCGGTGGCGCCATTCCTGCACTGATATTCGGGGTAGCGGTCGGCAACCTGCTATTGGGCGTTCCTTTCTACTTTGAACCGGATCTGCGCAGCTTCTACACAGGCAGTTTCTGGCAACTGCTCAATCCATTCGCACTGCTCACCGGACTGCTGGGCGTCGCCATACTGACTATGCATGGCGCGGCTTATTTGAACCTGCGCACCGATGAAGCTGTGCAGGCACGTTCGAAAGGTGTCATCTTGCTTAGCGGCGCTAGTGCTCTCTTACTCTTTGTTTCGGCTGGATTCTGGATCGCTTATGGGCTTGATGGCTATCAGATCATGAGTACGATCAACGCGAACGACTATATCGACCCTCTACACAAGGTGGTTCAAAAATCGACTGGTGCATGGCTGAATAACTACCGACAATTCCACTGGATGCTACTTGCACCTACCGCTGGATTAGCAGGACTGCTGCTGACCATCTACTGCCGCCAGCACCCGCGACGCACATTCGCACTCAGCGCAGTCAGCATCGCCGGCATCATCTCGACAGCAGCTTTTTCCATGTTCCCGTTCATCATGCCTTCCAGCAGTCAGCCTAACCATAGCCTGACCTTATGGGATGCGACTTCCAGCCATCTGACCTTGCAGGTAATGTTCTGGGCGACGGTGATATTCTTGCCGCTGATCTTGCTCTATACGTCATGGGTTTATCGCGTGATGCGCGGCACGGTGACAACACGGACTATTAGAGATAATACGCATACCGCGTACTAGTGAGTTCATTCAGGGAGAAACGTAATGTGGTATTTCGCGTGGATTTTGGGTCTTGGTCTGGCACTTGCCTTCGGCATCATCAACGTGATGTGGTTTGAGGCCTTGGCACCTCTGAACGAAGCTGAATCGGGAAAAGAGCATGACTAGCGTTTGACTAGTGCAATGCTCCCGCCTCCATCATCGGCTTTTGGTACATGCCGCTTTGCGTCAACCTTTCCAGTTTAAGGCTACCCTTCATCAACACATTGGCAAAATGCTGCGCCATCTCCGGTGTTAACCTTAATGACAATGCACCTACCTCCAGTTCAACTACCTGACAATTGCTGCAGTAAATCACTCTGAACCCTGCCGTTTCTGCCAATTCTATTTTTTCGCATTGCTGGTACGTTTTTAATTTACTTCTCAATTAAATTCTCCTTAACGGTCAACAATACAAATGATAATCATTATCATTTAATAATGCAACATGAAATAAAAAAAGCCTGCCGAAAGTTTCGACAGGCTTTTTGCTTATGCCTTACAACCAATTAAAGAATCGGAATAATCAGCAACGCTACAATGTTGATAATCTTGATCAGCGGATTCACGGCAGGGCCAGCGGTATCCTTGTATGGATCGCCCACCGTATCGCCGGTCACTGCAGCTTTATGCGCTTCTGAACCTTTGCCGCCGAAATGGCCGTCTTCAATGTACTTCTTGGCGTTATCCCATGCGCCACCGCCGGTGGTCATGGAAATGGCAACGAACAAACCAGTCACGATAGTCCCGATCAACAAGCCACCCAATGCCTGCGCACCCAGCAGTTTGCCCACCACGATAGGTACCAGTACCGGCAGCAACGAAGGCACCAGCATTTCCTTGATGGCCGCTTTGGTCAGCATATCCACCGCACGGGAATAGTCAGGCTTGGCTGTTCCTTCCATGATGCCTGGAATCTCCTTGAACTGGCGGCGCACTTCCACAACCACCGAAGAGGCTGCGCGACCCACTGCTTCCATCGCCATGGCAGCGAAAAGGTAAGGAATCATGCCGCCGATGAACAGGCCGACGATCACCAGATGGTTGGATAGGTCGAAAGTTGTTGTACCGCCACTATGAATGGTCAGTTCATGAGTAAAATCGGCAAACAGAACCAGCGCCGCCAGACCGGCAGAGCCGATGGCATAGCCTTTGGTCACAGCCTTGGTCGTATTGCCTACCGCATCCAGCGGGTCGGTGATATTACGAATCTCGGCAGGCAGATGCGCCATTTCTGCAATTCCGCCTGCGTTATCGGTAATGGGTCCATAAGCATCCAGCGCCACGATGATGCCTGCCATGGACAACATCGCTGTTGCCGCAATGGCGATGCCGTACAACCCTGCCAGATGGTGCGCACCCAGAATCCCCAGACAGATCACCAGCACAGGCGCAGCGGTTGATTTCATCGAAATCCCCAGCCCGGCGATCATGTTGGTTGCGTGTCCGGTCGTGCAGGACTGTGCAATATGACGTACAGGAGCGTATTCAGTAGCGGTGTAATACTCAGTAATCACCACCATCGCCGCAGTAACGACCAGACCAATCAAGGAAGCCAGATAGATGCTGTTGGCAGAGATTTGCAAGCCGGTAGAAAGTACCAGATCTGCAATCTCGGCATCACCTATCATATGCTTGGTCACGAAATAGAACAGAATGGCAGACAAGCCGCCAGCCACTGCCAGACCGCGATACAGCGCATTCATGATCTTGCCGCCTTCACGTGCCTTGACAAAATAGGTACTGATAATGGATGCAACAATGGAGATACCTCCCAGCACCAGCGGATAAGTCATTGCGTTAGCCGCATTCGGCATCAACAGACTGCCCAGCAACATGGTGGCGATGATGGTCACTGCATACGTCTCAAACAAGTCGGCCGCCATACCTGCACAGTCGCCCACGTTATCCCCAACGTTGTCGGCAATCACTGCTGGATTTCGCGGATCGTCTTCCGGGATCCCGGCTTCAACCTTACCCACCAGGTCGGCACCTACGTCTGCACCTTTGGTAAAGATACCGCCGCCCAGACGGGCGAAAATGGAAATGAGCGAGCTACCGAAAGCCAAGCCTACTAACGGGCCAGTTGCCACTGTCGAGCCTGCCGGTGTGATGCAAAGCAATACAGCATAGTAACCGGCTACACCCAGCAAACCCAGGCCTACGACCAGCATACCGGTGATCGCACCACCGCGGAAAGCGACTTGCAGGGCAGCATTGATGCCGCCATATGCAGCCTGCGCAGTACGCAGATTGGAACGCACCGAGATATTCATACCGATGTAACCGGCGGCTGCGGACAACAAGGCGCCTATGGCAAAACCTATGGCGGTCAAACTCCCCAGAGCAAACCAGATGACGATGAACAGAACCACGCCCACCACACCGATAGTGGTGTATTGTCGATTCAGATAGGCAGAAGCGCCTTCCTGCACCGCAGCTGCGATCTCGCGCATCCTGTCATTCCCGGTAGGTTGTGCCAGCACCCATTTGATGGTGACACCACCGTATATCAGCGCGAGCAATGCGCACGCCAGAGCAAACAATAATCCTTGCGACAACATAGACTTCCCCTCTATTCGTCAATTAATCTTATAAGAATTGCAGCGAATGCTGCTCGTCGCATTATTACATATGCGCTTAAATTTTTGAGCATTTACAAGCTGACAAATAAGAAGAAGGCGATCTGATGTAACGGATCGCCTTCAAGAGACATCTGCAGGGAGCTTGGCAGGTGCGTGATGCTAAGCCGAGGTGATTGAATTTACGGTGGTGGCGGGCTGGCAGGTACCTTTTGCCACCCACCCTGGCATTGCGGCACATAAGGGTAGTAACCGGCAGGGCTATCGCAGTGGTACCAATATTGCGCTGCAGGAGCAGTTTGCCTTCGCAAAGGGGCGGTGCTGGTCACATTTGCATCCGGATCATCAGGCTGCTGCACATATTGTTGAGGCTGCGGAGACTGCTGAACGATAACCACAGGCGGTTGATAGGGGTCAGGATAAGGGCGTACCGGTGCTGGGTACGGATACCACACACCGCCGGCGATCCACCACCAGCTATAACGTCCTCCATTCCAGCCGTGGTACCAGTGCCCTTCACGCCAGCGACTGAAATCCCTATCATGGAAATGGTGGATATCCCCTGCCCAGTGGTCATGCCTGTCATAGGAATCTGCAAGCGCATTGTTCTGTCCTAAAACCCCAAGTAGCGGCACAGCGAGCAATGTGCCAAGTACAATTCTTGAAAACTTAGTCATAGATACAATTCTCCAAATCTGCTGTTAACCTGCCCTATCATGATCCACACAACGCCTAAGGCTTGTAGTCTGGTGGCGGCGGTGGATATGCAGACGACGCGGGTGGAGGTGGTGGTGGCGCGTATGCAGGCGGGTTATTGGCCGGTGCCGGCTGCGTCACCAGGTTACCGGTTACACGCACGCGATGACCGCTGGAATACATGCACTGGGTATATGCATCGTCATAGCGGTGCTGTGTGGTGCGAGCGGAATACTCAGACTCGTTAGCCCCGACCACACTGCCACCCACCAACCCTACGCCTGCACCTAGCGCAGCGCCATGCCCTCCGCCTGCAAGCGCTCCGACCACGGCGCCCAATGCCGTCCCAAGTGCCGCGCTACGGGCAAAGCTGTCGTTGCCCGCCTCGTTAGCTGTTTTATCGCCTATCTGCGATTGAGCGAACTGCCTGCAGGATGCATCATCAGCTCTGAATTGGTCGAAACTTTTTCCAGTGCCCGGCAATGCCATGGAACTGGGGCCATTCGGCACTGAAGCGCAAGCAGTTAACAACACGGGCAGCATGACTGCTATTTTCTTTAAATTATTCATGATCTTATTCCTTTAATTTCTTTCATTATTTCTCAGGCGGCGTAGGCACTACGGCCGTCCATCCGCCTGGACATTCCTTGACATAGGGGTAATAGCCGTCAGGTTTATCGCAGTGATACCAGCTATTGCTCGCCTGAGGCGCTGGTGCTGCCTGTGTCGCAGGCGCCGACTGAGGCTGCTCGACATACACCGGTGGCTGTGGCTGCGGTACCACGACTACTTGTGGGGGATATGGGTACGGATAGTAAGGATAAGGGGCGTAGTAAGGATATGGATAGTAGGGGTGATAAGGCGCCCCAAAGTAAAACTCCACATCACCGTGACCGTGACCCCAGTGATCGGCCATTGCCTCGCCGCTGATGGACAACCCAGCCAGCAACATAACCCCACATAACAATCCAGACTTTTTCATGATCTTCTCCTTGCAAACGCGTTGCGGTAAATGTGCAACGCCTACATGCCCATTGGACAGCAGAGAAGTATCTAAATTTTGTCTAATCAGGTGATTTTTGTAACGGGTTGTATCTTATTACGACATCGGCAACTCAAGTGTGACCAGCAGTCCCAGATCCTTGGAACCCATATTCTTGAGCTTGATGGAACCATGGTGTTTTTCGGCGATGATACGGGCAATAGTAAGCCCCAGGCCGGTTCCGCCTGAATTTCTGGAACGAGAGCTCTCAAGCCGATTGAAAGGCTTGAACACTGCCTCTATCTGGTCCGGCGGTATACCTGCGCCACCATCAATGATGCTAATGATGGCTTTGTCATGCTCCTGCTTGACTGAAATATGCGCAAATTTGCCGTATTTGATCGCGTTATCCAAGAGGTTGGCGATGCAGCGACGCAGCGCGTGCGGTGATGCTCGCAAAGGACGGCCTATCTTACCGCTCAGAGTCACTTCCTGACCGCTATCCGTCGCATCGTTACATAAGGTTTCTACCAGTGAATCCAGATCGACCAGATCAAAACTGGGGTAATCCGCACTCATGGTGCGCGCAAATTCCAGCCCTTCTTTCACCAGGTCCTGCGTCGCTGTCAGGTCCTCAACCAGCTTGGTGCGTAAGGTCTCGTCAGATACTTTTTCCAGGCGCAGTCTCAGGCGCGTCAACGGCGTTTGCAGATCGTGTGCGATCGCAGCAAGCATGATGGAGCGTTCTTCAATATAACTGCGTATGCTGCTCTGCATGCTGTTGAAGGCTACCGATGCTTCTCTGACTTCAGTCGAACCTTCTCCTACAGGGATTGCCGGGTGATCGATATTACGCGACAGTGCATGTGCAGCCTGCGCCAACTTGCGCAATGGCTTAGTCGCCATATGCGCAACCACCAGCGCTAGCAAGGTAAGTGCAGACAGGAATAGCGCCAGGTTTTTAAAAAAACCGCCGCCAAACGGCGGAGGTGGACGTTTGCGATGCGAAACATCCACTCTGACGGAACTGCCATCCTTCAATTTAGCAAGTACGATCTCGCAACGTACCGGCTCATCCATTCCGGGCCCCGACGTGGGACCGGGGCCACGATCATAGTTCCGGACCGGACAATCCACACCCTCACCCTGTAGTACCGTGATATCTCTATTATTACCGAGGGTAGCCCTGAGCTCAGTGGTCACAATAGAATCAGGCACTTTGCCTATCACGGCGATGGAAGGATTGAGGTCAACCCGCATCCCGTATTCGCGCGCGATCGCAACGATGGCGGAATTCGCGGAGTCGGGTGTCTCATCCAGCAGACGAATGATCTGCACCACGCGTTCCACAGTTCGCTGCGCATGCGTTTTTTCGTCGAAATCCCTTTTTTCGTAAGACGCCAGCAGCATCACCAACATGCCAGAGATCACGGTACCGCCAACCAGGATCAGAAACACTCTTGCCGTCATCGACCCAAAAAATGATTTGATCATTGATAGTCAACCGTGACGGGTGCGGTCAAAATATATCCTTCGTTTCTGACTGTTTTGATGATGTTGGGCGATTTGGAATCTATTTCTATTTTCTGTCTGACACGACTTATCTGAAGGTCTATCGAACGATCAAACGGACCGGCATCCCGTCCATGCATCAAGTCCATCAGTTGATCCCGGTTCAATACGCGGTTGGGCCGATCAAGGAATATCTTCAGCAACCTGAACTCCGCGCCCGATATGGACACCACTACCCCCTCAGGATTGATCAGGTGGCGCGAGATAATATCCAGTTGCCAGCCGGAGAATCGCATCTTCACGGGCTCGGCGGCCACAGCCTCGCCTGCAGCCGATGTTTGGGTACGTCTTAATACGCTACGTATCCTGGACAACAACTCCAAAGGCTCGAAAGGCTTGCAGACATAATCATCCGCACCTGTTTCCAAACCTACGATACGATCAAGGGAACTGCTTTTTGCCGTCAGCATGATCACCGGCAAGTTGGACTCGGTACGTAATTCCCGGCATAACTCTATGCCATTGGTACCGGGTAGATTCAGATCCAGCACCAACAGGTCTATGCGCTCGGATTGAAGGATCTGCTGCATCTCCGGGCCATTTTCCGCCTGAAATGCGTGCAACCCGTTTCCTTCAAGAAAATCCGAGAGCAGTGACCTGATGTCGCTATCGTCATCAACGATCAGAATGTTGGTCTGACGTTGTGTGTCCCTGATATCGTTCACGTGCACATCCTATCGTTTTGCAAATGAAACTATGACAGAAAATCATCCACGATCATCGTGGCGATGATGGCTTTGAAAAGATGCGTCGAATATTTGACGCTGCTCAGCCGTCAGATGCGAATAGAATTCTTTTGTCGCTTCCACGCGAGCTTCCATTCTCTTCAGCATTTCCTGCTTGATGGCCAACACTTGCTCCATACGATCAGGCGTAGAGAGTTTCGCCAGTTCATCCCCGGATGCCATTACAGGATGTTCAGATGGACGTATCCTGGCGATAAATGCAGTCCAGTCGGCTTCCTGGGTTGTCGTCAGCTGCAACTTGTCGTGTAGCGCTGCGCTACGCTTTTCAAAGTACCCTGTGCGTTCTGCCTTATCCCAATGCCCATGCTGACATGCCTCATTGGCTAATACCGGTTTGGCTATAATAAAACCGGCCATCGCCACCACCATTGCGATGACGGAATATTTCTGCAACCTGCCTAATCCATGCGTGTTCAAGATTTAAAACCTCCAAAATGTTTTCTAAGCCAGTGGTGCGCTTAGTGGAGGTCATTAGAACAGAGCAACGTATCGGTCATTTATCAAAAACCGGTGTTTTTGTATCAAGTTGTATCCCGCCATCCTGCAAGACACTTGTGCAAGAAAACGCAGGCATCAGAAAAACCTGGTCGTTTAGAACGCCGGCTTTATATCAGCATTGTTATAACGCTCGACCCCTGCCAGCAATTCATTCTTTGCAGCATCAAGGCCGCCCCAACCGTTGATTTTTACCCATTTACCCTTGTCGAGGTCTTTATAGTGTTCAAAGAAATGCGAGATCATGTTCAAGCGCCACTCCGAGATGTCTTCATAAGTGTGCAGGTGTTCGTACAATACGCATACTTGTGGTACCGGTACCGCCAACACTTTGGCATCCAGCCCAGCCTCATCTTCCATCAGCAGTACACCCAGCGGACGGCAACGCACGACTACTCCGGGAATCAACGGTACGGGGGTGATCACCAATACATCCACAGGGTCTCCATCGTCTGCCAGCGTATGCGGCACATAGCCATAGTTGGTGGGGTATTGCATCGAGGTCCCCATGAAACGATCGACGAAGATCGCGCCGCTCTCCTTGTCTACCTCATATTTAACCGGATCGCCCTGCATCGGGATCTCAATGATGACATTGAAATCGTTGGGCAGATCCTTGCCCACAGAAACCTGCATTAAAGACATTTGGTACCTTTCTTCATTAAATGAACATATTTTTTCAAGCTAACTGCCTTCGCCGTGTTTGTTATTTGCGCTCAGCTTATCCATCACGGCAAATACCAGGCCGGAAAGCAGGAAGATCACCTGGATGCCGACTTTCCACGCAATCTCCTGATTGCTCATGGCGCCCACATGCATAAAAACTTTCAACAATTCAATACCGGATATCGCGATGATAGAACCGATAAGCTTCATTTTCAGATCGGCAAAGTCTACGTGCCCCATCCATTCCGGACGGTCTTCGTGATCGCCGGTATCCATCTTGGAGACGAAATTTTCATATCCGGCAAAAATGATGATGATCAATAGATTGGCTACCAGCACCATATCCACCAGCGACAATATCGCCACCACCACGCTGTCTTCGGTGTCTGCGGCAGCATGCACCAGATGCATGAACTCTACCCCAAAATGCCACAGCAGCACCATCACTGCACCCACTAATCCAAGATAAAAAGGCGCCAGCAGCCAGCGGCTGGCAAACAGTATTCTTTCTAACCAATATTCAAAATCGCGCATCGCTACTCTTTTATCCTGTGGCTAAGCCAAAGCCTCAAAAACGTCGCTCTTGGCATTGTAACCAACCAACTCCCCAGTTCCGATATCAAAATACCAGCCATGTAAAGTCAGGTCGCCGCTATCCACCCGTGCTTTTAACCATGGGAAAGTCAGCAGATTTTCCAGCGATACAAGGATGGACTCCTCTTCACAGGCACTCAACTGTTCCGCCGCCGTAGCATCCGGCAACTCTGCCAAAACGCGCTCCCTGGCCCTCTTCGAAATATTCACCCAGCCTGGGACAAACTCGCCGGTGGTACCATTCATCAAAGCGTGGATACCTCCGCATTGGCTGTGCCCCAGCACGATAATGTTCTCCACTTTGAGCGTGCATACTGCAAACTCCAATGCGGTACTCACCCCATGCAGACCCGTGCCTTTTTCATAAGGCGGCACAAGGTTAGCCACATTACGTACCACGAACAGATCACCCGGCTCACAGTCGGTGATGATGGCGGGGTCCACCCTGGAATCCGAACAGGCAATCACGAGTGTAGTCGGACTTTGCCCGCGCTTGAGTTCGCCGAACAACTGCTGATCTTTACCGAAATAACTTTTACGAAAGCGCTTGAACCCTGTTACAAGTTGTTTGATATCTGTCATTTTTACCTTACCCCTTAAAGTTCAGTTGTATTTACAACGCTACATCGCGCCCTGTCAGCTGTCGCATTGCCTGGCGGTATTTCTCACTGGTCTTGGAGGCGACCTCTGCGGGTAAAGCCGGCGCCGGCGGCTGTTTGTTCCAGCCGCAGGCCTCCAGCCAGTCGCGCACATACTGCTTGTCAAAACTGGGCGGATTGATGCCCACTTTATACTGTTCCGCAGGCCAGAAACGCGACGAATCCGGAGTCAGGGCCTCGTCTATCAATACCAGATTGCCCGCTTTATCCAGCCCGAACTCGAACTTGGTATCGGCAATAATGATGCCCTTGGTCAAGGCGAATTCGGCGGCGGCCTTATACAAGGCAATGGCGGTATCACGTACCTTGGCAGCCATCTCAGCCCCGACCAGCTGTTCTGTTTGCATGAAAGTGATATTCTCGTCATGCGTCCCCAGTTCGGCCTTGGTCGAAGGCGTGAAGATAGGCTCCGGCAACCTGGAGGCTTCAAGTAACCCTGCAGGCAGCGCAATGCCGCACACTGTGCCAGCCTTCTTATACTCCTTCCACCCCGATCCCACCAGATAACCACGCACGACGGCTTCAATAGGCAACGGCGCCAGCTTCTTCACAACAATGGCGCGCTCGCCCAGCTGGGCTTTTTCCCCCGGGTCACTTACCAATACATTCGGATCGATGCCGGTGAGATGATTGGGAATGATGTGCGCAAGTTTCTCGAACCAGAAATTGGCAATCTGCGTCAGCACTGCGCCCTTGCCCTCGATAGGGGTGGGGAGGATGACATCGAAAGCAGACAGGCGGTCAGTCGTGATGATCAGCATCTTGTCTGCGTCAATATCGTAAATGTCGCGCACCTTGCCTTGGTTAATCAAGCTAAGGCTTTTGATGCTGGATTGCAGTAAGGGCTGTGTCATGATGTGGATTGTAATAGCTTAAGTAAGCCTGAATTATCCCTTGTATATGCAGGGATGAAAAGATAAAGCGAGAAGTCCTACTTAGTCAGCGCCATGAATAAGGCGGTGAGCTTTTCCGGCAGGCGCTGCACGTTATCAATCACGGTGTATTGCTTGCCGAAAATGTCACTCACGTATTCATCAGCCTTCGAATCCATATTGACGCAATAGCTGTATATTCCTGACTGGTCCAACTCCTGTACTGCTTTGCGCGCATCTTCGATCAACATTCGCGGGTCTTTCACATCAATGTCTGCCGGTTCGCCATCGGTCAGGATCAGCATAAGCTTCTTATCCGCTTTACGAGTTTTCAGGGTACGCGCAGCGTGGCGCATGGCGGCCCCCATGCGCGTGGAATAACCTGAATCCATTGCAGCGAGCCGACTTTTCACGGCATCTCCCCATGCCTCACCGTAGCCTTTGATGTGCAGATAGTGCACCTCGTGCCGGGTGTTGGAATGAAAGCCGGCGATGGCAAAACTGTCGCCCAGTTGCTCAACTGCCCAGCCCAGCAACGCGACGGCTACCTGGCTCAGCTCAATCAAGGTCTGGTCTGACCCCGCCACTTTCTCTCCCAGCGATTCGGACAAGTCCAGCAGCAACATCACCGCAATATCACGCCCGTCGTTTTTGTGGCTCGTGTTGATGCGAGGGTCAGGCTGGACACCACTCTTGAAGTCAATCAATGAACGTAGCGCCACATCCAGATCCAGCTCGCTGCCTTCTTCCTGATATCGAATGCGGACTTTTTGCTGAGGTCTGAGCATATCCAGCAAGCGCTTCAGACGCTTGGCCAACGACTCGTGCTTTTGCAAAAGACGCTCGATATCGGCAGCATTACCCGACGGGTGTAAAACTTCGTACACGCTAGCCCAATCGGGGCGGTAACTCTGGGTGTTGTAATCCCATTCCGGATAATGACGTGGCGGCAAGGCTTGGATTACCCCCTCTTCGGCTGTCTCCCTGTGCTCCTCAAATTGCTCTTCGTCATCGCTCTCCTCATGGAATCGCCACATATTGCGGTTATCGTCGCGATAATCAACTTCAGTATCCTTGAAGTGCACTTTGGGCAATTGGTCGTTCTGTTGTCGCGTTTTTGCTATGAAAAGCACTGCCAGATCTGCAATCTCTTGTGTACTGGATTCGCCTTTTTGCATCAGCGCATGAAAGCGGTTCGCAAACTCGATGACATGAGGATTTCGGTAGGAATGCCCGCCATCCAGAATGGCGCGTGACAACATGATCAAGCGATGGCGTATGGCGGATTCTGCTTCCGGATCACAAGCATTTTCGTCAGGTACAGGATGCAGCACTAGAAACAAGTGTCGCAAGCCTGGATATTCGCGCATGGCAAGTTGCTCTACCCGGCTATCTTCAAAAACCTCTACCGCCATACGCTGAAAGGGGCTGAAATTATCAGCGAATATCGGCGTCGTCCAGCGCCTGTGGGCAGCCATGTGAGCCAGGGCGGCACGGTAACGGTTGATTCCGCTCACGCCGTGCGCATCGTCGTAGACATCGGGCAGACGTATGCCCAAAAGGTCGTAATACGGCACCGGTTTGCGCAACTCGTCAAAACCCAGCGAGTACGGGATGAAATAATGGCTATCTTGCCACAGGCTGCGCAGATACATATCCAGCTGCCGCTCGTGGTCAGCCAGCAAAGTGCCGTGCCGCTCGCGTTGCAGCATGGCTTTGCTATCTGCTGATTGCAGGCTGAAATAGTCACGCTGGCGCTCGGGATGGTCGTGATAATAACGTACCCCGTAGTCCACCCAGCTCTTCAAACCCTGCAGTGAAAGCTGGCTTACCAGATACGGCGCCTTGTTGAAAAAGTCAGGCAGTCCTGGGCTAGGGAACGTGGTGTGAATACCGTGCACTGAGCCCGTAGTGCGCTCCATGAATTCAATCACCAAATCCAGATAGGCTTGCATCTGTTGCTGCGTTTTCAAGCGCCGCGCTACTGCGGGCAGGGTTTGCAGAAAAGGGGCAATAGCGCTGCCGTTGGGTGAACGCCATAGCTTGCGCACCGTGCCCATGATGGCATCGAGCGCCTCTTCACCCAATACTTCAGCGATGGATGGCCATTCTTCGAGAAAGATCAGGGCAGGCTCTGGGCCACGACCAAGGCCGTTGAGAAAGCGTGCATTTTCCAGATAGGCGGCGGTACCTTTGGGCGTGAGCATTTTGAGGGCTTCGGTGATGCAGACCTCGAAAATGTCCTGCACCTGCTGGAAGCCGCTGTTCAGCTGGCTCCAGTAGGTTTGCGTGTCACCTTCGAAGGTGCGCGTAGCCATAAGCGCTCAGGTTTTATTCAAAAACGGCATCTATTGCGTGGTCCAGCGTGGCACGTATGTCCGCATCGTCTGTAATCGGCCGCACCATCGCCATGCGGCAAGCGTCGCGTGGCGTCACACCGCCCTTGATAAGGGCAGCAGCATAGACCAGCAATCGAGTTGAAATGCCTTCGTCCAAACCGTGCCCTTTTAGGTTGCGTGCCGCCTGCCCGATTTTTACCAGCTTGGCGGCAAGAGTCGCGTCCATGCCCGTTTCCTTGGAAACGATAGTCGCTTCCAGCTCAGCAGTGGGGTAATCCAGATCGAAAGCGGTAAAGCGTTGCTTGGTGGATTGTTTGAGGTCTTTGAGCAGGCTTTGATATCCAGGATTATAGGAGATGACCAACTGGAAATTGTCATGCGCGGCCACCAGCTCTCCCTTTTTATCCAACGGCAGCATACGCCTGTGGTCGGTAAGCGGGTGGATCACCACCAGAGTATCCTGCCTCGCTTCGACAATCTCATCCAGATAGCAAATCGCGCCATAACGCGCTGCAAGGCTCAACGGGCCATCCAGCCATTGCGTGCCGTTTGCGTCCAGCAGATAACGCCCGACCAAATCGGAAGCCGTCATATCTTCGTTGCAGGCGACAGTGATGAGCGGCTTTTTGAGTTTCCAGGCCATGTGCTCGACAAAGCGCGACTTGCCGCATCCAGTGGGGCCTTTCAACATCACCGGCAAACGTGCGGCATAAGCCGCTTCATACAGCGCAATCTCGTTGCCGGCGGACTGATAGTAGGGCTGTTGCTTGACCAGATACTGCTTGATATCGAAGGTGTTGCTCATGCGCATTTCCATTAAGTTACATAGCGCAAGCTGGATCGCCTGCGCTATATTACAGCCAGCTTACTTATGTACGCCCAGCTTTTCGCGCCAGCCCGGGTACAACTTGTCGGCATCACCGGGGAAGGATTCGAAAGCACGCGCAAACTCCTTATGTTGCTTGGCGTATTCGATTGGATCGGCTCCCGATTTCCAGCATTCATAGGATTGACGCAGAGAGATGGCTCCAGCGGCGGGACTATCAATGTGCCCATAGGCACCACCTCCGGAAGTATTAATGACGTTGCCGTGCCCGAGGTTCTCAAAGAAGCCCGGCAGGCGCAATGCGTTCATACCTCCGGAAATAATAGGCGTGGTCGGCTTCATGCCGTACCACTTCTGGTAATAAACCGGACCCTGACATTCGTCGCGCTCGATCATGTAGGCGATGTTCTTGTCCGAGTTCTCACCTTCCATTTTACCGTAACCCATGGTGCCGACATGGATGCCGGAAGCGCCTTGCAGACGAGCAATCTTGGACAGCACGAATGCGCTGTAACCGCGCTTGGCAGAGGGCGAAGTGATCATACCGTGACCTGCGCGATGATAGTGCAGGTATTGGTTAGGATACTGGCGACGAGCAGTCGTGATCATGCCGGGACCACCAACGAAACCGTCTACAAGGAATGCGACCTTGTCCGCATCCGGACCGAAGGTTTCCAGAATGAAGTCTGCGCGATGCAACATTTCGTAATGATCGTCTGCAGTTATATTAGCCGAGAAAATTTTGGCCTGACCCGTTTCATCCATGGCGCGTTTCATGGAATCATAAACCATGGGGTAAACCTTTTTCGCGGGGCAGAACACTTGGTTGCCTTGCGGCTCGTCGTTCTTGATAAAGTCCCCACCCAGCCAGAACTGATAAGCAGCCTTGGCAAACGGCTCAGGACGCAAACCCAGCTTTGGTTTAATAATGGTACCGGCGATGTAACCGCCATTTTCAATAGGACGACCTAACACCCGCCACATGTCACTGATGTCTTTGGACGGGCCGTCGAATAACTGCATGGCGCGTTCCGGGAAATAAATGTCGTAAATCTTTCCATGTTCGATGTCGCCCATCCCCTGGTTGTTACCAATAATCAAAGTCAGAAGTGACACAATCATCATGCGACCGTCGGTCATGTTGCGGTCGAATAAATCGAGCGGGTAGGCGATGCGCATATCTTCGGTAGCTTCATCAATGTAATAGACCAGTGCGTCTACGCCTTTGGTGAAGTCATCCGTAGTGCTGGTTTCAACATTGGTTCCGGTGGAAGACTCCGCTGCAAAGTGCGAAGCCGCTTCCAAATAGCCATGCCCAGACTTTGGCTTCATCCTGTAAGCCACCAGAATATGCTTGCCGCCCTTGATTAAGCTTTCCTCTTTCAGACTCAGATCTGAATAACGCGCTGACTGATCCATGACTACTCCTCCAAATATAATGTAATGACCCTGCACCTCCAAAAAAACTTTCGCGCAAGCTAAATCAAACTATACCTTCGACATTCCATAAGTAACACTCATATTTTTTGATTATTCTCACAACTACTAATTAACCATAATCCATGGCGCTTTACCTTGGTTTGCTTCAACTCACTATTTTCGAGGTAATCGCGCGCCATCCAAGTTAATCACTTGCAGCAAAGTCACTATATCTCACGCAGGCCGCTATTTCCATACAGGTCAAACAAGCATTGAGCATCACAAGGGAAAAAACCATCCACTACCGAAAAGGTGTACAAGTCGTTTTTGATTCGGGAAGCAGGTCTTGCTTAACCCATAAAAAGCTGCCTGGGAAACGTGCATTGCTTGACATTACTTGTAATTGTACTTTAGAGTAGAAGGTCTACAGTGTTTTGTAAAAACACCACAGAATTCACCAAAGAATTCTATAGATTTACCAGATTTACCAATTTCTTTCATAATCTTTAATTTTTCGGAGGATGTATCGTGGCACTAACTCAAATGGCATTAGACTCACTGGATTTCGACGGCACCATCGCATTGGCTAGCAAAGTAGCCCCTCACGTTGACATCCTTGAAATCGGCACCCCTTGCATCAAACATAACGGCATCAAGTTACTCGAAGCACTGAAAGCAAAGTTCCCAAACAACAAGATCCTGGTTGACCTGAAGACCATGGACGCTGGTTTCTACGAAGCTGAACCATTCTACAAAGCTGGTGCTGACATCGTTACCGTTCTGGGCGTTGCTGACCTGGGCACCATCAAAGGCGTAATCGATGTTGCCAACAAGTACGGCAAAGAAGCTCAAGTTGACCTGATCAACGTGATCGATAAAACCGCCCGTACCAAGGAAGTGGTAAAGCTGGGCGCACACATCATCGGCGTGCACACCGGTCTGGATGCACAAGCTGCTGGCGGTACCCCTTTCGTTGACCTGGCTGCTATCGCTGCGCTGAACACCGGCGTGAAGATCTCTGTCGCTGGCGGCGTGAAGGCTGCAACCACCAAGCAAGTTAAAGATGCTGGCGCTGCTATCATCGTTGCTGGCGCTGCCATCTACGGTGCTGCTGACCCTGCTGCTGCTGCTGCTGAAATCACCGCATTGGCACACTAAGCTTCAAGACACACACAAAACTAGTCCACCATTTCGGTTCAACGCTGTACCGACTTGGTGGATTTTTTATGGTTTAAATTTATTTTTTTATCATTACTAACTTAATAATCAGGATTTTAAAAGGTGACCACTATGCATGAGAAAGTAATCCTAGACAAAATTTCTAGCGTTCTTCAGGCCACTGACGAAAAGCTAGTGGAAGGGCTGGTAGCTGAAGTTGAAAGAGCCGGCCGTATCTTCTTGACCGGTGCAGGCCGTTCCGGCCTGGTTTCACGTTTCTTCGCCATGCGCCTGATGCACTGCGGCTATCAAGTAAACATGGTCGGCGAGATCGTAACCAGAAGCATCGTCGCCGGCGACCTGCTGATCGTCGTTTCCGGTTCAGGCGGCACAGAATCACTGTTGCCATTCGTCAAGAAAGCCAAATCAGTTGGTGCGAGAGTTGCTATCGTGTCCATGAAGGGTAAATCCCCGATGGCCGAACTGGCAGATCTGGTATGTCAAATGGGTAGCCAGGATGAATACAGCTTTGTCACTGTTCAAGGCATGCCTATGGGTACAGTGTTCGAATTATCAACACTGATATTCCTGGAAGCCATCATCTCCCGTATCGTGCTGGCCAAAGGTTTGGATGACGACAAGATGCGAGCACTTCACGCTAACCTCGAGTAATCATCAGCACTTGGTAGTCAATAAAAAAGCGGCCTTAGGCCGCTTTTTTATTGACTCAAGCTCTTTTGTTGAGCAAGTTATGCCACGACTCAATTCATCATTTTATTTAACGATCGCCGCCAATTCACCTTTCTTGTATCTCTCAGCCATGGTATCGCAGGAAACAGGATCGATCTTGCTGGCCTGACCAGCACTACCAAATGCCTCGAATCTGGCTTTACAGATACTACGCATTGCCAGCGTCGCGGCCTTCAGATATTTGCGCGGGTCGAAATCCTTGGGATTCTCGGCCATGTATTTTCTGATCGCGCCGGTTGAGGCCATACGCAGGTCGGTATCTATATTGACTTTGCGCACACCGTGTTTAATGCCCTTGACGATCTCTTCTACAGGTACGCCATAGGTCTCGCCCATCTGCCCGCCGAATTCGTTGATGATCTTGAGCCATTCCTGTGGTACGGAGGAGGAGCCGTGCATCACCAGATGGGTATTGGGAATGCGTGCATGGATTTCCTTGATGCGCTGGATAGAGAGGGTATCGCCGGTAGGCGGGCTGGTAAATTTGTAGGCGCCGTGCGAAGTTCCTATGGCGATCGCCAGTGCATCCACACCGGTCTTTTTGACGAAATCTGCGGCTTCTTCCGGGTCGGTCAGTAGTTGCGAATGGTCCAGTTTACCCTCTGCGCCGTGCCCATCTTCCTCGCCAGCCATACCCGATACCAGTGACCCCAGAACCCCCAGTTCACCTTCGACCGAGACGCCTATGGTGTGCGCAATATCCACGACGGCTTTGGTGACCTGCACATTGTATTCGTAGCTGGAAGGGGTTTTACCATCCTCTTTCAACGATCCATCCATCATTACCGAAGTAAAACCCGAGCGCATGGATTGTATGCATATCGGCGGCGAAGCGCCGTGATCCTGATGCATCACCACCGGAATATGCGGATAAGCTTCCACCGCTGCCAGTATCAGATGACGCAAGAATGGCTCTCCGGCATATTTGCGTGCACCTGCAGAGCCTTGCATGATGACCGGGCTATTGGTCTCATCTGCTGCCTGCATGATGGCTTGTATCTGTTCCATATTATTGACATTGAATGCGGGTAGCCCGTAACTGTTTTCTGCCGCATGATCCAGTAGCTGCCTTAATGATACCAATGCCATGATTAAGCTCCCTATTTAATGCACAATGTCCAAATCAAAGCGCTATTCTAACCGCCAACTTTGACAATTTTTAGTGTGTTCGTTCCGCCAGCCTGACCTATAGGCTCACCGATGGTAAGCAGCATCAGATCGCCGTTCTTTACTGCACCACGGGTGCGCAACTCATCTTCCGCGGCCTGCAGCACTAAATCCCGGTCTTTACTTTGCTCTTCAAAAGGGAAAGGATAAACTCCACGATATAACGTAAGTTTACGCCGCGTTTCCTTTTCCGGGGTAAGTGCATAGATAGGCGGCAGAGTGTTGGCGCGCGACATCCATTTTACGGTAGAGCCGGACTGCGTCAGCGAAGCGATGGCAGTCACATTAAGTCTATCAGCAGTATAGATGGCTGCCATGGCGATGGCTTCATCGGCACGTTCTATATGCGCGCTTTCCGGACGCCTGATGGAGCGATTATCGAAATCCTTTTCCGCTTGCAGACAAACCCTATCCAACGCCGCCACTGTTTCCACCGGATAGCTACCCACTGCAGACTCCGCCGACAACATCACTGCATCCGTACCATCCAGCACGGCGTTTGCCACATCCGATACTTCTGCTCGCGTGGGGATGGGGCTGGTGATCATGGATTCCATCATCTGCGTGGCAGTGATCACCAACTTGTTTCTCATGCGCGCTTCGCGGATCATGCGTTTTTGCAGGCCGGGGACGGCCGCATCACCGACCTCCACACCGAGGTCGCCGCGTGCCACCATGATGGCATCCGAAGCATCAATGATCTCTTCCAGTGCCAGCACCGCCTCGGCACGCTCGATCTTGGCGACGATGCTGGCATAACCGCCAGCCTTGCGTACCAGACGACGCGCCAGTTCGATGTCTGCCGCATTGCGCGGGAAAGACACGGCCAGGTAGTCTGCCTCCATCGCTGCCGCAGTTTTGATATCTTCACGATCTTTTTCGGTGAGCGCAGCGGCAGATAAACCGCCGCCCTGACGATTGATACCCTTGTTGTTGGAAAGCACGCCACTCTGGTTCACGGTGCAGAATATCTCATCACCCCGCACATCATCCACCGTCATCACCATGCGTCCGTCATCCAGCACCAGAACCGCTCCCGCCTCGACGTCATCAGTCAGCATCCTGTAGTCCAGCCCGACGCGTTCCTGATTCCCCAGTTTGCAATTGGCATCGAGGATGAATTTATCGCCGGCGTTCAACATGATTTTGCCGTTCTCGAATTTACCTATTCGTATCTTGGGGCCCTGCATGTCGCACAACACCCCGATAGGCCGACGTAATCCTGCGGCGATCTCACGTATCAGATTGGCCGTTTGAATGTGATCTTCTGCCTTGCCATGTGAAAAGTTGAGTCGTACCACATCCACACCCGCCGAGATCATGCGCTCCAATACCTCCCGGCTGCTGGAGGCAGGGCCTATGGTGGCAACGATCTTTGTTTTGCGACGTATCATCAGATATCAATTCCGGAATAATGACTAAGTGGGCATAGAATGAAGCGCTTGAATCTGGAAACCTGAAAATTTCAGGTCTTTGCGCGTTGCTCCAGGATTTCCACTGCCGGTAGCTTCTTGCCTTCCAGAAATTCCAGGAATGCCCCACCGCCGGTAGAGATGTAGGATATTTTATCGCCGATGTTGTATTTGGCGATTGCGGCTAAGGTGTCTCCCCCGCCGGCAATGGAGAATGCAGAGCTGTCAGCAATCGCCTGGCTCAGGGATTTTGTACCCGCACCGAACTGCTCAAGTTCGAATACACCGACCGGACCATTCCATACGATGGTTCCGGCTTTTTTCAGGTAACGCGCATAGATTTTGGCCGTTTCCGGTCCGATATCGAAAATCATGTCGTCATCTGCGATATCTTCCACTTTCTTCACCACCGCAGCTTCATTGGCATCGCATTTCTTGCCCACCACCACATCCGTTGGTATTGGAATATCCCTGCCTTTGGCTTTGGCTGATGCGATCAGCCGCTTGGCCTCCGGTACCAGGTTTTCTTCATACAAAGATTTACCGATGTTATAGCCGGCAGCTTTAATGAAGGTATTGGCAATGCCACCACCGACAATCAACTGATCCACGATATGCGATAAAGATTCCAGAACCGTGAGTTTGCTTGATACCTTGGAGCCGCCGACGATAGCCACCATGGGGCGTTGAGGGTTATCGAGGGCTTTGCCCAATGCTTCCAGCTCTGCCACTAGTAGCGGTCCTGCACACGCGATAGGCGCATATTTCGCTACGCCGTGCGTGGATGCCTGGGCGCGATGGGCGGTACCGAATGCGTCCATCACAAAGATATCGCATATCTGCGCCATTTCCCAGGACAGGCGATCTTCATTATTATTTTCACCAATGTTGAAGCGCACATTTTCCAATATGCCAACTTCGCCTTCCTTCAATTCGTCCAGACTTTTCCTGCCATTGCCCAGCCAGTCCTGATACAGCTTGACCTCGCACCGGGTTTTGTCGAAATAGTCCAGGCTGTGTCTTACCCGCTCAATCTCCGCGGCAGAATACAGCGCATCCTTCATTTCGTTTACCAGATCGTAAAGCGCGCGCATCAGCAGCACGGAAGTCTTGACCTGATTGCTCAGCAGATTGCCGAGATGGTCGGCGATCGGCTTCAGGCTGTCTTTATCGTCATAGCGACCTTCAGTCGGCCCTTCTTTCGGGCGCCCCAGATGCGACATCAAAAATACTTTTGCCCCAGCATCCATGGCATATTTAATCGTCGGTAGCGAGGCTCGAATTCGTGAATCATCAGCCACACTACCATCTTCGTTCTGCGGAACATTGAGATCTTCTCTTATCAGAACGCGCTTACCCTTCAAGTCCAAGTCGGTCATTCTTATTACTGACATGCTCGCTCTCCCCTTATAAAAAGGTCGGTAGCCGTATGGCCTCCGCCTCCAACTCTCCCATAAATCCTTTACATGGCGATATGCCTCGCCAGACGCATCATGTTGCAGGTATAGCCGTACTCGTTGTCATACCAGGCCACCACTTTGACGAATGTCGGGTCAAGTGCGATACCGGCATCTGCGTCGAATACAGACGGACAGGTCTCCCCGCGAAAATCGGTAGACACCACTTTTTCATTGGTATAGCCCAGCACCCCTTTGAGCGAGCCTTCGGAAGCCGTTTTCATTGCCGCGCAAATCTGCTCGTAACTTGCTTCTTTATTAAGCTCTACCGTCAAGTCAACCACCGATACGTCAGAAGTCGGAATGCGGAATGCCATGCCGGTGAGCTTCTTGTTCAAGTCCGGGATCACTTTACCCACCGCCTTGGCAGCACCGGTAGAAGATGGGATGATATTTTCCAGGATACCGCGACCACCGCGCCAATCCTTGTTGGATGGTCCATCCACGGTTTTTTGTGTAGCGGTTGCAGCATGCACCGTTGTCATCAGGCCGCGCTTGATACCAAAGCTATCGTGCAGCACTTTGGCCACAGGCGCCAGCGCATTGGTGGTACATGAAGCAGCAGAAACAATGGCCTCGCCCTTGTAGCTAGCATGGTTGACGCCGTAGACAAACATCGGCGTGTCATCCTTGCTGGGTGCGGATTGCACCACTTTTCTGGCGCCCGCATCTATGTGTTTCTGGCAGGTTTCCAGCGTGAGGAAAAACCCCGTGCATTCCATGATGACATCCGCACCGACTTCGTTCCATTTCAGATTGGCTGGGTCTTTTTCCGCTGTCAGACGTATGCTTTTTCCGTTGACGATCAGGTTGCTGCCATTCACTGAAACGTTGCCCTTGAACCGTCCATGCACCGAGTCGTGCATCAGTAAATAGGCCAGATATTCCGGCTCCAGCAGATCGTTGATCGCCACGATCTCGAACTCGGGAAAATCCTGAAATGCAGCACGGAATACCATGCGGCCAATACGGCCAAAACCATTGATGCCCACTTTTATCGTCATTGCCAATTCCTCCAAAAAACAATAAAGGGAGTCCCAACATGCGGACTCCCCTATCCAGACATACTGCGCAACCCCTAAAGTCCAAATACAGGACCCGACAGGATCAATATACCGGGGTCAGGTTATAAAACCTGAACCCCGGCATACACTTACAGGATGGATTTTACGGTGTTGACCACATTTTCCACAGTAAAGCCGAAGTGTTTCATCAACACGCCGCCAGGTGCAGATTCACCAAAAGTATCTATGCCAACAGCCGCGCCATCCAGGCCTATATACTTGCGCCAGAAGTCGGTCACGCCAGCCTCGATGGATACACGCTTCACACCCTTGGTAAGTACGCTATCCTTGTAGGCTTGATCCTGACGGTCAAACACACTGGTCGAAGGCATGGATACCACGCGCGTCTTGGTTCCTGCACCATTCAACTCCGCTGCAGCTTTGATTGCCAGATCCAGTTCGGAGCCGGTAGCAATCAGAATCACATCGGGTTTTCCGGAAACATCAGACAGCACATAGCCACCTTTACGGATGCCTGCGATCTGGGCATCGTTACGTGCGCTGAACGAGGTGTTCTGACGACTTAATACCAGACTGCTGGGGCCGTCTTTACGCTCAACCGCTACCACCCAGGCCACTGCAGTTTCCGTGGAATCGGCTGGACGCCATACATCCATACGCGGGATGTAACGCAAACCGGATGTGGTTTCGATTGGTTGATGGGTAGGGCCGTCTTCGCCTTGTCCGATCGAATCATGGGTGAGCACGTAGATCACGCGCTGTTTCATCAATGCCGCCATGCGCATGCCGTTACGCATATAGTCGGAGAATTGATGGAAAGTGCCGCCGAACGGCAAAAGACCGCCATGCAACGCAATGCCGTTCATAATGGCAGCCATACCGAATTCACGCACACCGTAGGAAATGTAATTTCCAGGCTGTTTTCCGCTCACGTGCTTGAAGCTTGGGGCGCTGGTCAGGTTGGAACCGGTGAGGTCAGCAGAACCTCCGATGAATTCAGGCAGGATAGGTGCCAGCGCAGTAATCGCATTCTGCGATGCCTTACGCGTTGCAATCACTTCAGCCTTGTCATTTACAGCCTTGACCATGGCATCGGTAGCTTCTTTCCAGCCAGCAGGCAAGTCACCCGCCATACGACGTTTGAATTCAGCGGCTTCTGTCGGATAAGCCTTGGCATAGGCAGCAAATTTTGCGTCCCATTCGCTTTCCAGCTTCGCACCTTTGGCTTTTGCATCCCAACCTGCATAGACGTCTGCTGGAATCTCGAATGGAGGATACTTCCAGCCTATGGTTTCACGCACCAGAGCCACTTCGGCATCACCTAGCGCTGCGCCGTGGCAGTCATGGCTACCGGCCTTGTTTGGAGAACCTTTACCGATAATGGTCTTACAGCAGATCAATGATGGCTTGTCGGTGACTTTTTGCGCAGCCTTGAGTGCTTTGTCGATCGCGTCGGAATCATGTCCATCCACTGATTGCACATGCCAGCCGTATGCTTCGAAACGCTTGGCAGTGTCGTCGGTATACCAGCCTTCGATATGACCGTCGATGGAGATGCCGTTGTCATCCCAGAACGCGATCAGCTTGCCCAGACCCCAAGTACCGGCCAGTGCGCAAGACTCATGAGAAACGCCTTCCATCATGCAGCCGTCGCCCAGGAAACAGTAGGTATAGTGATTAACAATGTCATGGCCTGGCTTGTTGAATTGATCGGCCAGCAGTTTTTCAGCCATGGCAAAACCAACTGCGTTGGAGATGCCTTGTCCCAATGGACCGGTGGTGGTTTCTACGCCAGGTGCGTAGCCGTATTCCGGGTGACCCGCGCACTTGGAATGCAATTGACGGAAGGTCTTGATCTCGTCCATCGGCAAGTCGTAGCCAGTGAGATGCAGCAAGGAATAAATCAACATTGACCCGTGGCCATTAGACAAGATGAAACGGTCACGGTCAGCCCAATGCGGGTTCTTTGGATTATGGCGCAGGTTGTGATTCCACAATACCTCGGCGATCTCCGCCATGCCCATAGGGGCGCCAGGGTGACCAGAGTTGGCCTTTTGCACTGCATCCATGGATAGTGCGCGGATTGCATTTGCTAAATCTGTACGAGTTGCCATCATCTTGTTCCTATCAAAAATTGAGCAAAAAAGCCCCGAGCTTTCTCCAAAACTCTGCGGGGGAATCAGCTTTGGATTATTACTTAAAACAGTCTGTTTGGGCAATAGCTACTATATTAAAAGGGTTTATTCATTTGCATTTACCCAGCTTTGCCAGGGGTCAAATAATTGCGGATTCCCGGCAGCTACTGCCGAACATTTACCGCAAGCATCCGTCCAGAATTCATCATTGCCCATGGTCGTTGCCTGACCGCCAGCCTCCTTCAGAATCAGCAAGCCAGCCGCATAATCCCACAGATGCTGTCCGCCATGCAGGTAAAGATCGAACCGACCGGCTGCCAGATAGCACCATTCCAAAGCCGATGCTCCAAAATTTCGCTGCGAGTAGTAAGGTGGCTCTGTCGCCAGCGCCACTGCCAACTTTTTGGGTAATCTTTTGAAATCGATCGCCCCCACACCATCTCGCATACTGGGCGCATAACTTGCTGCAGGCAAGGGTTTGCCATTAAGGAAGGCCCCATGACTCGCACTGGCATAAAACATCTCATTCAGGGCCGGAGCGTAAACCACGCCCAAAACGGGCTTGCCATGCTGCAACAGTGCTACGGATAAACAAAAATATGGCAGGCCACCGGCAAAATTGGAAGTTCCGTCTATAGGATCCACACACCACAGCGCCTCCAATCCCGCATCCCAACAGGCCTGTTGCTGCTCGGCCGGCATTTCTTCCCCCAGTACCGGCGCGGAGACTATACTTTGCAATCGGCCTTGCAATGCATTCTGCGCTGCAATATCGGCTTCCGTCAGCACGCTACCGTCATCTTTTTGTTGCCGCGCCACTTTCAAAAAGTACGGCATTACCACCTCGTCGCCGACCTTACGCACCGCCTCGATTAATTGCTGAATCAGACTTTCCATTTGATCGAACATCCTATGCTGGCGATCTGCTCAAGCGGCCCGTGCCCGGTCTGAGCGACCTGCTTCATTGCTTTGTACAGGTCACGGCGCACGCCTTCAGGTGCAGCCTCCTTGCGTGATTCGTCGAAGCGGCCGCGATATTGCAATTCAAGCTTGTGATTGAAGCCGAAGAAATCCGGTGTGCATACCGCGTCGTAAGCCCTGGCGACTTGCTGCGTTTCATCCAGCACGTAGGGGAAAGTAAAACCGAATTCGGCTGAGACCTCCTGCATACGCTGGAAATTATCATCCGGATAGTTCACCACATCATTGGACTGGATGGCGATAGCGTTGATGCCCAATACCTGCAATTCACGCACCGCGACTACCAGCCTTGGGCGTATCGCTTTCACATAAGGGCAATGGTTACAGATAAACATGACCAGCAAACCTTTGCTTCCCATCGCCGTAGCCAGACTCCAATCCTTGCCATCTACTCCTGACAATTTGAAATCGGGCGCTTTCCAACCAAAATTGCACACAGGAGGATTAAGACTCACCATCGCTATGACTCCTTCATTTATCGTTACAATAGAGTGAATTTTAACACCAGCTTTGCCTATTCCATGCCCCGGTACTTCTATGGCTAAATCACGCTTCCACTGCCCGGCCAAACTAGCCGTTGGCGCTATCGTAAATCTACCAGATAACGCTGCGCATCATGCAGCCAAGGTTTTGCGCATGCAGGTGGATGATGTGCTTACTGTTTTTAACGGCGACGGGATCGATTACCGCGCGCACATTCTGCGCATCCACAAAAACGAAGTCGCAATCAAGATCACGGACGCACAAAACGTGGTTTGCGAATCGCCGTTGCATGTAACTTTGGGACAAGCGATTTCCAGCGGCGAGCGTATGGAGTTCACCCTGCAAAAAGCCGTCGAACTAGGCGTGGCGCAGATTCAGCCCATCGCTGCCGAACGTAGCGTGGTCAAGCTTACTGGCGAGCGCGCTGCAAAGCGCCGGGAGCATTGGCAAAACGTGGTGATTTCTGCCTGCGAACAATCCGGGCGTGCCTTCATTCCAGAAGTTGCTCCCAACTTAAGCTTGGCCGAGTGGCTGAGCCGACCTGACGAATTCGGCATGAAACTACTACTTTCACCCAATGCCGACCAGACATTGCATCAATTAGAAAAGCCTCAGGGCAAAATCTGCTTGCTGATCGGATGCGAAGGCGGCCTGTCTGAACAGGAACAGCAAAATGCGCTGCTGTGCGGCTTTGTCCCGGTCAGACTGGGCGCCAGAGTGCTCAGAACGGAAACCGCCGCCATGGCAGCACTGGCAGCGATGCAAACCCTGTGGGGCGACTTCTAGACATATATATATATATATCGCCTAACCATATATTGCGTTTAAAGCATAAATTGTATAAATTAATGCTTTAAACGCAGATTTAAGAGGCTGGGGAATGTCTATAGGTCAGGCGGTACGCAAACGGCGCAAATCCTTAAACCTGACTTTACAGGAGCTCGCCATGCGCGTGGCCGCTGATAGCGGCAATCTATCGCGTATAGAGCGCGGGATACAGGGCGTGTCGGAAACCATGCTGCACAAGCTATGTGCAGCGCTTGATTGCACGCCTGCATTTCTTTACGCGCACGCCGACAGCTCCAGCAACGCGTCACCTTCTTCCTCTGATACCTTGCAGCCGCACGAATTCGTCAACTGGTTCCGCTCGGTTGCGCCTTATATTCACGCTTTTGGCGGTCGTACCTTCGTCATCGCTTTTGGTGGTGAGGTGGTAGATGACAAGCAATTTATTGCATTGTCTCACGACCTCAACTTGTTGGCGAGCCTGGAAGTCAGGCTGGTTCTGGTACACGGAGCGCGCCCGCAGATCGAGCACAGGCTGCGGCGGTCGAAATTGAATACCAGCTATGTGAACGGGTTACGGGTTACGGACGAAGAAGCGATGGAATCAGTCAAGGAAGCCAACGGTGCGATCCGCGTCGAGATTGAAGCACAACTTTCGATGGGCCTCATCAACTCGCCCATGGCAGGTTCCGACATCCGTGTTGCCAGCGGTAATTTTGTGACAGCTAAGCCATTGGGTGTATTGAACGGGATAGACCTGCAGCATACCGGTGAGGTACGAAAGGTGGATGCCATTGGGATCCAGAAACGACTGGATGACGATGAACTGGTGCTACTCTCGCCCATAGGTTATTCACCCACCGGTGAAGCATTCAATCTGACACTTGAAGACGTGGCGGTGAGCGCTGCGGTTGCGCTGGACGCGGACAAGCTGATCTTTCTGATGGATACCTCAGGTATCTATGACGTGCACGACCAACTGCTACACGAAATGACCGCCAGAGAGGCAGAGCAATTCCTGCGTGAAACGCAGAATCCGGCAGGCGATGTCAGCTATTACCTGCCAGCTGCCATTCGCGCTTGTAACCACGGCGTGGCACGTACACACCTGATCAGCCGCCATACCGATGGGGCAATTTTACAGGAGCTATTTACCCATAGCGGCATAGGTACCATGATCACCGAAGCGCCTCTGGAAACCATGCGAAGTGCGACCATCACCGATGTCGGCAGTATTTTGCAGCTGATAGAACCGTTAGAGGCGGAAGGCATACTGGTGCGGCGTGGACGCGAACGTATCGAAATGGAGATCGGCTATTTCTTTGTCATGGAACACGATAACCGCGTGATCGGCTGCGCTGCGCTTTACCCCTTCGACAATAGCCGCCAGGCAGAACTCGCGTGCATGGCGGTACATCCATCTTTTCGCGGTAATGGGCGCGGCGAAAGGTTGCTGAATTACTGCGAAGAGCAAGCCAGACTGCGCCGCTTCAAGACTCTGTTCGTACTCACCACACGCACTGCACACTGGTTCCTTGAACGGGGGTTTGCAGAAGGCAAAGTCGAATCGCTACCTTCTTCCCGTCAACAGTTGTATAACTACCAGCGACAATCCAAGGTATTCATCAAGAATATATAGCCAAGGCCATGAGCGACCTTATCCATACCCAGCCACGCGCCTCCATCATCATGATTGCGCGCGAGCGGCATGCGCTGACGGAAACCGCGCTGGAATACGTGAATCGCAATACCGCAAAACCTTACCGTCTCATCTATACCGATGGCCAGACGCCGGAATGGCTATGGCAGCGCCTTGAGCAACGTGCCCCGGAATGGGGACTGGAACTGATGCGCCAGCATAAGCCCTTATGGCCTCAGGCATTAAGGAACCGCGC
The DNA here is from genome assembly GCA_903834185.1 of uncultured Methylophilaceae bacterium. GTDB lineage: Bacteria > Pseudomonadota > Gammaproteobacteria > Burkholderiales > Methylophilaceae > CAILHX01. The sequence goes on from CAILHX010000002.1 coordinate 28,749, forward strand.
GCTGGATTCGATCACTACCGATTATGTTGTGTTAATAGATAACGATGTCCTGGTTTCCCCGGGCTGGTTAGAAAAATTAGTCTCCTGCGCAGATGAGACCAACGCCGGCATTGTCGGTCCCTTGTACCTATGGGGCGATGGCGTCAAAAAGCCCCTCATCCACATGGCGGGTGGCTACCTTGAAAAAACCTCCACCGAGGCTGGCGACATACTCAGGCAATTCCATCCTTTCGAAAATGCAGAGTATGAAAAAGTCATTGCAGAGCTATCGCGAAAACAATGCGATAACGTAGAGTTTCACTGCATGCTGATCAGAACATCGGTGCTTAAAGAAATGGGGGGATTCGACGAAAGCATACTGAATGTGCACGAGCATGTAGACACCTGCCTCTCTGCGAAAAAACTGGGCTGGACTACATATATGGAACCGGCAGCGCAAGTCCATTTCCTGCATTTTGCACCCTACAGACTGGAAGATATCGCCATGCTGCGCTGGCGTTGGGCCGATGCCAGTACCGAAACCAGCATTGAGGCTTTCTGCAAAAAATGGCATGTGCTCAATCACCCGGACACATTCGACAATATGCGCCATTTTGTCAGCAATGTACTATCCGGGGGCATAGACCCTATCCGGAAATTTTCCCAGAGCTGCGCTGATCACAATATACCGATGCGGCGCGAAGAACTCCGACAAACGCGCTCCGATATGCTGAATATGGCAGCCGAACGCGGATATAACCCCCAAGAATTGGCTATTCTGAGCAATGGCTATCGCCTCGCCCAATCCCTGACCGACGGTGGTTATCGCCCATGTAGCCGTCCGTTCGTCAATCATCTGGTCGGCGTTGCCAGCATACTGATACGTTACGGCTTCAAAATAGATCTGGTGTTGACTGGCTTGCTGCATACTTTTTATAGCCACGGGCCGTCTCATCCCGATGGCGCGGATGCTGCAGTCGAGGCTGTCGCTACGCTGCTGGGCGGCATCGGCAGCCCCATAGAGAACCGCGTTCGTAGCTATACATTGAGGAACGGCAATTTCAGTGAATTTCTGAGCCGAAAAGTGCAGGAATTACTGATCTCCGAGGTAGAGGTATTGATTCTTGCCGCCGCAGTCTCGATCGAGATCAACCTCAGCGGGGAGGTACGCTATTCCAGCAGAAGCGACGCGCTATCCGCAGACTACAACCAAGCACTCGCTCAGGCTTGCGACTTGCTTGGAGTGAATGGGCTGTCGGCAACCTTCGATCAAATAAACCGGTCAGCCTCTGTATCGGCTGATCTCAATACCAAACTCAATCAAAGCTACCGCTTGCTCAGTGATAAACAGAATGCTGTTTCCATGTCCAACAACCTCCTGACAGCCCAGCATAAACTCCAAGCCAGCCAGCCCGACCTGAAGTAATTTCAGGTGACGTCATCACGGCTCTTGAAATTCTTGTAAGCATCCTTATCTTGTTATCAAGGCCGCATGGCACTTTGATCAACTGCTTATGAAAGGAATTTACAAATGGCTAATGTATCGCTTTACGACATTTATCAAACCCGCCCTCTCGATCCATTCGGAGATGTTTTTAATGGCTTTTTCCGTCCGGTACGCGTTGATAACGCACCCGACGTGCAGCTAAGAATGGATGTGAAGGAAAACGACAACAAATATACCGTTCATGCCGAAATTCCAGGCGTGGCAAAGGAGGATATTCAGGTCACCATCGATGGCAGTCAGGTTTCCATCAGTGCAGAAGTAAAAAAGGAAAACGAGGTAAAAGACGGCGAGTCCGTGCTACGTTCAGAACGCTACTATGGAAAAGTTTCACGTAGCTTCAAAGTTTCCAGCGAAATCGACGAATCCTCATCGCAAGCGAAATACGAGAACGGCGTGCTGGAACTAGTGCTTCCGAAAAAAGCTGCGTCTGGAAGCAAGCGGCTCACAGTCAATTAGCTTTTTGTTTGGCATTTTATAGTCTCCTCCCTCAGCGGCCTCTTCCCCGGGCCGCTTTTTTTATTCTGCGACGACTCCATTCGATCAATCCGGCACTTGCCTCCCATTCAAAAGCAAAGTCCAATGGAACTCATGCCCAGCCTCATGTCAAATACCCTGCAAAATTAAGTGTTTCCAATAACTGTGATATATAACGTTACAACACACATAAATATCGAAATATTATTTATACAATCTCGTGATATATAAAGAGATATTAATTATACAAACTGGTGATATATAAACGTATCATCTTATTCTTGATGAATATATTTATAAAATTTAGGAAGTTTTTATGGCCTTGCAACAAGAAAACCATCCATCGGCACACACACTCAAATCCAGCGGAAAATCATACGCATACACCATAAAATGGGCATTAGTTATTCTGATCATAGCCGGTATCGCCTGGATAGTTATTACTCACAGGCAGCAAGATGACCAGAAAAAAGCAGATGTACAATCCCTGCTAGGAAACAAACCGATGCCGGTATTGGTGGCAAAATCGGAAAAGCGTGACGTCAATGTCTATCTGAATGCATTAGGTACTGTGACGCCGCGCAATACCATTACTGTAAAAGCACGCGTGGACGGTCAGTTGTTGAATGTATATTTCCGCGAAGGACAAATGGTCAAGTCCGGCGACTTGCTGGCACAGATCGACCCACGCCCTTTTGAAGTGCAATTGGGTCAGGCAGAAGGGCAGTTAACCCGAGACAAGGCGTTACTGGATAACGCGCTGATAGATGCGGAGCGCTACAAGACCCTGCTCGCGCAGGATTCGATATCCAAGCAACAGGCTGACACGCAGCAATCTCTGGTCAACCAATACCGTGGTGCCATCGCTGTAGACCAGGCGACCGTGGATAGCGCCAAGCTCCAACTTTCGTATTGCCGCATCACCGCCCCGATGAGCGGACGCGTAGGTTTACGCCTGGTGGATCCGGGCAACATGATACATAGTGCCGACACTACTGGCATCGTCACCATCACGCAGTTACAGCCGATCACGGCTTTATTCAGTATCCCCGAAGACGACCTGTCTGCGGTTGTACAACGGGAAAAAGCGGTGGACTCTTTGGCTGTAGATGCTTATGACCGCAGTCAAAAATTCAAGCTGGCAAGCGGCAGCCTGCTCACTACAGATAACCAGATAGATACCACAACCGGCAGCATCAAATTACGGGCGGTGTTCAAGAACGAAAACGAGACTTTATTTCCCAACCAGTTCGTCAACATCAAATTGTTGGTGGATGTAGACCAGGCCGCCACCGTAATTCCGCAATCCGCATTGCAGCGTGGCAAGAATGGGGTCTATGTTTATGTCGTCAATCCGGACCAGACCGTGTCTTTGAAGCAGGTTACCGCAGGTGATGCAGATGGTGAATTCGTTTCGATCAAAAAAGGGCTCAATCCGGGCGAAACATTAGTCGTGGATGGTGCGGATAAATTGCGCGACGGCGCCAGAGTCAAAACTACAACCCTTGATGCCACGCAAAAAGATACCCCCGACAAGAGCAAAAAACGAGGCCATTCCAAGGAGGGGTGGCAGCACAAACAGAGCGCGGAATAAGTTTGACATGAATCCATCCCGCCTTTTTATTCTACGTCCGGTAGCGACTTCGCTACTGATGATGGCTATCCTGCTGTCCGGTTTGCTGGCATACCGCATGCTGCCGCTTTCGGCATTGCCGGAAGTCGACTATCCGACTATTCAGGTGGTCACGCTCTACCCGGGGGCCAGCCCGGATGTGATCACCTCCACCATCACCGCCCCTCTGGAACGACAGTTCGGGCAGATGCCGGGGCTGAACCAGATGTCGTCCACCAGTTCGGGTGGCGCATCCGTGATTACCCTACAATTCAATCTGTCGTTGAGCCTTGATGTCGCCGAGCAGCAGGTTCAGGCAGCCATCAATGCGGGCAGCAACTTTTTGCCCACCGACTTGCCGACCCCGCCCATCTATAGCAAGGTCAATCCGGCAGATGCCCCGATTCTGACTGTGGCGCTTTCTTCCAGATCGCTACCGCTGACCACGGTGGAAGATCTTGCCGATACCCGGCTGGCACAGAAAATCTCGCAATTGTCCGGAGTCGGCCTGGTCACGATCAGCGGCGGCCAGCGTCCGGCAGTTCGCATACAAGCCAATCCGAAAGCGCTGGCCGCTTACGGCATCACGCTGGAAGATCTGCGCACTTCGATCACCAATGCCAACCTGACAGAAGCCAAAGGCAGTTTCGATGGGCCGTCGCGCGCATCCACCATCGATGCCAATGACCAGGTCAGAACTCCTGAGGAATACCAGCGACTGGTGGTGGCTTATCGTAATGGCGCACCTATACGCCTGAGTGATGTAGCCAGCGTGGTTTCGGCTGCAGAGAATATCCGACTTGCCGCCTGGGCTAATCGCGAACCTGCCGTGATATTGAACATTCAACGCCAGCCTGGGGCCAATGTGATCGAAGTGGCAGACCTCGTCAAGGCGTTGTTACCGCAATTACAGGCTTCCATTCCGGGCGCGGTAGATGTCACCCTGCTCACAGACCGAACTACCACTATCCGTGCCTCGGTCAAGGATGTGCAATTCGAATTGCTGCTATCGGTGGCGCTGGTGGTGATGGTGATCTTCCTGTTCCTGCGTAACATCCCGGCAACCATCATCCCCAGTTTCGCCGTACCGCTGTCGTTAGTGGGTACTTTTGGTGTGATGTACCTGATGGATTTCAGCATCAATAACCTGACGCTGATGGCGCTCACCATCGCCACCGGTTTTGTGGTGGATGACGCAGTGGTGATGATAGAGAATATCTCACGCTACATCGAGCAGGGCGATACCCCACTGGAAGCCGCGCTCAAAGGTTCCAAACAGATCGGTTTCACCATCATCTCGCTCACACTCTCACTCATTGCGGTACTGATACCGCTACTGTTCATGGGCGATGTAGTGGGACGTCTGTTCCGGGAGTTCGCCATCACACTCTCCGTTGCCATCCTGATCTCAGCAGTGGTGTCGCTGACGCTGACGCCGATGATGTGCGCAAAATTGCTACGCCATAAACCGGATTCGGAGCAAACATGGTTCTACCGGGCTGCAGGCGGCTTCATCGACAGGCTGACCGCGTTTTACGGAAAATTGCTGACGCATGTACTCAACCACCAATGGTTAACGCTGCTGGTGGCGTTAGGTACGTTGTTGCTGACTATCGCCTTGTACATCATGATCCCCAAAGGCTTCTTCCCGATACAGGATACCGGCGTGATCCAGGGCATTACCGAAGCCCCGCAATCGATTTCCTTTGCGGCGATGGCTGAGCGCCAACAAGCTTTGGTGGACGTGATACTCAAGGATCCGGCAGTGGAAAGCCTGTCATCTTTCATCGGCGTTGACGGCACCAATACCACGCTCAATAGCGGGCGCTTGCTGATCAATCTCAAACCCAAAACGAAACGTGGCGATAATGTACAAGTGGTGATGACGCATCTGCAACAGGAAGTTGCCGAAGTCAGCGGCATTAAGCTGTATATGCAGCCGGTACAGGATCTGACCATTGAAGATCATGTCAGCCGTAACCAATACCAGTTCGTCATGGAAGATGCAGACCCGCAGATACTGGAGAATGGTGTGGATGCTTTGCTCAAACGCCTGCGCCAATCCCCTGCGTTGAAAGATACCGCCAGCGATATTCAGGATAAAGGCTTGCAAGCTTATCTGGAGATAGATCGTGATACGGCAGGGCGGCTGGGCATCACCACCGCAGCCATCGACAACGCGTTATACAATGCTTTCGGCCAGCGCCTGATCTCCAATATCTTTACCCAATCCAACCAGTACCGCGTGGTATTGGAGGTGGCACCGGAGTTTAGCCGGGGATTGGATGCACTGAACGGGATCTACGTCACTTCGATCAAGAGTGACGGAACCAGCGGAGGTCAGGTTCCGCTGAATACGGTCGCCAAGATCAGCACACGCGAAACACCATTACTCATTAACCACTTCGGGCAATTCCCGGCAGCGAATATCTCATTCAATCTCGGCGCGGAGTCTTCACTCAGCGATGCAGTCAAAGCCATACAGGACGCCCAGCAGGAGGTCATGCTACCGCAGAGTACACGGCTGGTATTCCAGGGTGCCGCCACTGCATTCCAGGCCTCGTTGAGTAATCAGTTATTGCTGATTCTGGCAGCGGTGGTGACCATGTATATCGTGCTCGGTGTGCTATATGAAAGTTATGTACATCCTGTCACCATACTTTCCACCCTGCCTTCTGCCGGCGTAGGCGCACTACTGGCACTCATGATGTCCGGCAACGATCTGGGTATCGTCGGCATCATCGGCATCATCCTGTTGATCGGTATCGTCAAAAAGAACGCCATCATGATGATCGATTTCGCGCTTGAGGCACAACGCGATGAAGGCAAGCCTGCGCGCGAGGCGATCTATGAGGCTTGCATGCTGCGATTACGCCCCATCCTGATGACCACTATGGCATCGCTGTTAGGCGCACTGCCATTGATGTTAGGTACCGGCGTTGGTTCCGAGTTGCGGCATCCATTGGGGTTGACCATGGTAGGCGGCCTGATCGTAAGCCAGGCACTCACGTTATTCACTACGCCCGTCATCTATTTGTTATTCGATGGCATTGCCAGGCGCGTATCGGCCAGGGTTAAAGCGAGCAATTGAAGGCACGCCAAGTGAGCCCACTCTAATTGAATTTTTCTGCCATCTTCGTTAATCGCCCGGTCGCTACCAGCCTGCTAACGCTGGCGATCACACTTGCAGGTGCCGTGGCCTTCAATCTGTTGCCGGTATCGGCATTGCCGCAAGTGGATTTCCCCACCATCTCGATAGAAGCATCGTTGCCGGGTGCCAGCCCTGAAACGATGGCCACTGCAGTTGCTACCCCGCTTGAAAGATCGCTGGGGCGTATTGCAGGGGTCAACGAAATGACCTCTTCCAGTTCTCAGGGTTCGACCCGGATCATTCTGCAATTCGACCTTGAACGTAACATTAATGGCGCCGCCCGCGATGTCGAGGCTGCCATCAATGCAGCACACAGCCTGTTACCGACAGGATTGCCGACCAACCCGACCTACCATAAGGTCAACCCGGCAGATGCACCCATTATGATCATCGCGCTGACTTCCGATATTCTGCCCCAAGGCAAGCTCTACGATGCGGCATCGACTGTCATGGCGCAAAAGCTGTCTCAGGTCAAAGGTGTCGGGCAAGTCAGCATAGGCGGTAGTTCACTACCCGCGGTGCGTGTCGAGCTCAATCCGGATGCGCTCAATAAATATGGCATTCCCCTAACCGCCGTCAGCAACGCGATCTCTTCCACTAACGCAAACCGCCCCAAAGGGATCATTGAAGACGGTGACCGTCAATGGCAGCTATCCGCCAATGATCAGGCCCAGACTGCCAAAGATTATATGCCGTTGATCATTTCCTATCACGATGGGGCACCGGTGCGGCTGGCCGATGTCGCAGATGTGGTGGATTCGGTGCAGGATGTCCGTAACGAAGGCCTGGCGAACGGTAAGCCTGCCGTACTAATCCAGATTCGTCGTCAGCCGGGCGCCAATATCATCGAGACCATAGACCGTATTCGCGCCGCATTACCGCAATTGAAGTCTTCCATCGCCGGAGCGATTGACGTCACTATCGTCAGTGACCGTTCCCCTACCATCCGCGCTTCTGTGCATGATGTGGAGAACTCATTGGCAATCTCCATCAGTCTGGTGATCATGGTCGTTTTCCTGTTTTTGCGTAACCCGCGCGCGTCCATCATTCCCGCGGTTGCAGTCCCGGTTTCATTGGTCGGCACCTTTGGCGTCATGTATCTATGCGGCTACAGTCTGGATAATCTGTCGCTGATGGCACTCACAGTAGGGACGGGGTTTGTCGTGGACGATGCCATCGTGGTACTGGAAAACGTTTCGCGCCATATCGAAAACGGCGAAACGCCCTTGCAGGCTACGCTCAAAGGAGCGCGCGAAGTGGCATTCACTGTCGTGTCCATGAGCGTTTCTCTGGTGGCGGTATTTCTCCCGTTGTTATTGATGGGCGGTATCGTCGGACGGTTATTGCGGGAGTTTGCCGTGACCCTGTCAGTAGCAGTTGCAGTCTCACTTCTGGTCTCGCTGACTGCCACGCCGATGATGTGTGCTCATCTACTCAAGCACAAACATGAGAATGCAAAACCCGGGCGTTTTGCGGAGTGGGGCGAACGCATTTTCAACGCCCTGCTGCAAGCCTATAAAAATACCCTGAATGTTGTGTTGCGCCATAGCCGCCTCACCATGCTGGTATTGCTGGCAACGGTGTGCCTCAATTTCTACTTGTATATCATCGTTCCCAAGGGCTTCGTCCCGCAGCAGGATACCGGGCGAATCTCGGGTGCGATCCAGGCTGATCAGAGCATCTCCTTTCAGGCCATGCAAAAAAAGTTGGCTGATTTTATAGCCATTATCCGGCGTGACCCGGCAGTCGCCAACGTGGTGGGATTCATCGGCGGCGGTGCCCGTAACGGCGGTTTCATCTTCATCATTCTCAAACCGCAATCCGTGCGCAAGGTCTCGGCTGACCTGGTCATCAAAAGGCTACGTCCCAAGCTTAACAAGGAACCTGGTGCCAATCTATACCTGCAAACTGATCAGGATATCCGCATGGGAGGCCGGGCAGGTAATGCACAATATCAGTACACCTTGCAGGGAGACGACCTGAAGGAACTGCAAAACTGGGAGCCGCGCATACGCGAAGCGATCACTAAACTGCCGTTAGTGACAGATGTGAGCGGAGACAAGCAGGATCAAGGGCTGCAAACACTACTCACCATCGATCGCGATGCAGCTGCCCGTCTGGGTGTTACGGTGAAAATGATAGATACCGTGCTTAACGGCGCTTTTGGTCAGCGCCAGGTCTCCACCATTTACGCACCGCTCAATCAGTACTATGTGATCATGGAAGTCGCGCCGCAGTATTGGCAAAATCCGGAATCGCTACGAAGGATCTATATCGTGACTGCAGATGGGGCACAGGTGCCGCTATCGGCGATCAGCCACTTTGAACCAAGCACTTCGCCTCTAGGTGTCAATCATCAAGGCCAGTTTGCGGCCTCAACTATTTCATTCAATCTGAAACCCGGCGTTTCGCTATCGCAAGCGACCGTCGCCATTGATAACACTTTTACCAGCATAGGCGTGCCCGGCTCGATACGCGGTAGTTTTCAGGGAACCGCCAAAGTATTCCAGGCCTCTCTTGAGAATCAGCCCTGGCTCATCCTGGCTGCCCTGCTGACGGTCTATATCGTCCTCGGGATATTGTACGAGAGCTATATCCACCCGCTGACCATACTTTCCACCCTGCCATCGGCAGGAATAGGAGCATTACTGGCACTGCTGGCCTTTCATGGAGAGTTCAACATCATGGCGATGATAGGTGTGATCCTGCTGATAGGTATCGTCAAAAAGAACGCGATTATGATGATTGATTTTGCCATCGACGCCCAACGCAGTCGTAATCTCAGCCCGCAGGAAGCGATCTATGAGGCCTGCCAGATCCGCTTCCGCCCCATCATCATGACCACCATGGCAGCATTATTTGGCGCACTGCCGTTAGCATTGGGTTGGGGGGAAGGTTTTGAGTTAAGGCAACCCCTGGGGATATCCATTGTCGGAGGTCTTATCGTGAGTCAGTTACTTACGCTATACACCACACCGGTGGTTTACCTTTATCTTGATCGTTTCAGTATCTGGTTCGTCCGCCGTTTTGGCCGGAGTGAGAAGCGTCCTATTGAAAGTTTGGCGAGCCAGTGATGTATAAGGAAATAAGGAGTCGTTGTATGAGAGCATTCAACCAGGCGAAACCATTTAATCAAATCGTGCAAGCTGCACTATTGAGCGTGTGCCTGTTATCTGCATGCACGGTAGGGCCGGATTATGTGAAGCCGGCCATGGACGTGCCCGCTGCATTCAAGGAACAGCAAGGCTGGAAGGTAGCGCAACCAAAGGATGAACTCCCGCGCGGGAAATGGTGGGAGATCTTTGGCGATAGCACGCTGAATCAATTAATCGAGCAAGTCGAGGTATCCAACCAAAACCTGCGCATCGTTGAAGCACAATACCGTCAGGCGCAAGCTTTGGCACAACAGGCAGGCGCTGCCTATTACCCTGCCGTCACCGGCGGCGTTTCAGCAACGCGCAGTCGCGCTGGCAATACCAATGGCACTACAGGTGTCAGCAGCTCAAATATCAATACAACATATAACCTGAATGCTGGTGTCAGCTGGGAAGCCGACCTGTGGGGAAGCATCAGGCGCTCGGTAGAAGCCGGCAGCGCCAGTGCAGAAGCCAGTGCCGCAGATATTGAAGCGGCCAAATTGAGTGCGCAGGCGGAATTGGCACAGGATTACTTTTTGCTACGCATCGCAGATGCCAGAAAAGTGCTGCTGGACGATACCGTCGCTGCTTATGAAAAATCGCTGCAACTCACCCAAAACCAGTACAACGTTGGTGTTGCAGCACGCGCAGATGTGGTGACAGCTGACACGCAGCTGAAATCAGCCAAAGCTCAGGCTGCGGATGTGGGTGTGCAGCGCGCGCAACTTGAGCATGCAATCGCCATCCTGATCGGCAAAACGCCCGCCGAGTTCTCTATGGCTCCGCTCTCTTCAAAGTTTGAGTTACTGCCACCACAAATTCCGCTTGGTATGCCATCGCAATTACTTGAACGCCGCCCGGACATTGCCGCAGCGGAACGCCGGGCGGCCTCAGCCAACGCCAAGATCGGGGTGGCAGAAGCCGCGTTTTATCCTGACCTTACACTTTCTGCCGAGGCCGGATTCAAGAGCACCAGCTTCGCCAAATGGCTGACTTTTCCTGCCCGATTCTGGACACTAGGCCCGGCCTTGGCACAAACCATTTTTGATGGCGGCTTGCGCAAGGCACAGACCGCACAAGCAGTTGCCGTATACGACCAAAGTGTGGCCACGTATCGTCAAACCGTACTGGGCGGATTTCAGGAAGTAGAAGACAATCTGGCAGCGTTACGTATTCTGGAGCAGGAAGCAGCACTGCAGGATGAAGCGGTAAAGTCTGCTCGCGAATCGGTGCAGATCACCACCAATCAATACAAGGCAGGCATCGTCAACTTCCTCAATGTCGTTAATGTCGAAACCATTGCGCTTGATAATCAACGAACCGCACTCACCATTCAAAGCAACCGGCTTTCTGCATCAGTATTGTTGATCAAGGCGCTGGGTGGCGGCTGGAAAGCCAGTGACCTCCACTCCTCCAAAGGGTAATTAAGCATCAGCTCAAATAACCGGGCGTGATGCCCCCTTTTATTTGAGCTGATGCAATTCCAGCTTGCGCAGTTTGGGTGACAGCCTGGCTGTTATCGCCACCACCAGCAAGGTCATCATGCCGCCAAACACCACCGATGGAACCAAACCCAGCAAGCGCGCGGCGACGCCTGACTCGAATGCGCCAAGCTCATTGGAAGACCCGATGAAAATGCCGTTGATCGCCGCTACCCTACCACGCATGGCATCCGGCGTGGAGAGCTGATAGATGGTGGTGCGCATCACTACGGAAAGTCCATCGAACACACCGGAAAACAATAGCAGTGCACCCGCTATCCAGAAATTCGTCGTCACCCCGAAGGCAATGATACATAAGCCAAAACCTGCTACTGAGCCCAATAGCCAATGCCCGGCATGGCTGTTGATGGAGTGGCGTGCAAGGTAGGCACCGGTCAGCAACGCGCCTATCGCCGGCGCGCCGCGCAATATGCCCAGGCCTTCCGGCCCGAAGTGATAGATATCGTGGATGAATGCGGGCAGCATGGAAACCGCTCCACCAAACAATACTGCGAACATGTCCAGCGACATCGCAGCCAGCAGTAGCTGGTTACTCATTACAAAGCGCAAGCCATCTCCTATACTGGAGAATACCGATGGGCTTTCAGCCGATGGCGGTTCTTGGATCCGTAACGTGAGCAGTGCCATCACCGCAGCTGCTGCCAGTGCCATCGCCACGCAATAGGTCGTCGTTTTACCTGTCCATCCTACAAGCACACCACCCAACGCCGGCCCTACTACCAGGCCCGTCTGAAACACTGAACTGCCCAGACCGGAGCCACGTGCGTATTGCTCGCGCGGCAGGATCAGTGCGAACAAGGCACTGTAGGACGGCCCGATGAAAGCGCGCGCGATGCCGGTCATCATAATGGAAGCATAAATCCATAATGTCGCGTCGCCCTGCAGCCAACCCAGGGAAACGGCGATTAAAGCAAACGTATTCAATACCAGCATCAGACAGGCGCCGATGGCGAACAAGCGGCGCGAATAGTGGTCTACCGCATGCCCGGCAAACAAAGCGCAGCAAAAATAAGGGATAACTTCGGCCAGCCCCACCAACCCTAATGCCAGAGGATCGTGCGTCAATTCATAGATATGCCAGCCCACCGTCACCGACACCATCTGGTAGGAAAACACGATAAGCATGCGGAAAATCAACAGCTTGATAAAGGCAGGGCTGAGTAAGGGGGCGTCAGACATATCAGGTTAAATCAATTCAAGGTAGTAAATCAGGTGCAGGAAGACAGTATACCGGAGCCTGCCGGGAAACATGCGGCACAACCATGTGATAATGTTTTAGCATGAATATTCAAACGCTGAATTCTATCAACGACATCGCTGCAGACGAATGGGATGGTCTGAACATGGATGGCAACCCGTTCACCTGTCACGCCTTTTTATCGGCGGCGGAAAATCATGGGGCGACCATCGCCAGCATGGGCTGGTATCCTTGTCATATGCTGCTCCGCGAGCAAAGCGGCACATTGCTGGGTGCGCTACCGGTATTTTTACGCACGCATTCCTTTGGCGACTTTTCCCATGACTGGCCGTGGGCATCTGCATATGACAGGTTAGGTTTGCAGTATTACCCCAAGCTGGTGAGTGGTAACCCCTATACGCCTACCAGTGGGGTCAGGTTTCTGGTGGCGCAAGATGCAGACCGTGAAATAGTGGTCAAAATGCTGCTAAAGGCGGTATTACAGCAAGTGAAAACCCTGCATGCGTCGTGCTGGCAATGCCTCTATTTGCAGAGTGACGATCTCGTCTCGCTAAAGCAGGCAGGGTTACTGATCCGGCAAGGCACGCAATTCCATTGGCATAATCGCGGCTACCGCCATTTCGAAGATTTTCTGGCGACTTTTTCCGCAGACAAACGCAAAAAGGCCAAACGTGAAAGAAGGCGCATCGTTGAACAAGGCTTGACCATCATGGTGCGGCATGGAGATGAAATTGAACCTGCGTTGTGGAGTTCCATCCATGCCCATTACCGCGAAACTTTTCTGCGCTATGGCAACCATCCTGCTTTCAGTCGCGACTTCTTCGTGGAAATCGGTGCTGCATTGCAACAGCGCTTGGTGCTTTTTCTGGCATTTGATGGCGACAAACACGTCGCCACCGCCATTTGCTACCGCGACCGGGAAACACTGTACGGCAGGCATTGGGGTGCCGATACCAATTACCACAGCCTGCATTTCGAGCTTTGTTTCTATCAGGGCATAGACTATTGCATTGGCCAAGGTCTGCAACGATTTGAGCCCGGCGCGCAGGGCGAACATAAACTCAGCCGTGGCTTTGAACCTGCGGATACTTGGTCAGCATTCTGGATAGAAGAGGAACGCATGCGCGCACCCATCGCTGATTTTTTACAAAGAGAGAGTCAGGCAGTCGCCTGCTATCAGGATGAAATGAACGAACATTCGCCGTTCAAGAATTGAACCTCAGAGTTCCGTGGCTTGCCGCTCGCCTTTTTGGGTCACCCGTTTGCAACCGGTGATCATCGCGCGAATCAGATTATCTTTGTGTACGATACTCTCGGCAATAACACCCGTCACATGCAAAATGATCAATACCAGCCAAGTCCAGGCCGCATAAAGGTGTATCGTTTGCAGCAGTTCCGGCTGATCGATCAACCAACCATCGTTATACACCAACCACCCGGAAGTCACGGTCACCAGCCCGATCACTAACATTAAATAAATCGCAACCGATCCTGCTGGATTGTGGCCGATATAGCGCTTGGCATTGCCGTGCAATTCCGAAATGATATGCTTGATGGCCTTGACCGGATCCCACGGGAACGTACGAAAACAGGCGTAGCCGGTTTTGGTAAAGCCCCATACGATACGGGCTAGCAGCAATACGGCCACTACATAACCCGCCCGTATGTGAATCAGGCGTTCCCACTCGGAAGCGTGCGTATAGAACGCCACCGAGAAGGCAATCACCAAGGACCAGTGGAATATCCTGACAAATGGATCCCAAACGTACTGCATCAATACCTCTCGAAATCCCTGTTTGGATTATTTCTTGGGGGTAGCGTCTTTAACCGTGATCAGGTACGTAATAAAGTTAGCTTTTTCCTGGGCAGTACAATCACTACCGGTAATGTCATTGCAATGCTCAACAAACTTGTCTTCCACCTTTTCCAGATCAGTAAAACGCTTTGCGTTAACTGCAGGTGCCAGTGGGCGAATCAACTTGCCGGTAACGACATGCTTGCCGTTGTCAGCTGGATTTGAAGTATGGCAGGAAGCACATGAGACCTTGTGTCCCTGTAAGCCGATCTGACGATTGAAAAACACCTTGCCATCTTCTGCTGAAGGCGTAAAGCCTTTGTCTATGCCCTTGGCGATACCAGTATATTTGTCAGCCAGCTTCTGTGCAGTGGCAACATCCGCATGTGCATTCAGCACTGTCATGCCAAGTAACGCTACAAGAATGAAACTAATCTTCGTCATGTAAATCTCCTGATATCGTAAATTAAAAACAGCAATTCATTATTCTTCACGCAATTACAAGCAGGCTAATTCAAGTTGGCTTCACTTCTGTTTAGCTTAACCACAAGATATCCGGTTCTGCCATGGATATCACTAGCTTGAACGTCCCTAGTGACATTGTGACTCATTAGAACACCTGCACGCAAACAAATATTTGATGAAGATCAAATGAAAATTAAATTACATCCCTTTGCAGCGCGCTGCCAAGGCAATTTGCAGTTGTCATGAAAGAAGCAACCGCTTGGTGATTCGTTTGCATTTTATTACCTTACGGTATAATAATCAAATCCAACAAGAATCTTGCATCTGATGGCCACAGCAGAATTGAAAAAACAGCGCGGAAGACCCTCCAACTTCGACCATGATGAGGCGCTTGAAAAGGCACTGCATGTGTTCTGGAAACGTGGGTACGAAGGGGCGTCCATGACTGAGCTGACCAAAGTGCTGGGCATCAACCGCCCCAGTATCTATGCTGCTTTCGGCAACAAGGAAGAATTATTTCGCAAAGCCCTGGAAAAATATCTGAAAGGCCCGGTCGCATATGCAGCTGAAGCGATGCAGCAACCTACCGCCAGACTAAGCATGGAGATGTTCTTAACCAAATCGGCTGCGGCTCTGAGCAGCCCCGGCACGCCGCGCGGCTGCCTGATGGTGCAAGGCGCATTATCCTGCGGGCCGGGCGCTAAGCTGATACAACAAGAATTGGCTTCTCAGCGCAGATACCATGAAGAAATTATCAGGAAACGTCTAGAACAGGCCAAGACTCTTGCCGAGTTACCGCAGGATTTGAACAGCGCTGCCTTGGCAAAATATATCAGCGCCGTACAACAGGGAATGTCAGTGCAAGCGACTAGCGGTGCCAGCGAAGCGGAGCTTTTGTCTATTGCCGAACTGGCTCTACGGAACTGGCCGGAGAAGCGACCATCAAGTTAGGAACCCAGCATCTCTGCCGCATGTTTGCGGGTGGTCGCTGTAATTTCCACGCCACCCAGCATCCGCGCAATTTCTTCTACCCGTTCCACCGCATCCAGGCCAGTGATATGACTCAATGTCTGGTCGTTTTGCGTGGTCTTGCTGACTCTTAAATGCTGCTTGCCTTGTGCTGCAACCTGAGGCAAATGAGTAATCACCAGTACTTGACGAGAATGACCCAGGCGTTGCAGCAACTGGCCGACGATTTCCGCCACACCGCCGCCTATGCCCACATCCACTTCGTCGAAAATCATGGTGGGCGTGGCTCCTTGCTGTGCAGTGACAACTCTCAAGGCCAGGCTGATACGCGACAACTCGCCGCCGGAAGCAACTTTACTCAGCGCCTTAGGCTCCATGCCCGCATGACTTGCAACCATGAACTCAATTTGCTCCATTCCATTTGCAGTGCCTTGCTCCAGGGGATGCATCGCTATTTCCAGTCTGCCTCCAGACAGAGCCAAACGTTGCATTTCGGCAGTCACCTGCGCACTCAATCCGGATGCAGCTTTTAGCCTGATGGCACTCAATTGCGTGGCCAGTTGCTGATATTGCTGCAGAGCCGCAGATTCCTGTTGAGCCAACTTCCCATCATCCCCGATGTCACTCAGTTCGATGATACGGCTCTGCCATCTCTGCAATAACGCGGGCAACTCTTCCGGACGCATACGGTATTTTCGCGCCGCTGTATGTATCGCCTGAATACGACTCTCCACTGCGTGCAAACGCTGAGGATCTAGCTCAGCGCGATTCAGGTATTTATTCAGGAAGCGATCAGCCTCTTCCAGTTGTATCATTCCACTTTCCAGATTATCCAGCGCCTCCTGTATGGCGGGATCGTATTCCAGCAATTCCTGCAGTTTGTGTTGGGTCAATAACAATTGAGATAGTGCTGCAAATTCGCCTTCTGCCAATAGTTCGCGGCACGCCTCGCTGCCGGAAATCAGGCTGGCTGCATGTGCTAAACGACTATGCTCCTGCTGCAGACTCTCCCATTCCTCTACCGAGACATTGAGCTGGCTGAGTTCGCGTACCTGATCACGTAACTCGGCAAGCTCTTCGGCATAAGCACTTGCGTTGCGTTCCATCTCTACCCGGCGCTCAAACAGGGCGCGCCAGATTTTGTATGCTGCCGCGACTTCCAGACTCAGCGGTGCGGCAGTAGCAAAGTCGTCAAGCAGCACGCGTTGTGAGGCTGGTTTCAGCAAGGAGTGGTGGGCGTGCTGGCTGTATATATCCACCAGCAGGTCGCCCGCTTCGCGCAGCTGTTGCATGGTGGCAGTGCTGCCATTGATAAACCCACGGCTGCGACCATCGGCATAAAGAATACGGCGCAGCAAACAGGTATTACCGTCTGCCAACTCGCTATCGGCCAACCATGATTGCAATTCAGGTAAATTCGTCACATCGAATTCGGCACTGATCTCTGCGCGCTCGCATCCATTGCGCACCACGCCTGATTCGCCGCGTTCGCCCAGAGCAAGTGACAACGCGTCGATGAGGATGGATTTGCCTGCCCCGGTTTCACCGGTAAGTACGGTCAGTCCGGAGTCGAACTCCAGCTCCAGCCGGTCGACGATGACAAAATCCTTGATAGAGAGCGAGCGCAGCATGTCTGATGCTTAACCCCAGTGCAATTTCTCGCGTAGTACTTTGTAGTGGCTATGATCAGCAGGATGCAGGAACGTTACCGTCAACTCGTGCCGCTTCACATGCACGATGTCTCCCAGTTCCAGCTCCATATAGGGCAGGCCATCCACCTGAATGCGCGCGTTCTCGCCACGGCTGAAACGGATATCCACCTGACTGGTGTTGTGGATGATGATGGGACGGCTGGTCAGGCTATGCGCGCAGATGGGAACGATGGTGATGGCGTCCAGCGCAGGATGCAATACCGGTCCGCCCGCAGAAAGCGCATAGGCTGTGCTGCCGGTTGGCGTTGCTACCACCAGCCCATCGGTACGCTGACGCGTCAACGGCTGACCGTCTATGGTCATCTCCAATTCGATCAGTCTGGCAGTTGCTCCCTTGCTCACCACTACGTCATTGATTGCCCTGCCCTTGCTCACCATCACACCATTACGCTCCACATCTGCACATAACATGATGCGTTGCTCCAGCGTGTATTGTCCGGCGATGATACGCTCCATGCTGGACAACATCAGGTCGGAAGAGATATCAGTCAAAAAGCCGAAAGTCCCTCGATTGACCCCTACCAGAGGAATGCCGAAATTGCCCAAGGCGCGTGCGGCAGTCAGCATGGTGCCGTCACCTCCGATGACAACGGCCAACTCGGTCTCCGCCCCTATTGCCTGCATGGAGCGGATCTCGTAGTTCTTGATGTCGAGATGAGTGGCAGTGTTTTCTTCCACAAATACCGCGATACCATGCTCAACCAGAAACCGAGCCAGCGTCAGTACCTGCTCACGCATAGCCTGGTCCATGTATTTGCCGATCAAGGCGACAGATTTGAATGAAGATTTCATAAACACATTAAACCATAGCCAATACTCTGGCGAAAGAGCGTGTTGCCCGTTAGAATCGTAGGATATGGATCAACGCGCACAATTGCTGTTAAAAAGCCTGGTAGAACATTACATCAGTGATGGCCAACCGGTAGGTTCGCGCACTTTGTCCAAGTATGCGGGACTGGATCTATCTCCCGCCACCATACGCAATGTGATGTCCGACCTGGAAGAGTTGGGGTTCATCGCCAGCCCGCACACTTCTGCAGGACGCATCCCCACGCCGCAGGGTTATCGTTTCTTTGTCGATACTCTGCTCAAGATACAGCCCTTGCACCAGCTGGAGATCAAGCGTTTGCAGCAAGAACTGTCTTCGCCCGACCCGCAAGAGCTCATTTCCTCGGCTGCCAATATGCTTTCCAGCCTCACCCAGTTCGCCGGGTTGGTGATGTTGCCGAAACGGAACACTATCGCGTTCCGTCAGCTGGAGTTTTTACCGCTTTCGGAAAAACGTATTCTTCTGATCATCGTGACCACCGACGGTAACGTACAAAACCGCATTATCGTGGCGGACAAGAACTACAGCACGTCAGAACTCACTCAAGCAGCCAATTTCTTTAACCAGCATTACACCGGCTGCACCTTTGAACAGGCGCACAAAAAATTGCATCAGGAATTGAGCCAGTTGCAGACCGACATGACGCGTTTGATGTCTGCCGCGATGGAAGCCAGCGGCAAAGTGATGACGGATGAAGCAAGCGAGGGCTTGGTGATGTCGGGCGAGCGCAATCTATTACAGATAGATGATTTGTCCACCAACGTCGCTTCGCTGCGCAAGCTGTTCGAAGCCTTTGAGCGCCGCAGTGCGTTAATGCAGTTGCTGGACACCAGTCGCCGCGCAGAAGGGGTGCACCTGTTCATTGGCGGCGAATCAGGTTTTCTGCCGCTGGATGAATGCAGCATGGTCACCGCCCCTTATGAGGTTGACGGCCAGGTAGTAGGCACCCTGGGGGTCATAGGCCCCACGCGCATGGCTTATGAACGTGTGATTCCGATCGTCGACGTTACGTCGCGGCTGCTTTCCAGCGCGCTATCCATTCATTAATTTTAAGAATCCAATGCCATTTTACAATCAGGAACCATCCTACGCGCACGGCACATTGCCGAAGATAGGCATATTGCTTGTCAATCTCGGCACTCCCGATGCCCCCACCCCTGCAGCAGTCAGACGTTACCTCAAACAATTCTTAAGCGATCGCCGCGTGGTGGAGATCCCACGTGCCATCTGGTGGCTGATCCTGAACCTCATCATTCTGAATGTACGCCCACGTAAATCCGCCTCCAAATATGCACTGATCTGGAATGCAGAAGGCTCGCCACTATTGGTACACACGCGGAAACAAGCGCAGTTGTTGCAGCAACAATTATCCCAGCGTATCAGTTCACCAGTTGCCGTGGAGTTCGGCATGAGCTATGGCAACCCCAGCATCCCCTCCGCCATGGCAAAACTCCAGGCACAGCACTGCAGCAGGATACTGGTGCTCCCGTTATTCCCGCAGTATGCTGCCAGCAGCACAGGTTCTGCATTTGATGCTGTGTGGAACACGCTGTTGCATAGCCGTAACGTGCCGGAACTTCGCAGCGTACACAGTTACCATGACCATCCTGCCTATATCGCGGCACTGGCCGAAAGCGTGCGGCTGCATTGGGCGCAGCACGGGCGCGCGGAAAAACTGTTGATGAGTTTTCACGGAGTCCCTTCATATACCCTGGATAAGGGCGACCCTTACCATTGCCTTTGCCATAAGACAGGACGCTTGCTGGGCGAGGCACTAGGATTGAATAGCGAGCAGTATCTGGTCAGCTTTCAATCTCGGTTCGGCGCCGCTGAATGGATCAAGCCTTATACTGCGCCTACCTTAAGTGCATGGGCCAAACAGGGCATAAAAAGCGTGGATGTGATCTGCCCCGGATTCCCTGCAGACTGCCTGGAAACGCTGGAAGAGATCGCCATGGAGTGCAAGGCAGAGTTCCTGAATGCAGGCGGGCAAAGCTTCCATTACATCCCGGCATTGAATGAAAACAGTGAATGGATAAGCGCTTTGGCCGATATCACTCAGGATCATATGCAAGGCTGGTTAAACACGGGCAGCGCGACTGATACTGGTGTAATAGAATCAAAGCTTAGCCGCGAGCTTGCATTAGCCATGGGAGCCAAGTCATGACCGCACTTGCTATACTTGTGTTTTTAACGACTACCCACCAACCATGATCGTCATCACCGGCGGCGCAGGCATGATAGGCAGCATGATCGCCTGGAATCTCAACCAGCAGGGTAGAGATGATCTGATCATTGTCGACCACCTGCAACAACCCGACCAATGGCAGAACCTATGCCATAGACGCATTGCCGATTATCTGGACAAGGATGAGCTTTTCCCTTGGCTGGAGAGCCGCCACGAGCATCGCAAGGGAATAGACGCGATCATCCATATGGGAGCCATCAGCGCCACGACCGAGCGCGATTTCAACCGTCTGGTACAGGAAAATCTGCGCTACAGCCAGCATCTTTGGACATGGTGCGCCAAGCATGAAGTGCCTTTCCTGTACGCCAGTTCAGCGGCTACTTACGGCGGGGGTGAAAGCGGCTACGATGACAGGGAGCAGATCCTGCGCCCGTTGAACGGCTATGGCTATTCCAAATACCTGTTCGACCAATGGGTCACGCGACAGGTGAAAACAGGTGCAGCAACGCCGCCGCAATGGTGTGGATTCAAGTTCTTTAATGTGTACGGCCCCAACGAATATCACAAGGAACGCATGTCCAGCGTGGTGTTGCATACTTACAACCAGGTGCGCGATACCGGTACCATGCACTTGTTCAAGAGTGACCGCGCAGATGTCGCCGACGGCATGCAGAGCCGGGATTTTATCTATGTCAAAGACGCCGCAAACATCGTCTCCCACTTTCTGCAAAATCCACAGCATTCCGGCATCTTCAATGCGGGGAGCGGTGAGGCGCGAAGCTTTCGCGATCTGGCGGAAAATGTGATGCTCAGCATGGGCAAGCAAAAATCCATTACCTGGATAGAGATGCCGGATGACCTGAAAGGAAAATACCAGTACTTCACCCAGGCCAATATACAAAAACTGCGCGCTAGCGGCTATACGCAGGCGTTAACATCATTGGAAGACGGCATACGCGATTACGTGCAAAACTATTTGATGCAAGCAGATCCTTATTGTTAGGAAGTCCGGAATGAGCGCATCAATAACCATAAAAGCAGCCATTGCAGCGCATCAAAGCGTGATCACGCAGCTGGACACGTTTACACCGCAGATCGAGGCCTTAAGTCAAAAGATGCTGCACTGCCTGCAAACGGGCGGCAAGATCGTGTGGATGGGCAACGGAGGCAGTGCCGCCGATAGTCAGCATCTGGCTGCAGAGATGGTGGTGCGTTACCAGACCGAACGCCGAGGCCTGGCGTCGATCGCACTGACGACCGACACCTCGATACTCACTGCAGCAGGCAACGATTACGGCTTTGAATATGTATACGCCCGTCAGGTCGAGGCGCTGTGCTCGGACAAGGATATCGTCATCGGCATTTCCACCTCGGGCAACAGCCCCAATGTGCTGCGCGCGATCGAGGCCGCAAAAGCGCTCGGGGCTTATACCGCGGGCATGACCGCAGGCGGCGGCGGCAAGCTGGCCCAGCTGTGCGATCTGGTGCTGGCGATACCGACCACGGTCACAGCGCGTGCGCAGGAAGCGCACATTCTGATTGGCCATATTTTATGTGAATTGATAGACCAGGCTTATGCAAACCCGACTTCTTGAAGCAACGCGCCGCCGCTTTCTGCCACCGAACAGCAGCCGACCTGTCTGGGCATTAGTGGTGGGCGATCTGATGCTGGATCGTTATCTGTGGGGCAAGGTAGAACGTATTTCGCCGGAAGCGCCGGTTCCCGTGGTACTGATAGAAAAAGATAGCGCTTGCCCGGGAGGCGCCTCCAACGTGGCTGCCAACCTCATCAGCCTGGGCGTGAGCTGTGCTTTGATAGGCTGCGTGGGTAACGATGCGACAGGCACACAGCTGAAAGACGTTTTGCAACAGGCCAGGATAGGGACGCACGGCATTGTCACGCTCGACAATTACACCACCATCACCAAAACGCGGGTCATGGGTGGACACCAGCAGATGCTGCGGCTGGATAGAGAACCGCAACAGGCGCTGGATCAAACCCAGACTGAATTGCTGAAGACACAGGTCAATGTACTGCTCGCGCAAAACCCTTCGGTGGTGGTGCTCTCTGATTACGCCAAAGGCTTGCTGACTCCTGAGCTCTGCCAATTCGTCATCCTGGCAGCGCGCGTGCGTCATATTCCGGTACTGGTCGACCCCAAAGGCCGCGATTACAGCAAATATCAGGGAGCGACCGCACTTACTCCCAACTGGCAGGAAACCGCAGAGGCATGCGGCGAAAGCAGCAAACATACCGAAGCCTTGCTTGCTGCGGCCGGCACCCTGCGGCAAAAACTGGCGCTGAAATTTCTTGCCGTCACGCGCAGCGAAGCAGGTATTTCATTGTTCGAAGAAGCCCGCACCACGCATCTTCCCGCGACCGCCAAACAGGTTTTCGATGTCTCCGGCGCCGGCGACACAGTGATCGCAACTTTGGCTGCGGGGCTGGTGGCAGGACTTAATCCCATGGAGGCTTTGCAACTGGCCAATCTGGCTGCGGGCATCGTCGTCGGCAAAGTCGGCACATCGCCCGTGACCAGCGCCGAATTACAGGCCGCATTGACCATGGAGACCTCGCAGCAGCAAGCGGACAAGATATGTTCCTGGGAGCAGATCACCAACAAGCTGATGCAGTGGCAGGGGCAGAAAATCGTGTTCACCAACGGCTGTTTCGACCTGCTGCATGCCGGACATGTCACCTATCTGGAACAGGCGAAAAAACTGGGGGATAAGCTCATCGTCGGCCTCAACACCGACCGTTCCGTAAGTGCACTGAAAGGTCCTGAGCGCCCCATCATCCATGAGGCCGACCGTGCCCGCGTGCTGGCGGCGCTGGAGGCGGTAGATGCAGTAGTGCTGTTCGATCAGGATACGCCACTGGCACTGATCGCGCATATCAAACCGCAGGTGCTGGTCAAAGGTAACGATTATGCCGAACAAGACGTGGTCGGCGGTAACGAGGTAAAGGCATGGGGAGGAAGCGTAGCGCTTGTCCCAGTTGTTCCCGGACATAGCAGCAGCAAGATCATCGAGAAGATTCAACCCTGAAATACGGTATGCTAATGATGGAAAATGGGGAAAACCAGATGAGGATCATAAAAGCGACGAGCGATTTGTTCATCATGATGTTCTTTGTCGTGCCCCTGACTAATCATTTTTCAAAAACCTGAGTGCACAGCCGGCAACACACTAACAGCACAGCTCAATTCAAAACATCCACCATGAAGATAACTCAGATCATGCTCGCCAAGGGGTTTGGTGGCGCCGAACGTCATTTTGTTGACCTGTCTCTGGTACTGGCTGACAAAGGCTATCGCGTACAGGCGATCTGCCATAACCGCTTCTCCAAACAGATCGAATTAGCCAGACACCCGAATATCACGGTGCAGACCATACCTGTATTTGCAACATGGGACCCTTACGCACGCTATAAACTGAAACAACTGATCACCAGATTTCAACCACAGGTGATCCACGCCCATCTTGCGCGCGGCGCATTTATCGGGGGCAAGGTGGCGAATGCGCTCGGAATACCAGCAGTGGTGAATCTGCACAACTATATTGACCTCAAATATTATCGCGACATCGACATCTTCATCCCTGCGACTGAAGATCAAAAAAATTACCTGTTGGCTAACGGCATACCAGCCGATCAAATCACCCACATGCCGCATTTTTCGCTATTGCCGGCACTTGCAGCCCAGCCTTTGCCCAAAAACCGGCCTTTGTGTTTTGTCACCCTAGGCAGGTTGGTAAAGAAAAAAGGCTTTGATGTGCTATTACGTGCATTCAGACGCTATCTGGATGATGCCAGGGCCGGACAGCTGATTATCGGCGGCGATGGTGGCGAACTGGAAGCGTTGAAGCAACTGACGGCAGAGCTTAAACTGAATGCAAATGTCACCTTCCCTGGCTGGGTGGAAGACGTCGCGGGCTTCCTGCAACAGGGCGATGTGTTCGTGCTGCCCTCTCTTGATGAACCTTTCGGCATTGTGGTTCTGGAAGCCATGGCCAGCGGCAAACCTATCATCTCTACCCGCACCCAGGGACCCATCACCATACTGGACGAGCACACTGCCTACTTTGCAGGAATCGGCGATGTAGCAACGCTGGCGCAAGCCATGCTATCCGTGCATGCCGAGCCGCAAGTTGCCCTGCAAAAAGCACAGGCTGCCACAAACCTGTACCAGAGTACTTATTCCGCGGAAGCCGTAGTGCCGAAGGTTGAAGCCATTTATCAACATCTGACCCGGCATCCATGAAATACAGTCGTGCCCTGGTATGGTTCCGGCGCGACCTGAGAAATTTCGACCATGCCGCGCTGTACCATGCGCTGAAAGAATCAGCTCAGGTGTATTGCGTCTTCGTCTTTGACCGCGAGATTCTGGATGCGCTGACTGATAAAGGCGACCGGCGTGTAACTTTCATCTGGCAAAGCATCTGTGAATTGGATCAAGCACTGCAGGCGCAGGGCGGCGGCCTGATAGTCCTGCACGGACAGGCGAGAGATGAAATACCTGCCCTGGCAAAAAGCTTGCAAGTGGATGCGGTATATACCAATCATGATTATGAGCCGCAGGCGATATTGCGCGATGCTGCTGTTGCCCGGACATTATCAGCGGCCAATATCGTCTTGCATGACTTCAAGGATCAGGTGATCTTCGAAGCCGACGAAGTGCTTACTAAAGAGAGTCTCCCTTATAGCGTTTTCACGCCATACAAAAACGCCTGGCTCAAACAGCTAAGCTCGTTTTACTTTAAAGCGTACCCGGTTGAGAATTACATCGCACATCTAGCACGTCCGCCACAACGAGCGATACCCGCATTAGCAGAGATGGGTTTCGAGCAAGCAGAACTGCTTATCCCGACCGGAATGGCAGGCGCCCAAAAGCTTTTCGCTGATTTTCAGCAGCGCATCAAAGACTACGGGGATACACGTAATTTCCCCGCGGTTAAAGGCCCTTCTTACCTGTCAGTACATCTGCGTTTCGGCACACTGTCCATACGCACCATTGCAGGACATGCCCGGACTTATCACAGTGAAGGCGCTGAAACATGGCTATCGGAACTGATATGGCGCGATTTCTATTTCATGATCCTGCATCATCATCCTCATGTAGCCTCAGGCCATACTTTCAAACCGCAATTCGAACACCTGGCTTTTCCCAATGACTCTGCCTATTTCTCTGCATGGTGTGAAGGTAGAACCGGCTACCCGCTGGTAGACGCGGCGATGCGCCAGTTAAACCAGACCGGCTATATGCATAATCGATTGCGTATGGTGACGGCCAGCTTCCTGGTCAAGGATTTATTGGTGGACTGGCGCTGGGGTGAACGTTATTTCTCCGAGAAACTGCTGGACTTTGATCTCAGCGCCAACAATGGCGGCTGGCAATGGGCTGCGTCCACGGGATGCGATGCTCAACCATGGTTCCGCATCTTCAATCCCGTCACGCAGTCGCAAAAATTCGACCCCCAGGGTAAATTCATTCGCAAATACGTCCCGGAACTCGCACGCTGCGACGATAAGGAAATACATGCTCCCTGGCTGATACCCGCCTTGCGTCAACAAGCATGCGGCGTAGTATCGGGTGTGCACTACCCCGCCCCCATAGTTGAGCATAGCGTGATGAGAGAAAAAGCCCTCAAACTGTATGCTTTAAGCAACAGTCAAGCTGGTACGCATTAAGCAGTGGACAAAATGCAACACCTCCATTAAAGTAGGGGTGCAAAAATAACAGCAATTGCAACGGAATAAACCATGCATATGAAACGTGTCACCACTATCGTTTTCGCCCTGCTCGCCATATCTCTGGCTGGCTGTGCCACTCAAGGCAACAAAGACCCATTGGAAGGGTTGAATCGCGGAGTCTACAAATTCAACAAAGCGGCGGATGAGGTCGTCATCAAGCCTGTAGCCGGTGCTTATAAAGCCGTGTTGCCGAGTCCGGTACGCAGTGGCGTGAATAACTTCTTCTCCAACCTTAATGACCTTGTCACGACAGTCAATGACCTGCTGCAGTTCAAGCTGGACAAGGCGATGTCTGATGGCGGTCGGTTCGTGATCAACTCCACCTTTGGCATTGCAGGCATATTCGACTGGGCTTCCAAGGACGGCATACAAAAGCATGATGAAGATTTCGGTCAAACTCTGGCAGCCTGGGGCTGGAAAGACAGTACCTATTTGATGCTACCACTGTTAGGCCCAAGCACAGTAAGAGACACCGGCGGTTTGGTCACCGATAGCCTGCTGTTCGATCCTATCGGCTATGCAGACCCGGCTGTACGTAACAGCTTGGTTGTCGTCAAGGTGATTGATCGCCGTGCGCAGTATCTGCCAGGCAGTGATCTGCTGGATGAAGCGGCGCTGGATCCTTACATCTTCATGCGTGACGCTTACATGCAACGTCGTGACAACCAGATCAACGATGGTGACGACTCTGCGAAACAACACGATGACAGTGCTGAAAATGAAGATGCAGCTCCTGCCGCTGACAAGCCTGCAGAAACAGCTAAATAAATCTAATCGCTACACATAAAAAAGCCCCGAATTTCGGGGCTTTTTTATTTCTATGCTTATGCTTACCTACACCCACGCGTTGACTATTCACCTGCAATAGTCATGCGTTCTATCAGGATAGAGCCGCATTGCTTTGAGCCCTGAACCAGCACATCGTTTCCCACCGCTTGTATGCCGAGAAACATATCCTTGAGGTTGCTGGCGATGGTGATCTCTTCCACAGCATGCTGGATCTCGCCATGCTCCACCCAGAACCCTGCCGCACCTCGTGAATAATCGCCGGTGACCATATTTAGACCGTGACCAAGCAGTTCCGTCACCAGCAAACCTTTGCCCATCTGCTTGAGCAACCCGTTCAAATCATGCTCGCCGCTTTTTACGATCAGATTGTGGTTACCGCCTGCGTTGCCGGTGGTGGTCATGCCCAATTTGCGTGAGGAATAACTGGATAACATATAACCCTGTAACACACCGTCTATGATCAATTCCCTATCCCGGGTAGCAACGCCCTCGTTGTCGAATGCGCTACTGGCCAGCCCCTTGGGTAGAAATGGCCTCTCACTGATCTGCACCACAGGCGAGAACACCGGTTTGCCAAGATAATCCAGCAGGAACGAAGATTTACGATACAGATTACCGCCGGAAATCGCGCTCACAAAATTTGATATCAATCCCGATGCCAGACTATTCTCGAATATCACCGGACACTGCTGAGTACTTACTTTGCGAATATCAAGTCGGCGCACGGTACGCTCCCCGGCCTTGTGACCAACATCGGCGGCGCTTTCCATATCGGCAGCAGAACGGGCTGTGGAATACCAGTAGTCACGTTGCATCTCTTCGTTCTTGCCTTCGGCGATGACCGAACAGCTGATGCTGTGGCGTGACGTAGGGTAGCCCTGACAGAAGCCGTTACTATTGGCGTAAACGAACATGCCTTCCGAGTTGGAGACCCCCGCACCTTCAGAATTGGTGATGCGTTTATCCACCTTGAGTGCGGCAGCTTCGCAGCTGCGGGCAAGCGCTATTGCCTGCTCGACACTGATCTCCCACGGATGATATAGATCCAGATCGCGCATCCCGGTTGCGAGCAAGTTGGCATCGGCCAGTCCGCAGAATGGATCTTGTGCGGTATATCTGGCGATGCTGCAAGCCGCATTCACGGTATCGCTCAGCGCTTGCTCCGATAGATCGGTAGTGCTGGCGCTACCGCGCCGGTCGCCAAAATACACGGTGACCGACATGCCCTTATCACGGTTATATTCTATCGTCTCGACTTCATCCAGCCGTACCGAGACGTTCTGTCCGAAACTCAGGCTGATATCCGTTTCAGCGGCACTGGCGCCAGCCGCTTTGGCCAGCTTCAGAACTTGTTGCGACAGGTCTTTTAATTGATTCAAGGTAAGGCTGAAACGAGTATCTTGCATAAAATTAGAAATATAAAGTTGTTAAACCCAAAAAGTTATTAAAGCCACAAAAGCCAGAGTGACTGCTATGATACCCGACCATGCAAGAAACAGAACAAATCATCAGCAAGACGCAACGCAAGCAGGAAATGCACGAGTTGCAGGAACTGGGCGAAGAATTGGTAGCGTTGCCTAAAGAGCGGCTGCGCCAGATCGAGCTGCCCGAGAATCTGCGCGATGCGATTATTGAGGCTCAACGCATCACCGCACATGGCGGGCGTAAAAGACAATTACAGTACATCGGAAAATTGATGCGCGGTGTAGATGCCGAGCCTATACTGCAAAAAATGAAACAATGGCAAGGCCAGCACGCCGCAGAGACCGCACGTATGCATCAACTGGAAAATTGGCGCAATCGGCTGATCACCGATGCCGGGGCGCTCTCCGAATTCATTCAACTGCATCAGCAAGCAGACGTTCAACAGTTGCGCACCCTGATACGTAATGCGCAGAAAGAAGCCGCGAACAACAAGCCGCCCAAAAGCAGCAGGGAATTATTCAAAGCGGTGCGCGACATCATCGCCGCCGGCGCATCAAAACCTGCCGTAGAATAAGCGCTACCTGAAGCCTTACTTGGCGTTCAGTTGCACTTCTTTCTGCATCAACAGGTCCTCACGCAGAAAAGTGATCTCTATTTTCTTTCCCATATTGTCGTGCACTGCCTGCACCAGGACATCTCCACTCTTGGCTTCTACATCGTTTATCTTCAGCACCACATCACCTTTGAGTAACCCTGCTGCAGCTGCCGGAGAACCCTTGATGACTGCCACGATGGGCAGCCCCGGTTTGTCTTTATCGGTCTGATGATCCTGCACATGCAGACCCAGCGCCGGCGGCGGCAACTTTACCCAGTAGGTTGCGTAATACTCGTAAAAAGGCTGGCTCAGGGGAAGCCGTTGCGTGTCTGGAGCACCTTGCTCAATGTTGGTTTGCTCCTGTTCGGCATGGCTCAACGCTGCTTGTTCCTTGGCCTGCTGCAAACGCAGGGAATCAGGCACCTTGGTCAGCGGTAATGTATATACCAGGGAGATATCGGCACCCACCTTCTTTTCCTGCGCCAACAATTGTTGCACCGGCACTACAGTATCCTGAAAAGACGAAGTGCCCAGCATGTCAAAACCATCTTCCAGCAATCGCTGGTAATCAGCATCCTTGTCGACCCCACGGAATACCCTGGGTTCGCCCTGCTTGGTCGAGCCCTGCACGCCAGGGCGTGCCACATAATTCCTGGCATACGGGTTGTCATCCGACGAGGCGGCAAAAACCGTGGTAGTTGCCAACACCAGCAGTGTCATCAGGGTGGTGATAAATCGCATCTTTGAATGCTCCTATTTTTTGTCAATGTTATGATAAAAACTTGATTCCAATTTATGGCTCAAGTTTACGACACTGAAATGGCACAACAATTCATTACACCCTCGACAATGCCTGTAATTAAAATTGCACTGGTCAGCATCAGCGACCGCGCTTCGCTAGGTGTGTACGAAGACCAGGGCATCCCCGCCTTGCGTGAGTGGCTGAATAAAGCACTGGCGACGCCATGGCAGGAGGTCTGTCGAATCATACCTGACGAACAGGATGAAATCACATCCACCCTGCTCGACCTTGTAGACCATCAAGGTTGCAGTCTGGTTCTGACCACAGGCGGTACCGGCCCGGCTTTGCGTGACGTCACCCCTGAAGCGACCCTGGCAGTGGCCGATAAGGTGATGCCCGGCTTTGGCGAACAGATGCGGCAGGTCAGCCTGAATTTCGTGCCCACCGCCATTTTGTCCAGACAAGTCGCCGTGACACGCAAGCAAAGCCTGATCATCAATCTGCCCGGCCAGCCCAAAGCCATTGTACAGACGCTGGAAGGACTCAAGGATAACGATGGCAATAGCAAAGTAAGCGGCATTTTTGCTGCCGTACCGTACTGCCTGGACTTGATCGGTGCCCCCTACATTGAAACCAACGCCGCGGTAGTGGCTGCATTTCGTCCGAAATCCGCGCAAAAGGCCATTCCCTGATGGCATCAGAATTCGACCTGATCGCTCGCTACTTCACTCGTGCCAGTCCGCAAGCCATAATGGGCGTGGGAGATGATGCGGCGCTAATAGCTCCAGGCAATGGCATGGAACTGGTCGTTTCCACCGACATGCTGGTAGAAGGAATACATTTCCTGCCCAATACCAATGCGGAAAAACTGGGCTGGAAAGCGCTCGCCGTCAATGTCTCAGACCTTGCAGCAATGGGTGCCGATCCCAGATGGGCAACGCTTTCCTTGTCTCTGCCAGAGATCAATCAAGCCTGGCTGGCTGGCTTCTCCAAAGGTTTTTTTGAATGCGCAGAACGCTTTGGCGTTGATCTGATCGGGGGTGATACCACACGCGGCCCGCTTAATATCAGCATCACCATCATGGGTGAAGTGCCACACGGCATGGCGCTACGGCGCAATGCCGCACAATCCGGAGACGACATCTGGGTGACGGGCCAGCTCGGCAATGCGGCACTCGGCCTGGCAGCGTTAAAAGGAGAAGTACCGGTAGAAGGCCTGGAAGCCTGTATCGCTGCATTACTTATGCCACAACCCAGAGTGGAACTTGGCATAGCGCTACGGGGCAGTGCCCATGCCGCCATTGATATTTCCGACGGATTAATCGCGGATCTCGGTCATATCCTGCAACGCTCCAAACGCGGCGCTGATATCAGGCTCAATGACATCCCGCGTTCTGCTAGCGTTTCCAGCATGATGCGCAAACCACTGGGCATGCATTGCATGCTGGCGGGCGGCGACGATTACGAACTATGTTTCACCGCCCCCAAAAGACATGACGACAGGATAGTCGCGTTACGAAACACGCTGAACATTCCCATTACCAGAATCGGCTCCATCAACTCCGGCAATCAGCTGCGCCTGCTGGATGGATATGGCAAAGAGGTAGCGTTTGATGAAAGCGGCTATGACCACTTCGCCTCAACCTGACCTCAAATTCCTGCTGCGTAAGCCCGCGCATTTCCTGGCACTGGGATTTGGCAGCGGCCTCATGCCAAAAGCACCAGGCACTGCCGGTTCGCTCGCCGCCATCCCGCTATTCCTGCTGTTTTACCTAAGCACAGACATTC
This sequence comes from uncultured Methylophilaceae bacterium, assembly GCA_903834185.1. GTDB lineage: Bacteria > Pseudomonadota > Gammaproteobacteria > Burkholderiales > Methylophilaceae > CAILHX01. The sequence continues at coordinate 60,358 of CAILHX010000002.1, forward strand.
CCTTGGTGTATACCTTAGCCATCATCACCTTGTTATTCATACTGGGCATCAGGTATTGCGATATCGCAGGTAAAGCTTTAGGTGTGGCCGACCACGGCAGCATCGTCTGGGATGAAATGGTCGCCATGTGGCTGATACTGGCGCTGACCCCGCACGTACCGGTGATTTATGTGTTGGATTTTGCGCTGTTTCGCCTGTTCGATATCTGGAAACCATTCCCCATCAAACAATGCGACGCAAAGCTCAAAGGCGGGCTCGGCGTCATGTTCGATGACCTGCTGGCCGCAGGCTATGCGCTGATGGTGTTCAAGGCACTGCAATGGATGATGACGCGCTACTGACGCTGGCTGCCGAACTCGGCGCTGCGCTGAAAAAGCGCGGCTGGATGCTGGCACTTGCCGAATCCTGTACCGGCGGCATGGCAGCACAATTCGTTACTGCCATTGCCGGCAGCTCGGGCTGGTTCGAGCGCGGCTTCGTCACCTACAGCAATGCCGCAAAAATGGAGATGCTGGGGGTATCCTTGTTCACAGTAGATAAGCACGGGGCGGTAAGCCTGGAGACCGCACGGGAGATGGCGCTGGGCGCGCTCAAGAATAGCCGCGCACAAATCGCGGCGTCCATCACCGGTATCGCCGGGCCGGATGGTGGCACGCAGCAAAAACTCGTGGGTACAGTCTGCTTTGCCTGGGTCAATATGATCCAGGTCAGCACATCCATCGAACATTTTGCCGGAGACCGCACTGCGGTTCGCCGACAGGCCGTAAGCCACTGCCTGCAAAGGCTGTTACAGCTTACGTTAGCACCCGATCTATGACATAATTTGCGTTTTGACAGGTCTAGGAAAAGCTACATGGATGACAATAAAAGCAAGGCATTGGCGGCAGCGCTCTCGCAGATCGAGAAGCAGTTCGGCAAGGGCTCCATCATGCGCATGGGCGACACCGATGTGGCACGTGACATTCAGGTAGTTTCCACCGGTTCGCTAGGGTTGGATCTGGCTTTGGGCGTCGGCGGCCTGCCGCGTGGGCGCGTGGTAGAGATCTACGGCCCTGAGTCTTCAGGCAAAACCACACTTACCCTGCAAGTCATCGCCGAAATGCAGAAACTGGGCGGCGTCGCTGCTTTCATTGACGCTGAACACGCACTAGACCCGCAATATGCACAAAAACTCGGTGTGAATGTCTCCGAACTGCTGATCTCGCAACCGGATACCGGCGAACAGGCACTGGAGATCGCGGATATGCTGGTACGTTCCGGCTCCGTGGATATCGTTGTCATAGACTCGGTCGCGGCGCTGGTACCCAAGGCCGAAATCGAAGGCGAAATGGGCGATTCACACATGGGATTGCAAGCGCGTTTGATGTCGCAAGCACTACGCAAACTTACCGGCAACATCAAGCGCACCAACACCATGGTGATCTTCATCAATCAGATCCGCATGAAGATAGGCGTAATGTTCGGCAACCCGGAAACCACCACCGGCGGCAATGCTCTGAAATTCTACGCCTCGGTTCGGCTGGATATCCGCCGCACCGGCGCCATCAAGAAAGGTGACGAAGTCATCGGCAGCGAGACCCGTGTAAAAGTAGTGAAGAACAAAGTGGCACCGCCGTTCAAGCAGGCCGAATTCGATATCCTCTACGGCGAGGGCATTTCGCGCCAGGGAGAGGTTATCGAGATCGGCACCACGCTGAAACTGGTGGAGAAATCCGGTGCCTGGTATGCCTATAAAGGCGAAAAGATCGGTCAGGGCAAGGACAATGCGCGGGAATATCTGAAAGAACATCCGGAAATCGCTGCAGAAATTGAAGGCAAGATACGCGAACACGTCAACATGGGCCTGGGCGAAGTGGTGAAGACGGTGATACCGGAATCAGGTGACGACTAAACCTGTCATCTCGCTGCGCCAACGCGCGTTGAACTATCTATCACGTCGCGAACACTCCCGCCGTGAACTGCAACACAAACTGGCCACATTCGCAGAGGAAAGCGATGACAACACGGATGAAATAAACGCGCTGCTGGACGATTTTCAAAAGCGCGGATGGCTTTCCGATGAGCGGTTTGCAGAACAAGTGGTGCACGCCAGGAAAAGCCGCTACGGCAGTATGAAAATTGCCCATGAATTGCGTGAAAAAGGCGTGGATGAAGGATTGGTGGTAAGCGCGGTAGAGGATGTCGACGACTTCAGGAACGCCAAAAGTGTATGGCAAAGAAAATTCGGCGAATTACCTGCAAACCGCGAAGCATGGGCAAAACAGGCAAGGTTTTTACAAAGTCGCGGATTCGGCTTTGATGTAATAAAACGAGTGTTGAATAACACCCCTGAAGAATAAATAGCGCAGGCGGCCTCGCCTGTTTTTATTTTGAACACTTTATTTTGAGCAATATGCAGGCGAGGCCGCCTGCACCATAAAAAACATGACAAGCAACGAAATCAGACAGGCGTACCTGGACTTCTTCGCCTCCAAAGGCCACACCATCGTAGCATCGAGCTCGCTGGTCCCGCATGGCGACCCTACCCTGCTGTTCACCAATGCCGGGATGAACCAGTTCAAGGATGTATTCCTCGGCTTCGACAAGCGTCCCTACACCCGCTCCACCACCAGCCAGAAATGCGTACGCGCCGGCGGCAAGCACAACGATCTGGAAAATGTCGGCTACACCGCCCGCCATCATACTTTTTTCGAGATGCTGGGCAACTTCAGCTTTGGCGATTATTTCAAAAAAGACGCCATCCATTACGCATGGGAGTTGCTGACGGTCGTATTCAAGATACCCGCCGACAAGCTCACCATCACCGTGTATGCCGAGGACGACGAAGCCTACGATATCTGGACGCAACAAATCGGCGTGCCTGCGACGCGAGTCATCCGCATCGGCGACAACAAAGGCGCGCGTTACGCTTCAGACAATTTTTGGATGATGGGCGACACCGGCCCATGCGGCCCTTGCACCGAGATATTCTACGACCACGGCGCGCATATTCCCGGCGGGCCTCCCGGCAGCCCGGATGAAGATGGCGACAGATTCATCGAGATCTGGAACAACGTATTCATGCAATTCAACCGCGATGAAGCGGGAGTGATGCACAAACTGCCCAAGCCATCGGTAGATACCGGCATGGGCTTGGAGCGGATTTCTGCATTGTTGCAAGGCGTGCACAGCAATTACGAGATCGACCTGTTTCAATCATTGATCGCTGCTGCAGCAAGCGTGACCAAGTGTAAAGACCTGGATAGCCCGTCATTGAAGGTGCTGGCCGACCACATCCGCGCCTGTTCATTCCTAATCGCCGACGGCGTGATCCCCGGCAACGAAGGCCGCGGCTATGTGCTGCGACGCATCATCCGCCGCGCCATCCGCCACGGATACAAACTGGGCGTGCGCAGCGCGTTCTTCCACAAGCTGGTGGCACCACTGGCAGCAGAAATGGGTGGAGCCTACCCTGAACTGATCAGCCAGCAAGCTCGTATCACCGACATCCTGAAGCAGGAAGAAGATCGTTTCTTCGAGACCATTGAACATGGAATGGCGATTCTCGACGAAGAACTGGCAGCAATGCCGCAAGGTCAGCTATTCAACGGTGAAACTGCATTCAAGCTGCACGACACCTATGGCTTCCCCCTCGATCTGACCGCCGACGTGTGCCGCGAAAGAAACGTAACGGTAGATACCGCCGCTTTTGATGCCGCCATGGCACGCCAAAAAGACCAGGCGCGCGCCGCAGGCAAATTCAAGATGGCGGCGAATCTTGAATATAACGGCAAAGCCACCACTTTCCTCGGCTATGAAAAGCTGGAAACCGCAGCCAAGGTACAAGCACTGTACAAGGATGGCGCAGCGGTCGAACAACTCAACGAAGGCGACCTCGGCGTCGTGGTGCTCGACGACACACCGTTCTACGCAGAATCCGGCGGGCAGATCGGCGACAGCGGCGAACTGCGCGGCTCGGATGGCATCTTTGCAGTAGAGGATACGCAGAAGATACAGGCCAGCGTATTCGGCCATCACGGCGTACTCAAGACAGGCACGCTCAAAGTCGGCGATGCCGTCAGCGCGCGAGTGAATACCCAAGCGCGTGCCTCTACCATGCGCAACCACTCGGCGACCCACCTCATGCACAAGGCATTGCGCGAAGTGCTGGGCGAGCATGTGCAGCAAAAAGGCTCGCTGGTAGATACCGACAAGACCCGCTTCGACTTCGTGCATAACGCGCCGATGACGGACGATCAGATACGTCTGGTCGAAACCAAAGTGAACGCCGAGATCCTGGCCAATGAAGCAACACGGGCGCGGGTGATGGATATAGAATCCGCGCAGAAAACCGGCGCCATGATGCTGTTCGGCGAAAAATACGGTGACGAAGTGCGCGTACTGGATATCGGCACGTCACGCGAACTGTGCGGCGGTACGCATGTCTCAAGAACCGGCGATATCGGCCTGTTCAAGATCATCGCGGAAAGCGGCGTGGCGGCAGGCGTGCGCCGCGTGGAAGCGACCACGGGCGAAGGTGCGTTGAAGCTGGTGCAAACCCAGCAGGCCTTGCTCAACCAGGCTTCCGGGGAACTCAAAGCGCCCGCACATGAGCTGCCGGGCAAGATCGTACAGATCATGGATAACGTCAAGGCGCTGGAAAAAGAACTGGCGCGGCTGAAATCAAAGTTAGCGTCTTCTCAGGGCGACGACCTGGCGGATCAGGCCGTGGATGTGGGTGGCATCAAGGTGCTGGCAGTCGTGATGGAAGGCGCAGATGCCAACGCCTTGCGCGAAACCATGGATAAGCTGAAAGACAAGCTCAAGTCTGCCGCTATCGTGCTGGCCTCGACCAGCGAGGGCAAGGTGAGCCTGGCAGCGGGTGTGACTGCAGACCTGCTGGCGAAACTGAAAGCGGGCGAGCTGGTCAACTTCGTCGCCGGGCAGGTAGGCGGCAAAGGTGGCGGTAAACCGGATATGGCGATGGCGGGCGGAACTGAGCCCGCAAAACTGCCACAGGCGCTGGCGAGTGTTATTGGCTGGGTGAAAGAGAAAATCAATTAACCACAGATGAACACGGATGCACACGGATAAAACCTTACTATTACGTCATTCCAGCGAAAGCTGGAATCCAGAACTCTAACCCCCGGATACCGGCTTTCGCCGGTATGACGATGATATGGGTTTCTGTTTTTATCTGTGTTCATCCGCGTTCATCCGTGGCTGAAAATGTTTTTAAGGAAGTTTGAATGGCATTAATCGTACAAAAATATGGCGGCACTTCAGTTGCGAATGCTGACCGCATCCGTAATGTTGCACGCCGCGTGGCGCGTTATCAGGCGCTTGGTCATCAGGTAGTAGTGGTGGTATCCGCGATGTCGGGCGAAACCAACCGCTTGCTCGCTCTGGCACAGGAGATCATGCCCGAGCCGGATCCGCGCGAACTGGATCAGATGATCTCCACCGGCGAACAAGTGACCATCGCGCTGACCGCAATGGCATTGATGGACCTGGGGCTGAAAGCCAAAAGCTACACCGGCGCGCAAGTCAGCATCACCACCGACGATGCCTATACCAAAGCGCGCATCATGAACATAGACGAAGCACGCATCCGTGCCGACCTGGATGCAGGCTATGTGGTCGTGGTGGCCGGGTTCCAGGGCGTGGACCCCGATGGCAACATCACCACCCTGGGCCGTGGCGGTTCGGATACCACGGGCGTGGCGCTGGCCGCCGCGCTGAAGGCAGACGAATGCCAGATATATACCGATGTGGACGGCGTTTACACCACCGACCCGCGCATCGTACCGGAAGCACGCCGACTCAAATCCATCACCTTTGAAGAAATGCTGGAAATGGCCAGCCAGGGCTCCAAGGTATTGCAGATCCGCTCGGTCGAATTCGCCGGTAAATACAAAGTCAAACTGCGCGTACTGTCCAGCTTCGAAGAAGAAGGCGACGGCACGCTGATCACATTTGAGGAAGAAGACAACATGGAACAACCTATCATCTCCGGCATCGCCTTTAACCGCGACGAAGCCAAAATCACCGTGCTGGGCGTACCGGACCGCCCCGGCATCGCCTACCAGATCCTGGGGCCGGTAGCCGATGCCAACATAGACGTGGACATGATCATCCAGAACGTCAGCGCCGACGGCAGCACCGACTTCACCTTCACCGTCAACAAGACCGAGCTGAGCAAGACCATGGCCATTCTGAAAGACAAGGTGCAGAAACACATAGGCGCACGCGAAATCACCGGCGACGACAAGATCGCCAAAGTGTCGGTAGTGGGCGTGGGCATGCGCTCGCACGTAGGCATCGCCAGCCAGATGTTCCGCGTGCTGGCAGAAGAAGGCATCAACATCCAGATGATCTCCACATCAGAGATCAAGATATCTGTCGGCATAGAAGAAAAATATCTGGAACTGGCGGTAAGGGTGCTACATAAGGCGTTCCAGCTGGATCAAGCCAACTAAAACCCTTTTGTCATTTGATTTTTAAGGCGCAAACCGTTATCCTTGCGCCCTCGCGGAGAGCTGGCCGAGTGGTCGAAGGCACTTCCCTGCTAAGGAAGCATACGGGCTTAAATCTGTATCGAGGGTTCGAATCCCTCGCTCTCCGCCAATACCACGTTTAACACCATCCAAATAAGTCCACTAAACCAGCGTAACTTCTGGTTTTTTATTGTTTTATTATCCAATAGCGTTTAGTATTGTCCTACAGAATCCTTTGATTCTTGTTGGTATAAATGTTGGCATTAGGCAAATACCAACATTTACGTACCAACAAATTGCTGTTGAAGGAGGGTTGCTATGGCACTATCAGACACAGCAATACGTTTATTCAAGCCTCAAGTTAAGCCGGTGAAATTATCAGATGGCGGTGGATTGTTTTTGTTGGTATCACCCACTGGTGGAAAGCTCTGGCGATACTCTTACCGCTTTGATGGCAAGCAAAAAACCCTTGCACTAGGGAGTTACCCTGACACGGGGTTAAAAGACGCTAGAGAACGTCACGCAGAAGCTCGTAAGGTACTTGCTGGGGGGATAGACCC
>CAILHX010000003.1 GCA_903834185.1 uncultured Methylophilaceae bacterium
GCTATCGCTGGAGAACGATTTTTTAGAAAGCGCGCTCACCAAGGCGGGACTGCTGAGCGCAAGACGATGATAGACCGAACCAACAATCTGCCAGTGAACCGGCAATGCCAACTACTACAAATGTGAGGAGCAGCAAATGTTGCTAGTCCATCCCACATAAAATCAAGTAGCTGTATTTAGTAGTGTCATCAATTGTCGCTAGTAACCATCCCCCATAAGCCGCTAGTTTCAGCACGCTTTTACGCATAAGTCGCTAGCGACTTCAATTCTCTATTTCATTCAGAAGCTATCAGCACATTGCTCATTGATGTACAAAGTAATTTTTGAGAAATACCCCTTGAAATATTATTGTCCGCCCCCATTTCGCAAAAAAACCTTTATTGCAAAGGGAGTCCTATGAAAGAGCAAACCCCATTTCGCGTACTCTGCTTAGACGGAGGGGGGATGCGTGGGGCCTATCAAACGGCTTTCCTTGAAACTTTCGCAACTAGGCTTGAAACTTCGCAGGGAAGGCAATATCCGATTGACATCGGAAGAGCCTTCGATCTTATTGTTGGTACAAGTACAGGTGGTATTGTCGCTTGTGCGCTGGCTGCCGGTGTACCTCTCCCTTCACTTAAAAACCTTTATACCGAACACGGTAAAAACATATTCCCTTATCAAAGGTTGCGTGCCATTTGGGGTATTGGCCAGGCTGTTCGTGCACTTGGCTTCGGTTTGCACAAGGGAGATATAGCTCTTCGAGAAATTCTCAGCAAAACCCTTGGCAATTTGACGTTAGGTGATATCTATCAATCAAGAGGTATCGCATTAGCTATCCCCGCGGTAGACATTAACCGGCATGCAGCAGTTGTATTTAAGACTAAACATCTAAAAAGACTAAACGGTCGCGACGACACCCGAACTCTGGTCGATGTTTGCATGGCAACCAGCGCAGCACCGATATTGCGATCAATGGCGGAGTTAAAGGAACCAGGAAGTAACGGAACAACCGCCGTTTATGCGGATGGAGGTCTCTGGGCAAATAATCCTGGGCTGATCGGCATGATGGAAGCAGCCGAAATCTTGAGGGATAGAGACCAAGATTCTCGCAGTATCGAGCTATACATGCTTGGCACACTACCATCTCAAGGGGGCGAAGAACTTAGTAGAAACTCTTTACACCGTGGTGCTTGGGGATGGCGATTCGGTCTACGTGCCATTAGTGCAAGTTTGAATTCCCAAGCGGTCGGTTACGATTATCTTTCATCAAAATTGGCTGAGATACATAGTTCAATTGGACAGCGCTTCCCAGTTGTTTTCTTGCCATACGGAGAGGGTTTTTGCCGCTCTGTTGCGAAGTGCTCGCTGGATGTAAATCTTAAGACTACTTGCATCACTCCATCCCCCGTAGTACACAAGGTCATTCAAGTGCCCTTGGTTGTCCACCACGGATGCATATGCTCTATTGAAAAAGGCATGTCTGGCAATGTGCCAATGAAAGCCTTTGACTCCTGATTCATAAGATATTTTTTTTGCAACATCTTCCGCCGATTTCAGAGCTAATGGAGCGCCGGAATCTTCTGCCAAAATAAGGAAATTGTGCTCAAGCATAAATTGCTTACCCCCACTTTCCAGCTGACGATACCGGTATTTCGATATGTAATCTCTCAAATTCATAGGCAGCGATGAATTGTTGATGATAAAGCCCAGATCTCGAGAAAGTGTCTTTGGCCTTGGAGCGTATACACCGCGAGGATCTTTGTAAGTTCTGCCACGCTCTTCAATACGTACGATGCTTATGTGGTCCCGTTCAAAATTAGGACAATCTTCTAGGCGTAACGCAAGGATTTCACTGATTCTGAGTCCCATTTCAACTGCAAGGCGCCACATCAGGTGATTTCGGTATGCTATGGATGGGCTAATACCCCTTGCCATGGCTGTAGCTGGCTTTAAATACTGTTCAAGCGCGACGATTTCAGACTCTTCCAAGTCTGGAGCCAACTGAAGTTTCCGAGACCTGACGGCCTTGCTTTTCCATGCTAGCCTAATCGCCTCATCTGCTAGATTGTTTATATACCCGGCATTTCGTCCAGTAGGCCTATTAGCTTCCCATTTGCCGCACCAGATGCAGAATCTAGCGCAGGCATTCAGTATTGAGTTATAGGAACTGGCATTTAGCGTTCCTCCATTTGATATTTTGCGAGTCCTTAACCATGCCGAGAACTTCCTGACTTGTATCTCAGATACTCCGGTTCCATTTAGTAATATGGAATCGAGATAGACGCCTTCCCCATCAGCCCATGTGTACAAATTGGCTAATTGGCGAAGTTCTTTATTACTGCTATTGGGAGATCCCCCTGATATCGCCAAGTAATGTTCATACATGGACAAGCATATTGACGGTTCACTAGTACGTGTGTTGATTGCGATGAATCTTGTATTCCCGGCCTCATCCAAGAATGGGTTGATATTGTATGTAAGAACTCTCATTCAATTACCAATATAATTACATACAGCCAGTATAGCTTAGGGCTTGAGTCAGGGTGAAGTATCAGAAATGAAAAAGCCGCATCATTACTGATGCGGCTTTTTCAGCATATACCCAAGAATAATGTTTACATTATTTGAGAGTATCTGATAATAAGTTTACACTTTATACCGCTAAGAACACTTACTTTCGCCACAATTCAAACATGTCAAACAACCATCCATGATAATGGCAGCTTTCGTGCTGCATTTGGCGCATAGTTGCGCACCTGGCGGGAAGCCTTCATCGTTTGTAGGCTCATGGGCGTGTTTTTCCATGTATTCAGCACGCTTCTCAGCGATGAGTTTTTGCTGATGCTGGTCGGGTATAGACTTGCTCAGCATGCCGATCTCCAGCAGGTGTTGTTCCACTACTTCACCAATTTCGGCCACCAGGCTGGGGATGTATTTGCCGCCCTTTTTGAAATAACCGCCGCTGGGGTCGAACACAGAGCGTAGTTCTTCCACCAGAAAAGTGACGTCGCCGCCTTTGCGGAACACTGCGGACATCACGCGGGTGAGTGCGACGATCCACTGAAAGTGCTCCATGTTCTTGGAGTTGATGAAAATCTCGAACGGACGGCGATGCTCTTGCGGCGTACCTTCGTTCACCACCACATCGTTGATGGTGATGTACAGCGCATGCTCGGTGACCGGGGTTTTGACCTTGTAAGTATTGCCGACCAGTTTTTCCGGACGGCTGAGCGGTTCGCCCAATTGTACGATGTTGGTCTGCGCCTGTGCCGCCGCTGCTTGTGCGGCTTTGTCATCTTCACTGACGACATTGTAGCTGGTGATTTTTTTATCTATTTTAATTGCCATGTTTTTCTCCTTGGGCATAGTCGTAAGTAGAAAGCCGTTAGACGTGAGAAACCGATTTTGGTTTTTAACTTACGTCTTGCGTCTTCCGACTAGAACTTCCCGTAATAGCCTTCCTTCAATGCGTCATAAAGATTTGCGGCGCTGTGCATCTCGCCATCGTATTCGATCTCTTCATTACCCTTGGCTTCTACCACTGTGCCGTCTTCCAGGGTAAATTTGTAAGTGGTGTTCTCCAGATCCTTTTCCGTGACCAATACGCCCTGGAACGCTTCCGGGTTGAAGCGGAATGTAGTGCAGCCCTTCAGGCCTTGCTCATAGGCATACAGATAGATGTTCTTGAAATCTTCAAAACCATAATCGGTAGGTACGTTGATGGTCTTGGAGATGGAGCTGTCTATCCATTTTTGTGCTGCAGCCTGTATGTCCACATGTGCCTTGGCCTGGATGGTGGAGGAATCCAGAAAGTAATCCGGCAGCTTTTCTTCTTCGGAGGTACCGAAAGGCATGGCTTTGGAGTTGATCAATTCGCGGTAAGCCAGTAATTCGTAGGAATAAACATCCACTTTTTCTTTGGATTTCTTGCCTTCACGGATGACGTTACGGTTGTAATGATGTGCGAAAGAAGGCTCAATGCCGTTGCTGGCATTGTTGGCCAGGCTGAGCGAAATGGTGCCGGTGGGGGCTATGGAGCTGTGATGAGTAAAGCGTACACCTTTGTCGGCGATCTTATCACGCAGTTCTTTGGAGAACTGCTTCATATAATTACTATAACGCCCCATCAGCACCTTGCCCGCGATCCTGTCGCCGACGCGAATACCGTCTGCTGCCAGTTCGGGACGCTTGGCCAGCATATCCGAAGTGATCTCGAACTTCTCGTTCATCAGCGGTGCCGGACCTTTTTCTTCTGCCAGTGCCACGCCGACTTCCCAGCCCACCTCGGCCATGACGCGGGTGACTTCTTCGGTGAATTTGAGCGATTCTGCCTCGCCGTATTTCATTCTGAGCATGGTCAGGGTAGAGCCCAGACCCAGATAACCCATGCCGTGACGGCGTTTGCGCACGATCTCGTCGCGTTGTTGCTGCAAAGGAAGACCGTTGACCTCGACTACATTGTCCAGCATGCGGGTGAAAATGCCGACCACTTCGCGGTATTCATCCCAGTCGAAGTGGGCTTCATCGGTGAAAGGCTTGCGCACGAAACGGGTGAGATTGACTGACCCCAGCAGGCAGGCACCATAAGGCGGCAGCGGTTGCTCACCGCACGGATTGGTGGCGCGGATATTCTCGCAGAACCAGTTGTTGTTCATCTCGTTGACGCGATCTATCAGAATGAAGCCAGGCTCCGCATAGTCATAGGTCGAGGACATGATGACATCCCACAAGCGTTTGGCCTTGATGACTTTGTAAACACGGCAGGCGGTCTTGCCGTCTTCACGGGACAGATAACGGTTTTTCACCGGCCAGTCGCGCCATACCACTTTGCTGCTGTCGTTGACATCGAGTTCGTCGGTTTGCACTTCTTTTGCCGTCACCGGGAATGCAAGTTTCCACTCGCTATCGGACTTAACCGCTTCCATGAACTCGGTAGTGATCAGGCACGAGAGGTTGAACTGGCGCAAACGGCCATTCTCGCGCTTGGCTTTGATGAAATCGACCACATCGGGGTGAGAGATGTCGAAGGTCGCCATTTGTGCGCCGCGACGGCCGCCTGCGCTGGAGACGGTAAAACACATCTTGTCGTAGATATCCATAAAAGATAACGGACCGGAGGTATAAGCCCCCGCGCCCGCTACAAAAGCTCCCTTGGGACGGAGCGTCGAGAACTCATAGCCTATGCCACAACCGGCTTTGAGTGTTAAGCCTGCTTCATGTACTTTTTCCAGAATGCCGTTCATGGAATCTTCCACAATGCCGGATACCGTGCAATTGATCGTGCTGGTGGCAGGCTTATGTTCCAGCGCACCAGCGTTGGAGGTGATGCGGCCAGCGGGAATCACACCGCGGCGCAGTGCCCATAGAAACTTTTCATACCATACAGTACGGTTTTCTTCAGTGGTTTCAACATCAGCCAGTGCCTTGGCAACGCGGCGATAGGTGTCATCTATGTTCTGATCAACAGGAGCGCCTTGTTTAGTCTTGAGGCGATACTTCTTGTCCCATATATCCAGCGATACCGCTTGCATTGCGACCTGCTCTGTTACTTCGTGCTCGTTATCTTGTGCTAATTGAACTGCTTTGAGCATGCCATTCTCCTGTTTTTTATAACGGGGTTGTTTTTATTAAGAATTTGCTTGTAATGCATTCCTACCACAATATGTTGTGGTGAAAGGAAACAATAAACCCCTTAGTTGTGTCGGTCAAGCGTTTTTCCAAGAATATTTTATGCCGATGGCAGGTACCCAAGTTGTGCGAAAATAGCAACATGCCGCGTTTGCTTTATACACTGCTGATCTGCCTTTTTTTGCCCCTTACGCTATTACGTTTATTGTGGCGGGCAAGACGTCAGCCGGAATATCTTCAGCATGTGGGAGAGCGGTTTGGATTTTTCAAGGCATTTCCGACCAAGCCCGTGATCTGGCTGCATTGTGTGTCTGTAGGGGAGACGCGTGGTGCTGCGCCTCTGGTGCATCAGCTCATGGATCGTTATCCTGAACACAGCATCCTCATCACGCACGGCACACCCACAGGTCGTGCTACCAGCGAGCAGCTGTTCGGCGATGCTGTGCTACGCTGTTATCTACCCTACGATCTGCCATTCGCAGTACGACGATTTTTACGTCATTACCAACCGCAGCAGGGTTTGTTGCTGGAGACCGAGCTGTGGTTCAATTTGATCCATATATGCCACGAGCAAGCGTTACCCTTGTTTTTGGTGAATGCAAGAATGTCGGAAAAATCTGCCAGTAGTTACACCAAGCTTGGCGGGCTGGTGCGTGAGGGTCTGCGGCAATTGACGGCGATCGCGGCGCAGACGGAGCAGGATGCCAATCGTCTTTCCGCATTGAGCGGACAGCATGCGGAAGTTACCGGTAACCTTAAATTCGATGTCACACCCAGCGCAGAAGCCATCGCTGCTGGCATTGCCTTGCGTCAGACCTGGGGCATTGGGCGGCCGGTGTTTTTAGCCGCCAGTACCAGGATAGGCGAAGAAGAATTGATACTGGATGCAGTAGCATGTTTGAACGTTCCCGGTTTATTGACCGTGATTGTCCCGCGTCATCCGCAACGTTTCGACATCGTAGCTGCGATGTTGCAGAAACGAGGCATTGCATTTACACGGCGCTCAGACTTGGTTATGGAAAGCGGTACTGCAGTGATACTGGGTGATAGCATGGGCGAGATGGAAATTTATTTCGCTGCCTGTGATGTCGCTTTTATCGGCGGCAGTCTGCTGCCTTACGGCGGACAGAATCTGATCGAGGCTTGCGCTCTGGGTAAGCCGGTCATCATAGGAGTGCATACCTATAATTTCAAGGAAAGCACAATGCATGCAGTAGAGACAGGTGCGGCAAGACGTGTGCACGACACCAGAGAATTGACCAATGTTTTGCAGACTTTGATGTCTGATAGTGATCAGAGAAGTTGTATGGGAGAGGCCGGAATTATTTTTGCCGAAACCAATCGCGGCGCGACACAACGCACGCTTGAATTGATAGAAAGGTACCGCCCAAGCATCAGAGAATAAGCTGCACATGCACTGAGTTTGCGATAGACTAATCATGGCGAAGCGCCCCAAAAGTCTGTTCCTAAAAGCTCCCTGTTGGAGGTTGCCATGGATAACAAGTACGCTTTAGGTAGTACCAAAGTTGCTGTTGAACATCATGATGCAAAGCTGAAATCAACCAAACCGCCCTTAGCTTGTAGTTTTTGCGGCCATGCACATTTGACGTTCAACCCTACGATGAATGACCATCGGTGCCTTGACTGTGGCGAATATCAGAACGATATTCCTCAAGGATATTCCAGCGGGCGTAGCGAGAACTATTAGCGCCTTGGGTTACACTAGCGGATCAATCGGCTGATCTGCTTGAAAGCTTCGCCTTCGGCGACTCTAAGCCATTCAAACACCACAGACTCGGTATTGCTGACGATCACCCCGGCCTGACGCAAACGCATCAAGGCGTTGCTTTTATTGGCAGGATTGCGTGAGATTACAGCGTCTTCAGCCACGAAAACCTGTTTGCCGGATTCCTGTAATTGCAGTGCGGTTTGCAACACACAAATGTGGGCTTCCATACCGGCTAGGATGATTTGCGGGCGGTCGCCTTGCAAGTGTGAACGAAACAGGCTGGAATCAGCACAGGAGAAACAGGTTTTTTCTATGTACTGAGAGGTGTTCGCATATGACGCTAGTTCGCTGAGTGTGGCTCCCAGCCCTTTTGGGTATTGTTCAGTAACAATGGTGGGAATTTCCAGCAGTTTCGCAGCTTGCATCAGGATGCCACAATTTTTGACTATGGAGGCCAGCGCGGTGGCTTCCATCACACTGCTTAGTTTATCCTGCACATCCACAATTACCAGCTGACTGGTTTCGTGCTGTGAAGTGTATGGCAATTACAGGCCTTCCAGCAGGTTATTAGTTTCTGCAAAATCCTGTTCGGTGAGCACGCCGGCCGCCGCTTTTAGTTTGATTACGGAGAGCATCCAGGTATAACGGGCTTCCAGCAAGTCGCGTTTGGCGCTGAACAGTTGTTGCTGAGCGTTAAGCACGTCCACACTGGTGCGGACACCTACTTCATAACCCAGCGAGGTGGAGTCCATAGAGCTTTTGCTGGAAATCAACGCCTGCTCGAATGCTTTGACCTGCGCTACTGTGCTGGCAACAGTTAAATAAGCCTGTCGGGTCTGAAAATCTGCATTGTGCCTGGCCAGATCAACGTCATCCAGGGCTTTTTGTTGATTGGAGGCGGCTTCGCGTTCTTTGGAGCTGATGCTACCACCCTGGTATAAGGGAATTTCCATTTTTACGCCTATGGTCAGTTGCTGCTGGTCACTACCGATGGCATTGACGCCGCCATTCGAGCGGTTATCTGCCCAGGTGGCCACTGCATCCAGCGTGGGATAATGACCTGCATGGGCGCGGTCTATTTCCTGCGTTGCGATTTGTACCGACTGATCCAGCACCTTGATTTGCGGATTTTGTTCTTCTGCGATCTTTACCCATTCTTCCATCTCTTGTGGTGCCGGAATCGCGATATTCAATTTGTCTTTGGCGCTGGCTAGTTGCCCGGTCGGTAATGTGGTGATGGCCTGGATAGCGCGCTTTTTGACCTCAAACTCATTCTGAGTCGCGATTTCCTGGGCAAGGAGCAGATCGAATTTTGCTTGTGCTTCATTGACGTCGGTAATGGTTGCGTTACCCACATCGAAATTAGCCTTGGCTTGGTCGAGCTGGCGGGTAACGGCAGCCTTTTGCGCTGCGATCAAGTCCAGCTTGTCCTGTGCCAGCAACACATCGAAATATGCAGTCGCTGTGCGTACCATCAGGTCCAGGCGTGCAACATTCAGTGTGTTTTCTGCTTGCGCCACTTGCACCTTGGATTGCTCGTATTGCACATTGTTTTGCTTGCGCCACAGCGGCTGGGTGAGGTTGACGTTATAACCTATGCTGCCGAAGTTTTGCCGACCGCCGGTGAATGGGTTGGCGCCGGATCCGCTATATACGGTATTTGAATTATTCTGGTTGGCTTCAGCATCCAAAGTGACGCTAGGTAGTATCAGCGCCCTGCCCTGAACCACTTTTTCCTGAGTCGCCTGATACACGCTTTTAGCTGAAGCCCAGCTTGAATCGTGCGCCTCTGCTTGCTTGTAGATTTCGAGTAATCCCTGTAACTGGCCGTTTGCCCAGGCATTTTGAGATGCTCCGAACAAAATCGCCATGAGATAAGTCAGCGTTTTTATTTTGGTAGAATTCAATTTCTGAGCCTTTGGTTCATTAATTTTTTCATTAAAGCGAGCATTAAAAATTAAATTGCTGCGGCTGCACGGCATTGACCAATTGCGGTATGCAGGTTTCAAACAATGAAATACGGCTGTAAACGCCAGCAGAGATACAGGTGATCAGCATTGCTTCCATGACGGGAGCCTCGCCTACCACCGCCAGCAAGCGTCCGCCAGGGTTGAGCTGATTCTCGAAAGCAGTGGGTAACATGGGAACTGAACCGGTCAATACAATCACATCGTAGCTGCCATCGCTCCAGCGATTGGCGCCATCTCCAACTTCCAAAATGACATTGGAAATGCTGTGCGCTACCAGCTTTTGTGCAGCGTTTGAGCTTAATTCGGCAATGCGTTCTATGCTGTACACTTCTTTGGCCATTTTGGCCAGCAGAGCCGTCATATAGCCGCTACCGGTGCCGATTTCCAGCACAGTCTCGGATTTTCTGATTTGCAATGCCTGCAGCATGCGTGCTTCCAGTTTGGGAGAGAGCATCAACTGGCCGTGGCCTAACGGAATTTCCAGATCAGCAAATGCCAAGCCCTGGTAACGTTCAGGCACAAAGTCTTCACGCGGTACTTGATTCAACAGTTCCAGAACTACGGGATCCAAAACTTCCCAAGTACGGATCTGCTGCTCGATCATATTGAAACGAGCTTGTTCACGCATTTTCAGTGCTAGTGCAGCATCCATATTGAGCTTCCTATACAAAATTTGTCAGATTATAACGGTTGCATTTAATTTGTGGTCGGCATTTTCACGTGATACCAGGCTGCATAAAGTGCAGGTAAAAACAGCACTGTCAGCAGTGTCGCAACAGTCAACCCACCCATAATGGCAACGGCCATGGGACCGAAGAAGGCGCTTCGTGTGAGCGGGATCATCGCCAATATGGCCGCAGCAGCAGTCAGGACAATAGGGCGGAAGCGGCGGATGGTAGATTCCACGATCGCCTGCCATTCTGCGATGCCGGATGCTTTGTCCTGATCTATCTGATCTACCAGTATCACCGAATTGCGCATGATCATACCGGATAAGGCAATGGTGCCCAGCATTGCTACAAAACCAAATGGTTTATCAAAGATCAGCAAAAACAAAGTGACTCCGATAATGCCCAGTGGTGCCGTTAATACCACCAAAAGCACACGCGAGAAGCTCTGCAGTTGTACCATCAGGATAGTGAGAACCACGACCAGGAACAACGGGAAACCGGCGGCGACCGAAGCACTACCTTTGGCTGATTCCTCGACTGCTCCGCCGGTTTGTAAATTCACGCCCAAAGGTAGTTTCAGCAGTTTGAGTTTTTCCTCAACTTGGCCTGACACCACGGGAGCCTGTAAATCTCCCTTAAGATTTGCGCGTACGGTAATGGTGGGAACACGATTACGGCGCCAGATGATGCCTTCCTCGAATTCGGAAGAAAATTTGGCGATTTGCGACAACGGTACGCTAGTGCCCGATTTGGTAGGAATCATCAGGTCAGGGATATGTGACAGGTGGGTACGTTCGCTGGCTGCGCCCCTTACCATGAGATCTATGCGTTCTATACCTTCGCGATATTCGGTGGCATAGATGCCCTGCAGTGCACCATTCAGGATGTTGGAGATATCCACCGAAGTGACGCCTAACAGCCGTGCCTTGGATTGATCGACATCTACGCGTATGACCTTGCTAGGCTCTTCCCAATCCAATTGCACATTGGTCAGGGTGCTGTTGGCACGCATCACATCGGCTACGTGATGGGCAATATCCCGGATTTGCCCGATATCGTTACCTGAAACCCGGAATTGCACAGGGAAGCCAACCGGCGGGCCATTTTCCAGACGTAATACCGAAGCGCGCAATGAGGGGAAGTCATTGTTGAACAGAGCGATCAGTTTTTTGCGCAACTCCTCACGTTCCGGGCTGCCGCTGCTGAGGATTACGATCTGACCGAAATTGCGTTGTGCCAGTTGTTGGTCCAATGGCAGATAAAAGCGCGGACTACCCGATCCTATATAGGAAACATAGTTTTCTATGCCGTTTTGATGTGCTAACCATTGTTCCAGTTTTCTCACCTCGGCATCGGTGGAGGCAAAAGATACCCCCTCTGCCAAACGCAGATCAACAATCAACTCCGGTCTGGTCGAATCCGGGAAAAACTGTTGTTGTACCTTGCCGAAACCGATCACCGCCAACACGAACAACGACAGCGTGATCGCGATGACGGTCTTGCGATAACGAACGCAAGCGGTGACCAGCGAGCGAAAACTGCGGTAGAACGCAGAGTTATAGATATCGTGGTGATGCAACTCCTGCTCAGGAGTCAGTTGAGGGATGAAGCGGCTGAGCCATATACGAAGCTTTGATGGCTTACTTGCCTCGGCATAATCGGGCAGCATGTGAAAGCCCAGGTATGGCACAAAAATCACCGCCGCGAACCAGGAAGCGATCAGGGCGATGGCGGAGACCTGAAAGATCGAGCGCGTATATTCGCCCGTAGACGAAGCAGCTAGTGCAATGGGCAGAAATCCGGCAACTGTCACCAGCGTGCCGGTCAGCATGGGCATGGCGGTCGAGGTAAAGGCAAATGAGGCGGCCTTGGTTCTGTCCCAGCCTTGCTCCATTTTTGACGACATCATTTCCACCGCGATGATCGCATCGTCCACCAACAGACCCAAAGCCAGAATCAGCGCGCCCAATGAAATCTTGTGCAGGCCGATGTGGAACAGATTCATGAACAGGAAGGTCACTGCCAGTACCACTGGAATGGTGACTACTACTACCAGACCGGTGCGTAGCCCTAGCGATAGCAGGCTTACGCCTAATACGATGATCAGTGCTTCGGTCAGTGAGTGCACAAAGTCACTGACCGAATGCGTCACGATGCGCGGTTGCGAAGTGACGGTGTTGAACTCCAGCCCCACCGGCAGATTCTGTTTGATATGCTGGATGCGGCTATCCAGCCTATGCCCCAATTCTATGATGTCGCCGCCTTGCGTCATGCTTACACCCAGCAATAGCGTGGCTTGACCGTTGTAACGTACTTGCTGGGTGGGCGGATCTTCAAAACCGCGGTATATGCGGGCGATGTCACCCAGACGGAAATCATGGTTGTTGGCACGAAAGCGCAGGTCGCGTAATTGCGCCAACTGGTCGTAACGTCCCGAGACATCAATGCGGATACGTTCATCTTTGGCATCGAACGTGCCGCTACTGAGGACACTATTCTGGGTGCGTAAGGTTTGTAACAACGTTGCGGTATCTATGCCCAAGGTTGCCAGTTTGGCATTGGATAGTTCCACGTATATGCGTTGTTTCTGCTCACCGAAATATTCCACTTTTGCGACATTGGGCGTCTGTAGCAACTCGGCGCGAATCAACTCCGCCTGACGCTTTAATTCGGCATAATCAAAACCATCACCGGTTAGCGCATAGATGTTGCCGAACACGTCACCAAACTCATCGTTGAAAGTGATGCTTTCTACGCTATCGGGCAAAGTGTTCCTGATGTCGCTGACTTTTTTGCGTACCTGGTACCAGGTATCTGCCATATCTTCCTTGGCGGTGGAATCTTTGATGATGACGAAGATCAGCGACTCGCCGGGGCGCGAATAGCTACGCAGAAAATCCAGATGCGGTACTTCCTGTAGTTTTTTTTCTATCTTGTCAGTCACCTGCAACTCGACTTCATGAGCGCTGGCGCCCGGCCAGCCGGTGCGTACCACCATCACCTTGAAAGTGAAAGGCGGGTCTTCCGATTGCCCAAGTCTGGTATAGGAAAATAAGCCGGATATGGTTAATACCAGCATGAAATATAGCACCAGTACCTGATGCCGCAGTGCCCAGTCCGACAGGTTGAATTTTTGCGTCTTATCAGTACTTGTGTTGTCAGTGCTCAAGGCTGATCTCCGACTTGTTTTGGCACCACAGTTTGACCCGGTACCAAGGTATGCACACCAGCAACCACCACCAATTCTCCCGCTGTCAGACCACTGGTAATGAGTACCCCATCTTCACGGAACTGACCGATACTTACCTCTCGTGGCTGTACCGTCTGATCTTGCGGGTTGACCAGCCAGATCACCGGCTTGCCATTGCGCTGCGTAACAGCGGCAGTTGGCAGCAACAAGGCGCTGTCCTGTTCATCTGCAAAACGTACCCCGGCAGTCATGCCCTGCCGCACGGATTGATCAATATTCAGGATAGAGACTTTTACCTGAAAAGTACGCGTGGCAGTATCTGCAGAAGGTGCCACTTCTCTGACTTTTGCTTTATAGATGTGATCGCGAGTTGCCCACATTCTGACCACAGCACTTTCACCTGGTTTGACGCCAGTCATGCGTGATTCGGGCACCGCGATCACTACTTCCAGTTGCCTTGGGTCTGCGATACGCGCAATGACTTCACCAGCTTGCACCACCTGGCCGGGTTCGGCGTGGATGTCCGTCACTACGCCGTCGCGGTCGGCGGTGAGCGTGGCATAGCGTGACTGATTGCCTGAGACAGCGGCTTGAGCGCGAACTTGTTGCGCTCTGGCGCTCGCCGATTTGAACTGGGCTTCACGGTTATCCAGCGCAGAGGCGGAAATGAATTTTTCTTCATATAATTTGCGTTGCCGGTCCAATTCGGCTTGCGCCAGCGCCAGATCGGCCTCAGCCACCTTCACATCTGCTTGAGCGGCTTGCGCATTCAAGCCGGTATCAGCCGCGTCCAGGCGTGCCAGTACTTGACCTTTTCTGACCATGCTACCGGTTTCCACCTCGCGTTGAATGATCTTGCCCGCGATACGGAAGCCTTGGGCCGATTCATAACGCGGGCGTACTTCGCCCACCAATGCCATGGCCGTGTCCGAGCTGCTGGCACCGGCTCTGATCACCAGCGCGGGACGTGGTGGCGCTGGTGGTTCAACCACTTTCTGGCAAGCCCCAAGCAGGCTGAATAATAGGGCTAGTGCAAAATAGCGCATCATGTACTCCTTAATGATTTTGTTTGAGCAAGCCGCGCAGCAGACTTTCCTGCATCAGTTGCAATCGCTGTTCGATATCGCGCCAGTTCACCCAGGCGTCGTTGGCAAGTGCGATCTGCAATGAACATACGCCGTGTATCCCTGCCCACAAAGTCTGGGCGATAAGTTCGGCATCGCTCAATTCAGGCCTGAAACATCCGGCGTCAAAAGCTTCTTTTACTACCAGCTTCAACTGAGCGTAGGCATCCTGTTCATGGTTTTCCTTTTGCAGGCTGGAAGCTTCAGGGTCACAGACACGCGGGGTCATGAACATCAAGCGGTAATGGTTGGGGTGGCTCAAGGCGAATTGCGAATAACCGTATGCCAGAAGGTTGAGGCGCTTGATCAGATCCGGTTCGCGCAAGATGGCTTGCATGCCGGTCGCCAATATCAGGAAATCGGTATCACAGATGGCCTGTAAAATCGCATCTTTGTCTGCAAAATGCAGATACAGTGCAGTGGGCGAATAGCCTACTTTTTTGGCGATTTCGCGCATGGTGACGGCGTTTACTCCGCGCTCGATAAACATCACGCGCGCCGCATCAATGATTGCTTTGCGCGTTTCCTGGCGTTGCTCTTGGGTTTTATGTCTAGGAGGCATGTATCTGAACTAGCGGACGGAAGAGTCTTTGAGGATAGCGCCGGAGATTCGCAGCAGAGCCTCGCGTGACGGCATGGTCATACTGCCTAGTGCCAGCAAGCGGTTCTTCCAGCCGGGAATCACATTCAATTTGCCTGCCATCATGCTTTTATAGCCCAGCTTGGCAACAGTAGCTGCATCCATCAACCCGCCGTTTTTCAGATTGGCAGCATTTTCCATATTGGCACGACTCACAAACCCGGTTTCAGTGACGCCCGGGTTGAGTACGGTGGCAGTGACGCCTGTACCGCGTAATTCATAATTCAGGGCTTCGGTAAAATGCATCACATAGGCTTTGCTGGCAGCATATACTGCAAGATTAGGTCCGGGCTGGAATGCAGCGATGGAGCCGACATTCATGATTCTGCCTGATCGGCGCTGTTTCATGTCGTTGACGAATAAGGCTGTCAATTCGGTTAAAGCCACCACGTTCAGTTGCAGCATGTTCTGGTAAATCTGTATTTTGTCAGCGTCGAATTTTCCGTAATCACCATAACCTGCGTTGTTGATCAGATATTCCACTTGCCACTCATTCTGCTTACAGAATTCGTGCAGTGCCTGCACCTCGCCGAATGCAGAAAGATCGGCGACACGTATTTGCACACTGACCCCGTACTTCTTCTCCAGAGTCGCTTTCAGTTCCTGTAATAGATTCAGACGCCGTGCCACCAGAATAAGATTGTGGCCTTTCGCCGCCATGACTTTTGCCAACTCCAGGCCGATGCCGCTACTGGCACCGGTAATCAACGCGTATTGCATGGCATGACTCCTTTTCTGATTGCGTTAGTTGCTTTTAAACGAATTAACGTCGTTAATATAACAATGTTAAGTTAACGACGTCAACTATTATTTATCCTTGCTTTATTTGCCTGTTTCAAGTACTTTTGCTGCATTGCTAGGGGTCTGGTGCGCAATGTGAAAACAATGCGTCAACCAGTGAGAAAAACCCTTTGAACCTGATGCGGTTGATGCCGCCGTAGGGAAGCACGAAGTGCTTCCCTACTTTCAATAATTAATGGGGGAAGCATCCGTGGTCGATGCCCCTTACGTTTTTTCCTCCAAGGAGTATCGAATGAACGCCAATCCCAAATTTCTGAATATCTCTGCCGAGCTTGATCCTGAAGCAGTCAAGGCGTTTCCAAAATCGCGCAAGGTTTATATACAAGGCAGTCGTCCCGACATCCAAGTGCCTTTCCGTGAGATCAGCCTATCGGATACGCCTTCGGCGTTTGGTGCTGAAAAAAATCCACCCGTGATGGTATACGACACGTCCGGTCCTTATACCGACCCTGACGTACAAATCGATATCCGCAACGGGTTACACGCATTGCGTGCCAATTGGATCAACGAGCGCAACGATACCGAATTACTTACCGGCCCTACTTCAAGTTATGGTCTACAGCGCAAGACCGATCCGCAGCTGGCAGAACTACGCTTCAACCTGACGCGTCCACCGCGCCGAGCGAAAAAAGGCATGAATGTTTCGCAAATGCACTATGCGCGCAAAGGCATCATCACTCCGGAGATGGAATACATCGCCATCCGCGAAAATCAACGGCGGGAGCAAATGTCGGACCTGATTCTCAAGCAGCACCCCGGACAGAATTTTGGCGCAGCCACACCTAAACTGATCACCGCAGAATTCGTGCGTGATGAAGTGGCGCGCGGTCGTGCCATCATTCCCGCCAATATCAATCATCCTGAGTTGGAACCGATGATCATAGGGCGTAATTTTCTGGTCAAGATCAACGCCAATATCGGTAATTCTGCCTTGGCGTCTTCCATCTCCGAAGAGGTGGAGAAAATGGTTTGGGGCATACGCTGGGGCGGCGATACCGTGATGGATCTGTCCACCGGCAAGAACATACACGAAACGCGGGAATGGATCATACGCAACAGCCCGGTGCCTATCGGTACCGTGCCCATTTATCAGGCGCTGGAAAAAGTGGATGGCAAGGCGGAAGACCTGACCTGGGAAATTTTCCGCGACACGCTGATTGAACAAGCCGAGCAAGGCGTGGACTACTTCACTATCCATGCCGGTGTGCGCCTGGCCTACATTCCGATGACGGCCAAACGCATGACCGGTATCGTGTCGCGCGGCGGTTCCATCATGGCCAAATGGTGCCTGGCACATCACAAGGAAAGCTTCCTTTACGAGCATTTTGAAGACATCTGCGAGATCATGAAGGCTTATGACGTGAGCTTCAGCCTGGGCGACGGCCTGCGTCCCGGCTCTATTTACGATGCCAACGACGAGGCGCAATTTGCCGAGCTGGAGACACTGGGTGAATTGACCAAGATCGCATGGAAGCACGACGTACAAGTCATGATAGAAGGCCCTGGCCATGTGCCCATGCACATGATCAAGGAAAACATGGAGCTGCAACTGAAACACTGCGACGAAGCGCCGTTCTATACCTTAGGGCCGCTCACCACAGATATCGCTCCCGGTTATGACCACATTACCTCAGGTATAGGTGCTGCGATGATAGGCTGGTATGGTTGTGCCATGCTGTGCTACGTCACACCCAAGGAACATCTGGGCCTGCCGGAAAAAGAAGATGTGCGTGTCGGCATCATCACCTACAAGATCGCGGCGCATGCTGCCGACCTGGCCAAAGGGCATCCCGGAGCACAGATACGTGACAATGCCTTATCCAAAGCTCGCTTTGAATTCAGATGGGAAGATCAGTTCAATCTGGGATTGGATCCGGAAAAAGCCAAGGAATTCCACGATGAGACCTTACCGCAGGAAGGCGCGAAGTTAGCCCACTTTTGCTCCATGTGCGGCCCGCATTTCTGCTCCATGAAAATCTCTCAGGATGTTAGAGATTATGCAGAGACTCAAGGCGTCTCAGACCAGGAAGCGCTGAACAAGGGCATGCAGGAAAAGGCGATTGAATTTGTGAAAAAGGGTGCGGAGGTTTATCACAAAGTTTGATATTTACCGACACTCTCCCGGGCAGGGAGAGTGTCGGTAAACGCATCGTTAAAGCTTAAGCCGGATATCGTCCCATATCCGTCTGAATAATCCGGCAACCGGGATTTCCTGCGCGGTGACCAGATTTTGTTCCAGTATGGTTTTCCCATCCAGATCGAAACGTATCTTGCCGACTTGCTGGTTTTGCGCCAAAGGGGCAAGTAATGGCTGGGTGCTGGTGATAGTGGCTTTTACGTCCGAGTAGCGGCCTTTCGGGTAAGTAATATAAAGATCGGATGCTACAGTGGCAGAAAGCATGTCTTGCGGAGCTTTCCATAATTTAAGCTTGGTGATCTCCTGTCCAGCCTTGTAAACCAGGCGCGTTTCGAAGAACTGGAACCCGTAGTTCAATAGTTTCTGGCTCTCTGTCGCCCGTGCGTTATCAGATGGCGCTCCTACCAGTACCGATAGCAATCGCATATCGCCATGCCTGGCAGAGGCGATCAGGCAATATCCGGCAGCTTCCGTATGGCCCGTTTTCAATCCATCTATACTCGGGTCTACCCATAACAGGCGGTTACGATTGGGTTGCGTAATCTTGTTATAGGTATATTCCTTGATGGCGAACAAGCGTTTGTACTGGTCTGGAAAATCGCGAATGATCGCGGTCGACAGTAGTGCCAGATCATTTACCGTAGTGTAGTGATTTGGGTCCGGCAGGCCATTGACGTTGGCAAAATGGCTGCTCTTCATGCCCAGTGCGGCAGCTTGCTGATTCATCATGCTGGTAAAGCCGCTCTCGCTGCCGGCGATGCCTTCTGCCAAAGCAATAGAGGCATCGTTACCGGATTGGATGATCATGCCATGCAGCAATTCATCTACTGTGACCGGGATATCGGGTTGGATAAACATGCGCGAGCCTTCGGCTTTCCAGGCTGCGGTACTGACAGGCAGAACCTGATCCAGTTTGAGCTGACCGTCTTTCAGTGCCTTGAAAGAAAGATAGGTAGTCATCAGTTTGGTCAGAGACGCAGGTTCTATGCGTTCGTCGCCGCCTTGCTGAGCAATGATTTTTTTGCTGTTGACTTCAAGCAACAGAAACGCCTTCGCAGCCACTGTGGGTGGCGGTGGAAGGTTATCGGCGTAACTAAGGAACGAGAGTAATAATAAACAAAAACAAAACAACGACTTATTGAGTGATAACAATGGCAGGGATTCCTAGAGAGTTTTTGATATTGGCCGCGGCGCGACCAGCTTCTTCGTTACTACTATACGGACCCAGACGTACCCGATAAAGATCCGCGTTAAGTACACTATCTACTTTAACACCTTGCGCCAGGCCCTGATTTTGTATTTTGTCGCGAAGTTGGTTGGCATTGTCCTGCTGACGGAATGCACCCAATTGTACGAAAACACCACTGGCAAGAGGCTGGGAAGATTGCGTAGGTGCCGAGATTTCCTTGGATGTAACGGGCAGAGCAGTTGCTGAAGGTGGAGCAGGTGCAGGTTGCGGAGAGGTTGAGGAGATAGCTGTTGTAGACAGGTTTTCCGCATGATCGGGATCAATTAATTCCACCTCAACCAGGCCACTGCCTTTCTGTGCGATACCAAGCTTATAGGCTGCGGCATAAGACAGGTCTATCAATCGATCCTTCTTGAATGGGCCACGGTCATTCACTCTGACGATCACCGATCGACCGTTATCCGGGTTGGTGACGCGCACATAACAGGGAATGGGCAGGATAGTGTGGGCGGCACTCATGCCATACATATCATATAGCTCGCCGCTGGCAGTTTTTTGACCATGGTAACGTTTGCCATACCAGGACGCGATACCCTGCTCCTTGTAAGGTTTATATTCGGTCATCGGAGTGTACGTTTCTCCTAGCGCTTCATAAGGACGGCAACTGGCAGCGCGGATAGGTTCCTTTTTAACAACCGCATCAGGAATGGCGTCGATATCTGCCGGCGCATTCTCACCTGGGCCATCGTCCAGATAATATCCACCACCCTTGGTTGATTTTGAAGATGACGGCTTTCCTGCACCAGGTTTTGGTGATTTTGCCGTCTCTGCAGATGATTGGCCTGAACCTCCACGCTCTATCACCGGCGCTTGCGTTCCGCCTAGCGTTCCACAACCAGATAGCGCCACTGCCAGCAACCATATTGAAACAAGACCAGCAGCTTTAGCTGTCGTCTGTAATTTTTTACCTTCGTTATGCTTTACCATCGTTATGACCCGACTAATTTTTTGTGCGTCTGTATGCTCATCAGAATGCCGAACCCTATCATCAGCATCACCAATGAAGTACCGCCGTAGCTGATCAGCGGCAGAGGTACGCCTACCACCGGCAATATACCGCTCACCATGCCCATGTTAACGAAGGCATAGGTGAAAAAGCTTAGCGTGATACTACCTGCCAACAAGCGACTGAAGACGTTCTGCGCATTATTGGCGATCACCATGCCGCGCGCGATGATGGCTATAATCAGCAATATTAGCAGTGCAACACCCAGCAGACCAAACTCTTCGCCGAATACAGCAAAAATGAAGTCGGTGTGACGTTCCGGCAGAAAATCCAGCCGTGACTGCGTACCGTTCAACCAGCCTTTGCCTGCCAATCCGCCGGAACCCAGGGCAATGGATGATTGTATGATGTGGTAACCGGAACCCAACGGATCCTGACTAGGGTCAAGCAATGTCATGATGCGTTTGCGCTGATAATCATGCAGGTGAGGCCATACCAGCGGCACTATCCCTGCAAACGAAACGCCGATACCCAGCATCAAACGCCAGCTTAAACCCGCAAAAAACAGTACGTAAAACCCCGACGCACTAATCAATAAGGCCGTGCCCAAATCAGGTTGTTTTGCAATTAGCCCAACCGGAATCACCAGAAACAAAGCAGCAAAGAAATAGTCCATCGCTCTCAAGCTACCTTCACGACGCGCAAAATACCAGGCCAGCATCAGCGGTACGGCGATTTTCATCATCTCCGACGGCTGGATACGCGCAACACCCAGATTGAGCCAGCGTTGAGCGCCATGACTGACATCCCCTACCACTGTTACCCCTATCAGCAACAACAGGCCCAGCACATACAAGGGCACGGCAACCGCCTCCAGACGTTGCGGTGAGATATTGGCGAACAACCCCAGGCAAGCAAGCGCTACCAACAGACTCAGGCCTTGCCTGCCCATTTGCTCTGCGTTCTGACCGCTGGCACTGTAAAGTATGAACAGGCCGATCATTATTGTGAGCAATAACAAGCCAAACAAGGTCTGGTCTATATGTCGTGAGAAACGTCTTGCCCAGTGTCCGAGTTGGTTTTTAATCATTGATGGGTTCCTCAGCAGGCACCTTTGGGATCGCTGCGGGCACAGGCTCAGCTTGTTTAGCCGGCATTTTCCCAAGTAGATAATAGTCAAATACCTGTCTGGCGATAGGGCCTGCTGCTGTTCCGCCATGGCCTCCATTTTCTACAATGATAGCCAGCGCGATCTTGGGAGCTTCTGCGGGAGCGTAGGCGATAAACAGCGCATGATCGCGATGGTATTCGTCTATCTGGCTGGCATTGTATTTCTGATTTTGTGCAATGCCGATCACTTGCGCGGTTCCTGTTTTTGCAGCGATGGTGTAACTCGCACCTGCACCCATGCTGGCTGCGGTGCCACCAGGTTGCGTCACGCCCATCATGCCTTGTTTCACCAGCTCCAGATTCTCTGCACTGACGGGAATACGTTTCAAAGTCTGTATCGGTTGCGGGTGGGTTTGCCCAGTCTGACTGTCACGTATGCTGGCGACAAGATGAGGTTTGACTCCCACACCGTTATTGGCAAGCATCGCCGTTGCGAAAGCAAGTTGCATCGGCGTTATCAGAGTATATCCTTGGCCGATGCCGGTGATCACCGTTTCACCTGCATACCAGGGTTGCTTGAAACGCTTTTCCTTCCATTCCGGTGTTGGCAATAACCCCGTACGTTCGCCTGCAATATCGAGATTGGTGAGCTGGCCGAAACCGAAATTACTCAGGAACGAAGATAGTTTGTCTATGCCCAGATCCAAAGCGAGACCGTAAAAGAAGGTATCGCAGGAGATGGTGATGGCTCGGACGATATCTACTCGCCCGTGGCCTTCCGGTTTCCAGTCTCTATAATGGTGGGAACTACCCGGCAATACAAAATACCCTGGGTCGGAAATAGCAAAAGGCGGCGCACGCTTCCCGTTTTCCAGCCCGGCCAGAGCAACAAAAGGCTTGATGGTTGAACCAGGAGGATATGCACCGCGGATGGGTCGGTTGATCAAAGGTTTGTCGACGGAATCGTTCAGCAGGTTCCAGTTGTCCGTGTCTATGCCATCTACAAACAGGTTGGGATCAAAACTGGGCATACTGACATAAGCCAATACTTCGCCTGTCGCCGGATTCAACGCCACTAAAGCGCCACGGTGAGTACCGAATGCATCTTCGGCGATTTTTTGCAGTTTGCTGTCTATGGAAAGAATCAGATTGTTTCCGGCGACTGGCGGGGTGCTGGATAATACCCGTACCGCATGCCCATCCGCATCTACTTCGACCTGCTGGAAGCCTGTGGTGCCATGCAGCTGATGTTCATAGCTCTGTTCCAGGCCGCCCTTGCCGATATGATCCGAGCCTTTGTAATTGGAGATTTCTCCGCTATCTTCCAGTCTATCCACATCGTTTTCATTGATCCGACCTATGTATCCGATCAAATGAGCAGCTTGAGTCCCTAATGGATAATTACGAAACAAACGCGAACGGATCTCGACGCCGGGAAAGCGGAAACTATTGACCGCAAAAGTTGCGGCTTCCGATTCGTTTAGCTTGGCGCGTATCGGTACATTTTCAAAATTGCGGCTTTCCGCGCGAAATTTGTTGAATAGTTTGCGGTCATTGCTGCTGATGTTGATGATTTTGGAAAGTTCGGTGATCGTCTTCTCTACGTCATCTACTTTGGAGGGCGTGAGCTCCAGCGTATATACGAAGAAATTCTCGGCCATGGATACACCGTTGCGATCGACGATCAGTCCACGGTTGGGTACGATAGGAACCAGCGAGATACGGTTGCTCTCCGCCAGCGTTTGATAATGGTCGTAGCGCAAGGCTTGCAAAAAAAACAGACGCGACAGCACCAGTCCAAAGCAGATCAAGGTAAAGACTGCCGCGACCAGTAATCGCACGCGAAACTGCTGCTGCTCCCGATGTAAGTTTTTGAGTTCTACCCGCATGTGATCTATGAATTAATCCTGTGAATTAACACCATGAATCAACCCAGTTCTTTATCGCCGGTGACTTTGATTTTGGAATAAATCACCAATTGCCATAACAGAATTCCGGAAATGCTGGACAGGTAGTACGCCAAGCCGGGCAGTTCGCCACCACTGAATAACTTCAGGATCAGCAATACGGTCTGCGCAATCAGTAGCAGGCCGAATACGTAACCTGCTTGTTGCCAGCGATTGAATAAAGTGACGCGGCGTTGATATACGACAGCCAGAAATGCCGCGACGATATAGGCAATGGCATGTTGGCCAAACAACCCTCCTTCCGCCAGATCAACCAGCATGCCCATCATCCAGGCCGTGCCTATATTGCAAAGATGTGGTGAGCGTATCAGCCAGTAAAGCAGCACCAGCAAAATAAAATCCGGACGTACTAACAGCCCGAAGCCGCCCCAGGGCAGCAAGTAAAGCAGCAAGGCCAATAGCAGGCCAAGGTAGATTTGACTAATCCTGACGGGGCGCATGGCGAGAAGGCTTACGAATGGTTGCGGGCGGTTCTGTTTCGATTTGTGGTACAGCGGGAGGTGCTGTGATGATCAGTACTTGCCGATAGCGATCAGTTCCTGCAGCTGGTGTGCACACGATACGAGCAAACGGCGAGTCGGGATCGCGGTCAATATGTTTGACGTTGGCTATAGCCAGATTCTCGGGATATGTTCCGTCTATCCCCGAAGTGATCAGTTTATCGCCCGCGCGGATATCCACGTTAGCCGGCAAATAGGGAACATACAAGGTTTCATCCCGGCCATGGCCAAAGGCGATCGCCCGCAGACCGTTGCGTTCTACCTGTATCGGGATGGCAAGCGACTTATCGGTGATCATGGTGATCTCACTGCTAAATGGGTATACCCGGGTCACCTGTCCGATCACGCCAGCGCCATCCACCACCGCCTGACCGGCCATCACACCTTGCTGGCTGCCGATATTGACGTCTACCTTATGTACAAAAGGGTCTCGGCCTATATGAGTGATTTCGGCCAATTTTGTAGGGTAATGCAGCTTTTGACGTACTTCCAGTAATGATCGTAGATGTGCATTCTCGTTCTGAGTCGTTATCAGTTGCTGCAGTTCCACCGACTCCCTCGTAAGCTGTAAATGCAGTTGACCGTTTTCCCGCATCAGCGTTGTTTGGCCTGAAAAATAGCCGGTGACATAACGGTAAAGACGGATAGGGCTGGAAGCGACCACTTCCAGTGGATATAACATGGTTGCAAAACCCTGACGTACCTCCGTCAGGTAATGCAGGCGAGCATCCACTGCCATCAGCACGATAGACAGGGCGAAAAAGAAAATCAGTCTGGCGAAAGGGCTGGGGCCACGAACAAAGAAAGCAGTAGGTTGTTGTGGCTGGGCCATTATTAATTCAGCCGTTTGGTCTGAGGCAGGAGAAAGGAAAGCTCTCGTTTATACACTGGCACTATTATTATCCACCAGTATTATTCGCTAGCAAATACATCACCCAGTTTATCCATTTCTTCCAATGCACGTCCGCTGCCTCGTACCACGCAAGTGAGCGGTTCATCCGCAATGATGACGGGCAGGCCGGTCTCTTCCTTGAGCAGAATGTCCAGATCACGCAGCAACGCGCCGCCGCCAGTCAGCACCATGCCACGTTCGGCAATATCAGCACCGAGTTCCGGCGGAGTTTGCTCCAAAGCGGATTTAACCGCGCTGACAATGCTATTCAGCGGACCGGTCAAAGCTTCCAGAATCTCATTGCTGGAAATGGTGAATTTGCGTGGCAGGCCTTCGGCCAGATTACGTCCGGTCACTTCCATTTCGCGTACTTCAGAGCCTGGGAAAGCGGAGCCGATATTTTTCTTGATCAGTTCAGCGGTTGGTTCAGAAATCTGCATGCCGTAGTTGCGGCGTATGTAATCAATAATGGCTTCGTCAAAACGGTCGCCGCCGACACGCTCCGATTTGGCGTAGACCACACCACCCAGAGAGATCACGCCGACTTCCGTCGTGCCGCCACCGATGTCTACTACCATAGAGCCGGTAGCATCAGCTACCGGCAGGTCTGCGCCGATCGCGGCTGCCATCGGCTCTTCGATCAAAAATACCTGGCGTGCGCCAGCACCAATCGCTGATTCGCGAATAGCGCGGCGTTCTACCTGAGTTGAACCGTAAGGCACACAGATGATGATGCGCGGGTTGGGGGAGAACATGCGCGATTCATGTACTTGCCGGATAAAATACTTGAGCATCTGCTCGGTGATAGTGAAATCGGCGATTACGCCGTCCTTCATCGGGCGTACCGCCTGAATGGAAGAAGGCGCTTTGCCCAGCATGCGCTTGGCCTCTGCACCTACCGCCAGTATGGTCTTCTTGCCGCCTGCCGAGGTTTCACGACGCAAGGCAACAACGGATGGTTCATTGAGTACGATGCCTTTGCCGCGCACGTAGATCAGGGTATTGGCGGTGCCTAGGTCAATGGCAAGATCGTTGGAAAAATAGCTACTTAGAAAACCGAACATTGTAAAATCCTGAGTTATATAGTGGTTAGACGGGTTAGGACTGCGTTGCCCGCTCGTCGCGTGCTTTGTGGTAGAAGATGAGCGACTGGTAAATCACGATATAATACCGCATATCGCCTTTAAAATTAAGACTCAACCCTATGTCTCTCACAATTAACGATGTAAAGCGCATCGCACATCTTGCGCGGATTGAAGTCTCGGAAACAGAAGCAGAAGCTACGCTGGTCAAGTTGACAGGCATACTGGGTCTGATCGAGGAAATGCAAGCGATCGATACCAGGGGCATAGCTCCTATGTCGCATTCGCAGGACGTAGTGCAAAGGCTGCGAGCCGATGTCGTCACCTCCGGCAACCAGCGGGAATATTTCCAGAAAATCGCACCTGCCGTCGAAGACGGCTTGTACCTTGTGCCCAAGGTGATCGAATGATAAATGCAAGCCTGAAAGAAATGGCGGCAGCGCTCGCCGCTAAAAAGATTTCCAGTGTTGAGTTGACGCAACTTTTTTTAGCTCGCATCAAATCCTTGAATCCGGATATGAATGCCTACATCACACTGGATGAAGCCAGAACATTGGCGCAGGCCAAACTCGCCGATGCGCGCATCGCCAACGGCGACATCACGCCGGTCACCGGTATTCCTTTCGCGCAGAAAGACATTTTTTGCGCCAAAGACTGGCGTACGACCTGTGGCTCCAGAATGCTGGAAAATTTTATCGCACCCTACGATGCGCACGTCATCAGCCAATTCGATCATGCAGGTGCGGTGAATCTGGGTAAAACCAATATGGACGAGTTTGCCATGGGATCGTCCAACGAAACTTCCTATTTCGGCAAAGTGAAAAACCCATGGGATCGCGAGCGCGTTCCCGGCGGCAGTTCCGGCGGTTCGGCAGCGGCCATCGCAGCACGTTTATGCGCTGCCGCCACCGGTACCGATACCGGCGGCTCTATCCGTCAGCCTGCGTCACTATGCGGCTTCACTGGTCTCAAACCCACGTATGGCGTGGTCTCCCGTTACGGCATGATTGCTTTTGCCTCATCGCTGGATCAGGCAGGCCCGATGGCGAAAAGTGCCGAGGACTGTGCATTGATGATGAATGTGATGGCCGGTTTCGATGAGCGGGATTCCACCAGTCTGCAACGTGACAAGGAAGACTACACTCGTGACCTTAATAAGCCGCTGGCCGGCTTGAAAATCGGTCTGCCCAAAGAATACTTTGCCGAAGGCCTGAGCGCAGAAGTCGCTAAGGTGGTGCAGGATGCCATTGCTCATTATCGCAAGCTGGGTGCTGAAACCGTGGATATCAGCCTGCCCAACACCCGGCTTTCCATCCCGGTGTATTACGTCATCGCTCCCGCCGAAGCCAGTTCCAACCTGTCGCGTTATGATGGTGTGCGTTACGGCCATCGTGCCGCTGAATATACCGACTTGCTGGATATGTACTGCAAGAGTCGCGCAGAAGGTTTTGGTGCTGAAGTGAAACGCCGTATCCTGATCGGTACTTATGTATTGAGTGCCGGATATTATGATGCCTATTACCTAAAAGCCCAGCAGATACGCCGTCTGATCGCCCAGGATTTTGAAGAAGCGTTCAAGCATTGCGACATCATCATGGGGCCATCCGCCCCCGGCACCGCGTTCAAGATCGGCGAAAAAGCCGATGACCCGGTTGCCATGTACCTGCAGGATATCTATACCATCGCCGTCAATCTGGCGGGTCTGCCGGGCATGAGTATTCCGGCCGGGTTTGCCAATAAGCTGCCTGTGGGTCTGCAGATCATCGGCAATTACTTTGACGAAGCGCGCATGTTGAACGTAGCGCATGCTTACCAGCAGCAAACTGACTGGCACAAGCAGATGCCGGAGGGAATAGCATAATGCAGTGGGAAGTCGTGATCGGGCTGGAAACACACACCCAGCTAAAAACCAACACCAAGATCTTTTCCGGCGCGTCCATCAAATACGGAGCAGAACCCAATACTCAGGCGGATGAGGTAAGTATCGCCTTGCCTGGTGTGTTGCCTGTATTGAATGCAGAAGCCGTGCGTTGCGCCATCAAATTCGGGCTGGCGGTGAACGCCGAGATCGCGCCGCGCTCGATATTTGCGCGTAAGAACTATTTCTACCCGGATCTTCCCAAAGGCTATCAGATTAGTCAGTACGAGCTTCCCGTAGTAGGTAAGGGGTCACTCACCGTACAAGTGGGGGATCAGGAAAAAACCGTGCGCATCACTCGCGCTCACCTGGAGGAAGATGCGGGTAAATCGGTACATGGCGCGCAGGAAGGCATGAGCGGCATAGACCTCAATCGTGCCGGTACACCCTTGCTGGAGATCGTCACTGAGCCCGACATGCGTTCAGCTGCCGAAGCGGTTGCTTATGCCAAAAAACTGCACGAGCTGGTGCAATGGATAGATATTTGCGATGGCAATATGCAGGAAGGCAGCTTCCGTTGCGACGTGAACGTTTCGGTGCGTCCAAAAGGAACGGAAAAACTTGGTACCCGCCGAGAGATCAAGAACCTCAACTCGTTCAAATTCATGCAACAGGCCATTGAGTACGAAACCCAGTGGCAGATCGATACGCTGGAAGACGGCGGCACCATACAACAGGCGACGGTGCTGTTCAATCCGGAAACCGGTGAGACACGCGCCATGCGCAGCAAGGAAGAAGCGAATGATTACCTCTACTTCCCTGATCCGGATTTATTGCCGTTGGCGATTTCCCAAGCCGATATCAATGCAGTGAAAGCGACCATGCCGGAGTTGCCGGAAGCGATGAAATCGCGCTTTGAACAACAATATGGCTTGCCTGCTTACGATGCAGCGGCTATCACCGCATCCAAACCCATGGCGGATTATTTCGTTTCGACTATCCAGGCTTTTGGCGGAGAAGCCAAGCAAGCTTCCAACTGGGTGATGGGTAGCTTGTCTGCAAAACTTAATGAGGCCGGTCTGGAAGTCATTAACAGCCCAGTCAGTGCACAGGCGCTAGCGGGTTTATTGAAGCGTATTGCCGACAACACGATTTCCGGCAAGATGGCGAAAGATGTGTTTGAAGCGATGTGGGCCGGAGAAGGCGATGCAGACGACATCATCGCGAAAAAAGGCCTGAAGCAGGTTTCCGACTCAGGCGCGATCGAAGCCATCGTGGATCAGGTACTGGCTGCTAATGCCGTCATGGTGGCGGAATATAAGGCGGGCAAGGAAAAGGCCTTCAATGGTTTGGTCGGTCAATGCATGAAGGCCAGCCAAGGCAAGGCCAATCCGGCGCAGGTCAATGAGATACTGAAAAAGAAACTCGCCTAATCGTTTTCGGCTATGCGTTGCCAGCTTTTTAGCTTGTGATCTCTCGCAATTGAGGCATTGGCCGGGCTGGTTGATGGCAATCTGACTAACAACATGTCGTCCATCCCTGTTAATCCCGGCAATACATAACGCCTGAACGCTTTTTCGGCTTTTTCACCGTTGAAGAATATGCGGCGGATATTTCTA
Organism: uncultured Methylophilaceae bacterium; assembly: GCA_903834185.1. Lineage (GTDB taxonomy): Bacteria > Pseudomonadota > Gammaproteobacteria > Burkholderiales > Methylophilaceae > CAILHX01. Next base: position 29,096 of record CAILHX010000003.1, read on the forward strand.
TGCTGGGCAAAGAACGCCGCAAAATCATTGGCGATGATTGATGTTTCCACTATGTCCCCATCCAGCGAGCTACTGCGGAAACACTCTTTGAGCACATCCCACAACGCGATCCCGTGCGACTGTAATAAAGCTAGTCTTTCCTCATAGGCAGCTCTCGGGTCTATAACAAACAATTTCTGCATGAAGGGCCAGAACAGGTTATGGCGATGCGCATAATACTGATTTGCTGCCAGCGAAGCCTTGCCCGGCATGGAGCCGAGTATCAGTATTCTGGCATCAGGACTGGCAACTGGAGGGAGGCTTTGGGCTATGCTCAATTTACGGCCGCCATTAAAAGTGCCGTCATTAAAAGTCTAGTGGATCTACATCCACCGACCATCTGACTTTGCCCGCCTGCGGCAAGGCCCGCAGCATCGTCACCCAGCTGCGTAAAAATTTCTGCAATGCCGGACGTGCGCTGGCCTGTATCAATAATTGAGCGCGTTCCATGCCTTTCAGCCTTTCCATGCGCGGGCGCACCGGGTCGTACACTGCCAGATTGTGGGTGAGTGTTTCACTGGCTGCTGTTGCCGCGCGGAAAAACTCGCGTACCGGTTCATAGTGAGGCGCCTCGGCGCGCAGCAAGGCTTCAAAGCAATAAGGCGGAAAATTCGCCATCTGGCGTTCCTGCAATAGTGAGTCGGCAAATGCGACGTAGTCGTGCCGTTGCAAAGCCTGGAATAACACATGGTCGGGAAACGCGGTCTGTATCAGCACTTCGCCGGATTTTCCGGCGCGCCCCGCACGTCCGGAAACCTGCATCAACTGCGCGAATAATTTTTCTGCTGCGCGGTAATCCGGGCTGAACAAAGCACTGTCGGTATCTATTACGCCGACTAATGTCAGGTGCGGGAAATCGTGCCCTTTCGCCAGCATCTGTGTCCCCACCAGAATATCTATTTCTTGCGCATGTACTGCCTTGGTCATGGCTGAGATCGCATGCTTGTTGCGCATGCTGTCGCGGTCTACACGCAAGATGCGTGCTTGCGGAAATTGTGCCGTCAGCAGTTCTTCCAGCCGCTGCGTCCCTTGCCCTGCTGGGCGTAAGTCAGGATTACCGCACTTCGGGCACTGCATAGGCATGCGCTGCTCATGCCCGCAGTGATGGCAACGCATGCGTTTATCGCGCAGATGTACCACCAGACGGCTGGAGCAGCGAGTACAGGGCGCGACCCAGGCGCAGGCGTTGCACAGTAGCACCGGCGCATAGCCGCGACGGTTGATGAATAGCAGACTTTGCTCTCCATGCTCAAGGCGCTGGCGCATGGCTGCGATCAGCTGCGGATGCAATGCCTCCTGCAAGGGTAATTGACGTACATCGATACACTTGATTTCCGGTAACGCAGCACCCAGCACCGCACGGTTGCTCAATTGCAATAAGTGGTAGCGTCCAGTTTGCGCGTTGTGCCAGCTTTCCAGCGAAGGTGTGGCAGAACCAAGCAGCGCCGGTACGTTTGCAGATTTCGCCCGCAAAATGGCGATGTCACGCGCTGAGTAACGCATGCCGTCCTGCTGTTTATAGGAAGCATCATGTTCTTCGTCCACCACGATCAATGCCAAGTGTTTAATCGGCGTAAATACCGACAGACGTGTACCGATGATGATGCGGGCATCGCCGTTTTGTGAACGTAACCAGCCATGTAAGCGCTCGCTCTCATTCATCTGGCTGTGCAGCATCACCATATGCATCTGCGGGAAGCGGGCGCGGAATCTGGCTTCCAACTGCGGCGTGAGGTTGATTTCGGGCACCAGTACCAGCGCCTGACTACCGGGTTTCGCCAGCACAGCTTGCAGCAAATGCATGTAGACCTCGGTCTTGCCACTGCCGGTGATGCCGTAGAGCAGCCACACCTTAAAAGCTTCACGTTCAGCCAATATCACATCCAGTGATTGTTGCTGGTCGGCATTCAATGGTGGCGAAACAGAAGCAGAAGCGAGATTGACTTGCAGTAGATGTTCGACTTCCGCTGTCATCACCAGGCCCTGTGAGATCATTTGCTTGATGCCGTTGCGCCAGCCTGAAGCAATGGTGGCGAGTAGAGTTGCATCCAGGTGTTCGGTGTTCTGAAGTGCCTGATATAAAAGTCGTTGTAATTTGGCACGAGGAGCAATGGCTTCCAGACCTGCCGCCCGGGCTTGTTCGCTTAATTTGAATACCGTCAGTTTAGGCAGCAACGCTGGCCGCGCTTCACGCAACCGGGAAGGGAGTGCGGATAGCAGCGCCTGCCCCAGCGGATACTGATAGTAATCAGCGCAGAATTTGAGTAGTTGCAGCGTTGCGGCGGGTAGCGGCGGTTCGTCCTCGAATGCTTGCAGGATGGCTTTCAGTTTGTTATCGGCGATTTCAGAAACAGCGACGCGTGCCAGCACGATAGCTATGATCTGGCGCTTGCCGAAGGGTACCAGTACGCGCTGCCCGACTTTGACATGGCTGGCGCCATCCAGGTAATCGAACAAGGTATCTACAGGTAGATCCAGTGCCACGCGGAGTATTCTCATGTTGCAGCCTGCCTTGCCATCATCTCGCGTTCCAATGGAGTATCTGGGTTAAAATACCGCCTTTGACGCAGCATGACCCGTATTATTCAAATACTTTAATCAAAACTAATCAAACTATTTTGAAAGCGCATCTTACCCAATTGCTGGCTCAAGCGGCAAAAACCGTTGCCCCTGAACAGGCGGGGATCGAAATCCTGCTTGAACGCCCAAAATCTGAAAGTCATGGTGATTTCTCGACCAATCTGGCGATGTTATTAGCAAAGCCGTTGCGAAAAAATCCAAGAATCATTGCAGAAGAACTGATCAAGGCACTACCAACTTCCTCTGAAGTCGCCAAAGCTGAAATCGCTGGAGTGGGTTTCATCAATTTTTTTCTGGCTAGCGGTACCAAGGCCAGAATAGTCCCGCAAATTTTACAGGCAGGCGAAAAATTCGGTTTGAGTGATGCCGGCAAAGGCCATAAGGTGATGGTGGAATTCGTATCTGCCAATCCGACCGGGCCTTTGCATGTGGGTCATGGGCGCGGCGCGGCAGTAGGTGATTGCTTGAGTCGTTTGCTGGCGGCTACCGGCTGGGATGTCACGCGTGAGTTTTATTATAACGATGCCGGTTCGCAGATCGATAATCTGGTGCTTTCGGTGCAGTGCCGCAGTCGCGGTATTACGCCAGACGATCCCGCATGGCCTGAAGACGGTTATCGTGGTGATTACATCACCGATATCGCGCAGGCATATCTGGCAAAAAAGACGATCCATTCAAAAACACAGCAGGTCACGGGCCTGGGTGATGTCAATGATCTGGCGGCGATGCGCGAGTTTGCGGTGGCTTATCTACGCCATGAGCAAGATCAGGATCTGCAGGCATTTGGCGTTGATTTCGACGTGTTCTCGCTGGAATCAGCACTCTATACGGATGGCAAGGTAAATGAAACTGTAACCAAATTGATCGATAGTGGTCATACCTACCAACAGGATAATGCCTTGTGGTTGCGTACCACCGATTTTGGTGATGACAAAGACCGTGTGATGCGCAAGGCTGATGGCGGCTATACCTACTTTGTCCCGGACATTGCCTACCATGTTGATAAATGGCAGCGAGGCTTTGAGCGTGTGATCAATGAGCAGGGAGCCGATCATCACAGCACCATCAATAGAGTTCGTGCCGGGCTGCAGGCCTTGAATATGGGAATCCCGCAGGGTTGGCCGGATTATGTGTTGCACCAGATGGTGACGGTGATGCGTAATGGGGAGGAAATGAAAATCTCCAAGCGTAGCGGTAGTTACGTCACCTTGCGCGATCTGATCGACGAAGTAGGTCGTGATGCCACGCGATATTTTCTGGCGGTGCGCCGTCCCGACTCGCAACTGGTATTCGATATTGACCTTGCACGTGCGCAGACCAATGACAACCCGGTTTATTACATTCAATATGCGCATGCGCGTATTTGTAGCGTGCTGAATCAGTGGGGAGGTGATCTGAATACACTGTTCAATGTTGATTTAAGCACTTTGAATACGGAACACGAACTTGCGTTGCTGCAGCGATTGGCTGATTTTCCGGAGGTGATTGCAAACGCAGCGCTTGAACTTGCACCTTATGCGCTGGCGAATTACCTTAAAGATTTGGCGGCTGATTTGCACAGCTATTACAATGCACAACAGTTTTTAGTAGATGACGAGGTTATCAAGCTGGCGCGATTGGCTTTAGTGGCAGCCACACGTCAAGTGCTGAGTTCCGGCCTGAAACTGCTTGGCATCAACGCACCAGAGAAAATGTAGGGACCCCAATGGCTAAAGATTATAAAACTTCACCCTCCAAACTCCCACCTACCAAGCAAAAATCCGAGGGTAAAGGCAGTCCTTTATTAATCGGACTGCTGGTCGGTTTGCTGATAGGCATCGCATTGTCAGTCGGCGTCGCCTTATCGGTAAAAAAGACAGCCAGCGCTTTTCAGGAAAAAGCTCCGCCAGCACCGGTACTGCAGGCGCCTTTAGCTCCTAAGGTAGACACGCCTAAGGATGATGCGACCAAGAAAGCTGCCCAGACCGGGGGTGATATTTCATCTGAAAATGTCGAACAGCCTCCCAAAAACGATGCTGATAAAAAAGCAGGGAAAGACAGGTTCACTTTTTATGACATCCTAACCGAACCGGAAAAAGGAGCAGAAACAACTCAGGTGAAGCCTGTGCCGGAACCTGCGCCGTTGGAGCCTGTCGAAGCCAAGAATGGAGGCAGTTTTATTCAAGTGGGTGCTTTCCAGACCTCGGAACAAGCTGACAACCAGAAAGCCAAACTTGCGTTATTAGGAATGGATGCTGTTGTGCAAAAAACGTCAATTTCCGGCATGGGTGTGCTGTACCGCGTGAGGGTTGGACCCTACAAGAATAGTGATGACGTAAATCAAGCGCGCGCGGAGCTGGCACAGAACGGTATTAAATCGGATCCAGTCAAGAATTAAAACATTCAAGAATTAAAGAACCATAACACAAGGAAATTTTTATGAAAGCGTTATTTGCAAGCCTGCTGATGCTGTTAGCTTTTACTTCATCCTATGCGGATACTCCGCAGGTACCTAAAGAAGGCACTGAATATCAGGCAACGCCACAGGCGATGCCCACAGATAATCCAGCCAAGATCGAAGTGACTGAGCTATTTTGGTACGGTTGTCCGCATTGCTATCGTCTGGAGCCTGCGCTGGAGGCCTGGGTCAAGAAATTACCCAAGGATGTCGAGTTCAAACGCGTTCCCGGAATCGCTCGTCCGGAATGGGTGCCTATGGCCAAGGCTTATTACACGCTGGAGTCATTGGGGCTGGTGGACAAGCTGCATGCGGCCTTATTTGATGCTATCCATAAACAAAGAGTAGTGAATCCTGCCGATGAGACAAGCGCCATCGACTGGATTACGAAACAGTCCGGACTGGATCGTAAAAAAGTAGAAGACACTTTCCGCTCGTTTTCGGTGACGACAAAAGTATCACGTGCCTATCAGGTGTTTCAAACTTCCGGTGCTACCGGCGTTCCCTCATTAATTGTCGAAGGTCGCTATTTGACTTCCAGCACCCTCGCCGGAACCAATGAAGACGCACTCAGAGTGACAGATTACCTGATTGAAAAAGTGCGGGCGGAGCGCGTAGGTAAGCACTAACTTTTCATGCGCGTCTTTATCACCGGAGCATCCAGCGGTATTGGTGCTGCGCTTGCCCGGCACTATGCAACGCAGGGTGCGCAATTGGGTTTGTTGGGACGTAATCAGCAGCGCCTTGATGCGTTGGCGAGTGAATTGGCCTGTGACTGTGCTGTTTATGCGACGGATGTCCGCGATGGTCAGTCTTTGCAGCATGCCGCACAGGATTTCATACAGCGGTTCGGAGTGCCGGATATCGTGATCGCGAATGCCGGAGTTTCCAGTGGAACATTGACCGAACAGGCGCAACATCTGGCAACTTTCCGTGCCATAATGGAAATCAATGTGCTGGGCATGGTGCATACTTTCCAGCCTTTTTTAAAAGCCATGAAACATCGAGCACAAGGCCAACTGGTAGGCATTGCCAGCGTCGCGGGCTTGCGCGGTATTCCGGGTGCAAGTGCCTACTCTGCTTCCAAGGCAGCGGCTATCTCGTATCTGGAAAGCTTGCGCGGAGAATTGGCGGGCACTGGGATCGGCGTTACCACCATCTGTCCCGGTTATATTCGAACCCCAATGACAGACATCAACCCTTATAAAATGCCGTTCCTGATGGAAGCCGGTGTCGCCGCACGAAAAATGGCACGTATCATCGCCAACGGGCAGCGTTACGCGATCCTGCCGTGGCAGATGGCTGTGCTGGGACGGCTGATGAAGCTCTTGCCAGCCGCCGTTTGGGATTGGGCCATGAAAAAAGCCCCATATAAACCTTATCTGGATTGCGACTGGCTGTAATTTGTCGATGGTTTAGAATGCGACTTTGAAAATACAATCATGAACATCAATCCATATATTTCACGCCGCAATGCGCTACTTCAGAAATTGGGTGATGGTGTCGCCATCATCCCTACTGCCACAGAAAAGCAGCGTAATAGCGATGCGCACTATGCCTATCGTTTCGACAGCTATTTCTGGTATCTGAGCGGTTTTAACGAACCGGAAGCAGTATTGGTGCTGGTAGGCGGGACTGATCCGAAATCTATCCTGTTTTGCCGCGACAAGGATATGGAGCGGGAGATATGGGATGGTTTCCGCTACGGACCTGAAGGGGCGAAACAGGAATTCGGCTTTGATGAAACTTATTCCATCGCCGAGTTCGATAAGAAATTACCCGAACTCATCGCTAATCGCACTACGCTCTGGCACTCTCTGGGTCATGACGCCGTCTGGGATACACGTATTGCTGCCGGGCTGAATGCGGTGCGCGCCCAGACCCGCGCCGGTAAACGTGCGCCCGCGCATATCAATGATCTGCGCCAGTTACTGGACGCGATGCGTTTGCTGAAAGATGCACACGAGATCAGCGCTATGCAGCGTGCCGCAGATATCAGCTCCGGTGCCCATGTTCGCGCCATGCAGGCATCACGCGTGGGTTTGCATGAGTACGCACTGGAGGCGGAGCTGAGTTACGAATTCAGGCGTAACGGAGCGGATGCCCATGCTTACACGCCGATTGTGGCGGGCGGCAGTAACGCTTGCGTATTGCATTACGTTAGTAATAATCAGCTATTGCATGACAATACACTGGTACTCATAGACGCAGGTTGTGAAGTCGCGGGGTATGCATCCGACATTACGCGCACTTTCCCTGTGAACGGCAAATTCAGTACCGCACAACGCGATGTTTACGAGATCGTGCTGGCAGCACAGGCAGCGGCGATCGCCATGATTAAACCCGGAAATGCCTTTGTTGCGCCGCATGAAGCTGCATTGAAGACGCTGGTGCAAGGCATGCTGGAGTTGAAATTGTTGCAAGGCAGTGTAGAAGGTAATATTGAGTCCGAAGCCTACAAGCGTTTCTATATGCACCGTACCAGCCACTGGCTGGGTCTGGATGTACATGACGCAGGTGAATATAAAGATGGCGAAGCCTGGGTGAAATTTGCTCCGGGCATGGCGCTCACGGTTGAGCCTGGTCTTTATATCCGTGCAGCCGACGACATTCCAAAACATCTGGCCAACATCGGCATACGCATCGAAGATGACGTACTGGTGACCGCATCAGGTTGTCATGTCTACACGACAGCCCCCAAATCTGTAGCTGATATCGAAGCGGTGATGCAGCCGTGAACCAGCATGTCGTGATTGTAGGCGGCGGCCCGGTAGGTGCAGCTTTTGCCCTTGCCCTGGCCGATAGTGGCTTGGAAGTAACTGTCCTCGAGGCTCGGCAAGTTACTGCTCCGCTTGCATCTCGTGCCATTGCTTTATCCGAGAGTAGCCACTTGATTCTGGAGCGCCTGGGTGTGTGGAATCAACTGGTCGCGAATGCCGCGCCGATACGTAGCATCCACATCTCTGAAAATGGCCGTTTTGGCCGTACCTTACTTACTGCCGAACAATTCAACCACCCGACCTTGGGTTATGTGGTGGATTATGTTCATTTGGGCGCCGTGCTGGAGCAGGCTCTAGATCAGAAATTAACTCAGCGCGTTCAGCTGCGTTATGGCGCTACGGTGCAATCTTTGCAGCCTGATGCTGAAGGCTGCACCGTTAATTTCGAGCAAGCAGGTGAAAGCCTCAGCATACGTGCACAACTGACAGTAGTGGCTGACGGTGGGCGCAGTATCAATAATATCCCCGGGCTGAACCGAGAAACGCGCGACTATGGGCAGTCTGCGCTGGTCGCAAGAGTCAGGACTGAATTGCCGCACAATTTTATGGCGTTTGAACGCTTCACTAAAAACGGTCCCGTCGCGTTGTTGCCATGGAATGCGGATGAAATGGCGCTGGTGTGGGTGGAGACGCCAGAAAAGGCCGAGCAATTGCGTCAACTGATTGACGTCCGATTTCTAAGTGATCTGCACCAGCATTTTGGCGACAGGCTGGGCAAATTCACCAGTGTCGCACATCGCAACTTGTTCCCCCTCAAAATGGCTTCGGTACGGCCGGCAACAGCGCAACATCTTGCCGTGATCGGCAATGCAGCACAAACACTACATCCTATCGCCGGCCAGGGTTTCAATCTGGGGTTGCGCGATGCATGGGAACTTGCACAAAGCATAGCGATCACCCCGCATGCAGAACTAGGCGGCGTAGCCATGCTGGCGCAATATAGTCGAAGCAGACGCAAGGATACCGGTGGCGGCATGCTGTTCACCGATTTTCTGGTACAGACTTTTTCCAAGGATATTCCCATGCTTGGCGGCTTGCGTGGTGCAGGACTGGCGGCGCTGGATATGCTCGTGCCTGCCAAGCAGTATCTGATGCGAAAAATGAGTTTTGGGGCGCAAAAATGACCTCTAAAACTTATGATGTCGTGATTGTTGGTGGCGGTCTGGTGGGAGCGGTGTTAGCACTTGCTTTGGGTAAGAGTAACATCAAGACCGCGTTGATAGAATCTTCGAGGCCGGAAACTACTGACAGCGAATGGGATAGCCGCATCTATGCCATCACCCCCGCCAATGTCGAATTTCTGCGCGGCTTGGATGTATGGGACATGCTTGATAGCACGCGTATCACTGCCATCCATGCGATGCATATCTGGGGAGATAGCAGTGCTACGCCGCTGGCATTTGATGCTTACTCCGCCGGGGTCGCTGAGTTGAGCTGGATCGCCGAAAGTCGTTTGATGCACAGTGCCATCCTTGACGCTATACGAAGCACTCCGGCGATTGAGGTGTGCTGTCCAGCACGTTGTATCGATCTGAAATGGACTGCAGATGCCGCAACCTTGAATCTGCAAGATGGCACAAAATTGACCACGAAACTGATCGTCGCTGCTGATGGTGCTAACTCATGGGTGCGTCAGCAGGCAGGCATCACCGTAGAAAAAACTCCGTATTTCCAGCAAGGCATCGTGGCCAACTTCACAACCTCCTTACCGCATCAGTATATTGCCAGGCAATGGTTCAAGCGCGATGGCGTACTGGCATGGCTGCCGTTGCCGGATCGACGCATATCCATGGTGTGGTCGTTGTTCGATGAGCAAGCAAATGAGTTGTTGAAACTGGACAACGACGCTTTCTGTCAAACGGTCGCCGAAGCCGGGCAACATATGCTGGGAACATTGCAATTGATCACACCTCCAGCCGCTTTTCCGTTAGCTGTGCAGCGTAGCGCAGCTTTGGTCGCGCCGCGCCTGGCCTTGGTTGGCGACGCAGCACATCTGGTGCATCCACTGGCTGGCCAAGGCATGAATCTGGGTTTACGCGACGTTCAATCGCTGGCTGGCATTATTGCCGAGTCATCACAGGATGCAGGAAACTGGCTCGCTTTGCGACGCTATGAACGCGGCAGAAAGGCCGATATTCTTGCAATGCAAACGGTCACCTATGGTTTGCAGAAGCTATTCAATAATGATAATCCGATGTTGGGTTGGTTAAGAAACACAGGCTTGAATGCAGTGGATAAAATCTCGCCGCTCAAGCGTTTACTTATTGCACAGGCAATTGCCTGATTTTTAAGGAATGACATGTTAAAGAAGTGCATGCTGGGATTCATGCTTTTGATTTTGACCTCTGCGGCATTCGCAGATGAAGCTTCCGTGCGTAAGGCATTCCAACAGGCTTATCCGAAAGTGAAGCTGGAAAGCGTGACTAAAACCCAATACGGCGGTTTGTATGAGGTCTACGCAGGTGGACAGATCATCTATACCGATGACAATTTCGGTTTTTTTATTGTGGATGGACGCTTGATTGATGTGAAGAACAGGCGTGATGTGACTTCGGAACGAACAGAAGAATTAAGCCGGATAGATTTCAGCAGCTTGCCGCTGGAACAGGCCATCAAAGTAGTGAAAGGCAGTGGCAGCCGCAAAATGGTGGTGTTTTCTGATCCGGATTGCCCTTACTGCAAGCAGCTGGAGCAAGAGGGTCTGGCACCTATCACTGATGTGACTATTTATACATTTTTGTTTCCAATAGAACGGCTGCATCCTGGTGCGCCGGACACAGCCAAGGCGATCTGGTGTGCACCGGATCGCGCCAGGGCCTGGACCAATTGGATGCTTAAAAACTATTTGCCGCAAGGGAATACGTCTTGCAGCGTACCACTGGATAGTGTCTCGGTGCTGGCGCAAAAGCTGGGAGTAAATAGTACTCCCACACTATTTTTTGCGGATGGTGGGAGGCTAAGGGGTGCTTATCCGACCGAAGATATCGAAAAAGCGTTGAGTGCAGGGCCAAAAAGACCACAAAAATAGTATTTAGTTATTGACTTATCCAAATTTTTTGCGTGAAAATGCAATTAGGTGTTTGCTTCATGCGGTGAATGTGCTTTGCATTTAGGCTTGAAATACAAACTTTTTGGGGTGCCTACCCGCTATTTGGTTAAGGAAGTCTGCAATGGCAACAGGTATTGTAAAGTGGTTTAATGACGCCAAAGGGTATGGTTTTATTACCCCGGATGGCGGCGGCGATGATTTGTTCGCACACTTTTCTGCGATCAACGAAGCCGGTTTCAAAACGCTAAAAGAAGGCCAGAAAGTCACTTTTGACGTAGTAGATGGCCCAAAAGGCAAACAAGCATCAAATATTCAAAAAGCAGCGTGACCTTAATGCTGCTTTTGTGAAAACGCGCTGTGTGTCTCACCAGCGCGTTTTTTATTATTGTTGACTACATATGACTCACGATCTCGGCACCAAATGCGGCACTTCCCACTTGCGTAGCGCCTTCCATCTGCGTGGAAAAATCAAAAGTGACGCGTTTGGAGGTAATGGCTTTCGCCACACCATTCAATACCAGATCGGCTGCTTCTTTCCATCCCATATGACGTAGCATCATTTCCGCCGATAGAATCAACGAACTTGGATTAGCCAGATCCTGCCCTGCGATTTTGGGAGCCGTGCCGTGGGTGGCCTCGAACATGGCGACCGAGTCGGACAGATTGGCGCCGGGGGCGATGCCAATACCGCCAACCTGGGCGGCTAGTGCATCAGAGATGTAGTCACCATTGAGATTCAAGGTGGCAACGATGTCCTGTTGCTCAGGATGTAACAGTATGTCTTGCAAGAACGCATCTGCGATGGAGTCCTTGATCACAATACCGTTGGGTAGTTTGCACCAAGGGCCGCCATCTATCTCTACTGCACCGAATTCCTGTTTGGCAAGTTCGTAGCCCCAGCTTTTAAAACCGCCTTCAGTGAACTTCATGATATTGCCTTTGTGCACTAAAGTGACGGATTTGCGTTCGTTATCTATAGCGTACTGGATGGCGCGCCGGATCAGGCGCTGGCTGCCCTCCTTGGAAACCGGCTTGATGCCGATCGCGGACGTTGCCGGGAAACGGATCTTCTTCGCTCCGCCCAATTCACCCAATAATGCAATGATCTTTTTTACCTCAGGACTGCCGGCAGCCCATTCGATGCCGGCGTAGATGTCTTCGGTGTTTTCACGGAAAATGACCATATCGGTCTTCTCTGGATGTTTTACCGGGCTGGGGACACCCTGAAAATATTGTACAGGGCGCAAACATACATACAGATCGAGTACCTGACGCAAAGTGACGTTCAGAGAGCGGATGCCGCCGCCAACTGGGGTGGTAAGAGGTCCTTTAATGGAAATTACATAGTCGCGAACAGCTTCCAGCGTTTCGTCCGGTAACCAGGCACCGGTCAGGCCGAGAGCTTTTTCTCCTGCATAAACTTCCATCCATGCGATTGCACGTTTGCCCTTATAAGCTTTACTCACCGCTGCATCCACTACCTGCTGCATGGGTGGGGTAATATCCACGCCGATGCCGTCGCCCTCAATAAATGGGATAATCGGCTGGTCGGGTACGTTCAGCGTGTTATCTGCATTGACGGTGATTTTTTGCCCACTACTGGGGACGACGATTTTTGTTGACATCAAACACTCCTAAGATACTAAATCATTGCAATGATCATTCTGTTTAACAAGCCCTACGGCGTCATTTGTCAATTCAGTCCGCATGAGACCCATGCAACCCTGAAAGACTACATTAAGCTATGCAAGATTTATGCCGCAGGTAGGCTGGACACTGATAGCGAAGGGCTACTTATTTTAACCGATGATGGTGGCTTGCAGCACCGACTTTCACATCCCAAACACAAATTGGTTAAAATCTACTGGGCACAGGTTGAAGGAACGCCAACAGAGGCAGATCTGGTCCCGTTAAAAAAGGGTGTAGATCTGGGCGACTTCATTACCCAGCCTGCACAGGTACGTATCATGAATGAGCCCGCTGGTTTATGGCCTAGAGATCCGCCGATACGTGAACGTAAGGCTATCCCGACTACCTGGCTGGAGATTAAGATCAGTGAAGGCAAGAACCGTCAGGTAAGGCGCATGACGGCCAACATCGGGTTTCCTACCCTGAGGTTGATACGTTATGCCATCGGTGATTACACATTGGACGGCCTCGCGTCTGGAGAATGGAAACAGCAACTATGAAACCTATCGCGATTTTTCGCCATGCATCCACCGAAGGGCCGGGATTCCTGGCAGCATTTTTTGACCAGCATGGCCTCCCCTGGCAACTGACACGTATTGATGCAGGAGATGCGTTGCCGTCATCGGCCCTCTCCTATAGTGGTTTGGTGTTCATGGGCGGGCCGATGAGCGTGAATGACGATCTGCCATGGATTCCGCCTGTGCTGAAGCTTATTCAGCAGGCGGTGGCTGCGGATATTCCGGTACTGGGTCATTGCCTCGGCGGGCAGCTGATGGCAAAGGCATTGGGTGGTGTGGTGGGCAGTAATAAGGTCAAGGAGATCGGTTGGGGAGAGATCACTGTCGCTGACAATGATCAAGCACGGCACTGGTTTGGTGAAACTAAAAGCTTCTCTGGTTTTCACTGGCATGGCGAGGCTTTTTCTCTACCACAGGGTGCTACTCGATTACTTTCCAGCGCTTACTGTGAAAATCAGGCATTTGCTATCGGTAAAAACCTTGGGTTTCAGTGCCATGTCGAAATGACTGCAAAAATGGTGCAGGAATGGTGCCATGTTGGTGCGGCCGAAATCGCACAGTCGATTACCAGTCCCGCGGTACAGCCGGTAGAGGAAATCGAGCGCGATCTGACGGCTAGAATCAAAAAACTGAATGCAATCGCTGAAAGTGTTTACACGCAATGGATACGCGGCTTATTGCGCTAACCTGTGCTTCATCAGCGCATGCCTGATTTGCTCGTTTTCAACTCGTTTACGTACCGTTGCAGTTGCTTCACCGCTTCGGTACTATTGTTAGTGCCATAACGTAACGGCAGGTAGAGTTCAACAATCATTTCTATCGTTGGCTGGCTGGCCGGGAAAGTCTGTGCAGCACGTACCGCAAAATCCAGTGGTCCCTCTGCAGAAAGACGGGGAAGACCCGCTCGCGCCAATTTATTCTGAAACCTGATCCAGGCGGTTTGCACCGCATCAAATCCGCTGCGTGCTGGTCGCAGCACCCATAGCGCGATCAATCCTACAATCACAATCAGCAGGCAGCTCAACCACAATGCCATGTCGCCTCGGCTCACTTTACTGCCGGTGATCTTTGACAAAAACTCTGACTGACGTTGCTGGTTATAACCCAGCACCCACTGGTTCCAGTCATTGTTGATGGAATCCCATCCTAGATTCAGGCGTCGGAACAGGCTGGGTCTGGCCAAGGCGGGTAAAGGTTCATCTGCTGGCAAGGCGCTGGAGATGCCGGATTGTATGCGTTGCGGCGCAACGGCGGAAGTGGGGTCAACCCGCACCCAGCCGCGACCATCTATCCAAACTTCTGCCCATGCATGGGCATCTGTTTGGCGCACGATCATGTATGCACCCAACTGATTGAATTCTCCACCCTGATAACCGGTCACGACTCGGGCAGGCACCCCGGCAGCGCGCATCAGGAATACAAAACTGCTGGCGTAGTGCTCGCAAAACCCTTTCCTGGTGTTGAACAGAAATCCGTCTACTGCACTGGCGCCGAGCGGGGGTGGTGTCAGGGTATAGCTGAAGCCATTGGCAAACAAGCGCATCGCTTTTTGTATCAATTCATCAGGTTTTCTGGTCTGCGCCGCCCAATCCCGGGCAAGCGCGCGCGTCTTCTCATTGCCGAATGCAGGCAGACGCAAGGCGCGGGTACGATCGCTGTCATCCAGCGCACTATTTTGGTGATATTGCAGCGCAGAAGTCGCTTCATAGCGGATACGTGAACGCACCGGTTGGCGCGACTGATACTGAAAATCTGTAGTGAGAAAACCCACACTACCGGTTTTGACCGGCATATCCAGTACCAATAACCAGGGTTTATTGTGTGGTTCCAGCGTAACGGTGTAGGAGATCGGTGCACTATCGGGACGCAATATATTTATGGAGGGGGCCGACTCAATTTGGCTGGAACGCCAGACACTGCCGTCATAATCCCACAATACGGGCCCTCGCCAGTAGAGCTGCTCAGGGTCAGGTGTTTTACCTTGAAACGTGACACGGAAAGCAACGGCATCTGAGCGCGACAAATTGCTGATACTGCCTGGCCTCATCTCGTCAGCAAGCCCGGTCATTCCGCGCGTTGCATCTCTGGGTACACCCCATAATGGTCCGGGGGCACGTGGGAAAAGCACGAAAAGTATCAGCATTACCGGTAGCGCCTGAGCGACCAAGCGCCCGCCAAGCGAGAGTAGGGCATCTCTGCTTGCTTGTTTAGCTGTCTCGTTAAGACTGATCAAAGCAGTGGTAAGCGCTAACAGCGGAATAATGGTGAGAATGGCGATCAGCAAGGCTTGCGAGAAGAGGAAGGTGCAAATGGTCAGGAAATAGGCAAGCATTACAACCAGAGTAAGGTCACGAATAGACCTTGATTCCATCACCTTGAAAGCGAGCAATAAAGTGAATAGCGCAGTGCTGGCATCGCGCCCTGCCAGTCCGCCAAATGTGTATAGCACACCCAGTGCAGCAAGAATTACCAGCGGAAACAGGATTAAATTTCCGGGTAACTTTATAGCTGGATTATATTTCTGACGTAATGCCAGCCAGTAACGCCAGCCTAGTAGCAACGCCGATGAGACCACTACCCAGGTTGCCTGATAAGGCACATGAAGCGCCAGTATCAGTGCCAGCGAACCTAATACCCAGCGCAGTTGCACGATACTCAAGGCGATGTCCTCAAAATAAGGCCAGCGCCTGCAGCGCTTCACGAAAATGAGCTTCATCGGCAGCGGGGCTAAGTGTGCGGCCTGGCAGCCGCAGACCGAAGGCAAGACCCGCAGCGTGAGCATCCAGCACCCAGCGCGTCAATTGGGATAACTTATGTTCGGTGTCTTTGCCCGGCGTGGTTTCCCAATCCAGCCACGGCACAAATTGTCCCTGTCCTTCAAACTCTTTGGTATAGAGTCCTTGCTCCCTTGCCGAAGCTTTCCAGTCTACGCGACGCATTGAATCGCCCAGCCGGTAGTGACGCAGACCCGAGAAGTCTTCGTCACCATGCGTGGCTTGCGATCCTTGGCTATGGAATTGCTGAAGCGCAGTGGGGATAGGCAGGCCGGGTGGCGCCGGGCGTGGATAGATCAGGCAGTGCAGATCAGTTTCCACATAGCCCCATGTATGGAACAAGCCTAATGGAAAGCGGGTGAAGACATTTGCTCTTTCAAGTTTTAGCCAGCCGCGTTGCTTGCTCTCAACGCTCAATACGATTTCGGTTGAGTCATGCGCGGCAATAT
The DNA here is from genome assembly GCA_903834185.1 of uncultured Methylophilaceae bacterium. Lineage (GTDB taxonomy): Bacteria > Pseudomonadota > Gammaproteobacteria > Burkholderiales > Methylophilaceae > CAILHX01. The sequence continues at coordinate 45,411 of CAILHX010000003.1, forward strand.
CACAGTACAGGCTTGTTTGAGCGTCTAACTTCCGACTTGTTTTCAGACCTATGGCGCTACGGTCATGACCGCTATTTTCGGTCAGGATAAGAGAGAAGCGAGCCTGTTCTCCGGCAAATACCGCAGGCGCTTTTCCTGGGGTGATGTGGATATGCGCAAGGTTATGCCAGGTATGCAGCATGGCGACGATGCCCAGCCCCATCAGCCAGAATGCCAACACATAGCCCATATTGAGACTGTAGTTGATGGAGCCGATCAACATGCCGCCTATCATCAGCGCGAACACAAATCCGGTGCGGCTGGGGACGATGTAGACATGTCTTCTATCGAGAGTCGCGATGTTGTGGCTGGTTTGCGTACTACGTAGAAATTTACTCCAGTCAGGGAGTGCCCCTGCCAATTTCAGCCTCATCGTCAAGGCACAGCCACCTTAGTCAGAAGGTCGGTTGATGCTACGCTGCCACCATTCGCGCTACGCAAGCGGTGGTTAGCCACACTGGGCAGGATCGCCTGCAAGTCTTCAGGGATGGCGTAGTCACGGCCTTCCAGTAATGCCCAGGCTTGCGCACATTGCTTGAGTGCCAGCCCGGCACGCGGACTCAACCCTGCCTCGAACTGCGGGCTGTTGCGACTGAAATCCAGAATTGCCTGCAGGTAATCAAGCAGCGTGTCGGCGATATGGATGCGTGACGCCTGTTGTTGTAACTGGATCAAGCCAGCCGCATCGATTACCGGGGAGATATTGACCAGATGGTCTCGCCCGCTGCCGCCGGCAAGCAAAGTGCGTTCTGAGCGGACATCGGGATAGCCGAGTTTGATACGCATAAGGAAGCGATCCAGTTGCGATTCCGGCAGCGGAAAAGTGCCGATGTGGGTCACCGGGTTTTGTGTGGCAATGACACAGAAAGGCTCGGGCAATGGACGGGTTTCGCCATCGATCGTCATCTGCCGTTCTTCCATTACTTCCAGCAATGCACTTTGCGTTTTCGGTGTGGCGCGGTTGATCTCATCGGCCAGCAAAACATTGGTAAATACCGCACCCGGGTGAAATTTGAAATTGGACTCATTGCGGTCATATACCGATACGCCCAGAATATCCGCGGGCATCAGGTCGCTGGTGAACTGCACCCGGCGAAAGCCCAGCCCCAGCACTTGTGCCAGGGTATGCGCCAGCGTGGTTTTACCCATCCCGGGCAGATCCTCGATCAGCAAATGGCCTTGCGCCAGGATGCAGGCAAGAGATAGTCTGATCTGTGTTTCTTTACCAAGTATAACGGAACTGCTGAGGGCGATGATATCGTTGAGTTGGCGTTGCATGGCGGGTCCAAAAAAGGGTTAAGTATTTTTTTCATTCAATAGATTACGTACTTCCAGCGCGATCTCCGATGCTTTAAGTCCTATCGGGCCGAGCCCATCGGCGACCAGGCTATCTGCGGCGTTGCCATGTAAATAAACACCGAGCAAAGTTGCCTGCTCTAAGGTCAATCCCTGTACGATCAGCGCGGCGATGATGCCGGTCAATACATCCCCCATGCCTGCCGCGCTCAAGCCGGGATTGCCGCTGGCATTGATGTACCAGCGCGATTTTTCTGATAGGCCATCGGGGGTAGCAATGACACTGCCTGCACCTTTCAGAACCACAGTGGCATGGTAACGGTTGGCGATATGTTGTGCGCTGGCGATGCGGTCGCTTTGTATTTGCGTGGTGTCGCAATCCAGTAAAACAGCGGCTTCACCCGGGTGTGGTGTAAGTACTGCATTTCCACGCTGTTTCAGCATGGCAGTCAGAGCTGGGTCGGCAGCCAGCAGATGTAAAGCATCTGCGTCCAATACCAGGGGGATGCCGGACTGTAGGGCAGTCTTAAGTTGGCTTGCAGCCTGCACACTGCGTCCCATGCCGGGACCGACAATGATGCAGTCCATGTTTTCCGCAACCTGCTCACCATGACGCAACATCAGCTCGGGGAAATTGGGGTCTATCAACGGCGCATCGGCGTTAATGAAATGGCAATACACTCTGCCGCTGCCTGCCAATAGTGCGGCACGGCTAGCCAAAAAAGCAGCTCCCACCATGCCGCTTGCTCCGCCCAGCACTGCCACACTGCCGAAACTTCCTTTGTGCGAGTTGCGTTTCCTTGGGGCTAGTTTAGCGGGAGGACTATCCAGCAGCCACCCAACGGGGATGGATGGTGATGGCGTGATTCCCAGCGTTGCCAGATGGATATGCCCTGCGTGGTCTGGGCCGTCAAGGGTATAAAGGCCTGGCTTGTGTGCGATAAAGGTGATGGTATGGTCGGCCGTAACTGCAGCTCCCAACACGTGTCCAGTGTCAGCAGACAGACCGCTGGGAACATCAATGGCGAGCCTGGTTGCGGGCAATGCATTGACGGCATCTATCAACTGCACATAGTGGGCATCCAGCTCCCGCGTCAGCCCGATGCCAAATAGGCCATCTATCACCAGACCGAATTGAATACAGGTCGGAATCTCGCTTGTTACCTTGCCACCAGCAACCAGCCATGCGTTATATGCCGCAAGGGCGTCGGGCGGCAACTTGGCGGCATCGCCGGTAAATACAACATGGGTGTGGAAGAAGCGGCTTTGCAGATGGCGCGCTGCCACCAAAGCATCGCCACCATTGTTGCCAGGCCCCGCCAGGATCAGGATATGTGCATGGCTTTCTTTAACCAGTCCACAGGCAAGCTCCGCCACTGCCAGGCCGGCTTGTTCCATCAGGCCACCAGTGCCATCGTTAGTACCGTGCTGCAGCTCTATGGCGCGGATTTGTTCAGTACGGTAAAGGACTGGCAGATTCATTCTTGCATTGTAATGGCCTGCTGCTTAGTTATCGATTTTACCGGGAACTCTGCAACGAAAATCCTTGAATGGGCCAGGGGAGCCGCCAAAGGGGCCAGCGCCCAATTCCCATCCTTCACCTGGAGAGGTTTGCGCGCAGATGACGGTACCGTCCACCAGGCTTACCCATTTGTAATAGGGTGCCGGTGCTGCCAACACATGGAGAGAGGCGCACAAAATGGCTAACAACGCGATGAGCTTGAGCTTGGACATATTGAACTCCTTGAATGTCTTTATATAAGGCATAGTCTATCATCAGTAGTAATAGGTTCAATGGTTGAGGACTCAATCGCGTTGACTTGCGCTGCTTATGATCGCACTGGCTTCCTGGCCTTGAGCGCACTTTGATAGGCTTTCTTCGCCCATATCGCCATTTCGTGCCGATCCTCCAAAACTTCAGCAGGAGCTTCGTAATAGCTCATGGAGACCTGCTTGCCGCGCGCTTCATAAGTGAAAGGTAGCAACCCCAGATGTTTGAAGTCCTCTATGCTGGCTGCATCCACTTTAAAGTAGAGCTTATCGTCTACGATGATGGCGAATATCAGTCCATCACGATAGATACCGAATCCGCCGAACATGGCTTTGATGGTAATCGCCCCGAATAATGCCATTTGTTCGGTGACGAACTCGCTGAATTCCGTACTTTTTGCCGATTTTCTGAGTATTTTCATCTGCGGACAGTTTTCAATTTAAGGATGTATCAATAAGGTCATCAATTAAAAACCATGATCGGAGGTCACCATTCGAGCGTCATGTGTTCCATTCTATCTATGAACCAGTTTAGCGCTTTCCCCGGACGCTGAGTACGCCAAGCCAGATAAAACGGCGCAGAGGGCTTGAGTTCGGCAACTTCTTTGATGACCAGATGCCCTACCTCTGCGTGGCGCATCGCCAGCATCCTGGGTAGGTAACCAACACCCAGCCCATGGATATGGGCATCCAGCTTGGCTTGCATATCGGGCACGGTAAATACGTCCTGCCCGGTCAGAATGCCGGAGGTGCGTGGCGGCAAGTTACGCGAGCTATCTGCAGCGGCAATGGCGCGATGTTTGAGTATATCTTCTGCCTGCAAGGGCTCTGTTGCATGAGCCAGAGGGTGATGCGGGGCGACGGCAAAGACGAATTCCATCGAGCCCAGCAAGAATGTATTGTAGCCGCCCCCCGATGGGCCCTCGCCCGGCGTGCCAAACGAAATATCGGCGCGACCGGTGACCAGTGCGTCCCATGCACCGCCGTAGACTTCCCGCAGTAACTGGACACGTGTGCCATAGCCTTGCCGGTAAAACTCTTCCACCAGCGGATAAAAGCGGTTGATGGGGAACAGATCGCTGATGGCGATGCGCAGTTCTGATTCGCAACCGGTAGATACGCGTTTGACACGAGACTCCAGTTCGCCCGCTGCTCTCAGCAACTGGCGACCTTCACGCAATAATTCTTTGCCCGCTTCGGTCAATTCCGCTCGGTGGCCGCTACGATCGAATATTGCTACGCCCAGATCCTGCTCCAGTTTTTGCACGGTATAAGTAATCGCTGACGGTACGCGGAACAGCTCTTCCGCAGCGGCGGCAAAGCTGCCGCCTCTGTCGATGGCATCCAGCGTTTCTATGGCTTCCAATGAGATTCTCATATGAATGAATATTCAAAATTATTGAATGAGTTTCACAGAATAATTCGCTATGAATTCTGTTTCATAAGCCTATTATGTACTCATTCGTTCAGAAAGGCTGAATAAAATGTTAGAAATTCGCAAAAGCAAAGATAGAGGACACCGTGACCATGGCTGGTTGAACACCCGTCACACATTTTCGTTCGCCGATTATTATGACCCGGAAAATATGGGCTTTTCGGTGTTAAGGGTGATCAATGATGACATCGTGCATGCAAAGCGCGGTTTCGGCATGCATGGCCATAACGATATGGAGATTGTCACTTATGTATTGCAAGGTGAGCTGCAGCATCAGGATAGCCTAGGCAATGGCTCGGTGATCCGTCCTGGTGATGTGCAGCGCATGAGCGCAGGCACCGGCATCCGCCACAGCGAATTCAACCCTTCAGAGACTGAGCCTGTGCATTTGCTCCAGATATGGCTGTTGCCTGCAAAGAATGGGGTAACGCCTAGCTACGAGCAAAAAGCGTTCGGTGACGATGAAAAACGTGGCAAATTACGCCTGATCGCTTCACCGGACGGTACAGAAAATTCAGTAACCATAGGCCAGGATGTACTTTTGTATTCGGCGTTGCTGGATGGAACAGAACGAACCGGCAAGGCTATTGCCCAAGGTCGCAAGGCTTATGTGCAGGTGGCAGCAGGCAGTCTGACAGTCAATGGCGTTGCATTAGCTGTGGGTGATGGTCTGCGTGTTACCGAAGCCGTGGAACTGACTTTCGAGGAGGGACGGCAGGCTGAGTTTTTACTTTTTGATCTACCAGCATAACTATTAAGTATTAGAAGCATGGTTTTAATTTAACTATCATAAGGAGTCATCATGGCAAAAGTAGCAGTGGTATATCACAGTGGGTATGGGCATACAGCCGAGCAAGCCAAGGCGGTGATACGTGGTGTGGAGAGCGTGAGCGGCACCAATGCTAACCTGATCCCGGTTGATCAGATTGAACAGCATTGGGTTACGCTGGAAGCTGCGGATGCCATCATTTTCGGTAGTCCTACCTATATGGGCAGTGCATCTGCACCGTTCAAGACTTTTATGGATGCCAGTTCCAAGGTCTGGTTTGGACAGGGATGGAAGAACAAGATTGCGGCTGGCTTTACCAATTCAGCGAGCCAGAACGGCGACAAATTGAATACCCTGGTGCAACTGGCTATTTTTGCTGCGCAGCACGGTATGATCTGGGTCGGGCTTGATCTGATGCCGGGCAACAATAATAGCAAAGGCTCGGTAAATGACTTGAACCGACTGGGTGGTTTTTTGGGTGCCTTGGCGCAATCCAATTCAGACGAAGGCCCTGACGCAGGTCCAATCGCCAGTGACCTGAAAACAGCAGAGCATCTGGGAGCACGCGTGGCGCAAATTACTAACCAGTTTTTAGCTGGACGTAAATAGCTCAAGCGAGTGGAATATTTTATGGAGTAATCTGGTACTGATTACTCCTGTGGTTACAAACACGTCCCGACAGGCATGACGTGTGATATCAGGCACTAAAATTATTAAGGAGAATTTGATGAAAAATTTGATGGTTGGTCTGGTTTTGGCCGGTTTTACCAGTATTGCTTTCGCACAAAATATACAAACTTACGGCATTGATAATACCCATAGCTTTGCCAATTTTACGATACGGCACGTGGTCTCCAAGACCGCTGGCACCTTTCCCGATGTAACAGGCCTAATCACCATAGACCACGATAATCTGAATAATTCCAGTGTGAAAGCCAGCATCAATATACTCAGCGTGAATACCAACAATGCCAAACGTGACGAACATATCACCACCAAACCCGAATATCTGGATGCCGGCAAGTTTGCGAAAATGACGTTCGAAAGCACTTCAGTTGAAGCCAGCAGCAAGACCGAAGGTATATTGCATGGTAGTTTCACGCTGCACGGCGTGACCAAACAGATCTCATTCCCGTTCAAGATACTGGGTATCGGTTCCGACCCGTGGGGTGGGACGCGTATGGGTATAGAAGCGCATACCAGCATCAAGGCATCTGATTACGGTCTGGCCTGGGGAGTACAACCGAATGCGCCTATAGGCGATGAAGTCGACATTACTTTATTGATTGAAGGTGTGAAGAGCAGCCCTGACCATAAACCGTTCTAATTAGCTTGGGAATTTTAATATGACAGACTTATTTACCCCAATAAAACTGGGTAGCATGCAGTTGTCGAATCGTATCGTGATGGCGCCGTTGACACGTAACCGTGCTGCCATGCCCGGTAATATTCCGCAGGAGATCAATGTCACGTATTACACCCAGCGCGCTTCTGCCGGTCTGATCATCACCGAAGCGAGTCCAATTTCAGCAATGGGGCATGGCTATCCAGCCACGCCAGGCATCCACACTGCACAACAGGTTGCAGGCTGGAAAAAAGTGGTGGATGCGGTACATGCCGAAGGTGGGCGCATCGTTTTGCAATTGTGGCATGTGGGGCGCATTTCACATCCCTCGTTATTGCCGAAAAACGCGTTACCGGTTGCACCTTCTGCTCTCAAACCGGCGGGACAGGCGTTCACTTATCAGGGTTTGCAGGATTTTGTGACGCCTCGTGCGCTGAATACGGCTGAGATAGAAGCTGTGATCAACGAATACAGAGTGGGTGCGCAGCATGCATTGCAGGCCGGATTTGACGGCGTGGAGATTCACAGTGCCAACGGATATTTGCTTGACCAGTTTCTGCGCGATAGCACCAATAAACGATTCGATCAGTATGGCGGTAGCATAGAAAACCGTACGCGTTTGTTATTGGAAGTCACCGCTACCGTATGTAAAGTTTGGGGTAGCGACAGGGTTGGAGTACGTATTTCTCCGATCAATCCTTTCAACGATATACACGATTCCAACCCACAAGCACTGTTCAATCATGCCGCCGATGAGCTCAATCAGTTCAAACTTGCCTATCTGCATGCGGTGGAAATAGGGATCAATAGCAGCGGACCTCTGCAAGAATTCGATTTTGTTCAACTGCGCCGCCGTTTCAAGAGTAACTACATTGCCAACGGCAGCTACGACTTTGCTCGCGGTACCGCTGCTGTGTCTGAAAACAAAGCGGATTGCATCGCTTATGGCGTACCTTTCATCGCCAATCCGGATCTGGTGGAAAGATTCAAGCTGAACGCCCCGCTCAACACTCCCGACCACACTACCTTTTATGGTGGGGCCGAGCATGGTTATACTGATTATCCAGCGCTTGATAAAACCCTATAAGGAAACCCGTATGAAAAAACCGGCAATCACCCAGGTAGACATTCATCCATTATTGGCCGAGCGCTGGAGTAGCCGCGCTTATGATGCCAGCAAGTCTGTTACTCAAGAGCAGACCATCGCGCTGCTGGAAGCGGCACGCTGGGCACCTTCTTGTTTTGGCGATCAACCATGGCGCTTTGTGATCTGGAACAAGGCTACAGATCCAACCGGCTGGCAACAGGCTTTGGAATGTCTGGTTCCCGGTAATCAGTCGTGGGTGCAGGATGCGCCTTTACTGATGTTGGTTACCGCGGACAGTCTGTTTACCCATAATGGCAAACCCAACCGCTGGGGGCAATATGACACAGGCGCTGCGGCAGAGAATCTATGCCTGCAAGCAGAAGCGTTGGGTTTGAAAGCGCATCAGATGGGCGGCTTCGATGTGGACAAGGCGCGCACTCTGGCAGCTGTTCCTGAGCAATATCAATTGATGGCGATGCTGTCGGTGGGCTATCCGGCGGCGCTGGAAAATATCAATGACGAACTGAAAGGGCGCGAAATTGCGCCCAGGCAACGACGCGAATTGAACGAGCTGTTTTTTGCCGGAACCTGGGGTAAACGTTCCGTCGATAATGTCTGATAGAATGCGGCTTTTCGAATTTTAGGAATTCATCAGCATGGCAGTGATAGAACTTACCAAAGCGAATTTCAAGGACACCATAGAGCAGAATAGTTTTGTCATAGTTGACTTTTGGGCGCCGTGGTGTGAGCCATGCGTTAATTTCACCCCTACCTTTGCAGCAGCAGCAGAAGCCAACCCTGACGTGGTGTTTGGCATGGTCAACACTGAGATTGACGGCGAAATCGCCGAATATTTCAACGTGGACAAGATCCCCGGCATTATGGTGGTACGTGATCAGGCCAGCATCCTGGCACAAGTAGGGGAGCTTGGTGCACCGGCATTAGCCGAGATCATCAACTGGGCACGCCAGTATGACATGAAGGCGGTGCATCAGTATTACGCAGACCAGGATAAAGAGACCGATAAGCCAGCGAAGAAATAAGCTGCAAAAGCGTGCAAATTACAATACGGTGCTATTTTGTGCCCCGCTGATTGAGTCCCGCTAATTCATCGTGGCATTGGCGGGAAGAAATTTTTCCGGGTCAATAGGCTGCCCCAGTTTGCGTATCTCGAAGTGCAGCATCACGCTGTCGGTATCGCTATTACCCATCTCTGCGATCTTCTGCCCTTTGACCACGTCCTGCCCTTCTTTCACAACGATCTGGCTATTGTGTGCATATGCTGAAAGGTAGGTTGTATTGTGCTTGATGATGACCATCTTGCCATAACCGCGCAGTCCATTGCCGCTATAAACAACCTTACCTGATGCAGCAGAAAGCACAGGCTGACCTATGCTTCCGGAGATATCCAGCCCCTTGCTGGTGTCGCTGAATTTGGTCAGAATTTTTCCTACTGCAGGCCAACCCCATTCCACCGCATTTTCGTCGGCTATTTTCTCTGCAGGCTTTGTTACGTCTGGCTTGGCTTCCGTGGCTGCGCTTACTGGTTCATCAAGTGGTTTTGCTTGAGGCGGCGCTTCGGTCTTGATGGCGCTGACCACCGTTGCATCTGTAGCAGCAGGTGCGGGAGCCGGTGTAGGTTTGGGCGCAGAAACGGCTGCCATGGCAACAGGGTTGTTTTCTGTGCCAGCAGGCGCCTTCAACTTGAGTGCTTGTCCGACCTTGATCGTGTAATTAGGCGCTGTAATTTCGTTCCAGCGCGCGATATCTTTGTAATCAAAGCCATATTCAAGGCCGATAGCATATAAAGTATCGCCTTTTTTTACGATGTAACTATCCGGACGCCAGTCCGCCGATTTTTCGGAAGCTGTTTTTTTTGCGATTACAGATTTGCTTGTTTGACCTGCCGGCTTTGCGCCAGTCTGAGTCCGTTCGATGACCGGCGCTTTCAGCGTGCTGGCGCAGCCCGCCAATAGAAGTAACGCAACAATAAGTGCAGAATGTGTTGAATACTTCATGCGATCCCTCCCATCAAGGGTACGAATTTCACTGCTTCAAGTTCGGTTTTACGATAGTCATCCGCCGTGCGTTCTACCAGTGTTAACATTTGCTCCATGGTACCGACGGGAATCACCAGTCGCCCGCCGACTGCCAATTGCCGTAGCAAATCTTCAGGAATATGGGTGGCGGCGGCGGTCACTATGATGCCATCGAACGGCGCCATTTCCGGCAGACCGAAATGACCATCCGCTTTTTTCACTTTGACATTGCGTAGTTTAAGTTCGCGAAAATGCCCTTTGGCAATTTCCAGCAAAGGCGCGATGCGTTCCACTGAATATACTTCCTGCGCCACCCGCGACAGAATGGAAGTCTGATAACCACATCCGGTACCAATTTCCAGCACCTTGCCCAAGGCACCCCCGGCGCGTAGCAATTCCGTCATTCGCGCAACGATGTACGGCTGCGAGATTGTCTGCTTATGGCCGATGGGTAGCGAGGCATCCTCATAGGCGCGCGTTGCCAGCGCTTCGTCCAGAAAAATGTGGCGCGGGATTTCGAGCATCGCAGCCAACACCAACTCATCCTTAATACCTTGTTCGCGCAGGCGGTTTATCATGCGATCACGAGTGCGCTGTGAGGTCATGCCTATGCCAGAGATTCTGGTGGTCATTTATGCATCCAATTTTTTAGGGCGTCCATTTGTGCATATTGCGTCAGATCGATCTGTAATGGTGTGAGCGAAATCAGACCATTCTCTACGGCATCAAAATCCGTACCTGTACCTGCATCCTGTGCTGCACCGGCAGCACCCACCCAATACACGGTTTCGCCGCGCGGCGTGGTGGAACGTATCACCGGCTCTGCCTTGTGGCGGCGCCCCAGGCGTGTGACGGCCATGCCCTTGATTTCCTGCTGTGGCAGATCCGGTACATTGACATTGAGCAAAATGGGCTCATGGTAAGAGTTTTGCTGAAATCTTTTAACCAGTTCAACCACCGCATTGGCTGCAGTCTCAAAATGGGTGGCATGGTGCTGGGACATGGAAACCGCGAGTGACGGAATGCCCAATAAAAACCCTTCTGTGGCTGCCGCGACAGTCCCGGAATAAATGGTATCGTCACCCATATTGGCACCATCGTTGATACCAGAGATCACCATATCGGGAAGTTCAGCCAGCAATCCGGTTACCGCCAGATGCACGCAGTCTGTCGGTGTGCCGTTCACGTAAAAAAAACCGTTATCCGCACGGCGCACAGTGAGGGGACGATCCAGTGTTAATGAATTGCTCGCTCCACTGCGGTTGCGCTCTGGCGCGACAACGGTAATCTCCGCCAGCGGCTTCAAAGCTTCGGCCAGTATCTGTAGGCCGGGGGCAAAATAGCCGTCGTCGTTGGAAAGCAGAATATGCATTGGAGTTTAATTCATCAGAAAACGGAGCGATTATACCTGTTGCGACATTTTGCTGGGCGCGGTATCCCGCGCATACAACACTGTGCTCGCGAAAAACATCAAAGTCAGTAATATTTCCAGCCATGCCAGCTTTTGCGACAACCCGGTGTCGGCCCAACCGCGTACCACGCCTTCAGTGAAATAAAGCAATATGAACATGCAAGCCCATTGGTAGGTATAACGTTTGCCTTTAAGAATGCCAAACAGGGGTAGCAGCAGGGGCACTGCTTTCAACACCAGCAGCGAACCGCCATGGCGTAGCGGCGCGAACCACATCTCCCAGCACAGGCTTAACAGAATGAGTACCACCAGACTGATACTGGCTATCAATTGCAGATTGCGCGTAGTGTTAGCCTGCGTCATGCCGACAATTTCAACGTGGTCTCTGCCAGTCTTTTGCCTAATGCGATGCACAGCTTTTTTTCGGCATCGCTGATATTTTTGTCATGGTTCTGACCTACCACGCGACTGGCACCATAGGGCGTACCACCGCCGTTGGTGGTGGTGAGATCGGGTTCTGAATAAGGCAGGCCAACCATGATCATTCCATGATGTAAAAGCGGTAGCATCATGGAAATCAGCGTTGTTTCATTGCCGCCATGCATGGAAGCGGTAGATGTAAACACTGCTGCCGGTTTGCCCACCAGCCCGCCTTTCAGCCACAATCCGGTGGTGGCGGTGTCGAGGAAATATTTTAGTGGCGCGGCCATATTGCCGAAACGCGTTGGGCTACCCAAGGCTAATCCCGCGCATTCCTCCAGGTCACGAAACTCCGCATAAGGTGCACCGGAATCCGGAATAGTGGGCTCTGTAGCCTCGCAGACCGCTGAAATATTGGGCACGGTACGTAAACGTGCGCTGGCACCCTCTACCATTTCTATTCCGCGCGCTATCAATTGCGCCATTTCGCGCACTGCGCCGTTTTGTGAATAATAAAGTACAAGAATGTCAGCCATGTGCGCATTTTACTGGATTCGGAGATAGAATCCTGCATATCACAACTATTCATATTAGGAATTATGTCCATGCGCCAATTCACACTGCTGGGTTTTGTTATGTTACTGGCTATGCTCCCATCTGCACCCGCCATGGCAGATCCTGCGGGTCACGATATAGAGGTAACGACACCATCCGGCGACAAGGCTATCCTGCACCCCAACGGCCGGTGGGATTATGTGGATACTGCCAAGGCAGAAGCTGCACAAGAGATTGCCAAGACTTATCCTGAGAATCAGGGTTGTCCGGCAGGCTGGAGAGGCGGTTACGGATTTGGGCGTTGCATTCCCCCTGATGACAAGGATTACAACCGGGGGTCGTTGAGCGGTAAGGGTTGGTAAGAAAGATCTGTCCGATTGACTTGCAGAAGTTGTGAATGTGGTGGCGCAGACAACTTGGGTCAACATGATGACAATTTCACTGGCTTTGTGATTTGGTCGTTAGGGCTCTTTAGGAGTTTTAATAGAGTTCACGTAAGTCACCAGTTTTTCCCGTAGCTGTTCGATTGTTTCTCGATTCAAAGCCTTCTCGCTGATTTCTGTTTTTGCAGTCACCTTATTGCCAATATCATCGCTTACTGTACATTGGGTCTGGTCATGATATTCCTCACAACGGGCATGCACTGGGATACCAGATGGGGCAATCATGGCTGCGTGATTATTATTACTTGCATCTTGCAAGACAATAAAAAACGCGATTTTGACTTTATCTCCATTTTCCAATGTTCTGCTGCCATTGCAGGCAATAACTCCAGCGTTTGCAGTTGTGATGCATGCGCCGATTTTATTAAGGTGCTTCAAATACTCCACTAGCCTTGAACCTTCTGGGGTCTCGGACAAAATGATCCCTTTAATGGAGTCGTCTTGACCAGGTTCAACATCAATCATCACATATGGCACAGGGTGGCTTTCACATCCCCAGAGGCGAGGGATTGTTCTGGTCACCTTCCCTTGGTTATCGGCAGAAAAATTTATCTCTTTTAATATGCCGCGCAATAGTCCTTTTGCGATTTTCTGTTTAGGAACCGCAAAAATTTGATTACCTACTTTGAAGTAGATCGCCGCTTCCCCGCCGTTCTCGCAAAACGTTCCAATAAATAGCTTTGCCGCGGTTTCTGTGGTGGGCAGAGTACCTTTAAATTCGACCTCGTCTGTTTCGTGTTTGAAAGTAACGGAAATGCCATCTGGGGGAAGAGTGTATTGAGTATCGGCGTGCAGAGATAATGTATACATTAACAGCGATATACAAATAAAACACAGAATCTTCGTCATCATCAATCCGTTGATTGTAATAAGACTTAAATCCGTTTCGCCATCTCTACCGCGTTGCCGAGGTAATTTGCCGGTGTTATCAGTAGCAGCTTTTCCTTGGCTTCCTTGGGAATCGCGAGGCCATTGATGAATTCATGTAAAGTTTCTCTGGTAATGCCGCCCTTGCCGCCCTTGCCGCGCGTCAGCGCTTTCAATTGCTCGTAAGGGTTTTCCACGCCGTATCGGCGCATCACGGTCTGTATCGGTTCTGCCAATACTTCCCAGCTTACGTCCAGATCTTCCGCCAATCGTGCCGGGTTGGCTTCCAGCTTGTTCAGCCCTTTCAGACAAGAGTCGTATGCCAGCAAGGTATAGCCAAAAGCCACACCCATATTACGTAATACGGTGGAATCGGTGAGATCGCGTTGCCAGCGTGAAATGGGGAGTTTTTCGGATAAATGACCGAGCACCGCATTGGCTAAGCCCAGATTGCCTTCGGAGTTTTCAAAGTCGATCGGGTTGACCTTGTGCGGCATAGTCGAAGAGCCGATCTCTCCTGCCTTGACCTTCTGCTTGAAGTAGCCCATGGAGATGTAGCCCCAGATGTCGCGATTCAGGTCGATGAGTATGGTGTTGATGCGTTTCATCACATCAAACATCTCAGCCATCGCGTCGTGCGGCTCTATCTGGATGGTATAGGGGTTATAGACCAAACCAAGTTGTTCCACGAAATTTCTGGCGAACTCCTCCCAATCTACATCGGGATAGGCAGATAGATGCGCATTGAAATTGCCTACTGCACCATTGATCTTGCCCAGGATGTCGGTATTTGCGAGTTGCTTGCGTTGTCGACGCAAACGGTAGACCACATTGGCTAACTCTTTACCCAAAGTCGTGGGCGAGGCGGGCTGGCCGTGGGTATGTGCCAGCATGGCGGAACCTGCCAGCTGCTTTGCCAATTCCGTCAGGCGTGTAATGACACTATCCAGCGCGGGCAGCATGACATTGTCGCGCGCAGATTTCAGCATCAAGCCGTGGGAAAGGTTGTTGATGTCTTCCGAAGTGCAGGCGAAATGTATGAATTCCGATGCTTTGTGGACTTCCGGATTAGACTCGAAACGTTTTTTCAGCCAGTACTCCAATGCTTTGACATCGTGATTGGTGGTGGTTTCGATCTCTTTCACCGCTGCGGCTTCGGCTTCGCCAAAACTGGTGACTACTGCGTCCAGCAGCTTCAGGGTTTTTTGCGAAAATGGCGAAACTTCCTTGATTTTCTTACCCGCTGCCAGCGCTTTCAACCATTCGATCTCGACCAAAGTGCGATGGCGGATAAGCGCATATTCGCTGAAGTAAGGCCGCAGAATGTCGAGCTTGTTTTGATAACGTCCGTCCAAAGGGGAAAGGGCGTTGAGTGCGGTAAGTTTGAGATTCTGGGATTTCGCAGTCTTGGATTGCATGGTGTGCGCCTGTTGCTGAGTGTCAAAAAATGGAGGTTAACGTCCCTGCCGGATGTAATTTTACTCCACACTGATCGCCGTCGGGTAAATGGCTTGTAGGCAAGATGAATGGTAATATTGTTCGATGTTCTGATTAGATGCTGACTGTTATTAAAGATCGTCATACAACATAGGAAAAAACATGATTGGCTCATTTCATCCACCGCAAAGAATATTGATGGGGCCGGGGCCTTCCGATGTCAGCCCAAGGGTATTGGCGGCAATGGGACGCCCCACTATCGGCCATCTTGATCCGGCGTTCGTAGGCATGATGGACGAGATGAAAACTCTGCTGCAATATGCTTTTCAGACCAAGAACGAACTGGTAATGCCGGTTTCAGCGCCAGGATCAGCGGGCATGGAGACTTGTTTCGTCAATTTGGTGGAGCCGGGTGACAAGGTCATTGTTTGCCAGAATGGGGTATTTGGCGGGCGCATGAAAGAAAACGTAGAGCGCTGTGGTGGCATTGCTGTCATGGTGATGGACGACTGGGGTAATGCGGTTGATGCCAACAAGGTGGAAGACACATTAAAAGCCAATCCCGATGCCAAGATATTGGCGTTCGTACATGCCGAAACCTCTACCGGTGCGCAGTCTGATGCCAAAATCCTTTGCGCACTGGCGCAAAAATACAATGTACTGACCATCGTGGATGCGGTGACTTCTTTGGGAGGCACACCGATCAAAGTCGACGAGTGGGGTATAGATGCCATCTATTCAGGCTCGCAAAAATGCCTGTCATGCACACCCGGATTGTCTCCTATCAGTTTCAGCGCACGAGCGATGGATGTGGTGAAAAGCCGTAAGACCAAGATACAAAGCTGGTTTCTGGATCTAACGCTGGTGACAGCCTATTGGGGAAACGCTGCCAAGCGTACATACCACCATACCGCCCCCATCAATGCCCTTTATGGTCTGCATGAAGCATTAGTCATGTTGCAGGAAGAAGGTCTTGAAAATGCCTGGGCACGCCACCAACATCACCATTTGGAACTGAAAAAAGGGCTGGAGGCATTGGGTTTGCGTTTTGTGGTCAAAGAGCAGGATAGATTGCCGCAATTGAATTCGGTCTATATTCCAGATGGCGTGGATGATGCCGCCGCGCGCAAATCATTACTTGAGGATTACGGCCTTGAGATAGGCGCAGGGCTGGGAGCAATGGCTGGCAAGATCTGGCGCATCGGTTTGATGGGGCATGCAGCAAACGAACGCAATGTGAATATTTGCCTGACGGCGTTGGAAGATGTGATGAGCTAGATGAGAGCTTTTGCCGTCACACTCATGTTGTGTGCATTGCCAACTTTGGCTGCAACGTCTGATGAGCCCAGTGTGGCGGACAATATACGCGCCATGGATACAGACCATGACGGTCAGGTCAGCGTTACTGAGATCAAGGCGTATCTGCAGAAAAAGTATGGGGCGGATTACCAAAGGGACTTGCTGGAATTGATGGAAAAACGCGCCAATGCAAAAAGTTGTGGGTCTTCATTTACCCGCGATCTCGAATAAAAACGGCCGCCAACAGGCATGGTTCTTGCTGGCTTAACTTGCCGGTTAAACTATTCGGCGCGCTAACGGCGGCTGCTTTTAAGCGCTATACTTACACCTTAAATTAAAGACAGAAATTTAACAATTCACTGTGATTTTATTGCCATGCTGACCGACTACCAACATCATGTCACCGAGCGCGTCGCGCTTGGGTTGCCACCACTACCACTCAATGCGGAGCAGACCTCACAGCTGGTGGATTTAGTCAAAGCACCACCTGCAGGTCAGGAAGCAATACTGCTGAACTTGCTGGAAAACCGCGTCCCGGCAGGTGTAGATCAGGCTGCTTATGTTAAAGCGGCCTTTCTGGCCGATCTGGCGAACGGCAAAGCGAATTCTCCGCTCGTAAGCCCCGAGCATGCTGTCAAGTTACTCGGCACCATGCTCGGCGGATACAACGTACCGGTACTGGTGGCACTTCTTGATGGAAGTCTTGCAGATCATGCAGTGGCGGCTCTGTCCCACACCATTCTGATGTTTGATGCCTTCCATGATGTCGAGGAAAAAGCCAAAGCTGGCAATACTGCAGCCAAGAAATTAATACAATCCTGGGCGGATGCTGAATGGTTCACCCACCATAAGCCGCTACCGGAGACCATACGCTGCGTCGTGTTTAAAGTGCCCGGCGAAACCAATACCGATGATCTTTCGCCGGCACAGGAGGCCTGGTCGCGCCCGGATATCCCACTGCATGCCAAGGCCATGCTAGTGAGCAAGCTGCCTGACGGACTGGCGACCATTGAACGACTGCGGGCTCAGGGCTTGCCTGTTGCCTACGTGGGCGATATCGTTGGCACTGGTTCCTCACGCAAATCCGCCATTAATTCGGTGCAATGGTTCATGGGTGAAGATATTCCTTATATTCCCAATAAACGCACCGCGGGTATCGTGCTAGGCACCAAAATCGCGCCTATTTTCTTTAATACCGCCGAAGATTCGGGTGCACTACCGATACAGTGCGATGTCTCCAAAATGAATATGGGTGATGTCATCACCATACATCCTCGCGCCGGTAAGGTTACCAATGCCGCTGGAGAAACCATCAGTACTTTTGAACTGGCACCTATTACCATGCCGGACGAAGTGCAAGCCGGCGGTCGCATACAGTTGATCATCGGTCGTGGGCTTACTACCAGAGCACGGGCTGTACTGGGTTTGCCGCCTTCAACCGCCTTTATCAATCCGCATCCGGTCGCAGAAAACAAATCCGGCTTCACTCTGGCGCAGAAAATGGTGGGTCATGCCTGCGGGCTGCCAAAAGGCATGGGCATGCGCCCAGGCACATATTGTGAGCCAAAGATCACTACCGTAGGCTCGCAAGACACCACTGGTGCGATGACGCGCGACGAACTTAAAGAACTCGCCTGCCTGGGGTTTTCGGCTGATCTGGTGATGCAGAGTTTCTGCCATACCGCCGCTTACCCAAAACCCGTGGACATCAAGCTGCAACATGAATTGCCTGAATTCATGTCCAGCCGTGGCGGAGTAACACTACGTCCGGGTGATGGCATCATTCACTCATGGTTGAACCGCATGTTGCTGCCGGATACAGTTGGAACAGGTGGCGACTCGCACACGCGCTTCCCTATCGGCATCTCATTCCCTGCGGGTTCCGGCTTGGTGGCTTTTGCTGCAGCCATGGGCGCCATGCCGCTGGATATGCCGGAATCAGTGCTGGTGCGCTTCAAAGGCCAGATGCAACCTGGCATTACCTTGCGTGATTTGGTGAACGCGATTCCTTATGCAGCCATTCAGAAGGGTTTGTTGACCGTAGGCAAGCAAGGCAAGAAGAACGTGTTCAACGGCAGGATTCTGGAAATCGAAGGTTTGCCCGATCTCAGGATCGAGCAGGCTTTTGAGTTTGCCGATGCCTCGGCCGAACGTTCCGCCAACGGCTGTACTGTGCGTCTGAATAAAGAACCTGTGATCGAATATCTGCGTTCCAATGCCGCATTGCTGGAGAACATGATCGCCAGCGGTTACGAAGATGCACGCTCATTACGTCGTCGTATCGACCATATCAATGACTGGCTGGCCGACCCGCAATTGCTGGAAGCAGATGCAGATGCCGAATATGCAGAAGTCATTGAGATTGATCTCAACGAGATCAAGGAGCCACTAGTGGCGTGCCCGAATGATCCGGATGACATCAAGCCCTTGTCTGCCGTGGTAGGTGACAAGGTTGATGAGGTATTCATCGGTAGCTGCATGACCAATATCGGCCACTATCGAGCCGCAGCAAGAGTGCTGGAAGATGCAGGTATCATCCCCACCCGTCTGTGGATCGCACCGCCTACGCGCATGGACGAATCTCAATTGCGCGAAGAAGGCGTTTATGGGGTATTCGGGCGTGCCGGCGCCAGAACGGAAGTGCCTGGGTGTTCACTGTGCATGGGTAATCAGGCGCGGGTGGCGGACAAGGCCACTGTATTCTCTACCAGTACCCGTAACTTCGATAACCGTATGGGCAAGGAAGCCCGGGTCTATCTCGGTTCTGCGGAGCTGGCTGCGGTATGCGCACGCATGGGGAAGATGCCAACCATGCAGGAATATATGCAGGTGTTGGGGGATAAGGTTTCCAAGGATGCTGATGTGATCTATCGCTATCTGAATTTTGATCAGATGGAGATTTATGCACCGAAGAAGATTATACCGATAGCTGAAGTAGCCGCTTAGGTGTTAGCGTTTTCAGCGGTTTTTCAAACCTTGTGCGGACAAGGTTTCTTCACGCAGTCTGCGTAGATATAAAGAGAGTGCTCATGGATGGTAAAGCCGCGTTCTTCCGCGGCTTTTTTCTGGCGTTTTTCAATCTCTTCATCACAAAACTCTTCCACACGGCCACATTGCAGGCAGACAATATGGTCGTGATGCCCGCCCTGGTTTAGCTCAAATACCGCCTTGTCACTTTCGAAGTGATGTCTGACCAGCAGGCCTGCTTGTTCAAACTGGGTCAGCACCCGGTATACAGTAGCCAGGCCAACATCCTCGCCGCCGCTTAGTAACATGCGGTAAACATCTTCAGCAGAAAGGTGGCGGCGATCGCTGCTTTCAAATAGGGATAATACTTTCAGTCGAGGTAATGTCGCCTTTAGCCCTGCATTCTTAAGTTCTTGGGGTTCACTCATCTCGTTCTCGCATAGGGATGGCAATTGATATGTTAATATTAACGCCAATTTTGCTTTCAGCACATTCAATTATTCTCATGCGTTACTCTATAATCATTCTGGCGTTGCTTATTACCGGCTGCGCTTCATATACTCCGAATCTGCCTTCTATCAGGCCTTATAAGCTTGATATTCAGCAGGGTAATGTCGTCACCCCCAAAATGATGTTGCAATTGCGTCCCGGCATGACCAAGGCGCAAGTGAGCTTCATCATGGGTACGCCGTTGCTGACCGACAGCTTCCATGCTGATCGTTGGGATTATTTCTATCAAATGAGCAGAGATGGCAAGGTGCTGGATCAGCGCCGCATCATACTGGAGTTTGAAGGCGATGCGTTGAGCCATATACACGGTGATGTGATTCCTACTGGTAAAGGCGATAACAGTCTCACTGTGAAGCCTATCAACGAGCCCAAAGCTGACCTGGAGATTGACGGCAAACCTAAACGTGATCAAAAGGGCTTGCTGGATAGGCTGAAGTTCTGGGGCGATGACGAGAAGGCCAAGCCAGCCGCAGAACCCAAGGTTGAAGTTCAACCGGAAGCGAGCCCCGGAGCAGATCAGGTAGCTGCACCAGTACCGGTGACTCCGCCAGCTAATGCGCAAGAAGAAAAGCCTTTAGTTAAACCGGCGCCAGAAAAGAAGGGCTGGCTGGATAAATTGAAGTTCTGGGAAAACAATGATGAAAAACCGCCGGTCGTGCCCGTGCCCGTGCCTGCGCCAACTGCAGAGCCTGCGGTTGCCCCTGTGTCTGCACCACCGCCTTCAACTGAAGTAGCGCCGGAATCAGCGCCTGCTCCGGAAGCAAAGCCGGAAGTCACACCTGAGGCTGCGCCTGTTTCAGTGCCTAAACCTGAGGCTGCACCAGCACCAGCCCCTGAAGCGGCTCCCCAAACGGCACCCGCTCCTGCGCCTCTGCCTGAAGCTGCACCAGAGCCTATGACTGCGCCGGTAGCAAAGCCAGAAGTCGCGCCGCAACCCAAGGCGGAAATCAAGCCGGTCAAGCCTGCGCCTGCGCCAGATAAAGTTGCGCCAACGCCTAAGGATCTGCCGCCGGAAGATGCACCGGACTACTTTGAACGCATGCTGGAAAAGATAGGCTTCTAATCAAGAGGTGCTTATGTTGAACATCGTCATTGCAGGCAGTTCAGGTCGTATGGGACACTCCTTGCTGGAGGCCGTTTTGAATGACCCTGAACTGCATCTTGAAGCAGCACTGGATAGTGCCGACAGCGCGGCATTGGGGCATGATGCAGGCGGGTCTTTCGGGCGTAGCAGTGGCGTCAAAATTACATCCGATACGGCTGTATTGAGCCGTGGTCACGTACTCATAGACTTCACCCGTACGGAAGCAAGTATGGAATATCTTGCTGCCTGCCGACAACATGGTTGCAAGCTGGTATTGGGCACCACTGGTTTTTCCACCGCACAAAAACAGATCATCGCCGAAGCAGCCAAAGACATTGCTATCGTGTTCGCGCCCAATATGAGCGTGGGCGTCAATCTGCTCATCAATCTTGTGCAGTCTGCGGCAAAGGTATTGTCTGAAGGGTATGACATCGAGATCATCGAGGCGCACCACAGGCACAAGGTGGATGCCCCTTCGGGTACTGCCCTGCGCCTGGGCGAAGCAGCAGCCTCGGCTCTCGGCCGCGATTTAGGCGATTGTGCGGTATATGGGCGCGAAGGAATCACAGGTGAGCGTGACTCTAGTACCATAGGGTTTGCCACGGTGCGTGGCGGTGACGTGGTGGGCGATCACACCGTATTATTTGCCGGTACAGGCGAGCGCTTGGAATTGACGCATAAAGCCAGCAGTCGCGCTACTTTTGCGATGGGTGCACTACGTGCCGCCAAGTTTCTGGGCGGCAAAAAAAATGGTTTATACGATATGCAGGATGTGCTGGCCCTGCGTTGATAGTGACCGGTCTTTAAGCTATAATCTCAACGATTGAAAGCGGGGTGAGCGTACAGCTTGCCCCGTTTTGTATGTCTACCGCCGTAAAAGCATAAATATAATAAAACCAAGGGGTTAACAGTGCCGCAATACACGCCAGCCATGCAGTCTGCAATATTGGTTCTCGCAGATGGAACCGTGTTCAAAGGCATTGCTATCGGGGCATCCGGCGCTACTGTGGGTGAGGTGGTATTCAATACGGCCATGACCGGGTATCAGGAGATTCTGACCGACCCATCGTATACCGAACAGATCGTCACGCTTACTTATCCGCACATCGGTAACTACGCCACCAATGCCGAAGATGTCGAATCCGGCAAAGTATATGCCGCCGGGCTGGTGATACGCGACCTGCCTTTATTGGCGAGTAACTGGCGTTCTACACAAACGCTCGCCGAATACCTGAAAGCTAACAATGTTGTCGCCATCGCCGATATCGATACGCGTAAATTGACGCGCCTGTTGCGTGAAAAAGGTGCGCAAGCAGGCTGCATCATCGCTGGAGAGGTGGATGAGGCAAAGGCGCTGCAATTGGCGCAGGCTTTCCCCGGGTTGGCAGGCATGGACTTGGCCAAGGTGGTATCGTGCCAACAGGCCTACGAGTGGAATGAGGGCGTATGGGCACTGGGGCAAGGCTATACCAAGCCGCCGCAACCTAAATTCAATGTTGTGGCTTTTGATTACGGTGTAAAACAGAATATTTTACGCATGCTGGCTGCCAGAGGTTGCAAAGTGACCGTGTTGCCCGCCCAGGCAACTGCCGAGCAGGCACTATCCTACAAACCCGATGGTATCTTTTTATCGAATGGCCCCGGTGATCCTGAGCCTTGCGATTACGCCATCAGCGCGATTAAAACCCTGGTGGAATCAGGCATACCAACTTTTGGTATTTGTCTGGGTCATCAGTTGCTGGCACTGGCGAGCGGTGCCAAAACCATGAAAATGAAATTCGGTCACCACGGAGCCAACCATCCGGTGCAGGATACAGAAGATAAGCGCGTGTTCATCACCAGTCAGAACCATGGATTTGCGGTGGATGTAACGACCTTGCCCGGCAATGTAAAAACAACGCATGTCTCGCTGTTCGATGGTAGCTTGCAGGGGATCGCGCGTACTGATAAACCAGCGTTCAGTTTTCAAGGTCACCCAGAAGCCAGCCCTGGACCGCACGAAATGAGTTATCTGTTTGATCGCTTCATCAAGCTGATGCAGGAGAATAAAACAGCTCATTAGTAGCTTTTTAATTATGCCAAAACGTACAGACATCAAATCCATCCTCATCATCGGTGCCGGCCCTATCATCATCGGTCAGGCCTGTGAATTCGACTATTCCGGTGCGCAAGCATGCAAGGCGTTGAAGGAAGAGGGTTATCGCGTCATTCTTGTGAATTCCAACCCGGCCACCATCATGACCGACCCGGAAATGGCGGATGCCACTTACATCGAACCTGTCACCTGGCAGATGCTGGAAAAGATCATCGCTGTGGAACGTCCCGATGCGCTGCTGCCCACCATGGGTGGTCAGACTGCATTGAATTGCGCATTGGATCTCGATAAGCACGGCGTGCTGAAAAAATATAACGTTGAGCTGATTGGTGCTTCCAAAGAAGCCATAGACAAAGCCGAAGACCGGCAAAAATTCAAAGAAGCCATGACCAAGATCGGTCTAGGTTCTGCGCGTTCTGCCATGGCGCATAGCCTGGAAGAAGCGTTACAGGTACAAGCCGGTATCGGTTATCCGGCAATCATCCGTCCTTCCTTCACCATGGGTGGTTCTGGCGGCGGTATAGCCTATAACCGCGAAGAGTTCGTGACTATTTGCGAGCGTGGGCTGGATGCTTCGCCTACCAAGGAGTTGCTGATCGAAGAATCACTGCTCGGATGGAAAGAATTCGAGATGGAAGTGGTGCGTGACCGTAAGGACAATTGCATCATTATCTGCTCTATCGAAAATCTGGACCCTATGGGTGTACACACCGGCGATTCCATTACGGTTGCCCCGGCACAGACCTTATCGGATAAAGAATACCAGATCATGCGTAACGCCTCGATCGCGGTATTGCGTGAGATCGGCGTGGATACCGGAGGGTCGAATGTGCAGTTCGCCATCAATCCCAAGGATGGCCGCATGATCGTGATCGAGATGAATCCTCGCGTGTCGCGCTCGTCCGCATTAGCATCCAAAGCCACCGGTTTCCCCATCGCTAAAGTAGCGGCGAAGCTTGCGGCTGGTTATACGCTGGATGAATTGAAGAATGACATTACCGGTGGCGCTACACCGGCCTCATTTGAACCTTCAATTGATTACGTCGTCACCAAGATACCGCGTTTTGCCTTTGAAAAATTCCCTCAGGCCGATTCGCGCCTGACTACGCAAATGAAATCCGTAGGCGAAGTGATGGCGATTGGCCGTACCTTCCAGGAGTCGTTCCAGAAGGCCTTGCGTGGCCTGGAAGTAGGGGTGGACGGGCTGGATGAGATCACCAGCGATGTGGATTTGATCGAAAAAGAACTGGGGGCGCCGGGGCCGGAACGTATCTGGTATGTAGGCGATGCGTTCCGTGCAGGTTTAAGCCGTGAACAGGTATTTGGACATTCCAGCATAGATCCCTGGTTTCTGGCACAGATTGAAGATCTGGTATTGCGCGAGAACATGGTCAAAAGCCGTACCTTGAGCAGTCTGGATAAAGATGAACTATTCAGGCTGAAACGCGCTGGTTTCTCTGATCGTCGCCTAGCAAAATTGCTGGATACCGACCAGCATGCAGTGCGCGCTTACCGCCATGCACTGAATGTAAGACCGGTTTACAAGCGTGTGGATACTTGCGCGGCAGAATTCGCAACGGCGACCGCCTACCTGTATTCCAGCTATGAAGAAGAGTGCGAGGCACAACCTACCGCTCGCAAGAAGATCATGGTGTTGGGAGGCGGGCCTAACCGTATCGGCCAAGGCATAGAGTTCGACTACTGTTGCGTGCATGCAGCTTTTGCCATGCGTGAGGACGGCTATGAAACCATCATGGTCAATTGCAATCCGGAAACGGTCTCTACCGATTACGATACTTCCGATCGTCTGTATTTTGAGCCTTTGACACTGGAAGATGTGCTGGAGATCGTCAATATTGAAAAGCCTGTCGGCGTGATCGTGCAATACGGCGGGCAAACGCCGCTGAAACTGGCGCGTGACCTGGAAAAAGCAGGGGTGCCCATTATAGGTACCACGCCGGATGCCATAGACCAGGCCGAGGACCGCGAACGGTTCCAGCAGATGCTGGTGAAATTGAATCTGAAGCAGCCGCCTAACCGTACTGCCCGTACACCGGATGAAGCGCTGCGCGCTGCCAATGAAATCGGTTATCCGCTGGTGGTACGTCCAAGTTATGTATTGGGCGGGCGGGCGATGGAGATCGTGCAGGAACAATCCGAGCTCGAGCGCTATATGCGTGAGGCAGTCAAAGTTTCGAATGAGTCGCCGGTACTGCTGGATCGCTTCCTCAATGATGCCCAGGAAGTGGATGTGGACGCTATTTGCGACGGACACGAAGTGTTGATAGGCGGCATCATGGAGCACGTTGAGCAGGCAGGCGTGCATTCGGGCGATTCGGCCTGTTCGTTGCCGCCGTATAGCCTCTCTGCCAAGCTGCAGAATGAATTGCGGGTGCAAACGGTCCAGATGGCCAAGGCTTTGGGCGTGGTGGGATTGATGAACGTGCAGTTCGCCATTCAGGCTGAAACTGTATTCGTGCTGGAAGTCAATCCGAGAGCTTCGCGCACAGTTCCTTTCGTGTCCAAGGCATGCGGTTTGCAATTGGCCAAAATCGCGGCGCGTTGCATGACGGGTAAAACGCTCAAGCAGCAAGGCGTCACCCGGGAGATCATTCCGCCATATTATTCGGTGAAAGAGGCGGTGTTTCCGTTCATCAAATTCCCCGGAGTGGATACCATACTGGGGCCCGAGATGAAGTCCACAGGTGAAGTCATGGGCGTGGGAGCGACATTTGCCGAAGCTTTTGTGAAGTCGCAACTAGGCGCAGGTACCAAATTACCTACGGGTGGCAAGGCGTTTATCAGCGTGCGGCGTGAGGGTCGCGAAAAAGTCATCGAGATTGCGCAATCTCTGGTAGATCTGGGCTTCCGATTGGTCGCCACTACAGGTACTGCGGAAGCGCTGGCGGATGCAGGTATCAGTGTCACACCGGTGAATAAAGTGACGGAAGGTCGTCCGCATATTGTGGATATGATTAAAAATGGCGATATCAGTTTTATCGTCAACGTGGTGGAAAGCAAACGTGCGGTGCAGGATTCCTATGCGATACGGCGTAGTGCCTTGCAACAAAAAGTCACTTACTACACCACTTTGGCTGGCGCCAAGGCGGCATGCGCGGGTATGAGACATATTCAGGACTTGACTGTAGAGAGCTTGCAGAATCTGCATAAGAAGCTGTCTTAACAGCATTATTTCCGGGGAACGAAATGGCAGTGAATAAAATACCGTTGACGGTGCGTGGCGTGGAATTGATGCGTGCCGAATTGCAAAACTTGCGTAGCGTGGAACGCCCCAAGGTGATAGCGGCGATCGCCGAGGCAAGATCGCATGGCGATTTGTCGGAAAACGCGGAATATGACGCTGCCAAAGAGCGTCAGAGCTTTATCGAAGGACGGCTGGCAGAGCTTGAAGCCAAGCTCTCCAGCGCCCAGATCATTGACCCTTCGACATTGGACGCGGATGGGCGTTGTGTTTTTGGCGCAACCATAGATCTGGAAGATGTGGAAAGTGGCGACACGGTCACTTATCAGATCGTGGGAGAAGACGAAGCTGATATCAAACAGGGCAAAATCTCGGTGAGTTCTCCGATTGCGCGTGCCCTGATCGGTAAATCAGAGGGCGACGTTGCTGAAGTGAACGCGCCTGGAGGGATTCGTTCTTATGAGATCGTGGAAGTACATTATATCTAGGAGCCTGTATGCAACGCCTGTTTGATCAGGTTGTCCTGTTGTTGACCACCGCATGGGTAGGCGCGTTGTGGGCGACAGGGGCGCTTGCTGTGCAGGTGCTGTTCAGTAATCTGGACCATACCATCGCCGGGGCACTGGCAGGCCAGATGTTTACCTGGCTGGCCTATTTCGGCATCGTTGCTGCGTTTATTCTGATGATACATCGGGTGTTCAACTTCGGCATAGAAGCACTCAAGCAAGCCTATTTCTGGATTCTTGCGGCCATGCTGCTGTTGATATTGGCCGGGCAGTTCGGCATACAACCGATCCTGGCACATCTTAAATCACAGGCGGGGGCTGTGGATGTGATGCAAAGTGTATTTGCTGATCGTTTCAAGCACTGGCATGGCATAGCCAGCGTTGCTTATCTGGTTGAATGCATACTCGGCGGCGCACTGGTACTGAAGACTAGGGCAGGGTAATGTGCGGTTTCTCCGCACGCCGGTAAACCATCAGTTGTTTTCCGATATGCTGCACTGCAGTTGCCCCTAGCTGTTCGCATATTTGCTGTAAGATTTGTGCACGGGTTTCGCGTTGATCGCTTAGTACCTTTATTTTAATAAGTTCGTGCGCTTTCAGACTCACATCGATTTCTTTCAACACTTCTTCTGACAAGCCTTTGTTGCCTATCATGACCACTGGATTGAGCGCATGACCGGCAGCGCGTAAAAAACTGATTTGCTTGGAGTTAAGTTTTAACATGTGCTTCTTTCTATAAAGGTGCATTATAACAAACGGTCGAAACACAAAATGAAAAGAACCAGAACCAGCAAAGCCTGGATGCGCGAGCATCTCAACGACGAGTTCGTTAAACTTGCCAACAAGCAGGGTTACCGTTCGCGTGCCGCTTACAAGCTGATGGAGCTGGACGACAAAGATAAACTGATCAGACCCGGAATTACGGTGGTCGATCTGGGTGCTGCCCCCGGTAGCTGGTCGCAAGTGGTTGTGGAACGGCTGCATGGCAATGGGCGGGTGATTGCGCTTGATTTGCTGGAAATGCAGCCTATGCGCGGTGTTGAATTCATTCAGGGCGACTTCACTGAGAGCGCAGTGCTGAAACAGCTGGAGCAATCGCTTAATAGCACCAAGATAGACCTTGTAATTTCCGATATGTCCCCCAACATGAGTGGAGTAGAACTGGTTGATCAGGCGCGGGCGATTCATCTTACCGAACTGGCTCTGGAATTTGCTGTGCACTGGTTGCAACCGAATGGACGTTTCCTGGTCAAAACTTTTATCGGTAGTGGATTCGATGAGACAGTCGCCGCCACGCGCCGCTATTTTGATAAGGTGATGACGCGCAAACCCAAAGCCTCGCGAGATCGTAGCAGTGAAGTCTATTTGCTGGGCCTGGGACGTAATACGCTGATGTAGCTGCTATGGTGCGTAAGTGCAACAAAGCAAACAAACTGTATTCGGTTTAGAATAGGCCGTACTTTTCAATTTTGAAAGCATAACGTGAACAACATATTAAGAAATATCGCTATCTGGGTGCTGGTGGCACTGGTGCTGATGTCCGTGTTCAACCAGTTCGGCTTGCAGCACAACACCGATGCCAAAGAGATCACTTACTCTGCCTTTCTCAATGAAGTCAAACAGGGCAATATTTCCAGCGTCACCATTCAAGGTCATGTGCTGCATGGTAAGGAAACCAGCGGCAAAACCCTGACTACTTTTGCGCCGCAGGATATGTGGCTGATCTCTGATCTGCTCAAGAACAATGTCACGGTGGATGCCAAGCCGCCGGAAGAACCATCCATGTTGATGAATGTTTTTGTCTCCTGGTTCCCCATGTTGTTGCTCATCGGTGTATGGGTATTCTTCATGCGCCAGATGCAGGGCGGTGGCAAGGGTGGTGCGTTCTCCTTCGGCAAAAGCAAAGCACGTTTGCTGGATGAAGAGAACAACCAGGTGACTTTTGCCGATGTGGCAGGTTGTGATGAAGCCAAGGAAGAAGTGTCTGAATTGGTCGAATTCCTGCGCGACCCTACCAAATTCCAGAAACTGGGTGGTCGTATCCCGCGCGGTGTGTTGATGGTAGGTAATCCGGGTACTGGTAAAACTTTGCTGGCACGTGCCATTGCGGGCGAGGCCAAAGTACCGTTCTTTAGTATCTCCGGTTCCGACTTTGTCGAAATGTTCGTCGGTGTAGGCGCTGCACGAGTTCGCGACATGTTCGAACAAGCCAAGAAAAACGCTCCTTGCATCATTTTCATCGATGAAATTGACGCAGTAGGTCGTCAACGCGGTGCCGGTTTGGGTGGCGGCAACGATGAGCGCGAGCAAACATTGAATCAGATGCTGGTGGAAATGGACGGGTTTGAAGCCAGCGTCGGCGTAATCGTGATTGCTGCGACCAACCGGCCTGACGTTCTCGACCCCGCATTATTGCGCCCCGGTCGTTTTGACCGGCAGGTGGTGGTGCCACTGCCTGATATTCGCGGGCGTGAGCAGATTCTGCTGGTTCATATGCGCAAGGTGCCTATAGATGCCGATGTTAAGGCCGATATCATCGCGCGCGGTACGCCGGGATTCTCGGGTGCTGATCTGGCGAACCTGGTCAACGAAGCAGCCCTGTTTGCCGCACGCTTTAACAAGCGCGTGGTCGATATGCTTGATTTTGAAAAAGCCAAAGATAAAATCATGATGGGTGCAGAGCGGCGCAGCATGGTGATGAGCGAAGATGAAAAGAAAAACACGGCATATCACGAGTCCGGCCATGCCGTGGTCGCCAAGTTATTGCCCAAGGCTGATCCGGTACACAAAGTCACCATCATTCCACGTGGTCGCGCGCTGGGCGTGACCATGCAGTTGCCTGAGGAAGACCGTTACGCGCATGACAAGGAGTTTCTGCTGAACCGTATCGCCATCATGTTTGGCGGCCGCATTGCAGAAGAGATCTTCATGAATCAGATGACTACTGGCGCATCCAATGATTTTGAACGTGCCACGCAACTGGCACGGGATATGGTGACGCGCTATGGAATGTCGGAAGCGCTAGGGCCTATGGTGTACGGCGAGAACGAGGGCGAAGTGTTTCTTGGACGCTCCGTCACCACCACCAAGAATGTATCGGAATCAACGATGCAGAAAGTGGATGCTGAGATCCGCCGCATCATCGACGAGCAATATGCACTGGCACGCAAACTGCTGGAAGATAATCGGGATAAGGTTGAAGCCATGACCAAAGCGCTGCTGGAATGGGAAACACTGGATGCCGAACAGATCAATGACATCATGGAAGGCAATGCACCGCGTCCTCCCAAGCCGGTACCGGTGAAGCCTACTGTGCCGCCTTCTGATAATGATGCTTCAGGCGTAACCGTGAGCATTTCCAGCAAGCCCGCTCAGGGAACCTGAAAGAAAGCAGGGGCTGGCGGATGGGGATGAGAAATTCCCTTTGCCCCAGCCTCTGGCATCTATGTTCTCCTGCGGCAGATTTCAGCTCGAACTCACTCGTCCATTACTCATGGGCATCATCAATGTCACCCCCGATTCATTCTCCGATGGCGGTCTCTATGCCGATACCCAGGCGGCCATCGCCCATGGTTTGAAGCTGGTGGAAGAAGGTGCGGATATCCTGGATATAGGGGGTGAGTCCACCCGTCCGGGAGCAACGCCGGTAGCATTGGAACAGGAATTGCAGCGCGTATTGCCGGTGATCAAAGGTTTGAGCCAGCACATCGCCATCCCCATTTCCATAGATAGTTACAAGCCGCAAGTAATGCGAGCCGCCCTTGCTGCAGGCGCCAGCATCGTCAATGATGTGCGTGCTTTGCAGGAGCCGGGCGCAATTGACGTGGTGGCTGAGAGTGATGCCGGTGTTTGCCTGATGCATGCGCAGGGTACACCACAAAATATGCAGGATAATCCGCAGTATGACGATGTGGTATCGGAAGTGGCAGCATTTCTGCGAGCACGTGCACAGGCATTGCTTGATGCCGGAGTGTCGAAGGATCGCATCTGCATAGATCCCGGATTCGGTTTTGGTAAGAGAAGCTGTCACAATATCGCTTTGCTTAAACAATTACCGCGACTGTGTGGCTTGGGCTACCCAGTGCTGGCGGGCCTTTCGCGCAAGTCGGTGTTGGGGCAGATCGCTGGTGGTGAAGTCGAAAACCGGCTGGCGGCCAGTATCGCAGCCGCAATGATCGCAGCGATGAAAGGTGCTGCTATCATCCGTGTACATGATGTGAAGGCGACCGCAGATGCACTCAAAGTCGTGCAGGCGATGGATATGAATTTGGAAAACAGGCAATGAGCAGAAAATATTTTGGAACCGATGGTATCCGCGGACGCGTAGGTGAGGCGCCCATTACCCCGGACTTTATGATGCGTCTGGGGTATGCCGCTGGTCGTGTATTAACCGGCATCGATGGTCACCTGGCAGCGGGTGCGCATCCTACAGTTGTCATCGGCAAGGATACGCGTATTTCAGGGTATATGCTGGAATCTGCCTTGCAAGCAGGTTTGTCGGCTGCAGGTGTTGATGTATTGCTTACCGGCCCCAT
Organism: uncultured Methylophilaceae bacterium; assembly: GCA_903834185.1. Taxonomy (GTDB): domain Bacteria; phylum Pseudomonadota; class Gammaproteobacteria; order Burkholderiales; family Methylophilaceae; genus CAILHX01. The sequence goes on from CAILHX010000003.1 coordinate 76,522, forward strand.
GCCTACGCCGGCAATCGCGTATCTGACACGCGCTTTAAGAGCCCAGGCCGGTATCGTCATTTCTGCCTCGCATAATCCGTTTGAAGATAATGGCATCAAATTTTTTTCCGGCTTTGGCACCAAACTAGCCGATGACATCGAGTGCAGTATCGAGACCGCACTGGATCAGCCCATGCCGGTACAACCATCCGCCAAGCTGGGCAAGGCACGGCGTATCAACGACGCGGTCGGGCGTTATATCGAATTTTGCAAAAGTACGTTTCCCAATGATCTCGATCTGCGCGGTTTGAAAATCGTTGTGGATTGCGCCCATGGCGCTGCCTATCACATTGCCCCGCATGTGCTGCATGAGTTAGGGGCTGAGGTGGTGAGTCTTGCGGTGCATCCCGATGGCCTTAATATCAATCAGGAATGCGGTTCTACGCATCCGCAGGCCATGCAGCACGCGGTGATTGATAATGGCGCAGATCTGGGCATCGCATTGGACGGAGACGGCGACAGGTTGATTATGGCCGATAGTACTGGCAAGTTGCTGGATGGTGACGAACTGTTGTTCATCATTGCTGCGCATAGGCAGCGTTCCGGTCTATTGCAGGGCGGCGTGGTGGGCACGCTAATGACCAATCTCGCATTTGAGCATGCCATAGCCAAGCTCGGGATCCCTTTTGTTCGTGCACAGGTTGGTGACCGTTACGTACTGGAAACGATGAATGAAAAACAGTGGTTGCTGGGAGGGGAGAATTCAGGCCATATCCTGTGCATGGATAAGCATACCAGCGGTGATGGCATTATTGCTGCATTGCAAGTTCTGGCAGCGATCTGCGAAGGCAAAAGCAGTTTGCAGGCGCTTTCGTCAGCATTGACTTTATATCCTCAGGTGCTGGTGAATGTAACCGTTAAAGATAAGATTGATCTGGATGGAAATTCCAAGATTCAGTCCGCTGTACAAAACGCAGAGCAGGAGCTGAACGGAACGGGACGTGTGTTACTGCGTGCCTCGGGCACAGAGCCCAAGATACGGGTGATGGTGGAAGGGCAGCAACGCCAGCAGGTCGAAATGCTGGCTGGCAGAATTGCCGAAGTGGTGAGTTCTGCATGCTAATGGGTAATAATTTCTAGGAAATTCAAGCTATCTGTATGATGTAAAATGTATTCTTCACCAGAAATACATATAAGCTAAACAATTCTGCAACATAAAAGCGCCATGCTTCGCGGCATGGATGATTTTCCCGCTCAGCTTCTAGCCCAGTCTTTAAAAGTCCCCCCCCATATCGCACTGGTGACCGAGACATGGCCGCCAGAAATCAATGGTGTCGCCATGACACTTTCACGTTTGGCGCACGGTTTGAGCATGCGCGGCTGGAAAGTCACCTTGGTCAGGCCTCGCCAACGCGTAGAATCTACGGATCAACATGACCACATTCTGGTACCCGGGTTGCCTATCCCTGGCTACGCCGGTTTGCGCTTTGGTTTGCCGGTACGCAATACCTTGTTGCGATTGTGGACCAAACAACGTCCCGATGTGGTGCATATAGCGACTGAGGGGCCATTGGGTTGGGCGGCACTCAAAGTGGCAAAGAAGCTTCAGTTACCTATAACCTCCAGTTTTCATACCAACTTTCATCGGTATTGTCGGCATTATCGTCTGGGTAGTATCCGTCGCTCTGTAGAGCGCTATTTGCGCGACTTTCATAATCAGGCCAGTTGCACCATGACTCCAAACGAGGCGCTTTCACAATCGCTTCGCCAGGAAGGCTATCGCAATGTTCATACCGTTGGGCGAGGTATAGATGCAGAGCTGTTTAACCCACGCCATCGCAGCGAAGCTTTACGCAAACAATGGGGGGTAACGCCAGACGATCTGGTCGTGATTCATGTCGGCAGAATCGCAGCGGAGAAGAATTTGCAGGCTGCGGCCGATACCTTCGACCAAATCGTCCTGACCCAGCCCAATGCAAAAATGGTATGGGTGGGCGATGGTCCGCAATTGAAATCCATCAGCAAACGCTACCCGAATCATATTTTTACCGGTTCCAAATTAGGACTTGAACTGGCTGAACATTATGCATCGGCAGATATGTTTCTGTTTCCCAGCATGACCGAGACTTTTGGCAATGTTGTACTGGAAGCGATGTCTAGCGGCCTTGCTGTGGTGGCTTATCGCTATGCGGCAGCCGAAACCTACATCAGCGATGGCAAAAGCGGCTTGCTTGCGGAGTTTGGCGACTTGCAGCAATTTCAGCAACAAGCGAAGTCTTTAACCGGAAATTTAAGAGCGATCAGGTCGGTTGGAGCATCTGCACGCAAGGCAATAGAAGATCAACCATGGGATGAGGTTTGCATGAAATTCGAATCCCTGTTGCAAGCTGCTGTGAAAGGAGAAGCGCTATGTCTCACCGCCTAGATATGTATCTGCATCGGTTTAACGAGATTGACGAATACCTGTGCGTGACATTCAACCGTACCAGCCGTCATAGCTGGGTGCGCATGCTATTCCGCACGGTAAGCCGTCTGGGAGATGGCGTGTTCTGGTATACCTTGATGGGCGGCATACTCGCCTCACAACTGTCTGCCGGAATCGTGCCGGTCTTGCATATGGCGATCGCCGGATTGGCTGCGACATTGACCTACAAAAGCATCAAGGGTAGAGCATCGCGTCCCCGTCCTTACGAAGTGATCCAATCTATAAATTTGGGCATGATGCCGCTGGATCGATTCAGTTTTCCGTCAGGTCATACCTTGCATGCGGTGGTATTTTCACTGGTTGCGATATCCTACTACCCGGCTCTGGCTTGGGTGCTCGTGCCATTTACCTTATTGGTCGCAATGTCACGTGTGGTGCTTGGTTTGCATTACCCTACAGATGTACTCGTGGGCGCTTTGCTTGGCGGCATCATCGCCAAATTGTTCATGATGTTCTGACACAGGATGGGTGCAGGAGAGTAGTGGCCGATTGGCTTGGGGTGACGTTGTTTCATGTGCGACAGGCAATGCTGGCGCCACTCGCTCAAGCTGGCTTTGTCCAGTGACGGGTCGGCTTCCCACAATGGTCTGGAGCCATTCAGCAAACTATCCATTTGTGGCAGCATGGCTTGTGTAAGCGAGACATAATACTCAAAATTGTGGAATACCTTGTTATCGAGCCGCTTTAGGCTGAAGTAGATAGCTTGTGGCAGACGTATAGTGCGCAAAAGGCGATCGGCGTTGGCAAGACGATCAAGTGCGTTAGTCGTGCGTTTCTCGCCACAGCGGAAGCGTTGAGCGAGGAATGGTATCAATATGCTGCGATGCCGTTGCAACAGTTGATGTGGCGTCGATTGTTTTGAGTTTTCAATGAGTGAGGCTACGTGTGCATCAACAGCCCATTCGCTGGCTATATGCGTGATTAATGTTTTCTCAAACCACATTGCTTCGTGTGCGGGTACAAAATGGTTGTGAGCGACGACGTCTACAAATAAGTGGCTGGCATACCCAAGGCTGATGGCGATTTCTTCATCGCTGGCTGCAGACAACAGCATTTCTCTGCATGTTTCCCACTGGTGGGTATGTCGAAAGCTGGGAGAAACCAGCGCCAGATCCGGCAGGCATGAGCCAGCCATGACCAGCTCAGGGAATTTTTGTACTGCCTGGCGTAGCCGTGGATCAAGTAGAGGCATACTCCAGATGAGCCATTGCTGCGCAAAATAGATGTGGGTGACCAAACCCCAGGCGTGTGCATTCAGACTATGCAATACCAATGGGGCGAGCCAGAAAAATTTTAGATATCGCCTGTACATGGCAGGGAATATGCCGTAATAGCATTAAGAAATGGTTACAACATTATGATTTTATAATGACATTATTCGTACATATTGATTTGATATAATTGCTGCAAATGTTTTGGAGAATGAATTGTGATGGAAAGTCCATACAAAGGTAAAACCGGGTTAACGCGGCTGATCAATGCTTTCAGCTATTCATGCGCTGGTCTTAGAACTGCGTATAAGAATGAAGATGCCTTTCGTCAGGAAGTGCTGTTGGCGGTGGTGACAATCCCGCTTGCTTTCTACTTGCAACATGGCGCTGTAGAGCGGGTGTTGATGGTGGGTAGCGTGCTTTTGCTGATCATTGTGGAACTGCTTAATTCTGCCGTTGAAGCCACAGTAGATCGTATTTCTCTGGATCATCATCGCCTGGCCAAACGCGCCAAGGATATCGGTAGCGCTGCAGTGCTCATCGCCCTGCTGAATATGGCCATGGTCTGGAGCCTGATTTTACTGGGATGATGTTGCGAGTTTCTTTGTTATCAATGAGTGTCCTCCCGTTTATGACATTTCATTGATCTGTCACATATCACGTTTAGGATGCCTGATCCGCAGGTTTCCAATACAACAGTGTGAGGTAGTGAGTGAAGATACTCTTTTTGTCGGATGTCTATTTTCCAAGAATAAACGGTGTTTCGACTTCAATTCAGACTTTCCGTCGAGAGTTGCGTGCCTTAGGTCATAGCGTACATCTGGTGGCACCGGATTATTATTCCCCTAGTGGTGACGAAAGCGACATTCTGCGTATTACCTCGCGTTATCTGCCGATGGATCCGGAAGATCGCTTGATGAAGTACAGTCACGCAATGCAACATCTGCCGCAATTTCGCGGCGAGATGTATGACATCGTCCATATTCAGACTCCGTTTGTCGCACACTACCTGGGGCTGAAGCTGTCACGACTGCTAGGTATTCCCTGTGTGGAAACTTATCACACCTTTTTTGAAGAATACCTGTATCACTATGTGCCGTTTTTGCCTAAAGGCCTTATGCGTATGACGGCGAGGAAGTTCTCCCGGCATCAGGGGAATAGCTTGCATGGTATGGTGATTCCTTCACAGCCTATGCTCGATGTATTGCGAGAATATGGTGTGACCTCACCGGCCGAGATCATTCCGACAGGTCTGGAACCGGAGAGCTTTAACCCGGGTGATGGCAGCGGATTCCGAGAACGTTATGGTATCGCGCAGGATAGACCGATGATGTTATTTGTCGGACGCGTGGCATTCGAGAAAAATATCGGCTTTCTGCTGGAGGTATTGCAAAGCGTACGCCAGCAAGTTCCGGACGTCTTGTTACTGATCGCTGGCGAAGGCCCTGCGCGTGCCGGGCTCGAGCAATCCGCAGAAAAAATGGGTCTGGCAAATAACGTGAAATTTTTAGGTTATCTGGATCGTAATATCGAGCTTAACAACTGCTACCGGGCTGCCGATATCTTTGTTTTTTCTTCTCGCACTGAAACACAGGGGCTGGTACTGCTTGAGGCAATGGCGCAAGGCGTTCCCGTCGTTTCTATCGCTGAGATGGGAACCAAGGATGTGTTGAAGGATGGACAAGGGGTTCTGATAGCACGCGAAGAAATCGGAGATTTCTCATCCAAAATCACAGGCTTGTTACGGGATAAATCCGCGCGTCAGACTCTGGGCGACATCGGCCGCCAGTATGCACATGGCTGGTCGGCATCCGCACAGGCTGAGCGCATGATTGCCTTCTATCAAAACATTTTAGCTACGCATGCCGTTAAGTCATGATTGGGCAGCTATAAGCTGACCAGTCTTAATCCTGGTTTTATATCTGGCGTCTCTCAACAAATAGGCTGTTGCCTTCAATCTTTTTGGCAAGTTTTTTAGCAACGGCCGCGGCAGAGGAGACTTGATGATAAGAGTCAAACTGGTTGGGCTCGACGATCACGGCACCTATGGAAAAACTGAGCAGGTCATGGAATATCTTCTTGCCTTGCCTGTCCTCGGATCTGATACCGCCTTTTTTCCTATCAGTACTGTTATATAACGTAGGCGAGGTTTCTCCGAATATCTTGAGTAGTTTCTCACAGCGCTGCTCCCAGTCTTCGCTCCGGAACAGGATGATAAAGTCATCACCGCCCACATGCCCCAGAAAATCCAGTTTTGGATTGCAGATATCCTTGAGCAGTCGGCCGGCGATTTGTATCACTTCATCGCCTTTTTGGTAACCGTAGACATCGTTATAGGGCTTGAAATGGTCCAGATCGAAATAACAGGCTACAAACGGCAGGGATGCATCCAGCAGGCCATCTATATGCTCGTTGATTGGAACATTGCCCGGAAGCAGAGTTAGTGGGTTAGCGTAGCGTGCCGCTTCGATCTGCATGGTGGTAATGAGCCGCAGCAGATCGTGACCGCTACCCATTCCAACATACTTGTCGTTGTCGGTGATGATGAAGCCGATGGCAAGATGGTGAGATTCGCTTTGCAGGATCAGGTCGCTTAGTTCATGCAGATCGACTGATTTATCAATCATCAATGGCGATTTGTCCATCAGTATCTCGCAGGTTTTTTTACCGTACAGTTCTCTCCGGAAGGGACGGGCAAAGCGATCTATCATGTTGAATCGTCCTATCAGGCCTACTGGACGTTCATTCATCACAACCGGTATTGAAATAAGATCGGACGACTTTTCAAACCTTTCATACACTTCATCGTTCAGGCAATCCGGCCTTACTGGCGCAACATGACGAATTAATCTTTCTACAGTGACAATGGAATTGTGTATATGTTGTTGCTCTTGCGTTTGGTGTTTAGTGAGTGCTTTATAAACCTCTGTAGGCATATGGAGCACTAGTTCCGCATTTGGTCTGGCGATGTGATATCCCTGGCCGAACGCAATACCGATCTCCTGCACGATCAGCAGTTCGGCTTCAGTCTCTATGCCTTCGGCAATGATCTTGGCACCTGATTTGCGCGCGATTTCCTGAATGGAATGTACAAATTGCCGTTTGATAGGGTCAAGATTGATCCCCTGAATAAAGTGCTGGTCTATTTTGACGTAGTCAGGACGCAACTCAGACCATAACCTCAAGCCTGAAAAACCTTCCCCCAGGTCGTCAATGGCGATTTCAAACCCCATACTCCGGTAGTGGAGCACGGCCTCGCGCAGCTGGCTGTAGTCCACTGTGGGGATGTTTTCAGTGATTTCGATGATGACCTGCTGCGCGGATAGCCCTATCTCTTCTATGTATTTGAGCGTTTCTCCGGTTTTGAAGCCTTGCTGCAACAGAATGTCAGGGCTGATGTTTAGAAATATTTTGCCATTGCCAAAAAGTTTGGAGAATGAGCCGAGTATCACACGACGACTCAGATATTCGATCTCGGTTGATCGTCCGCAAAGTCGGGCGGTTTTGAATAGCGTTGCCGGGGAATGCAACACACTGCCGGAAGGGCCACGAATCAACCCTTCATAACCGATGATGGCAGCTTTGTTGAGGTCTATGATGGGCTGGAACAGCGCACTTAAATTTTGTGCATGCAGTATCTCAGTCAATTCGGCACATAAAGAAGTCTCTTCAGCACCTTGGCTAGGGAGGAATTCAATAATGGGCGTGACAGAATTCATTCATAAGGCCTGATTGTCGCGGGAAGACAATCATGCCATATGAATGTGACGCAAAGATGAAGTTGAATTACGCGGGTCTTCTAGCCGAACTTGCCGGTGATGTAATCTTCCGTCTCACGACGGCTAGGCTTGGTGAACATGGTATCGGTATTGCCGAATTCGATCAGCTCGCCCAGGTACATATAGGCAGTGAAGTCGGAAACACGCGCAGCCTGCTGCATGTTGTGGGTGACGATGACGATGGTGTATTCGGATTTGAGCTCATGAATCAATTCTTCCACGCGTGCAGTGGAAATAGGATCCAGTGCTGAACACGGTTCATCCAGCAACAACACTTCCGGCTTAACGGCGATACCGCGCGCAATGCAAAGACGTTGCTGTTGTCCGCCGGATAGGCTGGTTCCGCTCTGATCCAGCTTGTCTTTCACTTCGTTCCAGATGGCCGCTTTATTCAAAGCCCATTCCACACGGTCATTCATATCCGATTTGGAAAGGTTTTCATACAATTTGATGCCAAAGGCCACATTGTCATAGATAGACATGGGGAAAGGAGTGGGTTTCTGGAACACCATACCTACGCGAGCACGCAGAAGATTGAGATCTTCCTTCTTATCCAGCACATTGCGTCCATCCAGCCTGATTTCGCCTTCTATGCGCATGTTTGGGTACAACTCATACATGCGGTTAAAGGTTCTTAGCAGAGTGGATTTGCCACACCCGGATGGACCGATGAAAGCCGTCACCTGTTTGCCGGGAATTTGCATATTGATATTCTTCAGTGCGTGAAATTTACCGTAGTAAAAGTTCAGATTCTGGATCGAGAGTTGGGTGTTGTTTTCCATCGTAATTCCCTGAAATACAGTTATAAGAGGTTAAATTCCAGTACTAGTTACCGGCGTTGCTCTTGAATAAAGACCTTGCCATGATGTTCAGTCCGAGCACAAATAAAGTGATGATCAACGCTCCTGCCCAAGCCAGATCATGCCAATCCGAATAAGGGCTCATGGCGAACTGAAAGATGATGACTGCCAAACTGGATATCGGACCATTCATATTTGTACTCATGAACTGGTTATTCAGCGCAGTAAACAAGAGCGGTGCTGTTTCTCCGAAAATACGCGCTACAGCCAACAGGATGCCCGTCAAAATCCCTGCACGGGCTGCGCGGTAGGAAACCATCATGACCACTTTCCATTGCGGTGAACCTAACGCAGCTGCTGCTTCACGCAGACTGCTGGGAACCAATTGCAGCATGTTCTCGGTGGTGCGAACCACCACAGGCAGGACGATCAATGCAAGCGCAACTGCACCTGCCCAACCCGAGAAATGTCCCATGCGGTGCACCATGACCGAATAAACAAACAGACCAATGACAATAGAGGGTGCCGATAACAGGATGTCGTTGATAAAACGCGTTGCGGGAGCCAACCAGCCTGTCCGGCCAAACTCGGCAAGATAGGTACCCGCAAGAATACCAGTAGGCGTACCGATAAGTGTCGCCACCACAACCATCATCAGGCTGCCGTAGATTGCGTTGAGCAAGCCGCCGGAACTACCGGGTGGTGGTGTGTTCATGGTGAACGTCTTGACAGACACCCCGGCGAAACCGTGACTGAATAAGGTGAACAATATCCAGGAGAGAAAAAATAACGCGATCCCTACGGTGAGCATGGAAAGCGTCAGGTTAACGCCATTAACGACTCGACGTTTCAGGTAAAGACTTTTGTTGATAATCATGATTGTTTACCTTCTCTTGCTGCCAGTTTGATCAACAGTAGTTTTGCCAGTGCCAGAACGATAAATGTGATGACAAATAGCAACAGACCGAGCGTAATCAGCGATGAGCTATACACATCGCCTACTGCTTCGGTAAATTCGTTAGCCAGCGCTGAAGAAATCGTATTTCCAGGCATTAACAATGAAGCAGAAAGATCGTGTGCGTTCCCGATGACGAAGGTGACAGCCATGGTTTCGCCCAAAGCGCGACCAAGGCCGAGCATGATGCCGCCTACTACACCAATCTTGGTATAAGGCAGTACCACTTTCCACACCACTTCCCATGTGGTTGAGCCTAAGCCGTAGGCAGACTCCTTTAGCAGTGGCGGCACGATCTCAAACACATCTCGCATCACCGAGGCAATAAAGGGGATGACCATCACAGCCAGAATCAAGCCTGCAGTGAGCATACCTATGCCCATCGCAGGGCCTTGGAATATGGGGCCAATCAAGGGCAAAGCGCCAAAATGATCATTCAGCCAAGGTTCAATATTGTCGGCGAACCACGGAGCGAATACGAACAGTCCCCACATACCGTAAATAATGCTGGGGATACCGGCAAGCAATTCTACTGCTATGCCTAGAGGTCTTTTCAACCATTTCGGACACAATTCGGTAATGAATAATGCGACACCGAAACTAACGGGAACGCCTATGAGCATGGCAATCGCAGAGGTCACCAATGTTCCATAAATAGGCACCAGTGCGCCAAACTGAACAGTGACAGGGTTCCATGCGTCGTTCGTGACAAAGCCAAACCCGAATGCCTTCAGTGCGGGAAAGCTGCCTATCAACAGGGTCAGCAGAATTCCGAAAAGCAGAAAGAAAACAACAAAAGCAAAGAAACGCGTGGTATTGCGGAATACGTTATCCCAAAAAGCACCCCAGTTCATACTTTTCTGATTCTTCTGATTCATGGTCGGTTGTACTGTGGTCATTTTATTTAAGTCTTACAGAGGTTATTTGGGCACAGATATTTAGACATATTCACTATAAACGCGGGGGCAGTTTCGCCCCCGTCTTTTTATAGCTGGATAGTTCTGAATGACTATGCTTTAAGGTGCAATTGCAGAGCCGTCCTTGCCTTTCAAGTTGGCGCTCCAGTGGTCGTGAATCTGTTTGACTGCACTGTCAGGCAACGGAACATAATCAAGGTTCTGGGCCATCTTGTCACCTTCGGTATAGCCGAAGTTGAAGAATTTAAGCACTTCTTTGCCGGATGCAGGATTGTCTTGAACCTTTTGCATCAGAATGAAAGTTGCAGCTGAGATCGGCCACGATTCCTTGCCTGGCTCGTTGGTGATAATTTCGTAGAAGCCAGGTGCTTTAGCCCAGTCAGCATACTTCGCAGCAGCTTGGAAACTTGCCAGACCAGGCTTAACGAATTCACCTTCTTTATTTTGCAGCAAAACGTAAGTCATACCGTTTTGCTTGGCATAGGCAAACTCAACATAGCCAATGGAACCCTTGATACGTTGTACGTAGGAAGCAACACCTTCGTTACCCTTGCCGCCCACTCCAGCTGGCCAGGAGATAGAAGTATCAGCACCTACCTTGGTTTTCCATTCTTCGCTTACCTTGGACAGGTAGTTGGCAAAATTGAATGTGGTACCGGAACCATCAGAGCGGTGTACTACGGTGATGTTGGTGGAAGGCAATGAAACGGTTGGGTTCAGTGCCTTGATTGCAGGGTCGTCCCATTTGGTGATCTTCTTCAGGAAGATATTTGCCAGCACTTCGCCGTTCAAACGGATTTTTCCGGAAGTTATGCCATCAATATTAATGACTGGAACTATACCGCCTACAACTGCTGGAAATTGCATCAGACCGTTTTTGTCCAGCTCTTCCGGGGTAAGTGGCTTGTCGGAAGCACCGAAGTCAACAGTTTTGCTTTCGATCTGCTTGATACCGCCGCCTGAACCAATGGACTGATAATTCAGTTTTACGCCGGATTTGGCATTGTAAGCTTCAGCCCACTTGGCATAGATAGGGTAAGGGAAAGTTGCACCGGCGCCGGTAATTTCAACGGCATTGGCATTCATTGCAAAAACAATTCCGGTCATTGCAATAGCACCGGAGAGCACACGTACGATATTTCGCATTTAGAAAACTCCTACTGGTTTTAGATGTGGTGCATGCTATTCCTCAATTATGACATTTTTGTGAAAATTTCTCAGTTGGGTGATGTGAAAGATGATGCAAGGTGGCGCATCGCCTGAGAATGAGCAGGTGCAGGCTGGTATAATCACATTTTTTAAATTTGAGCGGAATTTTCATGGAAGCTGAACAAGCAAACGCCATCGCCAATCATCTGCAAGATATGCAGACGCGTAGTGCCGATCTACGGAGGTATCTTTGACTTCGATGGCAAACTGGAGCGTCTGAACGAAGTCAACCAACTCGCGGAGGATCCGGCAATATGGAATGACGCAGAAAAGGCCCAGAGTCTGGGGCGCGAGAAAAAATCGCTGGAGGGCGTGGTACTGATTTTGCTGAAAGTCTCGAATGGTCTGAAAGACGCGCAAGAGTTGTTTGAAATGGCGCGCGCAGAAGATGACGATGAAACATTGCTGGCGGTCAAGTCGGATGCTGAGTTAATAGAGAAGGATGTGGCCCATCTGGAATTCCGCCGCATGTTTTCCAATGCCATGGATCCCAACAATTGTTTCCTTGAGTTTCAATCCGGTAGCGGCGGTACCGAGGCGCAGGATTGGGCAGGCATGCTATTCCGTATGTATATGCGCTACTGTGAACGCAAGGGTTTTACCGTAGAGGTATTGGAAGAAACCGAGGGCGATATTGCCGGAATCAAAGGCGCATCCATCAAAGTATCGGGAGATTATGCCTACGGCACATTACGTACCGAAAGCGGGGTACACCGTCTGGTGCGTAAATCACCTTTCGATTCCAATGCCAAACGCCATACTTCCTTCGCCAGCGTACAGGTTTTTCCTGAAGTGGATGATTCGATAGAAGTAGATATCAACCCGGCCGACCTGCGCATAGATACATATCGCGCTTCCGGTGCTGGTGGTCAGCACATCAATAAAACCGACTCTGCCGTGCGCATTACCCATCTTCCCACCAACACAGTGGTGCAATGCCAGAATGACCGTTCGCAGCACCGCAACCGCGCCGAAGCCATGGCCATGTTGAAAGCGCAGTTATATGCGTTAGAGTTACGCAAGCGCAATGAAGAAAAACAAGCGCTGGAAGATGCCAAGACCGACATCGGCTGGGGGCATCAGATTCGCAGTTACGTGCTGGACCAATCGCGCATCAAGGATTTGCGTACCAATGTTGAAATCGGTAATACACAAGCGGTGCTGGACGGTGATCTCGATCCGTTCATCAGCGAAAGTCTGAAACAAGGGGTTTAAATTGAACGAGCAACCGGAATCAACCATCGTACAAGACGAAAATCATGTCATCGCCGAACGTCGTGAGAAACTAAAGGCCATACGCGAACACGGCGTGGCTTTTCCAAACGACTTCAAGCGTACGCATCTGGCGGGCGATCTGCATGTCAAATATGGCGAGAAAGCCGGCGAAGAGCTGGAATCAGAACAAGTCCGTGTGGCTGTCGCCGGCCGCATGATGTTAAAGCGGGTGATGGGCAAAGCCAGCTTTGCTACCTTGCAGGATGTAAGCGGGCGCATCCAGCTGTTCGTTTCCAAGGAAGCCATAGGCGAAGACACCTACGACGCTTTCAAGAAATGGGATATGGGCGATATCCTGGGTAGCGAAGGCGTGCTGTTCAAGACAAAAACCGGTGAGTTATCGGTGAAAGTGGACAAGCTGCGCCTGTTGTCCAAATCGTTGCGTCCGATGCCGGAAAAATTCCATGGTTTGAGTGACCAGGAGACCAAATATCGCCAGCGTTATGTAGACCTGATGATGAGCGAGGAAACGCGTAATACCTTTATAGCGCGTAGCAAAGTCGTCGCAGAGATCAGATCGTTCATGCTGCAAAATGCTTTTCTGGAAGTAGAAACACCGATGTTGCACGCCATCCCCGGTGGTGCAGCCGCCAAGCCTTTCATGACCCATCACAACGCCCTGGATATGCAGATGTTTTTGCGCATCGCGCCGGAATTGTTCCTCAAGCGTCTGGTGGTCGGTGGTTTCGAACGTGTATTCGAGATCAACCGAAATTTCCGCAATGAAGGGTTAAGCGTCAGGCATAACCCTGAATTCACCATGATGGAGTTCTATGCTGCATATACCGACTATCAGTGGCTGATGGATTTTACCGAGCAATGCATACGTACTGCGGCCATTGCCGCGCAGGGGACAGCGACAGTGACTTATCAGGGTCGAGAAGTCGATCTGGCCAAGCCGTTCCAGCGTTTGACCATATGTGGCGCCATTCAGAAATACGCGCCGCAGTACAGCCCTACACAACTGGAAGATGCGGCTTTCATCAAGGCTGAACTGAAAAAATTCGGGGTTGAGCCGTTGGAGCACTCGGGATTGGGTGCACTGCAATTGGCGCTATTCGAAGAAACTGCCGAATCACAATTGTGGGAACCCACCTATATCATTGATTATCCGGTCGAGGTATCTCCGCTTGCGCGTGCTTCCGATACTCAACCAGGGATTACGGAACGCTTTGAACTATTTATCACCGGACGCGAGATCGCCAATGGCTTTTCCGAGTTGAACGACCCGGAAGATCAGGCAGAGCGTTTCCGCAAACAAGTGGAAGCCAAGGATGCGGGCGACCAGGAAGCCATGCATTACGATGCCGATTATATTCGTGCGCTGGAGTACGGTATGCCGCCTGCAGGTGGCTGCGGAATAGGCATAGACCGGCTGGTGATGCTATTGACCGATTCCCCCAGCATCCGAGATGTCATACTATTTCCACAAATGCGACCGGAATAAGCCAGTTCTGAAGTCTACTTAGCTCTATCAGCCCAATAAATTCGGGCGCGCCAGCCAGTGTTGCATTTTTGCAACACTGGCTGAAACATCCCCTGATGTCATCTGGTTGTCATATTACCCCCCCAAAATGCCACGCATGCGAAACGGTTCGCTATCCATTTCTTTACTTAGGGGGTAACAAAATGCAATTTAATTCCAAGCCGCGCATTATTGCGGTAGCGGTAACCAGCTTGTTTTTGCTTGGCCTGGCAACTGTTGCCAAAGCCGACTCTACCGATGATCTGCTGAAAAAGCTGCACGACAAAGGCATTCTGAATGATCAGGAGTACGATGACTTCAATTCGACTCGTGATACGGAGCAGGCTCAAAGCGCCAGTGCAAAACAAGCCGCAAACAAAGGCAAAATCAAGATCGGCAGCTTTATTGATAACGCTACCATCTATGGTGACATCCGTGTTCGTTACGAACATCGCGATGGTGAAGATCTGGTTGTCCCTGTGTCTAATACTGAAAACCGTGATCGTGGCCGTTACAAAATCACCCTCGGTATCAAGACTGAAGCTACCAATTTCTTCTACACTGACCTAGCATTGGCAATGGGTCAAAGAGGTCGTTCGGACAATTCTACATTTGGCGCAGCGAATATTCCTGGTGGCCAAGGCACCATTATTGGTTCCAATAACAAAGAAGTCGTTTATGTGAAGCGCGCCGTACTGGGTTGGCATGGGCTGGACTGGCTTACCGTTGAAGCCGGTCGCGTGGCTAACCCGCTGTACACCACTGAAATGGTGTGGGACAAAGACTTGAACCTGGAAGGTTTGACAGAACAACTTAATTACACCGTGGGTAATGCAGAGCTGTTCGGTAACTTCGGACAGTCCCTGTACAGTGGCGATGCATTGAACTTTAACAACGGTGCTGCTGATACGCCAAGTGCCTTCCTATTTGCGTGGCAGGGCGGCGCCAAGTACAAGATCAGCGATGAGCTGTCTGCTAAAGCTGCTGTGACACTTTACACTTATACGCACGACAGCAATGCCGTATCTGGAGGTGCTGTTTCAGCAAACAGGGTGTTCTCGCCTGGTATAGGTAACGGGGCAATTGCTGCTGCTGGTTCAGGTGCGAACCTGGGTGCGATCAATGGTCTGATGCCTCTTGAAATTCCGTTCGAGCTGAACTACAAAGCATCCAGTCAGTATACTGTTTCCGGTTTCGGTGATTACGTCAAGAACCTGGATGGCAGTGATCGTCAAAAAGCAGCGTGTAATGCTGGTCTGGTTGGCAACTACAATGCCGCAGCTAGAACTGCCGTCTGTAATGGAGGTACGGATGACAACGCCTGGCTGTTGGGTGCAGGTCTGAAGTACGCTCAGGGTAAAGAAGCTGCCGCAGGCGACTGGCAAGCCAGAATCTGGTGGCAATCTGTCGGTGTCTACGCGCTTGACCCGAACACAGTGGATTCCGATTTCATGGATTCACGTTTGAACATGGAAGGTGTCGTGTTCAAGGCTCAGTACAACGTTGAAGATAACGTATTCCTGAACGTTGCAGCAGGTCATGCCAGCCGTAAGAATAAGAATCTGTCGGCCACTTCAACCGCTGGTAACGACATGAACCTGAACCTTGATAACTTCAACATTTATCAAATGGACCTGACCTACAAGTTCTAATAGCAGGTCATCGCAATCTCGCTGTATAGCACGGTATTTGCCGTGCACCTGAAAGCCCGCTCTCGTAGCGGGCTTTTTTGTAGCTAAAGCTTCATCCGATTTTAACCTTTCTGTAACTTGCCCCAGCTAAATTGCACACATATTGTTAGAGAAAGGGCGCAGTATGTTGCAGCAAATTTCACAGGTTGCCTTACAGCACGAAAAACCATCACTGTATTTCAGTTTTGCCAGATCGCCTGCCGAAGTGGCTGAGGCACAAAGATTACGTTACAAGGTATTTGCAGAAGAGATGGGTGCGCAGCTGGACGGTCACGATGGCCTGGATAAGGATGGATTCGATGCATATTGCGAACACTTGCTGGTGCGTGATTCAGATAGCGGTGAAGTCGTCGGTACTTATCGCATCATGGATCCCTACATGGCGAATGAGGCAGGTGGTTACTATTCTGCAGGTGAATTCGATTTGTCACGCCTGATGCATCTGGCGCCTTCCATGGTCGAAGTCGGGCGTTCCTGCGTACATCCGGATTATCGTAGCGGCTCTACCATCAGTTTGTTATGGGCGGGTTTGGCCAAGTACATGCTGACTCATAATTATGAGTACCTGATCGGTTGCGCCAGCATGGGTATGGCAGATGGCGGACATCAGGCAGCAAGCCTGTACCGCACCATCAAGGAAAAGTATCTGTCTCCACTGGAGTATCGGGTATTCCCTCACTGCCCGTTGCCTTTGGAAGCGTTGCAACAGGATGTAGTGACGGCTTGCCCGCCGCTGCTGAAAGGTTATTTACGCCTGGGCGCTTATATTTGCGGTGCGCCGCATTGGGATGCCGATTTTAATACAGCAGACTTTCTGGTGATGTTGCCTATTTCACGCATGAATCCACGGTATGCAGAACATTTCATGAAGTAGATTCGAAGAAGACAGTTTTACCTCCCCCTCGCCCGCTTTTACAGCGGGTGTTTTTTAGTACTTTCGCCCTTTTACACCTGTTGCACAATTCAAAACCTAAACATCTCCCGGACTAGAATGTACTTAGTCATTGGAGATGTTTATCGGCAGTTATCACTCAGTTTCCATACAACAAAAATCAGCCCCCACGAGAACTAATTATTAGGCTAATGATTATTTTTAAGTGGTTTCTATACATATCAATCACGACATGTATAGTTTTTGCGATTTTCTATACACATCGAGTATCTACGCCAGTTTAACTGGTGTATTTTCAAGACAACACCTTAGTTTGCATACACTATGAATACATTTAGGGCGATGTGATCAATTACTCCAACATGCCCTGCAGTCACCTTTTGGCTGTATTATCGTTAAAGCTTTATTTGTTCGTATCTACAGCGGGATTAATTATGATCTCTGCAACCCAAATATACGATTACGTCCAATGCCCGCATCGCGTAGATCTGGATCTATTTGGGAATCTTGCGCTTCGTGATGAGCCAAACGCATTCGTTGAGTTACTTTGGGAACAAGGAGTCACTCACGAAAATACTCTCGCCTCTTTACTACCAATCACTACGAATCTTAAAGATTTTCCCCTTGCTGACCGAGAGCAAGGAACACTTGCGGCCATGCAACGGAGAGATCCCCTTATCTATGGTGGACGCCTTACTTCTGGTGACCTCGTTGGCGAACCTGACTTATTGGAATTGCGTGGCAATGGTTATATCCCGGGTGATATCAAGTCGGGTTCTGGATTTGAAGGTGATGAAAGCGATGGGAAACTGAAAGAGCACTATGCTGTGCAACTTGCCCATTATGTCCTGATACTGGAACAATTGGACTTTGGCGATGGCACGCATGAGGCCTTCGTGATTGATCGAGCAGGTGACAGAGTCCCATATTGTCTGG
The DNA here is from genome assembly GCA_903834185.1 of uncultured Methylophilaceae bacterium. Classification (GTDB taxonomy): domain Bacteria; phylum Pseudomonadota; class Gammaproteobacteria; order Burkholderiales; family Methylophilaceae; genus CAILHX01. The sequence goes on from CAILHX010000003.1 coordinate 94,116, forward strand.
ATGACTCAAAAGGAGTCAGAACACCAGAGACTTGGTGGGATATCTATCAGCAAGCACTGGCTGAAGTCAGAGAAATCGTTCAGCAAACGCAACAAACATTAGGAGCACTCAGCTCCGTGTGCAAGTTATGTCATTGGTACTCACACTGTAAAGCGGTGCTAATCGCCAATGATGACCTAACCCTTGTTGCGGAACTTGGCCGAACCAAGCGAGATGTGATGATGCATGATGTCCCCAATGTGGCAACCCTTGCGGTTTCAGATCCAACAGCATTTTTTAATGGCAAGAAGACCATATTTTCGGGAATTGGTCAGGACAGTTTGAGCAAGTTCCATGCACGGGCACAGCTGCTTTCCACGCCTGGCGCTTCCGCCTACTTGACAGGGGTTGTCAATCTGCCTATCGCCACAAAGGAAGTTTATTTTGACATTGAAGCGGATCCGATGCGCGATATTGTCTATCTACATGGCTTCGTTGAACGCTTACATGGTGACGCAACTACAGCACGGTTTAACCCATTTTTTGCGGATGGTATTGAGCCATTGGAAGAAGAGGCAGTATTCCGTAAGGCATGGGAGTATCTGGTGTTACGAGTGCAGGATTCCACTATTTACTATTACTCCAAGTACGAGCGCACCGCTTATCGTAAGTTGGCCGAGAAGTACCCCACAGTGTGTTCAGTGGACGAAGTGAACGCACTGTTTGCACTTCCAGCAATGATAGATCTGTATTTTGATGTGGTGAAGAAACATACGGAATGGCCTACTTATGACCAATCTATCAAAACGCTAGCACAACATCTGGGTTTCCAGTGGCGTGATTCAAACCCTTCTGGTGCCGCCTCTATTGAGTGGTATCACCAATGGATTGAATCCAATGACCCTGCTATCAAACAACGCATACTTGATTACAACGAAGATGACTGTTTAGCAACAGGGATAGTTGTGGATGGAATTAAGCAATTGTAGCCATAAGCGTTAATTTATAGTTCGCAGTAATTAATTCTATTCATTGCCTTATCTCCACGCTTGTAGCCTTCGTTTTGCAGTTTATGCGCAACTTCTTTGAGAATTTATGAAAACTACAGTTAAGTCGGTACTGGGCGGCCTGAAACAACTGAACGATGAAGTGCTGGTTCCCGGTGATATAGTGCTCACAACTGCTACTGCGGCCGTTAGCAAGGGAGTGCGGCTAATAACTCGTAGCGATATTTCGCATGCGATGGTATATGTAGAGGATCGATCCGTCATTGACGCGACCTTCGAAGGTGTTCACGCCCGCAATACGCAGCGGGTATTTTTCGAGGGGCACTGCTCGGTGCACGTACTTCGTTTGCAAACTGGTATCTCCGATGCACAACTCAATGCTGTTATAACGTATTTGCGCGGGCATATTGGCACGGAATACTCGATCAAAGAAGCAATGCTGACGGCGATAGGTGGTGCGCATCAATGGAGCAAGAAGCAATTTTGCTCGCGACTTGTCGCACAAGCCTTCTCCTCCGCTGGGATTCAACTAGTCCCCGATCCAAATTTCTGCTCTCCCGCCGATCTAAAGGAAAGTCTGTTCCTCTCTACTGTACCGAATGCAACCTTACTGGTGACGGCTGAAGAAGCTGTAAGATGGGAAGGGAACGAAGATGTTACTCAACGCATGCGAGACTCTATCAACTTGGTTCTCCGTGGCGCCCGCAAAAAAGACAAAGATATACAAACATTCGATGATCTTGATCGACACCTAGTAAATCATCCAGAGCAAGATGACTACTTCTGCAGATTGCTTGAGAAGTCTGGCTATCTTTCAGTATGGAAGATCGAACAGGAAAAGAACCCTTGGCATTATGATCTGGCTCGGATGAGCACCTTACCAACTGATCAAATCGAAAACTATTGCTGGAGCGTGTTGCAAAACGAGAGAGGCGGGCCGAATCGTTATATTGTCAATCGCGGCGGATATCTTCTTTTTTTTCGACAATACGGTCTTCGGTTCTTTGGCTTGATGGAAACGTTGTATGAACATTTGGCGACCCTTCATAGACGGCGTGTAGATGTTGCAGAAATGTGGCTTGAAGATAAAGGACGTTTTAGTCGACGGGTTCCTTTACACCTCACACCTCATACGGATGAATGGTTTGTAGCTTTGGAGCAGTGGGATCCCCCCAAAGCCATGATGACGCGAATGGTTATCGAGATTACCGGCCGTACAGATGTTTGCTCGGTTTGTGGTGATGAACCCGCAAATGACTACTTCCTAGCGGTAGAACATCAGCCAACCGGCGGGCCCAACACGCTCCGACTTTGCGACGACTGTTTACACTTCCGCCAAACAATTGGCGAGTCATTTGTACCGCTCTAATATCATACAGATAAGGGAAATTATTCCATGTCCAGCTTCTTTTGCGAACGAACTGCAGAGTACATGCTAGTTCCATTGCTACAGCGCGTTCTCGAAATCCGATTCGGATCGGCTATCCCAATTTTCTACTGGAAGACTCGCGAAGGCAATCGAGTATCGTTGGATATCCATGAGGGATGTTCTGTTCGAGTCCTCGCCATGTTTGCTAGGCGTCCTAAGGTAACTGGTAAAACGAATTTGGTGGCCGGTAAAATCAATTTCGAGTTAATTCAGTTTGCTCAAGCCGCCCGTTCTGTTGGCATTCCCGCTATAGTTGGTTTCCCTGCAGTGACCTCTTTGCAAGGACTTTACAGCGCCCCACCAATTTTCTGGCTTCCCCTCGATTTACCCAGCAAAGGTGATTTTGACTTTATAACAGACCTTTCGGAGGAATGTCCCCTACCATTAGACATTGAAGGCCACCCCATCCAAGCCCTGTCACTTAAGCAAGTGGTCGAAGACGTTGAAAAAAATGCCAAGATCTTTTCTTGGGGTGATGCTATGGAGCATATTTCTCAGCTACGACTGGAGCACTATCTAGAGAACTCTTATTTTGGGTTTGGTTGGTTTGGTGGTTATAAGCCGGTGTATTTTCTGATGCCGCATAATATCTAATCGCACAATAAGCATGTACAAATCAGTGCCAAAATTGCGTATTACACCCCAAAGTAGCCAACCATAATTATTCAAACCAGCCATTCAAAATTACCGCAAAGCAGCCATTGGCAATTACAAGATTTGATGGTTGATGACAGGCTTCTTTCGACCCATTCCGGACGGCCAATTCTCCCAGAAGCGGACACTGAACTTCTGAAGTTCACTCGTCAGCACAGCGTCCCGCTTGGTGGATGGATTAAAGGATTCATTTGGGGTCAAGACTAAGGCTGTCATCTATATTGTTATAAAAAATTGGTTCAAGAACTCTAAACCCATCTCCTGGAGCATCGGTACCGTCAGGGTTTTTTGATTTTTTAAGAACAATAGTCCAAAGACGACCTGTTTTTGTATCGAGCATGAATTGGTCACTACGAAAATCTGAAATTTGACCAAAAACAAAACGTCCATTTTCTGATGAGATAGTCTTTTCCTGCGGAGCTTTCATTTTTACAGCATCGGCACCATAAGAGTAAATCGGAAAAAGTAAAACCAATGCAGATATAACTGACGTTTGTGTCTTCATGGTATTCCTCTAACAGTTAATATTTAGGTCACAAACCAAACGAAAAAGCCGCGCCCAGCTCACATGGCAATCCGATATCGGCCGGTAAGTGAACATCCTTTGATTTCCAGAAAGCTGCCGTTTAACGTTAATGATGCCACAGGTCAGAATGCGCCCCATCGCAGACTTAACTTAGGGTTCATCATCACTACCCTTAAACTTCTAAATCATTTGGTATAGGAACTTTCTCAAGCGCAATAACAAGATTTTTTGGCATTGCTGGAAGCTCACTAATATCAAACGATTTCTTCGGTGGTTTAAGTTCAATTAGCCTTGATTTTTTAACCTTCTCGCATTGACAAATAAATTTCTTAAATCTCTCAAACCAATATGACCTGAGACAAGCTTCAAGTTCGTCATGCAATGCATGAAACGCATCAAGATAAACTCCTTCATCCCGTTCTGCTCGAATAGCTAATCCAACAGCAATCATTGACATCATTGCAGTAGTGTCAGCTCCAACAACATCTGCAATTGAATCCCATGAGGCCTTCGGATTTTCTTTTAAGTAATTTACTACTGATTTTTGTACCGATACAGCACTTTCAGTTCGAAGTTTGCTAATTGCTACTAAATCTCGATAACAAATTTGTGAAAGTTCAACCTTATCTAGAACGGCTCTATTTCCACTATGTTCAAAAAGAAATCCCAATGATTTGTAATCAAGTTCATATCCTCCAAAATTAATAAATGAAGGTCGAATCAAAACCCATAATGGTTCATCTCCAATTATTCCAGGACGTGCGACATCTATTCTAAATCCTTTACGGAATAACAAATAATCGTTGTATTGATTTTTCAACGTCAATAACGCAAGGTTAGCTGCTACAAGTTGTTCTCTGTGACGTCGACCAGCATCTAATAAACGGTTAGAAAGGAAGGCTGCGAATGCGCCAATAAATGGACCGACAATTAGAGGTAGCATCTGCTTCATCTTTTTTCCCTGTCGATTTGGTTCGTTGAGCCTTCAAATTGGAGAACATATCTGAGGGTCTGCTTTTGGCCCAGACTGTGTAAAAACGCGATATCTTATATAATAACCCTGTCACGGTGATCGTTGGGGCAAGGTATGAAGAGATTCATTCAAGGCCGATTGGAGCCATTTGGGTCAAATCAGTTAATTGGGCGCTTCTCGACCCTTAAGAGACAGTCGCAAATAACAATAATTTGGCC
>CAILHX010000004.1 GCA_903834185.1 uncultured Methylophilaceae bacterium
AGGGTACATCGGCGATATCCACCTGGATTGCGATGATACGGCTACCCACTGGTTTGTTGCGACGTGGGTCGGTAGGCCCAAAGATCACCAGCATAGGCGTTGTGGTAGAGGCTGCAAGATGAGCAATCCCGGTATCGTTGGCAATAATGCAGAGTGCTGACTCTACAATGACGGGAATATCCAGGATCTGAGTTTTCCCGCACAGATTGATCGCATAAGCTTTGCATTTTTCAGCGATCTGCTGGCACTCATCTTTCTCGTCCGGTCCTCCCAGGATCACGATCTTTTCAATCCCCGTTGCGTGCAGTTTTGCCGCCAGATCAGCATAATTATCTGCGCCCCAACGCTTCAGATAAGCCGCCGGGTGACACCCCGGTGCCAGTACTGCGTACTTCTTTGGTTGCAAGTGATGCTCGGCGAGCATGTTAGCTGCTGTTTGCTGATTGGCGGATGGAATGTGTAATACCGGAGCCTCGGTAAATACCGGGATTCCGGCAGATGTCAGGGTAGCCCTGAAGCGATCGAAGCCATGCGTGGTTACCGGTAATGTTGGCGGTGTGGCGTTATACGGCCAGCCTGGATTATTACCAACGCGGTAACGTATGCCGCGACCGGTCAATTGCATTAAGATCAGCATGAACCTGCTACGGTCATTGCTTTGCAAATCTATGACGACATCGTAGCCCCCCTGCCTGACCAGATTTAGCCAGCGTTTGATACCCTTCCAACCACGCTCCTTGCCACGCAGATCGACACTGAAAACCCGTTGGTAGCGCTTATCTTCCGCAAACATTAATTCGTATGCCGGCATTGTATTGAGGTCTATCAACGCATGCGGAAACGCCCGGAAAATATCTTCGATCACCGCCATGCTATTGGCGATATCCCCCATCGCACCCCATTTGATAATCAGGATGCGGTGAATATCTTTTTTCTCCAACAGGTTGATTCGTCGTGGAACTTCGCTGAGAGGATAGCGCTGATCGACATAACGCAGAATTTTCATCACTGAATCTCTAATGGTTTTAATATCTGCTATTGAGTAAATTCATTGTTATAAGGTTATTATACCAACAACATTCAGAATCGCGCTTATGGCTAACCGTCTATCGCTGGAAACCAGCCCCTACCTGTTGCAGCACGCGAATAACCCGGTCGATTGGTATCCCTGGGGAGGCGAAGCTTTGGCTCTGGCCAAGGCACAAAACAAACCCATCCTGTTATCCGTTGGCTATTCCGCTTGCCACTGGTGCCATGTCATGGCGCATGAATCGTTTGAAAATGCGCACACCGCCGAAATCATGAACGCACATTTCATCAATATCAAGGTGGACCGTGAAGAACGCCCCGACATAGATCAGATCTACCAGACCGCGCACGCCATGATGACACAACGCAGCGGCGGATGGCCGCTGACCATGTTCTTGACGCCAGGGCAGATCCCGTTTTACGGCGGCACTTACTTCCCGCCTACACAACGTTACAACCTGCCGGGATTTGCCGATTTGCTGCCCCGCGTCGCTGCCGCCTATCACGAGCGTGGCAACGCTATTCAGGAACAGACTCAACCACTGCTTGACGCCCTCGCCCAGCGCAACGGCGTGGATAATGCAGCGGAATTAAGTGCATCCATGATCGAAGATGGCGTTGCGCAACTTAAATCGTCATTTGATGCGCGTCACGGCGGATTGGGAAGCGCACCAAAATTCCCTAACGAGCCGGACTGGGCATTGTTTCTGCGCCTGGCCGGAAATGACGACAAGGCACGCACTATGGTTGTCAGAACCCTGGCAAGCATGGCGGCAGGCGGCATCTACGATCATCTGGCAGGAGGATTCTGCCGTTACAGCGTGGATGAGCGCTGGGAGATACCGCATTTCGAGAAAATGCTCTACGACAACGGCCAATTATTAAGCCTGTATGCCGATGGCTGGCTGTTGACCGGCCAGGCGCGCTGGCAAGAAATCGTAGCGGAAAGCATCCACTGGCTGATCAATGAACTGCGCGATCGCGAGGGGGCTTTCTATGCTGCACTTGATGCCGACTCTGAGGGCGTCGAGGGCAAATTCTACGTCTGGGAACGTAGCGAGATTCAGGCGCTGTTGCCGCCGGACATATTTCCTGCCTTTGCTGAATATTACGGGCTGAACCAAGCCCCCAATTTTGAAGGCGAATACTGGCATCTGCGTGTACATGGTGTAGATAATGGTGCGCCGCAGTTTGCAGCAGAACGCAAGCTATTGCTGGAAGCGCGAGCTAAACGCATACGCCCAGGTCTTGACGATAAGATACTGACCGGCTGGAACGCTCTTGTTATCAAAGGGCTGGCGCAGTCGGCAAAGGCATTCCAGTGCCACGACTGGCTGGAAACCGCTCAACAGGCCATGGATTTCGTTCGTCAAAATCTGTGGCAAGGCGGACGCTTGCATGCCACTTACAAGCATGGTGAGGCAAGATTCAATGGCTATCTGGACGACCACGCTTTTCTGCTTGATGCTTTATTAATGCTGCTGCAAGCCGAGTTCCGGCAGCAAGACCTGAATTTTGCAGTGATGCTGGCTGATAGCTTGCTGAATGACTTTGAAGATCGCGACAACGGCGGATTCTTCTTCACCCGTCACGACCACGAGCAACTAATCCAGCGCCCGAAATCACCGTACGACAATGCCATCCCTTCCGGCAACGGCATTGCCGCCTTCGCACTGCAACGCCTAGGGCATTTACTGGGCGAGATACGTTATCTGCAAGCTGCAGAGCGTACCCTTGTTGCGTTCAGCGGGACGTTGAAACGCAACCCGGCAGCTTGCCCCAGCTTATTGCTTGCGTTACAAGAATGGCTGAACCCGCCGACACTGGTTGTGTTACGCGGTGAACACCTGCAGTCATGGCAACAGCAGCTTGCTGTCAAATTTCTGCCTCACTGTTTTATCATTGGTTTAGCCAATCAGGTGACGACCGGATACGCCGCGCTGGATAAACCCAAGGTACAAACTGTCAACGCCTGGGTATGTCGCGGCGTTGTATGTTTACCGGCTATCAGCACGCTGAATGAATTGGTGATGGAATTGTGTTAGCCTGAATAGTTAGTTAGCTTTGCCAATGTGCTGAAAAATGGTTATGATTGCCCGCTTTTCAGTTTTTTTCACGGGGTGTTTTTAGTAATTTTTTGATTTAAGGAGTTCAAAGCATGAAAGCTTTTCTGATAATGATTGCCGCTGCTGGTTCAATGATGATCGCGACTCAAGCAAGCGCTGTTGACGAGGCTGCAGGTCTGGCCTTGGCACAAAAGAGTGGCTGTCTGTTGTGCCACAGTGTAGACAAGAAGATCCTGGGCCCAGCCTACAAGGACGTTGCTGCAAAGTATAAAGGTGACAAAGGCGCTGCTGCCAGATTGGAAGCCAAAGTAGCCAAAGGCGGAAGCGGTACTTGGGGTCCTGTCCCGATGCCAGCGAACAGCCCCAAGGTTAGTGAAGCTGATATCAAGACACTGGTTGAGTGGGTACTGTCTCACTAAATCCTACTGAGTCATTCAGTTAAAAAAGGCCGGTGCATACCGGCCTTTTTGTTTGCTGTTTTACTGATATTTATTTCTGGCGCATTAATCCTTGGCCAACTTGCTGTGGCGAATGGAATAGGCAAAATAGACCACGATACCGATCGCTACCCAGATCAGGAATCTGCGCCAGGTCTCATGCGGCAGGAATGCCATCAACGCGCCGCATGACAGGATACCCAGAACCGGAATCACCGGATGCCAGGGGTTGGTGAAAGGGCGCTTGAGTTCCGGCTGGCGAATGCGCAATACGATCACACCGACACACACCATCACGAAACTCGCCAAAGTACCGATATTAACGGTCTCCGCCAACTCTCCCAGCGGGAAAAAACCTGCGATCAGGGAAATCACCAAACCGCAAGCCAGAATGATACGTGCCGGGGTCTGTCTTTTTTCATTGAGCTTGGAGAAGACCGGCGAGATCAGCCCGTCACGACTCATGGCGAACAGAATTCGCGTCAGACCATAAAGTAAAACCAGCAGCACGGTAATAAGTCCTGCAATAACACCGGTAGCAACCAGCGTGGAAGACCATGCATAGCCTATCTTGCTTAGCGCAAAGGCGACAGGCGAAGCGACATTGAGTTGGTCGTAAGGCAGGATGCCTGTCAGCAGGGCGGAAACCGTAATATAGATCAGGGTACAAAACAGCAGCGAGGCAATCAGGCCTATGGGCATATCACGTTGCGGGTTTTTGGCTTCATCCGCAGCGGTAGACACTGCGTCAAAACCAAAGTAGGCAAAGAACACCAGCGACGCGCCGGCAAAGATGCCCTTGGTTTGACCGTTCGGCAAGGTTTCGAACCAGCCATAAGGGATGAATGGATGCCAGTATTCAGCATGCACATTCCCTGCAGCGATGAAGATGAAAATAGCGATGGTGCTCAGCTTGATCGCTACCATGATGTTATTCGCCCTGGCGCTCTCCTTGACCCCGCTGATTAGCAGCAAGGTCAGCACCCAGATAATGGCGAATGCGGGCAGATTGATGATACCGCCCATACTAGGTGCTTTGGTATACATTTCCGGCAAATGGATGTTGAAGTTGGCGAGTGCGCCCATGAAATAACCGGACCAGCCATTGGCTACTGCAGCAGCACCGACACCGTATTCCAGCAGCAGTATCCAGCCCATGATCCAGGCGATCACTTCGCCGAATGCGACATAGCTGTAACCATAGGCACTGCCGGACCCGCCGACAGAAGCCGCCAGTTCAGCGTAAGAAAGCGCCGCAAAACCGGAAGCGATACCCGCGAACACAAATGAAAGAATCACCGCAGGACCGGACAGTGTGGCAGCGGCGATGCCGGTAAGCACGAATATGCCGGTACCAATGGCACAACCTATTCCCAACAGTGCAAGATCAAATGCTGACAGACATTTTTTAAGTCCTGATTCTACGTGCTCGATTTTTTTTGTGCGGAATATCGCCAGCGCCATACGTTTCTCCTAAATGGTGGAAATTACTAACTTGTCAGTTAATAAGTCACTAGCAATTTACAAGCCAGTCTTTACCTATCAAAAAATCGCGATACAGTTTCGCTTCCGGAGAATTTTCCGCGGGCTGCCAGTCATAGCGCCATTTCACAATCGGTGGTAAAGACATCAATATGGATTCAGTGCGTCCGCCGGACTGCAACCCGAATAAAGTACCACGGTCGAACACCAGGTTGAACTCGACATATCTGCCTCGGCGGTAAGCCTGGAAGTCACGTTCCCTTTCGGTATACGGATGATCTTTGCGGCGCTGCAATATGGGCAGATAGGCTTTCAGAAAATGCTCACCTACGCTCTTGACCAGCTTAAAGCTATGTTCGAATCCGGTGTCATTCAGGTCATCGAAAAAAATGCCGCCTATGCCGCGCGGTTCTTTTCTATGCTTGAGGTAAAAATATTCGTCGCACCAGGCTTTGAAGCGTGGATGCAGGTCTGTGCCAAAAGGAAGCAGTGCCTCGCGACAGGTTCGATGAAAATGAATGGCGTCGTCTTCAAAACCGTAATAAGGCGTCAGGTCCATGCCGCCGCCGAACCACCACACTGGCTCTTCCCCAGCCTTTTTTGCCATAAAGAAACGCACATTCATATGTACTGTCGGCGCATACGGGTTGCGGGGATGCAGTACCAGCGATATTCCCGCAGCCTCGAAACTGCGTCCGGCCAGCTCAGGGCGCCCGGCACTGGCGGAAGGCGGCAGTCTTTCACCCGTCACATGCGAAAAATTAACCCCACCGCGTTCCAGGACATTGCCTTCCTCCATCACGCAGCTAATGCCGCCGCCGCCCTCCGGGCGCTGCCATGTGTCATGCAGGAAATTTTTGCCATCCAGATGTTGCAATCCATCCACGATGCGCTCTTGCAAGCCGGTGAAATAATCTAGAACAAGTTTGATATCCATGTGCGTGTATTCTAACTGAGCGCCGGCCTAACGCAGAATCGCGCCGCTGACGATATCTTGAATGGTGGAAGGTTTGCGCCGTTTCCCTACCATGCCGGAAACCACAATGAGCCGACTGCCAAATTGCCGCTGGCACTCCCGCGCACTGCGTACTGCTTTTCCGCCGCTGATATTGGCACTGGTTGATACCAGCGCCATGCCCAGGCCTTGGCACAGGGTTGCCGCTGGCTGATGCGCAGTGAGACGCACCGCGATTTTTTCGTGCTTGCCTGTCAGCCAGACCGGGCAATCAACAGATTTGGGCACCAGCCAGGTATGTGGCCCCGGCCAGGTTCCATGTACTTTTTGCAATTGCGCCGAGGTTAAAGATTTAACGTAAGGCCGCAACTGTTTGAAATCAGCGGCGATCAGGATCACTCCTTTGGCTTGCGGACGTTTTTTCAGGCGCAGTATGCTTTTGACGGCATCGCGATTGCAGGGGTCACAGCCAAGCCCATAGCATGACTCTGTGGGATACGCGACCAATCCACCTGCATGCAGATGTTGTCTTAACGCACGAAAATTCAACGCTTGATTGCTCGATGACCAATGTCTAACCGCATCTGCCGACCATTGAACCTGATGTCTTCAGCGACTTCGTAGGCGCGTTGCTGCGCTTGCTTCACAGTATCGCCCAGCGCCGTAACGCATAACACACGGCCACCGCTCGTCACCACGTCTTTGCCTTGCTGGGCTGTTGCTGCATGAAATACATGCACGTCTTCCATCGCGGCAGGAAAGCCTGTAGGTAACCCATGGATCACATCGCCAGTGCGTGGGGTATCCGGATAATTGGCTGCGGCAAGCACCACGCCCAATGCGGTACGCCTGTCCCACTCAGCGTCTATCTCATTCAGTTTGCCATCCACGGCATATTCAAACAGCGTTACCAGATCGCCTTTCAAACGCATCATGATGGGCTGGGTTTCCGGATCGCCCATTCGGCAATTGAACTCCAGGGTTTTGGGCTGGCCTTTGCTATCTATCATCAGTCCGGCGTAAAGAAAGCCGGTATAAGGGATGCCGTCTTTCGCCATGCCCTGCACCGTCGGCCGTATGATCTCGCGCATCGCCTTGGCATACACATCGGGGGTCACTACCGGCGCCGGAGAATACGCACCCATGCCTCCGGTATTGGGGCCTTTATCGCCATCCTGCAAACGCTTATGATCCTGGCTGGTGGCTAACGGCAGGATATTCTCGCCATCCACCATCACAATGAAACTGGCTTCTTCGCCTTGCAGGAACTCCTCGATCACCACTCTCGCGCCCGCCTCACCAAGCTTGTTATCCGCCAGCATCATGTCTATCGCCTGATGCGCTTCGTCTTCCGTCATGGCGACCACCACGCCTTTGCCCGCAGCCAAACCATCGGCTTTCACCACGATAGGCGCACCCTGCTGTTTGACGTAATCATGCGCGGCAGCGATGTCGGAAAAAGTAGCATACGCCGCGGTGGGGATGCCGTGACGCGCCATGAATGCCTTGGCGAAATCCTTGGAAGACTCCAGTTGCGCAGCTGCTTTGGTAGGGCCGAATATCTTCAACCCTTCGGCACGAAACGCATCCACGATGCCTTGCGACAACGGGGCTTCCGGCCCGACCACGGTAAGTGCGATTTTTTCGCGCTTGGCGAATTCCACCAATACCGGAATCTTGGTAATGGGGACATTCTTCATATCTGGATCAAGCGCAGTACCGGCATTACCGGGTGCTACCAGAATGCGGCTGATCTTGGGGCTTTGCGCCAGCTTCCAGGCCAGAGCATGTTCACGCCCACCGCTACCGATCACTAGAACTTTCATACGCGCTCCACGATTTAATATTAAGTCTAGTGACGGAAGTGGCGGATGCCGGTGAGTACCATCGCCAAGCCGTGTTCATTGGCGGCAGCGATCACTTCTTCATCGCGCATACTGCCGCCGGGCTGAATGACACAGGATGCGCCAGCTTCAGCCAGCACATCCACGCCATCGCGGAAAGGAAAGAAAGCATCTGATGCCACCACTGAGTTCTGCAATGCCAGCTTGGCGTTCTGCGCCTTGATCACGGCAATGCGCGTGCTATCCACACGACTCATCTGCCCGGCCCCGACACCTAGCGTCATGCCGTTACCACAGAACACGATGGCATTTGACTTCACGTATTTGGCTACGCGCCAGGCGAACAGCAGATCTTGCATCTGTTCCGGGCTTGGTTGCTTTTGGGTGACAACTTTCAGGTCTTGCAGGCTGATCTGATGGTTGTCGGCTGTTTGCAGCAACAGGCCGGAACCAACGCGCTTGGAATCCATCAGGTTATGCCCTTGCTCCCAGGCTGACTTGCCACTAGGCGGCAATGCGATCTTGAGCATGCGCACATTGGCTTTAGCTTTGAACACGGCCAGTGCTTCGGCAGTGAACTCCGGAGCGATCAGCACCTCTACGAATTGCTTGGAAATGGCTTCTGCGGCTGCGCCATCCACCAGCTTGTTAAAAGCGATAATGCCGCCGAAAGCCGAGGTGGGGTCGGTCTGGAATGCTTTGCTATAGGCCTCCAGCGCATTTTCTCCCAGGGCCACACCACACGGATTGGCATGCTTGACGATGACACAGGCCGTATCGCTACCAAAAGACTTTACGCACTCCCAGGCAGCGTCAGCGTCGCCGATGTTGTTATATGAAAGCTCCTTGCCTTGTAATTGCTCTGCCGTCACCAACGAGCCTGGAGCAGGCACAAGGTCACGATAAAATGCGGCCTGCTGATGCGGGTTTTCACCATAGCGCAAGTCCTGCACTTTGACAAAGTTGCCGTTGACCTGGCTGGGGAAAGGATTGCGCGTTCCATCGGCATTGATGGACGACAGATAATCACTGATCGCGCCATCGTAATTGCTGATACGGTTGAATGCAGCAACCGACAATGAGAACTTAGTCGCTTGACCTAGCGCACCCTGGTTGGCCTTCATCTCCGCCAGCACATCTGCATACTGCGCGGCATCTGTCAGCACTGCTACGTCTTTCCAGTTTTTGGCCGCGGAGCGCACCATGGCCGGACCGCCGATATCAATGTTCTCGATTGCCTCTTCCAGAGTGCAACCGGCTTTGGCGACTGTGGCCTCAAACGGGTACAGGTTCACCACCAACATATCGATATTGGGAATCCCGGCAGCTTCCATCGCTGCGACATGTTCCTGCAAGTCGCGCCGACCCAGCAATCCGCCATGCACTTTTGGGTGCAGTGTCTTGACCCGCCCATCCAGCATTTCAGGAAACCCGGTGTAATCTCCCACCTCAATCACAGGTACATGATGGTCGCGCAGTAATTTGGCCGTGCCTCCCGTCGACAGTATCTCTACGCCAAAAGCAACCAGTTGCTGCGTGAATTCTAGGATACCCTGCTTGTCGGAAACGCTGATCAACGCTCGTTTGATGATGGACATAAGTTCCAAAAGCCCTAATAAAAATAGCTACCAAAATAAATAATAACGAGCGCTGCTTTGGCAAGGCGTAGCGCCGCAGACATTACACCTATTACGACCAGGCGCTAGAATAAAGTCAAAGCAAGCGAGCTTATTTGATGTCGTGCTGCTGTAGTTTCTTGCGCAATGTATTGCGATTCAGTCCCAGTATCTCCGCCGCCTTGCTCTGGTTGCCTTTGGCATAGTCCATCACGCATTCCAGCAATGGCTTTTCTATGCAATGCAGCACCATGTCGTAGACACCTTGTGGCGCTTCACCATCCAGATCCTTGAAATAGGCTTGCATGGACTGACGCACGCATGCGGACACTTCACTCTCTTTTTTCATGCCGCCAATGCCTCCACAGATTGCGATTCAGGCAGATATACCAGCCTGTCGCTGTGCTGCGACAATTGGTTAAAAAACCCGCCCACTGCCGCCAATTGCTCTTCCACCGACTGCAACTGATTCATGTGATGACGGAAATTGGCCGACCCCACCAAACCCTTGGTGTACCAGGAAATATGCTTGCGCGCGATACGCACCCCGGTATGTTCGCCATAGAACTGATACAGGTCAGCCACATGTTCCAGCAGCACGCGATGGATCTCGGTGACTTCCGGCGGCGGCAGATGGGTTCCGGTTTGCAGATAATGAGAAATCTCGCGGAATATCCAAGGACGTCCTTGTGCAGCGCGTCCTATCATGATTGCATCTGCACCTGTTTTTTCCAGCACGAATCTGGCCTTTTCCGGCGTGGTGATATCGCCATTGGCAATAATCGGAATGCTGACTGCCTGCTTGACCGCAGCGATGGTGTCGTACTCTGCATCGCCGGTATACAGACAGGCGCGGGTACGGCCATGCATGGCCAGCGCCTGTACGCCGATATCCTCCGCCATCCTTGCTACAGTCACCGCGTTACGGTTCTGTTTGTCCCAACCGGTACGTATCTTCAGCGTCACCGGTACATCCACTGCGGCCACCACAGCCTTCAGTATCTGCGCCACCAGCGGCTCGTCTTTCAGCAATGCCGAACCCGCCATCACATTGCACACCTTCTTGGCCGGGCAACCCATGTTGATGTCTATGATCTGCGCGCCGTTATCCACATTGTATTTGGCCGCTTCCGCCATCATCCTTGGGTCGGCACCGGCGATCTGCACCGAGATCGGGTTCACTTCACCTTCATGATTGGCACGACGCAAAGTTTTTTCCGAACCCCACAGCAAGGAATTCGAAGACACCATCTCGCTTACAGCCATGCCCGCCCCCATCTTCTTGCAAAGCTGACGGAAAGGCCGATCAGTCACCCCCGCCATGGGCGCGACAATCAGATTATTCTTTAGTTGGTAGGGGCCGATCTTCAAGGATATCTTCTGGTGGCGGAAAAGCTGCTCATTTTATACGCAAATCGACGGCGAGAAAACCTGATTCGGATTTTATTCACAGATAACGAACTAGCCATGATGTTTTGTAAAACCTAAGGCCTGTATTCCTCAACATCACCATTTTTTGCCAGCATCAGCACACTGGTAAGCCGGGAAAATATTCCGTGCTCTACCACCCCCGGCGTACTGTTGAGCATGGCATCCAGCTCCTGGCTGCTGATATTCTTGTCGAACGTCATATCCAGTACCAGACTGCCGTGCGAGGTCATCGCCAAGCCGTCTTTGGCGGCATTGGGGCGCAGGTCACCCCGCCCGCCCAGCTCCTCCAGACTGCGCTTCACCAGATTCCAGGCGAAAGGCATGACTTCTACCGGTATCGGAAATTTCTCGCCTATGTGTGCCACCATCTTGCTTTGATCCACCAATACCAGAAACTGATCCGCCGCACGCGCCATCAATTTCTCCCGCACCAGATCGTAACCACGACCTTTAAGCAGGGTCAGTTCCGGCGTTACTTCGTCTGCACCGTCCACATAGATATCCAGTTTGCTCAAATGCTCAATGGAGACTAGCGGCAAACCCAATTGTTGCGCCTTGATCGTACTCACCATGGAACTCGCTGAGACAGTTACCTGCAAACCTGCTTCTTTACGCCGCTTGGCGAGCGCCTCAATAAAGTAATTGGCGGTCGAACCGGTTCCAAGACCAACCAGCATTCCGTTTTGCACCTGTTTCGCCGCGTGATTTGCAACCAATTCCTTGTCGTTCAAGATGTTCTCCTTTTGCCATTTGCCCGGAACAACCGTACCATGAATGCAGTCTATAAGCGGATACCGTCAAAACGCAAGTCCGATACACCGTAACCCATGAGCCATAAAACCCCTATCTCGGTGCTGGTGCTGATCCACACCCAAGACCTCAAGGTATTGCTGATCGAACGCGCCGATAAAGCCGGATTCTGGCAATCAGTCACGGGTAGCATTGAAGGCGATGAATCCTTGCGCGACGCAGCGGTCCGCGAGACGCAGGAGGAAACCGGGCTGGATGCAACACAATACAAGCTGAGCGACTGGTCGCTATCGCATGTTTACGAGATTTACCCGCACTGGCGTTACCGCTACGCCCCAGGCATCACGCAAAACACCGAGCATATCTTCGGTCTGGAATTACCTGAAACTTTACCGGTCAAACTTTCACCACAGGAACATGTACGCTATGAATGGGTGGATTGGCGCGACGCGGCAAAGCGTGTGTTCTCCTGGACCAATGTCGAGGCATTGAAAGCATTGGGCCTAAGGCATAATCTAGTGCTGTAAAATATGTGGTTTAAAGTTGTAAAATAGCACCGAATATAAAACAGGATTCACCATGCAAGCAACAGCGATCAAATTCGAGCATTTTCAGGCACGCCAGGAAGCGGATCTGCAGGATCGCATCCTCGCAGCCAAAGCCAAATTGGGTGACCGGCTGGTCATTCTGGGACACCATTACCAGCAGGAAGGTGTATATCGCCATGCAGATTACACCGGCGACTCGCTGAAATTATCACGTTCGGCTGCTGCTTCCGATGCCGAATTCATCGTGTTTCTGGGTGTGCATTTCATGGCCGAGGTGGCGGATATTCTCACCCGCCCCGATCAAACCGTGATTCTGCCCGACATGGCTGCCGGCTGTTCCATGGCTGATATGGCGAATCTATCCAAAGTGGAGCGTTGCCGCCGCGAGCTTTCCGAGCATTTTGATTTCGATAGCACCTTTACCCCTGTCACCTATATCAACTCTGCCGCAGATCTCAAAGCATTTTGCGGCGAGCATGGCGGCATCGTCTGCACCTCCAGCAACGCTACCAAGATCGCCGAATGGGCATTTGCCCAGCGCGAAAAGATACTGTTCTTCCCTGATCAACATCTGGGACGCTGGACCGGCCACAAGATGAACATCCCACTGGACAAGATGGTGGTATGGGATCCGGATCAACCTTTGGGCGGGCTGACCAAAGAGCAGATCGACGATGCCAGGATACTGCTATGGAAAGGTCATTGCTCGGTACATCAGATGTTCCGCCCGCAAGACATTCTGCGTTTCCGTAACGAATATCCGGACGGCAAGGTTATCGCCCACCCTGAATGCTGTTTTGAGGTTTGCAATCTGTCGGACGATGTCGGCTCTACTGAATACATCCTTAAAACCGTAGCCGCATCCGCACCAGGCACGCGCTGGCTGGTCGGCACCGAACTGAATCTGGTGAACCGTCTGGCGGCACGCATGGCGCCTGAAGGTAAAGTAGTCAAATTCATGGCTGCCATGGTCTGCGAATGCTCCACCATGGCGCGCATAGATCCGCAACATCTGGCCTGGACGCTGGAAAACCTGGCAGAAGGCAATGTCGTCAATCGCATTCAGGTCTCGCCACAAGAGACCGAGATGGCCAAGCTGGCACTGGACCGGATGTTGCAAGTCTCCTGACTTCTGGATGTCGCATCAAACGTTACGCATCACCACTTTCAATATCCACAAAGGGATAGGCTCATTTAACTCGCAGTCGGTACTGCATGAACAGCGTGAACTGATACGCCGTGAGCATTCCGACATCGTGTTCCTGCAGGAAGTCCGCGGTGACCATATTCGCCACCAGCCCACCCATGCCATTCAACATGAATTCCTCGCCGATAATGTGTGGCCGGAATTCGCTTATGGCAGGAATGCAGTTTATCCGGATGGCCATCACGGTAATGCCATTCTTTCGAAGTTCCCCATCACACAATGGACCAACGAAGATATCTCCGCCCACCCCGCAGAACAGCGCGGCATGTTGCATTGCGAAGTCGCCGTACCTGGCTGGGATCAACCGCTACATTGCCTGTGCGTGCATCTTGGTCTGTTTTCGCGATGGCGCAAACGCCAACTGTTAGCGGTACGTCAACGTATTGAAAATTTGGTGCCGAATGATGCACCGTTGATTATCGCAGGAGATTTCAACGATTGGCGCTCGAAAGCCGGCAGCATTCTGCATGACGGACATCTCAAAGAAGTCTTCGAACACACCTCGGGTAGACCGGCCAAAAGCTTTCCCGCATTACTTCCCATGTTCCGGCTTGATCGCATCTACACGCGAGGTTTTAACATTCAGCAGACGCAAGTCCATCATGGCAAAGCGGGTGCAAAAATATCCGATCACGCCGCTCTCTCTGCCATTCTGACCAGAACGTGAAACTTACCAACGGCAATCAGGTAACGCTGCTGCGCAATGGCACCGAATACTTCCCCGCTCTGGAACAGGCGATAGATTCATCCTCAACGGAAATTCAGTTGCAATGCTACATTTTTGAAGCTGACTCGGCCGGGATCCGTATCGCCAATGCGCTAAAACGCGCTGCACAAAGGAAGGTAGATGTATGTGTACTTCTGGATGGCTTCGGCTGCAAGGACACACCGAAAGAATTCCTTGATGATATGCGTCAATCGGCGGTAAAAGTCCTGATCTATCGCCCAAAAATTTCGCCCTGGACGTTCAAACGACATCGCCTGCGCCGCCTGCATAGCAAAATTTCGGTAATGGATGGGACAACTGCATTTGTTGGCGGGATCAACATTGTTGATGATATGAATGCACCATCACTCGTTCCGCCGAGAGTCGACTACGCTGTCAAGGTGCAAGGCCCTCTGGTTGCCCATATTCACCATCGCGTGCGTCACCTCTGGCGATGGATGACCTGGCTGAGCTGGCATCTGCACCCGCCAATGAGCGCATTACCCCCCCCTGCTCCTGTTGCAGGCCATGCTCAAGCCGCTTTTGTGTTTCGCGATAATGCACTGCATCGCAAGGATATCGAAGCCGCTTATCTGGAAGCAATCAAAAATGCCAAAAGCGAGATTATTATTGCCAACGCTTATTTTCTCCCCGGGGTACGCTTTCGCCATGCGTTAAGTAACGCCTCCAAACGCGGTGTACGCGTGGTACTTCTGCTACAGGCTCAAGTGGAGTTCTGGTTATTGAATCAGGCTTCAAAAGCACTTTATGCTAGCTTTCTGCAAGATGGAATAGAGATTCATGAGTATCAGAAAAGTCACATGCATTCCAAGGTTGCGGTGATCGATGCGCAATGGGCTACGGTAGGCTCCTCCAACATTGATCCCTTCAGCTTGATGCTGGCGCACGAGGCCAATGTAGTGGTGAAAGATGCAGTCTTTGCATTGCTGCTAAGAAATGATCTCGAAACAGCCCTGCAATTCCGATCCCGCCAGCTTGTGCCTGCCTCATGGAAACGCAAAGGTCTGCCAAGTCGCGCAATGGCATGGATAGGTTACGGCATGGTACGTCTGCTAATGGGCATGGTCGGCATCGACGAAAGAAACCCATAATGGATAAATACATAAATTGCCGCAGCACGCGCAACACTTTATAATCCGCACCCTCATGCCGGTGTAGCTCAGTTGGTAGAGCAGCGCATTCGTAATGCGAAGGTCGGGAGTTCGATTCTTCTCACCGGCACCATTTTCAATTTGCTTTATGATTTTCTAACACTTCCTCGATCGGCTGTGCCAGCGCTATTACGTCAACATTAAAGATTCAAGATGACACCAGATATTCGCCTTTATTAACACGCCGTCATGTCCATCAAACTAGATAAAGGGATACGTGTCGTTGCATGCTTCGAGGCATTCAAGGGCTTGTTCGTTTTGTTTGCAGGATTTGGATTGCTGTCTCTGCTTAATCGCGATGCAGTGCGGATAGCAGAAGATGTTGTAGGGCATTTCCATATTAACCCGGCCAGCCACTATCCACGAATCTTCCTGGAGCTGGCAAGTAATCTTTCTAGCGGGAAGATTTGGTTCACGGCAAGTATTGCTTTTTCCTATGCGGCACTTCGGTTGGTCGAAGCTTATGGCCTGTGGCAAAAACGCAGATGGGCAGAATGGCTTGCAGTAGCGAGTGGTGGTATTTACATTCCGGTAGAACTTTATGAGCTATTGCATAGTGCTTCATGGATCAGTGAGAGCACCTTGACCATTAACGTCGGCGTCGTCATTTACATGCTATTTGTGCTCAAGAAGGAACGCGTGACTAACCCCGTGTGAATAACTTGTCACCAGGATAAGCGCTCCATATTGGCTATCACCAATTGCGTAACTGGCGCGCCCGAGACGATTCGAACGTCCGACCCCTGCCTTCGGAGGGCAGTACTCTAATCCAGCTGAGCTACGGGCGCGTGGGCTGGGATTATACCTCATGCCATACTCCATGCCGTATTACTACGCGCTTGGTCAGCAGCGACAGCGGGCTGTATAATCCTTGCTGTTTCCTTTATGCAGCGCTCATGACTACTTCCAGCAAACTTTACATCAAGACTTTCGGCTGCCAGATGAACGAGTACGACTCGTCACGCATGGCAGACATGCTGCAGGCCGCAGACGGGATGACGCAGACGGAAAATCCTGAGGAAGCCGATGTCATTCTCATCAACACCTGCTCTGTGCGTGAAACCCCGCAGGAAAAAGTGTTTCATCAGCTGGGACGATTCCGTGACCTGAAAATTGCCAACCCCAAGCTCATCATAGGCGTAGGCGGTTGCGTGGCAAGCCAGGAAGGTGCAGCCATTGTAAAGCGCGAGCCGCTGGTGGACGTGGTGTTCGGTCCGCAAACGTTGCACCGCCTGCCGCAATTGATTGCAGATAAGCGCGATACTGGCCGCCCGCAAGTGGATGTCAGCTTTCCCGAAATCGAAAAATTCGACCAACTGCCGCCACCGCGCGTAAATGGTGCCGCAGCCTTCCTGTCCATCATGGAGGGTTGCAGCAAATATTGTTCTTTCTGTGTGGTGCCTTATACGCGCGGCGAAGAGGTCTCACGTCCGTTTGAGGATATTTTATTAGAAGCGGTGCAACTGGCCGAACAAGGCGTAAAAGAGATCACTTTGCTTGGTCAGAACGTCAATGGATACCAGTCAGCACTCAGCAATGGCGGCACAGCGGATCTGGCCATGTTATTGGAATACATCGCCGAGATTCCGGGCATTGAGCGTCTGCGTTTCATGACCTCGCACCCTAACGAGATGAGTCCGGCATTGATTGATGCCTTCGCCAAGATACCCAAATTGGTATCGCATCTGCACCTGCCGGTACAAGCGGGCTCGGATCGGGTTCTTGCCGCCATGAAACGTAATTACACCGCGCTGCAATACAAGGCGACTATTCGCAAATTACGTGCTGCAAGGCCAGATTTATGTATTTCTTCGGATTTCATCGTCGGCTTTCCAGGTGAATCCGATGCTGATTTCAATGCCACCATGCAGCTGGTGGAAGACGTCGGCTTTGATTTTAGCTACAGCTTTGTTTACAGCCCACGCCCCGGCACCGCGGCATCCTACCTTGCCGATGATACCCCGGCAGCAGCCAAACAGGCGCGTCTGGAAAGGCTGCTTGCGCTACTCGATTCGCAAGGCCATGCCACCAGCCGGCGCATGGTGGGCACTACACAAAGAGTGCTGATCGAAGGGGTGTCCAAAAAAGACCCCAATGAAATGGCTGGCCGTGCCGACAATAACCGTATCGTGAATTTCCCCGCTTCTGCCAAGCTCATCAACCAGTTCGTCAATGTGCGTATCACCGAAGCCACGCCCTACAGCTTGCGCGGCGAAATGCTTGCCTGATGCATCGTTAATGGAACTCACACTCAATCCCGAAGACAACCTGCGTTTAGCCAATCTGTGCGGCGCGCTGGACGAGAATCTCAAACAAATAGAGGATGCACTGGATGTCGGCATTGCACGACGCGGTGCGATTTTCCAGATTTCCGGTGAAAAACATCAGACTGAACTGGCAGCGCAGTTGATCGAAGACTTCTACGAACGCGCGAAAAAACCCATAGAACTGGAAGAGATTCAGTTGGGGCTGGTGGAAATAGGCAAGCTTACCCCTGAGGATATCGTCGGTAGCGCCATGCCGCTATTGATGACGCGCCGTCGCGACCTGCATGGCCGCACCCCCCGCCAGGTGGAATATCTGCAACAGATACAGGAATTCGACATCACGTTCGGCATAGGCCCAGCCGGAACCGGCAAGACTTATCTGGCGGTCGCCAGTGCCGTGGATGCGCTGACCCGCGACAGAGTCAAACGCATCATTTTGGTGCGTCCGGCAGTAGAAGCGGGTGAACGGTTGGGATTCCTGCCGGGCGACCTCGCACAAAAAGTGGACCCTTATCTGCGCCCGCTTTACGATGCTCTTTACGACCTGATGGGTTATGACACTGTCGCCAAGATGTTCGAACGCAATGCCATCGAGGTCGCACCTTTGGCTTATATGCGTGGCAGAACCTTGAACCAGAGCTTCATCATTCTGGATGAAGCACAAAACACCACCCCGGAACAGATGAAAATGTTCCTTACCCGCATGGGCTTTGGCAGCAAAGCGGTGATTACCGGCGACGTCACGCAAATTGATCTGGCGCGTGGTCAAAAAAGCGGCCTGATCATCGCCCAGGAAGTTTTAAAAGATGTGCGCGGTGTGGCATTTACCCACTTTCTGTCGGCTGATGTGGTACGCCATCCATTGGTGCAGAAAATCGTCAACGCTTATGAGCGTTACGAAAATTCCCAAGAATAAAACCAAGAATGAAACCCAAACTCGCGCTTGCAGTACAATTCGCCTCCACCGCCGAAAACCTTCCTACACGCCAGCAATTCCGTAAGTGGGCGCTCGCAGCGTTGTCGCAAAACGCAGAGATCGCCTTGCGCATCGTCGATGCTGAAGAAGGCCGGAATTTGAACAACAACTACCGCAGTAAGGATTACGCCACCAATGTGCTGACTTTTACGCTGAACGAGATACCTCTCATGGGCGACATCGTGTTGTGCGCTCCCGTCATCGCGCAGGAAGCCTCTGATCAAGGGAAAAAACTGGAGGCGCATTACGCGCATCTGACGGTGCATGGGGTATTGCATCTGCAAGGCCATGACCACGAAAATGATGCAGATGCCGAGGCGATGGAACAGCTTGAAACACAAATCGTCACAAATTTAGGTTATCCTGCTCCTTATCTCATTACGGAGAACGCCATCGCACATGGCTGACGATTCAAAACCGAGTTGGCTGGAGCGTCTTTCCAGCCTACTTTTCCGCGAACCAGAAGATCGCGAGCAGTTGGTAGAACTGCTGCATTCCGCCTACGAAAAAAATCTGTTGGATGCCGACGCCCTGAGCATGATAGAGGGGGTGATGCAGGTATCCGAGATGCAAGTACGCGATATCATGATCCCGCGTTCGCAAATGGACGTGATTGATATCACCGACACCCCAGAGACTTTTATCCCTTTCGTTATCAAAGCTGCTCACTCGCGCTTTCCCGTCATTGCCGAAAACAAGGATGACGTGATCGGCATATTGCTGGCGAAAGACCTGTTGCGCTATTACTCCGAAGATGATTTTAACGTGCGCGACATGCTGCGACCGGTGGTGTTCATCCCGGAATCGAAACGCCTTAACGTGCTGCTGCAGGAGTTCCGCGGAAACCGCAACCATATTGCAATCGTGGTGGATGAATACGGCGGCGTTGCAGGTATGGTCACCATCGAGGATGTACTGGAACAGATCGTAGGCGACATCGAAGATGAATACGACTACGATGAAGATGAAGACAATATCTTCAAGGATAGTAGCGGACATTACCGGATAAAAGCACTCACCGAAATCAGCGATTTCAACGAGGCGCTAGAAACTGATCTGAGCGATGAGGAGTTCGACACCATAGGCGGTCTGGTGGTGAGTAAATTCGGTCATATGCCTAAGCGTGGCGAGCAAATCAGCTTCTCCGGCCTACGCTTCACGGTTTTGCGTGCCGATAGCAGGCGCTTACATTCATTACTATTGGAACGGGAATTGCTTACAGAATAGTAACTTCGGGAACTTTAGTTGTGACTTCAGTTCCAAGAAGTGACAACCTATTGAAAAGGAGCGTTCCCATGAAAGCCATACTCGCAGCTTTAGTATTGTTTTTACCCGCTGTTGCTTTTGCTGACGGTGCTTTGCCGTTGGACGAGACCAATTTTGTCGCAGCCGTGCAAAACCTGACCAAGGATCAGATCGTCGCATTATTGGGCCAGCCGACAACCGCTATAGAGGTAAAGGATAATAGTACCGGCGAGTTGGTAGGCTACGCCTGGGATTACGATCACCTGAACACTTCAACCGCTGGGGATTACTACAAGACTACCGAATTGGATCTCGTAGATGATCGCGTAGTGACCATCATATTCTCCAATGGCAGAAGCGGCTCCGATACAGATAGCGAGTCTGCTCCCGAAATGGGCCCGGAAGAGAACACGCTTCCTCAGGGCCAGTGCATGCCTAGTTGCTAACAGCGCGCCATCAGTTTTTAAGTCAGCGCCAAGTTAAGTTAGAGACGAGGTACAGTGCGGGCAACGTGTAGCCTGAATGTGAATATCGGTAAAACAGCGCGGGCAGGATTTGGTAGTCGGGTCCGCCGCTGTTTCCTGCTGCTTGCGTAAACGGTTGATGGTACGCACCAGCAGAAATACGGCAAACGCTACAATCACAAAACTCACCACGGCATTGATGAATAATCCGTAGTTCAAAGTCACCGCACCGGCTTTCTTGGCTTCCGCCAGGGAAGCATAAGGTGCAGAAGCAGCCGCTGCCTGCTTCAACACCACATACATATTGCCAAAATCGACATTGCCCAATAACAAGCCTATGGGCGGCATGATCACATCATCCACCAGCGATTTCACAATCGTGCCGAACGAAGCACCGATGATGATACCCACAGCCATGTCCACGACATTGCCGCGCATGGCAAACTCTTTAAACTCTTTTAGCATTGTTGCACCCCATAGTTTTAACAAACCAGCCGCTATAATGCTGAATCTTTGTCTCCGGGTCTAGTTTTGCACGAACTTTCCGCTCGCCGTCAGCTTATTTTCGCCGCATTGCTAGGTGCGGCGACCGTATTGGGCTTTGCCCCATTCTACGTTTACCCTATCCCGGTGGCGACAATTGCCTGCCTGTTTCTGCTGTGGCAACGATGCACTACGGCTAAGCAGGCAGCATGGTTGGGATTGGCCTTTGGCCTGGGTTTCTTCAATACCGGTATCTACTGGATTTATATCAGCCTGCATGATTTTGGCGGCATGCCTTGGTGGATGGCTACGCTCGCTACTTTTGCGCTGAACGCTTTTCTGGCCTTATTCCCTGCCATGGTCGGTTGGCTGAGCAAGCGCAACCGGTATCTGCTGGCGACAGCGCCATTACTGTGGGTATTCTCCGAGTGGGTTCGCAGCTGGATATTTACAGGGTTCCCCTGGCTGGCAGTGGGCTACTCGCAAGTTCCGTATAGCCCGCTAGCAGGATTCGCACCGGTATTCGGCATCTATGGAGTGTCCCTAATTGTTGTGGCTGCGTCCAGTGCTATCGTATTCTGGTCCAAGGCGCGCTTACGCCTTGTTTTATTTTTGCTGACTTTGTGGGTAGCCGGTAGCTTGCTCAAACATGTGGAATGGAGTGAGCCATATCATGAACCCATTTCTGTAGCCCTGTTGCAGGGCAACATCGCTCAGGATATGAAATGGCTACCGGAAACCACCCGGCAAACCCTGGATCAATACTTAACCATGGCGCTCGATAGCCAGGCACGGCTCATCGTCATGCCGGAAACAGCATTACCTGTACTGGTACAACAATTACCGGCGCAGTATATTGAGCAACTGAGGCAGCACGCACTGCAACAGCACGGCGATATTCTGCTGGGCGTGGTAGAAAAAGAAAATGACGACCACTATTACAACAGCATGCTGAGTATAGGTAGCGCAGCGACCCAGGTTTATCGGAAGTCGCATCTGGTACCGTTTGGCGAGTTCATCCCGCTCAAAAGCATCTTCGGATGGATCTACCGCGACTGGCTGAATATTCCTCTTACTGATTTGTCTCGCGGCGACACACAGCAAAAACCCCTGAACCTGGCAGGGCAACAAATCGCCATCAACATCTGCTATGAAGACGTTTTCGGCGAAGAGGTCATCCGCCAATTGCCACAGGCAACCTTGCTGGTGAATGCCAGCAACGATGCCTGGTATGGCAATTCGCTGGCTGCAGACCAGCACATGCAGATGTCACAGGCGCGCGCCATGGAAACTGCGCGCATGGTGATACGCTCCACCAATACCGGTGCCACGGTAGTGATCAACCGCGACGGACGGGTACTGGCAGCACTGCCCCATTTCACTACTTCCGCCCTCACCGCCCAAGTGCAGGGATACACAGGAACAACACCCTACATTGGTTGGGGAAACTGGCCGGTCATCTGCTTTATTCTGCTGTCACTTGGCATTTTATGGAGTAGAAAAAGAACTCAAGATTAAACTTTTCAATTAGTCGAATCTTCTCTCATATTTCAATATACTGTCTGTGCAATGCTGTTAAAACAATATCAATTATTGAGGAGGCAACATGAGCAAACAGAATATCGCCATTGTCGGCTTGGGAAAAAGCGGAACCACTTTCCTCAACGCCATTCTCAGCAAGCAAAGTAGTGTACATCTGGCATGTGCCGTAGAGATCATGGAAACTCCAGGCAAAGCTCAGGCTGCGGCGGCGGGCGTCAAGATCGCCACCATGGATGAGCTAATCGCCATGGGCAAGGATGTGGACGTGATCTTCGACCTGACCGGCCAACCCGGCGTAGTCAAAGAACTGCGCCATAAAATCTCATCTGCTTTCAACGGCCACACTGTAGTCGCTTCCGAGATTATCTGTCATCTGGTGTGGGCGCTTATTGTCGACGCATAACAAGCGCTTGAATCAACTGCACTCTTCATGCCCATTGTGGATTGAAAGACGGCTTGAACAGTGGCTTGAAGGTGAAGTTTTGCGGTAGAATCGGTATCTTTCAAGGCTATCCGAATCCCGCAATGCTCACCTTCCAACAGATCATCCTCACGCTCCAGCAATACTGGGACAAGCAAGGCTGCGCGCTACTGCAACCTTACGACATGGAAGTAGGTGCCGGTACTTCGCACACGGCCACCTTTTTGCGCGCCATCGGTCCGGAACCATGGAAAGCCGCATATGTGCAGCCCAGCCGTCGCCCAAAAGATGGAAGATATGGCGAGAACCCTAACCGGCTTCAACATTATTATCAGTACCAGGTGGTACTGAAACCGGCGCCAGCCAACATACTGGAGCTTTATCTCGGTTCGTTGCAAGCACTGGGCTTCGATCTCAAACAAAACGACATCCGTTTCGTGGAAGACGATTGGGAAAACCCGACGCTTGGGGCTTGGGGCTTGGGTTGGGAAGTATGGCTTAACGGCATGGAAGTCACGCAGTTCACATATTTCCAGCAAGTAGGCGGGATTAATTGCAAACCCATCACCGGCGAGATCACCTATGGTCTGGAACGTCTGGCGATGTATTTGCAAGGCGTGGAAAACGTATTCGACCTCACCTGGACCGATGGCTTGAGTTATGGCGACGTGTACCTGCAAAACGAGAAAGAGCAATCGGCTTATAACTTTGAACATAGCGATGTGGAATTCCTGCTGGGCGCATTCGGCAGTTATGAGAAAGAGGCGCAGCATCTGATGCAGCAACAACTGGCGTTACCCGCCTACGAACAGATACTCAAGGCAGCCCACACCTTTAACCTGCTGGATGCCAGAGGCGCCATCTCTGTCACCGAACGCGCCGGATACATAGGCCGCATCCGCAATCTGGCAAGGGCAGTCGCCCAAAGCTATCTGGAAAGCCGTGCCAGACTCGGCTTCCCCATGGCACCAAAAGCCTGGGCAGATGAAGTTCTGGCTCAGACTGAAAAGAAAGTAGCATCCGCATGAGTACTGAAAACCTGCTGGTCGAATTATTCGTAGAGGAACTGCCACCCAAAGCGTTGAAAAAACTGGGGGAGGCATTTGCCACAGGGTTGCTGGAACCTCTGCAGGCACAAGGATTGACGAGTGCAGACACTGTAGTTACCGCCTATGCCACCCCGCGCCGTTTGGCGGCTCACCTCACACGGATATTGTCACAGGCAGCAGATAAATCCGTCTCGCAAAAACTGATGCCTGTCAGCGTGGGACTGGACGCGAATGGTCAGCCGACCCCCGCACTATTGAAGCGTTTGGCAGGGCTAGGCGCGGATGCCGGAGTGGTGCCCAAGCTCAAGCGCGAATCAGATGGCAAAGCGGAAGTGCTGTTCTTTGACAGCATGGTGACCGGCGCCACACTACAACATGGTTTGCAGAAAGCACTGGAAGATACCCTGGCCAAGCTACCCATTCCCAAAGTGATGACTTATCAACTGGCAGATGGCTGGAGTAGCGTCAATTTCGTACGCCCGGCGCATGGGCTGGTGGCATTGCATGGAACGCATGTGGTGCCCGTTTCCACGCTAGGATTGACTGCCGGACATACCACGCAAGGCCATCGCTTTGAAGCTGCGGTCGACCCCATCAGGTTACAAGATGCAGACAGCTACGCCGAGCAACTGCAAACCGAAGGTGCGGTGATCCCCAGTTTTACGCAGCGCCGCGCTGAAATCGCACGCCAGCTTGCCGCTGCTGCAGCCAAAGCGGGGAAAGACTTACAGCCGATCAGCGACGAAGCTTTGCTGGATGAAGTGACGGCGCTGGTGGAACGCCCCAATGTTTTGATCGGCCAATTCGAAGCGGAATTTCTGGAGGTCCCTCAGGAATGCCTGATCCTGACCATGAAGGCTAACCAGAAGTATTTCCCTTTGCTGGATGTTGAAGGTACATTGTCCAACAAATTCCTGATCGTTTCCAACATCAACCCGGCTGACCCCAGCGCGGTGATCGGCGGTAATGAGCGTGTGGTGCGTCCGCGCCTGGCAGATGCCAAATTCTTTTTCGATCAGGACCGGAAAAAAACGCTGGAATCGCGCGTGGAAGCGCTGAATAAAGTGGTTTATCACAACAAGCTGGGGTCTCAAGGCGAGCGCAGCGAGCGGGTACGCAGAATAGCGCGCTATATCGGCAAGACCCTGGGCGGCGAAGCGTTAGCCAAACTGACGGACAAAGCCGCCCATCTGGCGAAAGCCGACCTGGTCACCGACATGGTAGGCGAATTCCCTGAACTGCAAGGCATCATGGGGCGCTACTACGCGCTGTATGCCGGCGAGCCGCAGGATGTGGCAGAAGCCATTGAAGATCATTACAAACCGCGCTTTGCCGGTGATGAGCTGCCCCGCAACATGGTAGGCACCAGCGTAGCACTTGCCGACAAGCTGGAGACCCTGATCGGTCTGTTCTGTATCGGGCAGATCCCTACCGGAGATAAAGACCCGTTTGCCTTGCGTCGCCATGCTTTGGGGGTGATACGCATGTTGATTGAGCAGGAACTGCCGTTCAACCTGGATGAACTGATCGCACAATCAAC
This sequence comes from uncultured Methylophilaceae bacterium, assembly GCA_903834185.1. GTDB lineage: Bacteria > Pseudomonadota > Gammaproteobacteria > Burkholderiales > Methylophilaceae > CAILHX01. Next base: position 25,231 of record CAILHX010000004.1, read on the forward strand.
CCAACTGATGGCCCTGCCGGAACCCAATCACCAGCCAGACGGCCTGCTGGAATTCGTTTATGAACGCTTGAGCGGCATCTTAAGAGAACAGGGCTACTCTGCGCAGGAGGTGGATGCTGTGATGTCACTTCATCCGCAAAGACTCTGCGATATTCCCGATCGCCTGGCCGCCGTCCGTGCCTTCTCCACCCTGCCGGAAGCTGAGAGCCTGGCTGCAGCCAACAAGCGCGTGGGCAATATTCTGAAAAAGGCAGAAGGGAAAGTCGCCGCCAATGTGGACATGACCTTGCTGGCAGAACCCGCAGAAGCGGCTTTATATCAAGCGCTGACTTCTGCAAAACCAAAAGCGGATGCCGCATTTGAACAGAATGACTACACAACTTCATTAAAGATGCTGGCGGTCTTGAAACAGCCGGTAGATGCCTTTTTCGATAGCGTGATGGTCAATGCCGAAGCGCCTGCTCTGCGCAATAACCGCTTGGGCTTGCTGGCAACCTTGCATCAGGCGATGAACCGTGTGGCGGATCTATCCAAATTGGCAAATTGATATGAAACTCGTCATCCTCGACCGCGATGGTGTCATCAATTACGACTCCGATCACTTCATCAAAAATCCGGATGAGTGGAAACCCATCCCCGGCAGCCTGGAAGCGATCGCCGAATTGAATCAGGCCGGATTCCGCATCGCCCTCGCCACCAACCAGTCCGGCATCAGCCGTGGTTTGTTTGACATGGCCACACTGAATGCCATACACGACAAGATGAGCCGCGCATTGGCGCAGAACGGTGCGCGCATAGATGCGCTGTTTTACTGCCCGCATAGCGCCGAAAACCATTGCGAATGCCGCAAACCCAAGCCCGGCATGCTGCTGGAGATCGGCCGCCGCTTCGGCATCGATCTGAAAGGTGTAAACAGCGTGGGGGATTCCTTGCGCGATCTGCAGGCTGGCATGGCGCTGGGCGTACAGCCGATGTTAGTGCTTACCGGCAAAGGCAAGGCAACACGGACGGCAGGTGGTTTGCCAGAAGGCACATTGATTTTCGACAACCTGGCGCAAGCCACCAAACACATCATTCAACAACACGCATGATCATTTGGCTGCGTTCTCTGCTGTTTGCAGTATTCCAGTGGTTGTTTACTCCCCTGTTCTGCGTACTGATACTGCTCACCTATCCGCTCCCTCCACAACGCCGCTATCCCGTGATTACCATCTGGGCGCGCACCATGTTGTGGTGGCTGCGCCTGACTTGCGGTATCCGTTACCGCGTAATAGGAGCAAACAATATCCCGCAACAACCCTGCGTGGTTTTATGCAAACACCAGTCGGCCTGGGAAACGCTGGCGCTGCAAAAGATATTGCCACCGCAAGTGTGGGTAATGAAACGGGAATTGCTGTTTGTACCTTTTTTCGGCTGGGGCCTCGCCATGTCCAGCCCCATCGCCATTGACCGTGCTGCCGGACGTGATGCGCTGAAACAATTGGTGGAACAAGGCCAGGACAGGCTGAATAAAGGTTTTTTTGTAGTGGTATTTCCCGAAGGCACGCGCATCGCCCCCGGCAAGCGCGGCAAGTACCACATCGGCGGCGCATTGCTGGCTACGCATACTAATGCTCTGGCATTGCCTATTGCCCATAATGCAGGAAAATTCTGGGGAAAAAACTCATTTCTCAAGCGCCCCGGCATCATCACCGTCAGCATAGGCGAGCCCATCAATACCACTGAGCTTAAAGCCGATGAATTGAATCGTCAGGTGGAGGAATGGATAGAGGGCGAATTACTGCGCTTGGAGCAATATGCGTAGTAACAATCAAACCACCCATAGCATTCAAATTGGTGGCCGGGAAATCCCCTATATCCTCAAAGCCAGCCCGCGACGCCGCACCGTAGGCATGCGTATCGACCGCAACGGCCTGACCGTCAGCATCCCCAGCCGCATGTCACGTCGTGACCTACCGGATATGTTGCTGCGTCACGCGGATTGGATAGAAAAAAAACTGGAGCACCTCAGCGTCACAACACCTGAAATAGAGTGGGAAGACAGCGCTCAACTGCTCTACCTGGGGCGGGAATTGACGCTGGATGCACACCCTGGCGGCTTGCGTAGCCCGGTGGTGCTGAATGGGGAGGTGCTTAGTGTAGCAACTCCTGATCCCGATGATTCCACGGCCATACGACGCAAGGTACTCGCCTGGTACCGCCAGATGGCGCTGGAAGACTTTACCCGGCGCATTGCTATCCTGGCTGCAAAGCTGGGGGTCAAAACACCGCCTGTTTCGCTATCCAACGCCGCCACACGCTGGGGCAGCTGCAGTTCCAGGGGCAATATACGCCTTAACTGGCGGCTGATCCAGGCACCACCTCCTATCATTCATTACGTGGTGGCCCACGAACTGGCACATTTGAAAGAAATGAACCACTCGCCGAAATTCTGGGCGATAGTAGAAACAATGTGTCCGGATTATGTGGACTTGCGCAAGCAGCTTAAAACACTGTCAGCCAAACTGCATGCTGCTCAGTGATATACGAGCAAGAACCGCTTAGATCAGACCGCGTTCCGAAAACGACAGCACCCCATTGCCTGCCACCACAAAGTGATCCAGCACGTTGACGTCTACCAGTGCCAGCGCGTCCTTCAATGCTTTGGTCAGCGTCTCGTCGGCGCGGCTTGGCTCTGCCACTCCCGATGGGTGGTTATGGGCAAATATCACTGAAGCGGCGTTGTGATGTAACGCGCGTTTGACCACTTCGCGCGGGTAAACACTGGTCTGTTTGAGCGTTCCGGCGAATAGCTCTTCGCTCGCGATCACACGGTTCTGCGCGTCCAACAACAGCACCATGAACACTTCGCGCTTTAGCGCACCCAATTTGATGCGCAGATAATCCCGTACCGCTGCGGGTGACGCCAGCACATCACGTTGTTGCATCTCCTCGCGCAATGCGCGCTGCGACATTTCGAAAATGGCCTGCAACTGCACGAACTTGCTGCTGCCCATGCCATGTACTTGCGTCAGCTCATCATGACTGGCGGCGAAGATCGCAGTCAGGCTGCCGAAACGGCGCAGTAACTCGCGCGCCAGGTCAACAGCGCTCATCCCCGCCACACCCATGCGCAGGAAGATCGCCAGCAACTCGGCATCGGATAGCGCACTAGCGCCCTGCGCCAGCAGTTTCTCTCTGGGTCGTTCGTCAGCAGGCCAGTCGGTAATCGCCATCAGATAACCTTTGGGTTAGAATGCCTTATTATCCAATGAAATAGCGCTTTATGTCTGCGGCTTCGTCACCAACTCCAATTAAAAACATCCTGCTCGGCATCACCGGCGGTATCGCTGCTTACAAGGCTGCGGAACTGGTACGTCTGCTGATGAAGCAGGGTTTGCAGGTACAAGTGGTGATGACGCAAGCGGCCTGTCAGTTCATCACGCCCACCACCATGCAGGCACTTTCCGGCAAACCGGTACTGACTGACTTGTGGAATCAGGACAACGGCAACGGCATGGCACACATTAATCTGGCACGCGCTGCGGATGCAATTCTAATAGCTCCGGCCAGCGCCAACTTCATTGCCAAGCTGGTACACGGTGCGGCCGATGATCTGCTCTCCACCATTTGCCTGGCACGCGGGGAATGCCCGTTACTGGTAGCACCGGCGATGAATGTGGAAATGTGGCAAAACCCGGCGACACAACGCAATATCGCACAACTAAGACTCGACGGCATTACCGTGCTTGGCCCGGATAGCGGCGATCAGGCATGCGGCGAGACGGGGATGGGGCGCATGCTGGAACCGGCGATGCTACTGCAGGACATCATCGCCAGCCGCCAGCCCAAGATTCTGGCCGGCAAAAAGATACTGATCACTGCCGGCGCTACCTATGAAGCAATAGATGCGGTTCGCGGCATCACCAATCTAAGCTCCGGCAAGATGGGTTTTGCCGTGGCACAGGCGGCGCAGGAAATGGGCGCAGAGGTCACCATCATAAGCGGTGCTACCTGCTTTGATGCCATGCACTGTACCAAAATCAGCGTTACCAGCGCCCGGCAGATGCTGGATGCGGTAATGAGCCTTGTTGCGGGGCAGGATGTATTCATCGCCGTAGCCGCAGTCGCGGACTACACAATACCTGCACCTAATCCGCAAAAAATCAAAAAGAACGACGCAAACCTGACACTGCAATTAACGCCTACCTTTGATATCCTTGCCACCGTGGCGGCACTCCCAAATCCGCCGTTCTGCGTGGGCTTTGCTGCCGAGAGCGAAAACCTGCTGCAAAACGCCGAGCAGAAACGCCGCAACAAGAAACTGCCACTGCTTGCCGCCAATTTGATCCAGGACGGCTTTGGTGGCGACGATAACGAGCTGACATTGCTGGATGACGCGGGCGCGCACCCGCTACTGCGCGCTTCCAAGCTGGAGTTGGCGAGACAGCTGCTACAACACTTATCCAAACAACTTGAAACTACAAAATGAGCATACCCGTACAAGTAAAAATTATGGACGAACGTTTACGTGAGCAACTTCCCACCTACGCCACCACAGGCTCTGCCGGGCTCGATCTGCGCGCCTGCATAGAAAGCGCGATCACCCTGCAACCGGGCGAAACGCAGTTGATTCCCACCGGCATGGCGATCTACTTGGCAGACCCGGCTTATGCCGCGCTGATTTTGCCGCGTTCCGGATTAGGGCACAAACACGGTGTGGTATTGGGCAATCTGGTGGGTCTGATCGACTCGGACTATCAAGGACAATTGATGGTGTCCTGCTGGAATCGCGGCAATGTTGCATTTACCATGAACCCGATGGAACGCATCGCACAATTGGTGATCGTGCCTGTGATGCAGGCCAGCTTTGACATCGTGGATGATTTCATAGCTTCTGACCGTGGCAAAGGAGGCTTCGGCAGCACCGGAAAGCATTAAAAACTCAAACTTTCTCGTGATACTGCGTTACGAAACAATTTTTGCCGAATCTTTGTTCCTCCCTTATGTAACGCATATGCTGCGCGGCAAAAATTCTTTCGCGCCTTGCCGCACTTAAAACTTTGAATTTTTAAATGCTTTACTGCACGAAAAAGCAAATCAAACTTGAAGTGGAAGGTGCTTTCATGGTATAAAGTCGCCTTTTCGCAATTTGAGCACGTCTGGGGAATATGCAATGGCACGTAAATGTCAGGTAACCGGCAAGAAGCCGATGGTGGGTAACAACGTTTCCCACGCTAACAACAAAACAAAACGCCGTTTTTTGCCTAATCTGCAAAATCGCAGATTCTGGGTTGAAAGCGAAAACCGCTGGATCAGCCTGCGCATCACTGCCGCTGCACTGCGCACCATAGACAAGAACGGCATAGACAGCGTGCTGGTCGATCTGCGTGCACGTGGCGAGATTTAAGGAGACATATCATGGCTAAAGGCGGACGCGAAAAAATCAAGTTGGAATCCAGTGCCGGTACCGGACACTTCTACACCACATCCAAGAACAAACGTACCATGCCGGAGAAGATGGAAATATCCAAATTCGACCCGGTAGTTCGTAAGCATGTAGCTTACAAAGAAACCAAACTGAAATAAATTTGGTTTCTACGAAAAAGCCCGCGATTGCGGGCTTTTTTTATTGTAGTGACTGTCTGCGAACGCCGATAGCAATGGTATGGACTCCACCTCACTAATCGGCATCAGTGTGCCAAACTGGAGTTGTGACACAACCAGTTAAACGTGAGAGGAGTCCAAGATGAAGATTATCCGAGTTGGGGTAGATTTGGCAAAAAATGTGATTCAGGTGCATGGTGTGGACCGCAATGAGAAACCAGTTTGGCGACGCAAACTGAAACGTGACGAGTGGATCAAGGTTCTGCTTGAGAATGTCGAACCGGGTTGCGTGATTGGCATGGAAGCCTGCGGAGGAGC
>CAILHX010000005.1 GCA_903834185.1 uncultured Methylophilaceae bacterium
GAAGTGCTTTGCCCGATGTCACTTGCCACTGTGCCGTGCGCGCAAAACCATGCGAGGGGAAAGCGGGTTCGCCGGCATGTGGACCGAACCATGGCCAGCAGATCGGCACACCGCCGCGTATGGACTTGCCTTGCACCAGTTTGGCCGCCGGACTCAACCATATCACCGGCTGTTCGCCGTCAGGCTGAAAGGTCATGATGTGCGCACCCTGCAGCGCGATGGCGGATTGTGCGTGGATATTGGCGATACGCGCAATCACCAGTCCGCCTGCATCGCGGATAAATTCGAGTTGCCCCGCAATGCCAAAACTTTTATTCAATGCAGCGATGTCCGACTGACTCATGTTCTTCCCCTTATTGTTTTCCGTTTGAAGAAACTGGTACCTGCTCTTCCACCAGATTGACCGCATTCCCTAACGCAACCCTGCGCGCCGCAAGCCACTTGCCCAGCACCACCACCAGCACGGCGCAGAAAGCGGGCAGCAACCAATAAACAAAGTTAGGCATTCTCTCCAATACCGATGCCACGCCCGCATCGCTTTCCAGCATTTCCCCGGCCACATAGCCGAGCAACCCGCCGCCCGCATAAATAACCGGGGGAAAACGGCAGATCAGTTTCAGCACCAGCCGGCTGCTCCAGGCGATCAACGGAATGCTCACCAGCAGGCCGAACACCAGCAGCATGACATTGCCGTGCGCCGCCGCCACCACGCCCAGCACGTTATCCAGGCTCATCATGAAATCCGCGATTATGATCGTCCTCACCGCGCTCCATAACTGCGTGTCGGCCCTGATGTTATTTGCATCATGTTCTTCTTCCTGCAGGAGCAGCTTGACGCCTATCCACAACAACAGGAGCGCACCGACCACCTTGAGGAAAGGCAGCATCAGCAGGCTGACCGTAAAAAAGGTCAGCACTATACGCAGCCCTATCGCACCCGCCACGCCGAGCATGATGCCCTTTTTGTGCTGCTGCGGCGGCAGGTTGCGGCAGGCAAGCGCAATCACCACCGCGTTATCGCCGCTGAGCAATACATCAATGACGATGATCTTGAATACATCAACCCAAAACTGGGCAGAACCCAGCATTTCCAACATGAACTATCCCTTGCTTGTCTGCAAGCGCAACCCGCTACGCACGGCACAGGCTCAATGTTACCTAATTCTTTCCCGAAACGAAGAAAATTGTGATATTCACCTCATCGCGTAATTTAGCCCTGTTTCCTCAACAGTGCCTCGAACTGCTCTATCGGCATGGGTTTTCCAAACCGATACCCCTGATAGTGCGTGCATCCCATCTCAAAAAGCGCTTGCTGTTGCTCTCCCGTTTCCACCCCTTCGGCAATCACATCGAGGTTCAGGCTTTGTGCCATTGCAATGATGGTGCGCACAATCGCCATATCGCTGCGGTCTGAAGTCAGATCGCGAACGAATGACTGGTCAATCTTGAGCTGATCAAGCGGTAGCCGTTTAAGATATTGCAAAGAAGAATAGCCGGTGCCGAAGTCGTCCAGGGAAAACTGGAC
>CAILHX010000006.1 GCA_903834185.1 uncultured Methylophilaceae bacterium
AGAAACCAGCGTCCATGGTCTTCAGGTCGACCAGGATCTTGTTCTTTGGGAACTTTGCCTTCAGTGCTTCGAGTAACTTGATGCCGTTATGCTTGATGCAAGGGGTGCCGATTTCGAGGATGTCAACGTAAGGAGCTACTTTGGTAGCCAATGCGATGGTGCCGTCGAAATCCAGTGAATCTAATGCCATTTGAGTTAGTGCCACGATTTGTCCTCCAGGTATTGTTTAAAATGAGCATCTAGGATGCCCAAGTAACAGATTGACGATATCAATTGCAGCAGCAATGATACATTTTTTCTCGCTTTGTAACACCTATATCATACACATTTGCAGGAATTAGCCTATATAAGCTTCAAATAGCCCCGATTTTGCGGGTCTGCAGGCCTTGCGGGGAGTCGTCCTGCGTTTAGCTGAGAGGTTATCTCCTGTTGAAAAGCCATATCCCCCAATACTCAAGCTGCCGTTTGTCGCTATGCCTATGTATAGCTTTATGCAAAGATCAGGTGGTTTTTCCGGATAGCAGCAGGCAATCCTCGTCTGCAAAAAACAGTCAGCGCGATTGTTACCTCGATGCAGGATATGCCATGTAAACGCGGGTAAACTTAAATGTGCGCGGCGAGGCATGCAAAGAGTTGCAAGGCTGAGTATATGAGTGAAAGTGCAGCATAGGGATATGCGGCTAGCGTGGCCTTGCAGTCAGTGGTAGAGTACCCCTATTACGGATGCTACCAATACATAATAAAATCGTTAATCAGGGTGAGGCTTATGGTGAATACTGTGCGAAATTCAAATTTTAAACATTTCCTTCTGACTATAAGCTTCTCATGGGTCTTGGTTTTTGCTGGCGTCTTTGTTGGCACCCATGCCGAAGCCGCCTCTTTAGGCAAAATCAACGTACTCTCAAATCTCGGTCAGCCGCTCACCGCAGAAATCGCCTTGCTTCCCGCCAATCCGGAAGAGCTTGCCGCCATTAAAGCCAGTATCGCTTCCAAAGAGGCTTATGCCGAGCAAGGGGTGACCCGTGCCGACGCGCTTTCTGATATTGCGATCAGTGTCGCTACGCTTGCCGATGGACAGTCTGTGCTGCGCTTGACTTCTACCGCTCCTATTTCCCAGCCCGCGACAGACGTGCTGGTGCAGGTGGATTGGGGCACAGGCAACCTGACCCGTTTATACACGCTGGTACTGACCCCCGCTCCGTCTGAATCTGCTCCGGCAGCAGTAAATGTACCTGCGGTGCCCGCTGAACAAGCTGCTCCTGAGGTGACAGGCGAGGCCTTGCCGGATGATGTCGCTGATGAATCCGCGATAGATGAGGATCTGACTGCAGAAGTGCCGATGGCAGATGAAGAAGAACTGCCGACACCGGATGAGCAAGTCGCAAGCGAAGACCAGCAAGAGCAGGAAGATCTGACAGCTTATGTGCCGATGGAAGGCGAAATGGGCTACATGGTCAAGGATGATGATCCGGCTTCCACAGCGGATGAATTTACACCGGGTGACGATGGATTTACGCCCGGCGGTGAAGAATATGCTCAACAGCCGGTTGAATCCACAGACGAATTGCCGCCTGTAGATGGCGGTGAGCCCGCGATGGAAAACATTGCGCCTACCGAAGATGCCAAGCTCAGTGACGACCTGACAGCCGAGATTCCCATGGAAGAAATTCCGGCGGATGCTCCGATTGTCGGTCAGCCGAACAAATCGGAGTATGCCGTTGCCAAAGGCGATTCGCTGCGCAATATTGCGACACAAATGGCGCAACCGGATGTCAGCCTGGAACAAATGATGATCGGGCTATATCGTGCCAATCCGCAAGCATTTACCAATAACGACATGAACCGCCTGAAAAAGGGGCAAATCATGCGTGCACCTACTGCGGAAGAATTAAGCGCCATCGATCGGGCCAGTGCCGAAAAGGAAGTGCAGGCGCATGTCAAGAACTGGAATGCCTACCGTAACAAGGTTTCCGGCATGGTGGCTAAATCAGCTCCTGCCAAGAACGACAATCAGCCTTCCTCCAAGGTGAGCGGCAAGATCGCCTCGGTACGTGATCAATCAGAGGCGAATGGCCCACGGGATGTGGTAAAGCTGTCTTCCGGCACTCCTGGAGCAGTCAGTAGCGGTAAGCAGTCCAAAGCTGCTATGCAGGAACAGATTATTGCCAACCAGAAAGCTCTCGCTGAATCCAACGAGCGTATCGCTTTGCTGGAAAAGCAATTGAAAGACGCACAACATCTGCTTGCCTTGCGTGACCAGGCTGCTGCTGCAGATAAAGCTGGTGCTGGCGGAAATGCCGCCGCGAAAGCAGGTAGCGGGCCGCAGACTTCAATGGATCAATTGCTCAAGGATCCGAAAATGGTGCCCAAGGCGGCTGGAGTGCTGGCAGTTCTCTTTGCACTTTGGCTGTTGTTACACCGAAAAAAGGAAAACAAAGCAAAAAAAGATGACGCGCCCACCTCCGCCGTTAACGAGAGTGTGGCGCTCGCAGACTCGCAATCAACCCATTCGGAAATCGTCCCGGTCGCCCAGGAAGAGGCAGTAAGTCCGCAAGTAGTTGCTGAAGAAGTTTCTGCTATTGACCTTGTGCAAGAAATGCAGCAGGCCATGCAAGCCGCTGATTCCTCGGAAACTGCGCCCAAGCAAGAGCGGGACATGGTTGAAGCCATGCAAGAAGCAACTGGTCAAGGAGCTGAACCGAGCTGGGCAGACGCAGGGCTGCCGTTACCGGAAGAAGCTGCTAGCCCAGCAACAGAAGAAGAGGCTGAGCCGAGTTGGGCAGATGCAGGATTGCCGCTGCCGGAGGAACCTGAGCCTAGCTGGGCAGATGCAGGGCTGCCTTTGCCGGAAGAAAGTGCTGCCCAAGAAGCAGAGGCAGAGCCAAGCTGGGCGGACGCAGGGCTTCCGTTACCGGAAGATGATGTGCCAGCAAAAGTGATGCCGGAAGTTATTGCCGAGCAAGGCTCTGAGCCGGATGATGAAGTATTGAGTTTGATGGATGTTGAAACGCTCATGCCGGAAGAGTTTGAGCCGCAGACAGAGACGATCGAAACCCCCGAAGTAGTAGCAGAGCCAGCTACCCCTGCGCCGGTAGAAAAGACGCCGCCGGAAGTAGCGCCTGACATTGATATTTCAGGTGAAGCCTTCGACTTGGATGATGTATTCGATTCTGACGAAGCATTAGCCGAGATGCTTTCAGACCAGCCGGAACAAGCGAAGGCAGACGAAGCTGTCAGCGCGACTACTGAAGAAGCGGCGGAGGATGAAATGGTCGCTGCCGCCATGGAAGGTGGCAATGTAGATGCAGAAAATCAATTTGAACTGGATGATGTGTTTGGCGATGCCGCTGCTCAGGTAAAAGAAACGCCTGAAGTTGCAGAAACTGCAGAAGAAGATGTATTGGGGCTGGATGACCTTGCTGATTTGCTGCCGGAGGATGCCGGCGAGGAAACGCCTGCAACTGCACCCGATGACCACAGTGAGGCTTTAGCTGCAGCATTCGATGAATCGGCAACCAAGGATCTGCAGGATCTGGACTTTGGTTTTGACGTTGATCTGGGTGAGGTGAATGAAGACGCTCAGGTGACCAAGGCCGTGGCATCCGTTAGCGAACCTGGAGACATTGCATCTGAATCTGTGGAACCTAAAAAGGCAGCAGCCAAAAAAACTGCGGCCAAGAAGCCAGCGGCAAATAAAACCAAGAAAGTAGCGGTTGAGGATATTGATCTGGATGTTGCAGGCACGAGTACGCCAGACGCTGCTACAGTTACTAATGAGCCCGGGGAGTCTGCTGAGATTGATACCATGCTTGACCTGGTCACGGCCTACATTGATATGAGTGATGAAGAAGGTGCTCGAGAGCTATTGAAAGAGATACTGGAAAAGGGTGGCCCTGAGCAAAAGGCAAAAGCACAGAAAATGCTGGAAGACCTGGGTTAATGAACGTTGAATGAAAAAAGGCCGGGCATCTTGTCCGGCCTTTTTTATTAAAAATCCAGAGGATTGATTAAAAATCCAGACGAAATAGTATTTTATGAAACAGTCTTCGCTACATCCCATTAGCAGGATCATCAGCCTGATCCTGCTGGCTATTGCCCTGCAAATGGCCAAGTGGAGGGGGCTGGAACTATGCTTCGCTTTACTGCTATTTGCGTTGTGGCAGCAACGTGGAGGTGCAGAGTTGCTGAAGTTATTGAGACGCGCGCGCTGGTTGCTATTGTCCATATTGCTTATCTATGCGTTCGCCACACCGGGGGAGTATGTGCCCGGCATACCGATTGCCGTTGCTCCTACTTATGAGGGGTTAGGCTCAGGGGCGTTGCAAGCCATGAGACTGATCACGATGCTGGCAGCATTGGCTTGGCTGCTGGCAGGTTGTAGTCGTGAGCAATTGATGTCCGGAATCTATATCTTGCTAATGCCATTCAAACCGCTGGGTGCGAACCCGGAACGCTTTGCGGTGCGTCTATGGCTAACTCTATATTATGTAGAGAGCGCGCCTGCGGGGCTGATAGCTCGCTTGCGCGAACGCGGCTGGAAATTGCAGCAGCTGATTGATGAGCCGTTGCATGAAGCTTCACCCAACCCCAACAACATCACTCTGATGCTTGAGCCGTTAAGGTGGCATGACGTAGCGTTGCTAGTGTTGTGGGTGCCTGTGTTTTGGGTGTTGAGATGAAAATCGCCTTGGGGCTGGAATACGATGGCAAGCATTTTTGCGGTTGGCAAAGCCAGACCAACGGCTGTGGCGTGCAGGATGCACTGGAAGCCTCACTGGCGCATATGGCAGGACATCCAGTGCGGGTTCACGCTGCGGGCAGAACCGATACCGGTGTGCATGCGCTGATACAGGTGGTGCATTTCGAGACTGAAACAGAGCGCCCCGAGAACGCCTGGATACGCGGTATAAATGCGCATCTGCCGCCGGTATTGCGGGTACGCTGGGCACAACAGGTGGATACGGAATTCCACGCACGTTTCAGTGCCGAGCGACGCAGTTATCAATACCTGCTGCAAGTCAGCCCGGTCGCACCCGCGCTATTGCACGGCAAAGTCGGCTGGTATCACCGTCCGCTGGATTTGGCGTTGATGCGCGAAGCAGCGGCGCATCTTCTTGGGGAACATGATTTCAGCGCTTTCCGCGCGGCGGAGTGCCAGGCCAAATCACCCATCAAACATTTGCAACATGCCAACATCGTGCAACTAGGAGAACTGATGCTGTTTGAATTCAGCGCCAATGCCTTCTTGCACCATATGGTGCGCAATCTGGTGGGCAGTCTGGTGTATGTGGGTAAAGGTGAGCATCCGCCGTCATGGATATTGCACTTGTTACAAGCCAAAGACCGCGCACAAGCCGCCCCGACGTTTGCGCCGGACGGCCTGTATCTGACAGGAGTGCACTACGATCCAAAATGGGGATTGCCCGTCTGCGCGCGTAGTTTGCAATCCTATTGATCAGCGAAGCCCTAAATTGATTAGGGTTTATCCAGGCTACCCATGGACTTCGGATACGTGACGATTCCCCATGGCATATCCTTGTCAGCAATACGCTTGGCGACTTCCTTTTTTTCGGTATCTACCACCACAACTTCGCCGGATCTGCCGCATGCCAGCAGAATATCCTTGTCGTCAGGGCTAAAGCTGAAATGCCAGCAACGCTCGCCGGTGGGGATGTCCTTGAGCTTTGCCAAGGTTTTGGCATCGAAAACCTGCAATGCCTTCTCTTTGGACGAAGCGATGTAAAGGTAATTACCGCTTCGGTCAAAAGATACGCCGTAAGGCGATTTGCCAGTGTCTACCGTCCTGATCGGCTTGAGCTTGCTATCCAGCACCAGGAATTTGTTGGAGAACTCCAGGGTGACAATGTATGTTTTTCCGTCTGGGGATGCCTTGATGCCGCGCGGACGTTGACCGAACTGGGCAACTGAAATGTTCTCCAGCAGCTTGCCGGATTTCATGTCATGTACGGTGATGGAGTCATCCGATTCATTGGTGACGATCAGTTTCTTGCCGTCAGGCGAGAATTCCAGGCCTTCGGTTTCAGGTTTTCCGACGATATCCATGATTACTTTGCTGGTTTTCAGATCAACGATCGCAATATGCCCAGGCAGTTTGTCGTCATCGTCATCCTTTTTTGCAGCAGTTGCTTCCGGTTTCTGGGCACCGCCGGTTGTGGGGCTAGGTTCGTAGGTGACGTAGGCGATATAGTCGTGGACGCGCACGAATTCAGGGTTTTTTCCGATGGCGATCTGCTTGACGACGTTGCCGGTTGCGACATCAATCACGGATAGGTTATCGCTATCTTTATTAGCGGTGACCAGTAACTTGCCGTCCGGCGTAATGCCTATGCCACGCGGTCCTTTGGCTTGAATGTCTATCGTGCCGGTCGTTTGCATGGTCTCAATATCTACGGTGTTGACACCTCCATCCTGATTGGAAACATAGGCGACGCCTTTGCTTCCGGCACTGGCACTAACCGCCACAGCAGACAAAACAATACTGATCAATAATCTTGAAAAAGTGGATTTCATGCGGTATTGCTCCTGAATTGATGAGTTCGAATACGAAAAAGCGCGAGTCTATCTTAAAAAAGCTATTGCTTGGTCACCGGAAGGGCTTCTTAGTTCAAAAGCTCGCGTGTAATGTAGGGTGCCATGCTGACAGGATGACGCATTTGAGATAACCTATGCCCTTTAGTGATAACCCTGTTCGGACCTCAAGTTGCACGTTCGTACCAAAATCTGCGGGATCACCCGTATTGAAGATGCACTGGCCGCTGTTGCGCATGGCGCGGATGCGATAGGCTTGGTGTTTTACCCCAAAAGCCCGCGTTTTGTCAGTATTCAGCAAGCATCTGCAATCGTCTCCAGCCTGCCGCCATTGGTAAATGTTGTCGGCTTGTTCGTAGACGCTACAGCGGATGAGGTTCGTAGCATAATATCTGGTGTGAGGCTTGATTTGCTGCAATTTCACGGGGAAGAAACGGCTGCATACTGCGCGCAATTCAATATGCCTTACATCAAGGCAGTGGCAGTGAAGCCTGGGGTGGATCTGCTGGCATATGCCCAGCAATTCAACGCAGCCAAGGGGCTGCTGCTGGATGCGTATCAGAAGGGATTGGCAGGCGGTACAGGGCAGATATTTGACTGGAAACTGATTCCCGCGGATATGAGCAAGCCGGTTATTCTGGCGGGTGGCTTGAATGCTGACAATGTGATGCAAGCAATGTCGCAGGTGCACCCTTATGCAGTGGATGTAAGTGGTGGAGTAGAAAGTGAAAAAGGTATCAAGGACGCTGCAAGGATTGCGGCATTTATCAAGGCAGTAGAAAGGTTTAACTCAGCCCATGAAATATGATTTTCCCGATGCCGCAGGTCATTTCGGTCCTTACGGTGGACGGTTCGTCGCCGAGACGCTGGTAGAAGCACTGGATGAGCTGAAGGAGATGTATGAGAAATACAGGCTGGATCCTGAGTTTCTGGCTGAGTTTGCCTATGACCTGAAGCACTATGTGGGGCGCCCCAGTCCAATCTACCACGCCGAGCGCATCTCCAAACATTGCGGCGGAGCGCAGATCTATCTGAAGCGCGAAGACCTGAATCATACCGGCGCGCACAAGGTGAACAACTGTATCGGTCAGGCATTGCTGGCAAAGCGCATGGGCAAGCCCAGAGTCATTGCCGAGACCGGGGCAGGGCAGCATGGCGTGGCCACGGCTACTGTAGCTGCCCGCATGGGGCTGGAATGCGTGGTGTACATGGGTGCGGAGGATGTGAAGCGGCAATCGCCCAATGTATTCCGCATGAAGCTGCTGGGGGCGACTGTGGTACCGGTCGAGTCCGGCTCCAAGACGCTGAAAGATGCATTGAACGAAGCCATGCGCGATTGGGTGACCAACGTTTCAGATACGTTCTACATTATAGGCACGGTGGCTGGCCCGCACCCTTATCCGATGATGGTACGGGATTTTCAGGCAGTGATAGGTACTGAAGCCAAGCAGCAGATGCAGGAAATGCTGGGTCGTCAGCCGGATGCGATCCTGGCATGCGTGGGTGGCGGTTCGAACGCGATGGGAATCTTTTATCCCTACATCGAAGAGAAGAATGTACGTCTGATCGGGGTGGAAGCCGGTGGTTTTGGTCTGGAGACCGGCAAGCATGCCGCGCCGCTCACGGCACACAGCCCGGCCGGAGTGCTGCATGGCAACCGTACCCGATTGATGCAGGATGCCGGCGGGCAAATCATAGAAACCCATTCGATTTCCGCCGGACTGGACTACCCCGGAGTCGGGCCGGAACATGCCTGGTTGCAGGATATCGAGCGTGCCGAATATGTGGCGATCAACGACGATGAGGCGATGCAGGCATTTCATACGCTGTGCCGCATGGAAGGTATCATTCCCGCGCTTGAATCCAGCCATGCCGTTGCACATGCCATGAAGATAGCACCCACCATGCCCAAGGATGCGGTGCTTTTGGTTAACCTTTCAGGTCGCGGCGACAAAGACATCAACACCGTTGCCAGACTTTCTAATATCACTCTCTAATGTCAAGAATATCCAATACGTTTGCTGCACTCAAAACACAAGGCAAAAAAGCCCTGATTCCCTACATCACTGCAGGCGACCCCAACCCATCCCTGACATTACCTCTGTTGCATGGTTTGGTGGAAGCGGGGGCGGACATGATAGAGCTGGGCATCCCGTTTTCCGACCCGATGGCAGATGGCCCTGTGATTCAGCGTGCCAGTGAACGCGCGCTGGCGTATAGCGTCAGTCTTACCGATGTGCTGGGGATGGTGGCCGATTTCCGCAAGCAGAACCTGAGCACGCCCATTATCCTCATGGGTTATGCCAATCCGATCGAAGCCATGGGTCAGGCGAAATTCGCCGAGTTAGCCAAGGCCGCCGGTGTGGATGGCGTGCTGACGGTCGATTATCCGCCTGAGGAATGTCAGGAATTCGTAGGGCTATTAAAAGCACAAGCGCTAGACCCCATTTTTCTGCTGGCACCGACTTCCAATGCTGAACGCGTTCATTCTGTTATCAAGTCGGCAAACGGTTTTGTGTATTATGTCTCTCTCAAGGGTGTTACGGGTGCGAGTCATCTGGATATCGACGAAGTCGCAAGCAAGGTAGCCGCGATACGCTCACAGACTGATTTGCCGATAGGTGTTGGTTTCGGTGTGCGCGATGCAGCAACGGCAAAAGCCGTAGCGGCAATCGCCGATGCGGTGGTGATCGGTAGCCGCACGGTGCAGGAAATTGAGTCTTCCACTCCGGAAGATGTGGTGGAAAATGTTAAACGGCTCATGCGCGAAATTCGCGCGGCAGTGTAACTTCTAGGTAACCTAAGGTAAAACTTCACTATGAGTTGGTTGCAAAAATTACTTCCCCCCAAGATCAAGCGCACGCTCGGGGATACAAAAAAGACCGTGCCGGAAGGACTGTGGAGCAAATGTCCGACTTGTGAGTCAGTGCTGTACCGTACCGATCTCGAGAAAAATCAGGAAGTATGCCCCAAGTGCGGGTTCCATAACCGTATCGGTGCGCGTGCCAGACTTGATCAGGTGCTGGATGCCGAAGGGCGCATGGAGATCGGTAGTGAAGTCACCCCGCTGGATCCGCTCAAATTCAAGGATAGCAAAAGTTACGCCGAACGCATCAAAGCCAGTCAGAAGGATACCGGCGAGACCGATGCGCTGGTGGTGATGCAAGGTAGTATCAATACCGTTCCCGCTGTGGTTGCGGCATTCGAGTTTCGTTTCCAGGGTGGTTCAATGGGCTCAGTGGTAGGAGAACGTTTTGTGCGTGGAGTGAATGCCTGTATAGATCACAAACTGCCCTTTATCTGTTTTGCCGCCAGCGGCGGTGCACGTATGCAGGAAGGTTTATTCTCGTTGTTGCAAATGGCCAAGACCAGTGCCGCACTTACCGCATTATCTCGTGCAAAATTACCTTTCATTTCAGTATTGACTGACCCCACAATGGGGGGTGTTTCAGCCAGTTTTGCCATGCTGGGCGACGTGATCCTGGCTGAACCGGGCGCATTGATAGGGTTTGCCGGACCACGCGTGATTGAACAGACCGTGCGTGAAACTTTACCTGACGGTTTTCAGCGCGCCGAGTTTTTGCTGGAACATGGTGCTGTTGACCTGATCGTGGACAGACGCGAGATGCGTGATAAATTGGTGAAACTGATTTCCAGTCTGATGCGCCTGCCCGAAAATGGCTGAACCAGCTCCTCATATTATTTGCATACCAGGCAATGCCTGATTCCACTAAACAGCCAGCTGATCTGGCTGGCTGGCTGGCCTATCTTGAAATATTGCATCCCAAGACCATCGCCATGGGTCTGGAGCGCGTCGATGAAGTAAAACAACGCCTGAGTCTGAATCCTGATTTTCCCATCATTACCGTTGCCGGGACGAATGGCAAAGGTTCAACATGCGCCATTTTGGAAAGTATACTCATGCGAGCCGGCTACAGCGTTGCCTGCTACAGCTCGCCGCACCTGATAAATTATAATGAACGGGTCAGAGTGGCCGGTAACGATACCAGCGATGATGATCTGTGCCGTGCATTCGCCGCTGTTGAACAGGCGCGGGGCGATGTAGTGCTGACCTATTTTGAATTCGGTACGCTGGCGGCGATGTGGTATTTCATTCAAAGCAAAGTAGACGTGGCAGTGCTGGAAGTAGGGCTGGGTGGCAGATTGGATGCAGTGAACGCATTCGCCCCCGATAGCGCCATCATCACCTGTATCGATATAGATCACGTGGAGTTCCTAGGGAATAGTCGTGACAGTATCGGTTTTGAAAAAGCGGGCATCTACCGTGCCGGTGTGCCGGCGATCTGCGGAGATGACAGTCCACCTGCATCCATTCCTCGCCAGGCGCAGAAGATCGGGGCGGATTATCGCCAGATCGGGGTGGATTTCGGTTTTGATGAATATGCGGATACATGGGATTTCTGGTCGCAAGGCGAACGTATTCCAGACCTGCCCAAGCCGTCATTAGCCGGACATTACCAACTCAATAATGCTGCATGTGCATTGCAGGCGTTGTGTTTGCTACCGCTCAATATAGAACGGAAAGTGATGAAGAGCGGGCTGCAACAGGCTACCCTGCAAGGGCGCTATCAGAAAATATCAGAGCAGCCGGAAGTGATCGTGGATGTTGCACATAACCCACATGCGGCGCGAAGTCTGGCACTGAACTTACGCAACAATCCCCCCACAGGGCGTACCATTGCAGTATTTGCCATGCTGGCAGACAAGGATATAGCAGGTGTGGTGAGGATGATGCAGCAGGAAGTGGATGTCTGGTATGTGGCAGGT
The DNA here is from genome assembly GCA_903834185.1 of uncultured Methylophilaceae bacterium. Classification (GTDB taxonomy): domain Bacteria; phylum Pseudomonadota; class Gammaproteobacteria; order Burkholderiales; family Methylophilaceae; genus CAILHX01. The sequence goes on from CAILHX010000006.1 coordinate 11,338, forward strand.
ATTCAGCAGGGCCGCGGAGCCGGGCATGAAAAACTGGCGCATGAAGTGCGCTCGATGCTACCGCAAGCGATCTTGTTTGCAATTCCAACAGTGGCTGAAGCATACATGCAGGCATGTCGTAGCGCCGTCGAAAATGATAGAATTATCGCATTCGGCTCTTTCTACACCGTCGCCGATGTGCTCCGGGCTTCCTTAAACTAGATTAGGTTCATTATGGCTACTGAACAATTGACCGATCAGGAAAAAGATTTCAGGAGACGTGCGCGTCGACGCTTGATCGGTGCAGTGGCGTTAGTGCTATTGATGGTGACCGTGCTACCGATGCTGCTGGATGATCGAAGTGATCAGAATATGCCGGCAGCGGATGTTGCGATCAGCATCCCCAGTCAGGATGATACTGGTTTCACCTCCAAGATCGTGCCGGTCACTCCCGCTGTGACTGCTAAGCCAGCCCCCGCTGCTCCCATGGCACCAATTCCCGAACCTTCTGCCTCAGCATCACCCGCTCCGCTTGCAGCCCCTGCAATACCTGCACAACCTGCCAAAGTAATTGAAAAGCCATCTACACAAGCTGCAGCAGCCCAACCTATAGTGCAAATGGAGCCGCCGCTGGCTCCCGCAGCGAAAGAGTCCCCTAAGAAGGCAGACAAGGCTGACCCACCTGTAACGCAAAAGGTAACTCCCAAAAAAGGGATGGTGTCGGTACAGATCGGCGTATTCTCTGATGCTGCGAAAGTAAAACAAGTACAGGCAAAGATCGCAGCATTGGGTTTGAAATCGGGAATCGAGACTTTGAATACGCCTACAGGGCCAAAATTACGTATGCGTAGCGGTCCTTACGACACCAGGGCGGACGCAGAACAGGCATTGGAGACCTTGAAAGGTGCTGGATTCAGCCCCATATTGGTCATGCATTGAGCAACAGGATTTGAGATAACTGTGACTGTTTTTGATTATGCCGTACTGGGGATTTTAGGTGCTTCCATCCTGTTGAGTCTGATGCGTGGTTTTGTGCGGGAAGCACTGGGTTTGGCGAGTTGGGTGGTGGCATTGTTTATGGCGCGTAGCTATGCAGTCACAGTCGCGCACATGCTGCCGAATGCGATTCCCAACGAGAGTTTACGTATGCTGGCAGGCTTTGTGATGGTGTTTTTGGCAACTTTGCTGGCGACTAGTTTGCTGACGATCTTTATCAGCGAGCTGGTTAAAAAAATGGGCTTGAGTGTGATGGATCGTGGCTTGGGTGCTATATTCGGTATGACTAGAGGAGTACTGATTGTGGGCGTGCTTGTTATGCTGGGAGGGTTAACCTCATTGCCACAACGTGAAGAATGGCGTGACGCCATGCTCAGCGCCCCGCTGGAAGATATGGTGATCAAGGCTTCGTCCTGGCTGCCGCAAGACTTTACCAAACATTTGAAGTTTGACCAGAGCTGACAAAACCATGTGCGGAATTATAGGTATCGTAGGCAAAAATCCAGTTAACCAGTCCCTGTACGACGGGCTACTGGTGCTCCAACATCGCGGACAGGATGCTGCAGGTATTGTGACTTGCGATGGCGACACTTTCTATATGCACAAGAACAACGGCATGGTGCAGGACGTGTTTCAAACGCGTCATATGCGTGGCCTGGTTGGCAATTCAGGTATCGCGCATGTGCGATATCCTACGGCAGGGTCCCCATCGGCGGCTGAAGCACAACCCTTCTACGTCAATTCGCCGTTTGGCATCGTGCTCGGGCACAACGGAAATCTCACCAACTCTGCCCAACTCAAGGAAGAAATGTTCCGGCAGGATCTGCGTCACATCAATACCACTTCCGATTCCGAAGTGTTGTTGAATGTTCTGGCACATGAGATCGAAAGCCAGTCTTCAGGGTATGTGACGCTTGATAACAGCATGATCTTTGATGCAGTGACCGGTGTGCATCGTCGTTGTCGAGGCGCTTACGCCGTGGTGGCGATGATTGCGAATTACGGTTTGCTGGCGTTTCGCGATCCTTTCGGCATACGTCCTCTGGTGATAGGCAAGGCCGAAACCGAGAAGGGCACAGAGTATGTTGTAGCTTCAGAGAGTGTGGCTTTGGATGTTCTGGGTTTTACTCTGGTACGCGATGTTGCGCCGGGCGAGGCGGTATTTATAGATCTGGACGGCCATTTCTACTCGCAACAATGCGCCGAGAATCCCGTACTGAACCCCTGTATTTTCGAATATGTCTATCTGGCACGCCCTGATTCCGTCATTGACGGTGTTTCCGTGTATCAAACGCGGTTGCATATGGGTGAAAGTCTGGCTGAGAAGATACATCGCGAATGGGCACATCATAATATCGACGTGGTGATCCCGATCCCGGACACCAGCCGCCCTAGCGCGCTCCAATTGGCGAATGCCCTGAACCTGACTTATCGTGAAGGGTTTATCAAGAATCGTTATATCGGCCGCACCTTCATCATGCCGGGGCAGGAACTGCGGCGCAAATCCGTCAGGCAGAAACTTAACCCCATAGGAATGGAGTTCAAGGGAAAGAACGTACTGCTGGTGGATGATTCCATCGTGCGTGGTACGACTTCAGAGCGTATTGTGCAGATGGCACGTGAAGCAGGCGCACACAAAGTATTTTTTGCCTCTGCGGCACCGCCGGTTCGTTTCCCCAACGTGTACGGTATTGATATGCCGAGTGCGGACGAGCTCTTGGCCACGCACCACCGGACCGATGAGGATATTTGCCATGCCATCGGGGCAGATGCCTTGATCTATCAGGATCTCGATGCGCTGGTGAGAGATATCAAGTTGGGAAATCCGGACATCATGAAATTCGATTGCTCATGTTTTGATGGCAACTACGTCACCGGCGACGTGAGTGCTGCTTATCTGAGTGCTATAGAAGCGGCAAGAAAAGACGGTGCGAAATTCAAGAAGCCGAGTAATTCAACTACGCAACTGGACCTGAATCTGGTGAGCTTGGAAGAAGAACAGGAAGAGACTGTTTAGGCTGTTAGAAAATGAACGTGCACTTTGCTGGAGACGGTGGTCGTAGCAAACAGCCATTTTAGTAAGTGAATTGACAAAAGCCTGGCCTATGCATTAATCTACCTACTGCGCCGATTTGAAATGATTTAGATTTCAGCTTGCGGGCGCGTTAAAAATACAGCTAAAGCGAGTCTAAAAAAGCCCGTTTTAGCAATCGCTAACGGGCTTTTTTATTGCCCGAAATTTGAAAAGAGGCATGCCATATGACACAGCAATATAAACCGGAAACCATTGCAGTAAGAACAGGTAGTCAACATACGCCATTCGGAGAGAATTCCGAGGCGATGTTCCTGACGTCGAGTTTCGTATTCGATAACGCAGCACAGGCAGCGGCGCGTTTTGGCGGGCAGGAGCCAGGCAATATCTACTCACGCTTCACCAACCCCGGCGTTACCATGTTCCAGGATAAGCTGGCTGCACTGGAAGGCGCGGAATATTGCGTGGCGACCGCCAGTGGCATGGCGGCGATACTGGCTTGCGTGATGGGCTTATGCTCGGCAGGTGACCACATCGTCGCCTCGCGCAGTATCTTTGGCACCTCGGTGCAATTGTTTGCCAATATCCTCAAGCGTTGGGGTTTGCAAACCACTTTTGTGTCGCTGACCGATTTGACTGCCTGGGAAGCAGCGGTGAAGCCCAACACCAAATTGTTTTTCGTGGAAACGCCGTCCAATCCGTTATTGGAAGTATGCGATATTGCGTTGCTGGCAGATCTGGCGCATCAATCCAACGCTTTACTTGTGGTGGATAATTGCCTGTGCACGCCGGTGTTGCAAAAACCGCTGCAACTAGGTGCAGATATCATTATTCACTCTGCCACCAAATACATTGATGGTCAGGGACGTTGCCTGGGCGGAGCCGTGCTAGGAAAGAAAGATGTGCTTGAGCCGGTGTACGGTTTTTTACGTACAGCGGGGCCGAGCATGAGCGCGTTCAATGCCTGGGTGTTCCTGAAAGGGCTGGAGACCTTGTTCGTGCGCATGGAGGCACATTCAAGAAATGCGCTGGCGTTGGCGCAATGGCTGGAATCTCAGCCACAAGTGGCACGTGTCTACTACCCTGGTCTGGAATCGCATCCTCAGCACCAGCTTGCAATGCAGCAGCAAAAATCAGGTGGCGGTGTGGTGTCATTCGATGTGAAAGGCGGCAAGGACGCAGCCTGGCGTCTGATAGACGCAACGCAGATGCTATCTATCACGGCCAACCTGGGCGATGCCAAAACCACCATCACGCATCCGGCGACCACCACCCATAGCCGGGTAAGTCCGGAAGAGCGTGCGGCAGCGGGTATCGGCGACGGTCTGATACGGATCGCGGTCGGGCTGGAAAACGTGCTGGATGTTCAGGCGGATATCAAGCGTGGGCTATAGCCCTTAGTGCAATTTACAGTCAGCCTAAAATTGTTTGTGTAGCTGCATCTGGATCCAATAAGCGCCACTCTATGATCCCGATGTAGCCGTCTTGCGCCGCGACCACGATAGACAAGCCGTTCACGTGTATCGGAATGCCAGGCTTGTGGTTATGTGGTTCTTCCCAGCCCACTGCGCGCTTAAGGCAGATGGGCACCTCATTGATATATGCCATACACTCGATCAGGCCAAAAGCTCTTAGCCGTCGCAATATATCGGCTACGTTTTGCGAGAAGTCTAGGGTTCTATCCTGCTCAGTCCATAGCTTGGTGTAATTACTTTCATTGGCTTGTGGTTTTGCATGGAGCCAAAGCGCTGTAAAGTTGGCTGCGATATGGTGAGCAAGCTGTTTGGCAGCTATCTGGATCTTCAAGTCCAGGCTCTCATGGCATTCATCCGCTGTCATGGGGAACTGTTTGAAGTCAAGAATATCGCCTGCATCGAACTCATCTGTGACCTGATGACAAGTGACCCCCCATGTTGCTTTTTTATTGAGCACAGCTTGCACCATGGGATAAGGGCCGCGACTATCTGGCAGGAGGGACGGATGAAAGTTGATCGCGTATTTTAAATAAGGTCGCCAGTCAGGTACGCGCCAGGCGTAACTGGCGATGATGAGGATGTCGCAACCCTGTAGTGCAAGCTCCTGCAGGTCACTTTCCGATAATCGCGAGAATTGCACGTCCAGCGCCAACCGCTGAGCATACTCGACGACGGCTTTGCTATGGCAAGTGCGGTGATCTTCATGACTGGTGAATAGTTTTACCGGCTGCCAACCTGCATTCACGAAGGCTTCAAATATGCCCATGTAACGATCACTCGCTGTAATCGCGAATCGCATCATCAGTTCTCACTATAACTTTTTAGTACCTGATGATGGTGCCAGTGTGATGTATCGTGATTATTTCTTTACTGCAGGGTTTTGTAACACCCTGTAACGCTATGTAACAGCAGCTTTTGTGCAGTCGAATGAAGCCCTTTGATATGGCTCGTAGCGACAGTTCAATGATGCTATTTTTACCTGCCAAAGAGGCATGATTTGGTCACCGTATCGTGCTAAAATTCGGAGGTTTTTTGCAATGCCGGACGGGCATAAAAGTCGACACAAAAAACAACATAAAATCAATTAACTACCGAAGCTGCTCATGGACCAATTTGCCAAAGAAACAATACCTGTAAGTCTAGAAGAAGAAATGCGCCGTTCCTACCTTGATTACGCGATGAGCGTGATCGTGGGGCGTGCCTTACCGGATGTCAGAGATGGCCTTAAACCTGTGCATAGACGCGTTTTATACGCCATGCATGAGTTATCGAACGACTACAATCGGCCCTACAAAAAGTCAGCGCGTATCGTCGGTGATGTGATCGGTAAATACCACCCGCACGGAGACACTGCGGTATACGACACTATTGTACGTATGGCACAGGATTTTTCGTTGCGCTATATGCTGGTTGACGGTCAGGGGAACTTTGGCTCGGTGGATGGCGACAATGCCGCCGCCATGCGTTATACCGAAATCCGCATGGCCAGAATCGCTCATGAATTGCTGGCCGATCTGGACAAGGAAACAGTCAATTTTGGTGACAACTATGATGGCTCTGAACATGAGCCGCTGGTGTTGCCAGCCAAGATACCCAATCTTTTAATCAACGGCAGCTCAGGTATCGCCGTGGGCATGGCCACCAATATCCCGCCGCACAATCTCAATGAAGTGATCGATGCCTGTCTGGCAGTATTGAAAGATGGTGAGATCGGCATTGAAGAATTGATCGAGATCGTGCCGGCACCGGACTTTCCAACGGCGGGCATCATCTATGGAACGGTAGGCGTGCGCGAAGGATACCGCACCGGACGCGGCCGCTGTGTAATGCGCGCGCGTACCCATTTCGAGGATATCGGCAAAGGTGAGCGCCAGGCCATCATCGTCGACGAATTACCGTATCAGGTGAACAAAAAGACACTGATCGAGAAGATCGCCGAACTGGTCAACGACAAGAAGATAGAAGGCATCTCCGACCTGCGCGACGAATCGGATAAATCCGGTATGCGCATGGTGATCGAACTCAAGCGCGGCGAAGTGCCTGAAGTCGTGCTGAACAATCTGTACAAGCAAACGCAGCTTCAAGACACGTTTGGCATGAACATGGTAGCCCTGGTAGACGGGCAGCCGCGCCTGCTGAATCTGAAGCAGATGCTGGAGGCCTTCCTGCGTCACAGACGCGAAGTGGTCACACGCCGTACCGTATTCGAACTGAAAAAGGCCAGGGATCGTGGTCATGTGCTGGAAGGCCTTGCGGTGGCGTTGGCGAATGTAGATGAGATGATCGCCTTGATCAAGGCTGCGCCTACGCCTCCTGACGCCAAGCGCGAGTTGATGGCGCGTAGCTGGAAATCCACGGTGGTGCAGGAAATGCTGCAGCGTGCAGCGGCAGATGCTTCGCGGCCTGAAGGTCTTGATGAAGCCTATGGCTTGAAAAAGAATGGCTATATGCTGTCCGATGTGCAGGCGCAGGAAATCCTGCAAATGCGCTTGCAACGCCTGACCGGACTAGAACAGGACAAGATCGTCAGCGAGTATAAAGAGGTGATGGATACCATTGCCGATCTGCTGGATATTCTGGCCAAGCCTGAACGCGTAACCGAGATCATTGTCGGCGAACTGGCAGCAGTGAAGCAGCAATTCGGCGACAAGCGTCGCAGCGAGATCGTGCATAACGCACAGGACCTCAGCCTTGAAGACCTGATCACGCCACAGGATGTGGTGGTGACACTGTCGCATACCGGCTATGTCAAATCGCAACCGCTGGATGAATATCGCGCGCAACGTCGTGGCGGCCGTGGCAAACAGGCTGCCGCCACCAAGGAAGACGACTTTATCGACAAGATGTTCGTTGCCAATACGCACGATTACATCCTTTGCTTCTCCAGCCGTGGTCGCGTTTACTGGCTCAAGGTCTATGAAGTGCCGCAGGGTAGCCGCATCAGTCGCGGCAAGCCTATCGTCAATCTGTTCCCGCTGGAAGAGGGCGAGAAGATCAACGCCATCCTGCCGGTGAAGGAATTCGACGAAAATCACTTTGTATTCATGGCGACCTCTCAGGGTGTGGTTAAGAAGTCACCGCTTACTGATTTCGCCAATCCTCGCCGTTCCGGCATTATCGCGGTGAATCTGGACGATGATGACTATCTCATCGGTGCCGAGATCACCAATGGCAGCAATGACATCGTGCTGGTTTCCAACGGCGGCAAGGCGGTATGGTTCGATGAGGAAGACGTAAGACCTATGGGACGCACTGCGCGAGGTGTACGTGGCATGAAGCTGCAAAAGGATCAGCAGGTACTGTCGCTGCTGATCGCGGATAGCGACCAGCAGACGGTATTGGTTGCCACTGAAAATGGTTACGGCAAGCGCACAGTACTGGCAGACTTCAGGCATTCCGGTCGTGCCACGCAGGGCGTCAAGGCGATTGCCACCAGTGAACGTAATGGCTTGGTGGTGGCAGCACGACTGGTGAATGACGACGACGAGATTATGCTCATCACCACAGGTGGCGTGTTGATCCGTACCCGCGTCAAGGAGATACGCGAGCTGGGTCGTGCCACGCAGGGCGTGACACTGATCAATCTGGGCGAAGGCGAAAAGCTTTCCGGCCTGGAAAAAGTGGTGGAGACCGACGACGAAGAGTAAGGTTAATAAGTTGATTCATAACCATTAGTGATCCATAGCAACTTGTGAAGAGAGAGTGTATATGCCGCAGATTTTAAATTTCAGCGCTGGCCCTGCGATGCTACCAACGGAAGTGCTGAAACACGCGCAGTCTGAATTACTGGATTGGCGCGGCTCCGGCATGTCGGTATTGGAAATGTCGCATCGCGGCAAGGAGTACATGAACATACAAGCCGAGGCAGAGGCCGACCTGCGCGAGTTGTTGAATATCCCTGCCAATTACAAGGTGCTGTTCTTGCAGGGTGGTGCGTCTACCCAGTTCTCCAATATCCCCATCAATCTATTGCGTGGCAAAAAGACAGCGGATTATCTTAATACGGGTGAATGGTCGAAGAAGGCTATTGCTGAAGCCAGCAAATACTGCGAGGTGAATGTGGTGGCGACTTCGGAGGACAAGAATTTCAGCTACGCGCCTACGCAAGATCAATGGAAATTGAATCCCGATGCGGCCTATGTGCATTACACCTCAAACGAGACCATAGGCGGTGTTGAAATATTCTGGACACCGGATACCGGTGATGTGCCACTGGTGGCGGATATGTCGTCGCACATACTGTCGCGCCCGATCGATGTCAGCAAATATGGTTTGATCTATGCCGGCGCGCAAAAAAATATCGGCCCTGCAGGTTTGACTATCGTGATCGTGCGTGAAGATCTGTTGGGTGAAGTCCTGCCTGGCATGCCTGTCATGAGCGACTACAAGATCCATGCTGACAACGATTCCATGTACAACACCCCGCCTACTTATCCCATATACATTTCCGGACTGGTGTTCAAGCTTCTCAAGAGCAGGGGGGGGCTGGCAGCGATGGAACAGGTCAATATCCGTAAGTCCAAACTGGTCTATGACTATCTGGACTCTACCGATTTCTACCACTGCCCGACAGCAATAGAAAACCGTTCGCGCATGAATATTCCGTTCATGCTGAAGAATGAAGCGCTGGATGATGAATTCATCAAAGAGGCGAAAGCACAGGGTTTGATCCAGTTGAAAGGCCATCGTTTGTTAGGCGGTATGCGTGCATCCATCTACAATGCCATGCCGGAAGAAGGCGTCAAAGTGCTGGTTAATTTTATGAGGAATTTCGCTGTTAACCATGCTTAAACCGCATTGTTGAACTGAATAGCTGAACTGAATAAATGAGTGACGAGCTAAAAAAATACCGCGAACAGATAGACGCCATCGACAACCAGATGCTCAAACTGGTGAGTGAGCGTGCGAGTCTCGCGCGTACCATAGGCAGCCTGAAAGATGATGGGGTGATCTATCGTCCGGAGCGCGAGGCGCAGGTGTTGCGCCGACTGCTGGAGCAGAATCTGGGGCCGTTGACCGGGGAAGCGATTACCGCTATTTTTCGCACCGTGATGTCGCACTGTCGCGCGTTGGAAAAGGAATTATCGGTGGCCTTCCTGGGGCCTTTAGGCACCTACAGTGAAGAAGCTGCCAACAAGCAGTTTGGGAACCTGTCTGCGCCCATGCAATGCGATAGCATTGATGAAGTCTTCAGAGCGGTGGAATCCGCCAAGGCTGACTATGGTGTGGTGCCGGTGGAGAATTCCACCGAAGGCGCAATCGGGCACACACTGGATCTGCTCTTAGCCACGCCGTTACAGGCCTGCGGCGAGATAGATCTGGCAGTGCACCATAATCTGCTGTGCAAGAGTGAAAGCCTGAGCAAGATACGTAAGGTGTACTCCCATGCCCAGTCTTTATCGCAATGCCATGAGTGGTTGAGTCAGAATCTGCCCAAGGTCGAGCTGCAGGCGGTGTCCAGCAATGCCGAAGCAGCGCGTCTGGCGACTGAAGATGGTAGTGTTGCAGCCATTGCCAGCCGCCGTGCCGGTGAGATTTACGGCCTGGATATTTTGGCTGAGAATATCGAGGATGATCCTAAAAATACCACGCGCTTCCTGGTGATCGCCAATCATGACGTGGCGCCTTCAGGGCGCGATAAAACCTCGCTGGCCATGGCTACACGTAATATTCCGGGCGCGGTGGTTGAATTACTGGCACCGCTGGCTGAAAATGGAGTGAGTATGAGCAAGCTGGAATCCCGCCCGGCACAGCTTGGTTTATGGGAGTATGTGTTTTTTGTGGATATTGAAGGCCACAGGCTAGATGAAAAGGTCGCCAAGGCGTTACAATCACTCCAGAAGAAAGCTGCATTTTTGAAGGTACTGGGGTCATATCCGGTAGCTGTGATTTAGAACCATTTAAAAAACCAACCATTTATAGAACCGAATGGAGCAACAACATGGCTGATAAAAAAATGAAGTTTCTGGTAGTGGATGATTTCTCCACTATGCGCCGGATTGTGATGAACCTGTTGAAAGAGCTGGGTTATTCCAATATGGAAGAAGCGGAGGACGGTGTAGTCGCGCTGAAGAAACTCCAAGCTGAAAAATTCGATTTCGTTGTGACCGACTGGAATATGCCGAATATGACCGGTCTGGAATTACTGGTGGCCATCCGCAAAGACGATAAGCTCAAAGGCTTGCCTGTGTTGCTGGTCACCGCCGAAGCCAAAAACGATAACATCGTAGCGGCGGCGCAGGCAGGAGCCAGTGGTTATGTGGTGAAACCCTTCACCGCAGTTATCCTGGAAGAAAAGCTCAACAAGATCATTGAAAAGCACGGGCTTTAAACAAAAGCACGGGTTTTTAAGCGGAGCAGGGCGTGCTGAAGCGTCCTGTTCTTTTATGATTTCCTTATGGCATTCCCTTTCAGCACCTCCAACGATATTTTCCAGGTTGCTTAATCGCAACTTAAGTCATTCCTGTCATTGACTAATCATGTGCTTACTTATATACTGTTTTAGTCTTATATAAGACTAAAATCGAATCGCTTTATTTGATTTTGCTTGCAACAAGCTGAAAACTGGATAAAGTGGCAATTGGAGAACAGCGTGTAGTCGTTCATAAAAAAACATCTTTGAGGAGTGCGTCATGGGTCTAATGGAAAGTTTGAGTGGTTTAGGTGTCAAGAGCCCTTACAAGGCTAAGTACGAGAACTATATAGGCGGTAAATGGACGGCTCCGGTAGATGGACAGTATTTCGATAATATCAGCCCGGTAACCGGCAAAGTGTTTTGCCAAGTTGCACGTTCCAATGAAAAGGATGTAAATCTGGCATTGGATGCAGCGCATGCTGCAAAGGAAGCCTGGGGTAAAACATCCTATAGCGCGCGCGCTATTATCCTGAACAAGATTGCCGATGTCATGGAGGCTAACCTTGCCACCATTGCATTAGCTGAAACGCTAGACAACGGCAAGCCGTTACGCGAAACGACCTATGCCGATATTCCTCTGGCTATTGACCACTTCCGCTACTTTGCGGGCTGTATCCGTGCTCAGGAAGGCAGCACTTGCGAGATTGATGATACGACCGTTGCCTATCATTTCCATGAGCCTCTGGGCGTTGTTGGTCAAATTATTCCATGGAATTTCCCTATTCTCATGGCGGCATGGAAACTGGCACCAGCACTTGCTGCGGGTAACTGCATTGTCATGAAGCCAGCAGAACAGACTCCGGCGTCGATCCTGGTCGTGCTGGAGTTGATAGGCGACCTGCTTCCGCCGGGGGTGCTGAATGTGATCAATGGTCATGGTCTCGAAGCTGGTAAACCTTTGGCATCAAGTTCAAGAATCGCCAAAATCGCATTTACAGGCTCAACTTCAGTTGGTCGTATGATTATGCAATATGCATCCCAGAATCTGATTCCAGTTACCTTGGAACTCGGCGGCAAATCTCCCAATATCTTCTTTGAAGACATCATGGATGCAGATGATGACTATTTCGATAAGTGTCTGGAAGGTTTCGCGATGTTTGCGCTGAATCAGGGCGAAGTCTGTACTTGCCCATCGCGTGCACTCATTCAGGAATCCATCTACGACAAATTCATCGAGCGCGCCATCAAGCGTGTCAAGGCCATCAAGCAGGGAAATCCATTGGACATGACAACCATGATTGGCGCTCAGGCTTCGAGCGAGCAGATGGAAATCATCATGTCCTACATCAACCTGGGCAAGGAAGAGGGCGCGCAAGTGCTAACCGGCGGCAATGCCACCAAGTTGGCAGGCGAACTGAGCGAAGGTTATTACATCGAACCTACCGTGTTCAAAGGCAATAATAAAATGCGCATTTTCCAGGAAGAGATTTTCGGACCGGTGCTTTCCGTGACCACCTTCAAGGATGAAGCAGAAGCACTTGCCATTGCAAATGACACGATGTACGGCCTTGGCGCAGGTGTCTGGTCGCGTGATGGTAACCGTGCGTTCCGCATGGGGCGTGGTATTCAGGCAGGTCGCGTGTGGACCAACTGTTACCACCTCTATCCGGCACATGCTGCATTCGGCGGCTACAAGCAATCCGGTATCGGTCGTGAGAACCACAAGATGATGCTCGATCATTACCAACAAACCAAGAATTTGCTGGTCAGCTACAGCCCCAAGGCTTTAGGTTTCTTCTAATTCCAGCTGGTTGCAGCAGAGAGCGTAAAGCGGGTGAGGCAATGTAAGTAAAATGTCTCACCCGTTTTTTATTGATACACTGGATATGACGTAATCATTGCATGTGCAGATTAAAGGAATCAGTATGACAGCGTCCCGTATTGTAGCAACGCCAGCAGCTTCGGCTCTGCTTGAAGAACTCAAGGCAAAGCATGGCCGGTTAATGTTCCATCAGTCTGGAGGTTGTTGTGAGGGTAGTGCGCCGATGTGCTTGCAGGAAGGTGAAATGTTTATCGGCAGCTCTGACGTCAAGCTGGGCGTGATCAATGATGTACCGTTTTACATGGCCAAGTTTCAGTACGAATACTGGGAACACACGCATTTAACGCTGGATGCAATTCCTGGTCACGGCGGTATGTTTTCGCTGGAGCAGGGTACGGGCAAACACTTCCTTATACGATCACGCCTGTTTACCGATGAAGAATGGGAGCAACTGAAGCAGCAACCCGTGGAGCAATGCGGCTAACTCTTACGCTTACAACGGCTCATCATGTAAAATACCCAACTATCGCGGCTATAAGCCGCTTTTTTATTTAGCAATTCTAAAAGGCAGAGCTGGGAATTTAGAACAAATCATGGCGTGTGATTCACTACAACAACTGGCTCCTGAATACATCCGGGCTATCGCGCCCTATCAGCCGGGTAAACCTATCGCCGAATTGGCGCGGGAGATGGGGCTGGATGAGCGCGATATCATCAAGCTGGCATCCAACGAAAACCCGCTGGGTGTAAGCCCGCTGGCGAAGCCAGCGATCGTCGAGGCATTGGCGGGAATCAGTCTGTATCCGGATGGCAATGGCTTTGCTCTGAAGCAGGCCATCTGTCAAAAATTCGGTGTAAGTATGGAGCAGATCGTACTGGGTAACGGCTCCAACGACGTACTGGATCTTGTCGCTAGAGCGTTCCTTGGTTCAGGCACGCAGGCGGTATATTCGCAACATGCGTTTGCCGTGTATCCGTTGGTGACGATGGCCACCGGTGCCAAAGGAATCACGGTACCGGCCAGTGATTTCGGGCATGACCTCGCAGCCATGCGCAGTGCCATCACCACGCAAACACGCGTGGTGTGGATCGCCAACCCGAATAATCCGACCGGCACGCTGCTGGATAAAAGCGCCTTGCACGACTTCTTAAGCCATGTTCCTGACAACGTGCTGATCGTGCTGGATGAGGCTTATGACGAATACCTGCCGGATGCCTTAAAATCCGCCAGCATCGAGTGGTTAAGGCAATTCGACAATCTGGTGGTCACCCGTACCTTATCCAAGGCTTACGGGCTTGCGGGGTTACGTGTAGGCTTCGCTCTAGCCAGTGCCGGTGTGGCGGATATGATGAACCGGGTCAGGCAACCGTTCAATGTGAATAGTGTGGCGCAGGCAGCCGCTGTTGCCGCATTGGCAGATGATGATTTCGTCAAGGCAACTTATGAACTTAATCGTGCGGGAATGACCCAAATCACCCAAGGTTGCAAACGATTGGGTTTAGACTTTATTCCGTCGCATGGCAACTTTGTCAGTGTACGCGTAGAGAATGCCGCCAACGTTTATCAAGGCCTGCTGAAAAAAGGCGTGATTGTGCGTCCTGTATCAGCCTATGAACTGCCCGATTATTTACGGGTGAGTATAGGGTTGGAAACTGAAAATGCCCGCTTTTTGCAGGCTCTGGAAGAGATCATTACCAAATGAGCAGTAGCGAAAATACAGAAAAACTTGCGACAGACGATGTACGCATCAAAGAGATCAAGGAGCTGGTGCCCCCTGATGTGTTGTTGCAGACATTGCAAGAGAGTGCCGTGGCCACCAGGAACATCCTTGCCACTCGCGCCGCCATTCACCGCATTCTGTATGGTGGCGACGACCGCCTGCTGGTGATTGTCGGGCCATGTTCCATACACGATACCAAGGCTGGGCTGGAATACGCCAAACGTCTGGTGGTCGAGCGTGATCGCCTGAAAGACGAATTGCTGATCGTGATGCGTGTTTACTTTGAAAAACCGCGCACCACCGTAGGCTGGAAAGGACTGATCAACGATCCTTATCTGGATGGTAGCTTCAAGATCAACGAGGGGCTGCAACTGGCAAGGCGCTTCCTGCTGGATGTGAACGAGCTGGGCATGCCTGCCGGTATCGAATTCCTCGACACCATCACCCCGCAATACACGGCGGATCTGGTGAGCTGGGGTGCCATCGGCGCACGTACCACCGAATCGCAGATACACCGCGAACTGGCTTCGGGGCTGTCTTGTCCGGTAGGGTTCAAGAACGGGACCGATGGTAATATCCGGGTGGCGATTGATGCCATCAAGGCTGCCGCCAGCCCGCACCATTTCCTCTCGGTCACCAAGGCTGGCCATTCCGCCATCATTTCCACTTCAGGTAATGAAGACTGCCACATTATCCTGCGCGGCGGCAAAATACCGAACTACGATGCCGTCAGTGTTGAAGCCGCATGCAAAGGCCTGGCAGGCACAGGCCTGGCACCCAAGATCATGATCGACTGCAGTCATGCCAATAGCCGCAAGCAATATCAGTTGCAGATGGAAGTCGCACGCGACGTGGCGGGGCAGCTTGCGCAGGGCGATGACCGCATCATGGGGCTGATGGTGGAGTCGCACCTGTTCGAAGGCCGCCAGGATCACACGCCGGGTTGCCCGCTGGAATACGGCAAATCCATCACCGATGCCTGCCTGGGCTGGGAAGACAGCGTGAAACTACTCGATACTCTGGCGGAAGGTGTGCGCGCACGCCGTCGTGGGCATGAAATGGAAATCGACGAGCAGTAAGGCCCCGTATTTGGAGGCAATAAAAAAAGGCTGCTCACGCAGCCTTTTTTACTGGTCACAGTCGCTGTGTCATTTACATCGATGCGACCACTTGGTCGCCCATCTCAGAGCAAGATACTTTCTTCATCCCCGCTTCAAAGATGTCACCGGTACGGTAGCCCGCAGCCAGCACTTTCTTCACTGCACCTTCTATACGTGCTGCCGCTGCTTCATTGTTGAAGGTATAGCGCAGCATCATGGCGGCGGAAAGTATGGTTGCCAGCGGGTTCGCCAGGTTCTTGCCGGCGATGTCCGGTGCCGAACCGTGCGCAGGCTCATACAGCCCTTTTTTGGTCTCGTTGAGCGAGGCTGAGGCCAGCATGCCGATGGAGCCGGTGAGCATGGAAGCTTCGTCAGACAGGATATCGCCGAAGATGTTGCCGGTGACGATCACATCAAATTGCTTGGGGTTACGAATGAGTTGCATGGCGGCGTTATCCACGTACATATGCGTCAGCTGCACTTGTGGATATTCTTTAGCCACGTCGATCACGATCTCTTTCCAGAATTCAGTGGTTTCCAGCACGTTGGCCTTGTCTACCGAGCACAGCTTCTTTTGCCGCTTCATGGCGATACCGAACGCTACGTGTGCGATACGGCGCACTTCGGATTCGGTGTAGATCATGGTATTCAGCGCTTCGCGCTCGCCTTTGTCATTCACACGCATGCCGCGCGGCTGTCCGAAATAGATGTCTCCGGTGAGTTCGCGCACGATCATGATATCCAGCCCTGCTACTACTTCGGGCTTCAGGGTAGAGGCATTTGCCAGTTCCGGGAATAACACCGCCGGGCGCAGGTTGGCGAATAGTCCCAAGTCCTTGCGGATACCGAGCAGACCGCGTTCCGGGCGCAGTGGTCTATCCAGTGTGTCGTATTGCGGGCCGCCAACAGCGCCCAGCAGTACCGCATCGGCGGCACGGCAGATTTTCTGGGTGAATTCAGGGTAGGGCGCGCCATAGGCATCGTAGCCCGCACCGCCCAGTGGCGCTTCCTCGAACTCCATATTCAGGCCTTCGCTACGTAACACTTCCAGCACGCGCATGGCTTGTGCAATGATTTCCGGGCCTATGCCATCACCTGGCAGAACTGCGATCTTCATTATGTACTCTCCATTATTAGTTTGTAGTCGTTAGTCGTTAGTTGGTAGTTGGGTTGTGTCGTTAACTAACGACTATCCACTAACGACTCTTCATTCACATTATGCAAATAACCAGGGCTGTGCGGCCTTGTGTCTGGATTCAAAAGCCCGGATCTCGTCGGCATGCTGCAAAGTCAGGCCTATCTCATCCAGGCCATTCATCAGGCAGTGCTTGCGATGCGGCGTGATGTCGAATGTGAACGATGCGCCCGATGGCATGGTGACTGTTTGCGACTCCAGATCGACCTTGAGACGATAGCCTTCGCTGGCGCTACATTCGGCGAACAGTTTATCCACCACCTCGTGACTTGCGACGATGGGCAGAATGCCGTTCTTATAGCAGTTGCCATAGAAGATATCGGCGAACGATGGCGCGATGATGACCTGAAACCCAAAGTCTTCTATCGCCCAGGGCGCATGTTCACGGCTGGAGCCGCAGCCGAAATTCTCTTTGGCCAGCAGTATCTGCGCGCCTTTGTAGCGTGGCTGGTTAAGCACGAAAGATGTATTCAGCGGGCGCGTGCTGCAATCCATGCCGGGCTCGCCGTGGTCGGTGTAACGCCATTCGTCGAACAGGTAAGGGCCAAAGCCGGAGCGCTTGATGGATTTCAAAAACTGCTTGGGGATAATGGCGTCGGTATCCACATTGGCACGGTCCAATGGACATGCCAATCCGTCGATTTTGGTAAATGCTTTCATATTTATATTCTCCTATTGCGTGCGAATGTCGACGAAATGGCCGGCTATCGCGGCTGCGGCAGCCATCTGCGGGCTGACCAAATGAGTACGACCACCCTGACCCTGACGGCCTTCGAAGTTACGGTTGGAAGTAGAAGCGCAACGCTCGCCCGGAGACAATTTATCCGCATTCATGGCCAGGCACATGGAACAGCCCGGCTCTCGCCATTCAAAACCGGCGTCGGTGAATATCTTGTCCAGGCCTTCTTCCTCTGCTTGACGCTTGACGATACCCGAGCCCGGCACCACCAGTGCCAACGTGATATTGCTGGCTTTCTTTTTGCCCTTGAGCACGGTAGCTGCTGCGCGCAGATCTTCAATGCGTGAATTGGTGCAGGAGCCGATGAATATCTTGTCCAGCTTGATCTCTTCTATCGGCGTATTGGCGGTCAATCCCATATATTTGAGCGCATTTTCGATGCTGGTGCGCTTGGTAGGATCGCTTTCCTTGGACGGGTCAGGCACGCGCGAGCCTATCGGCAACACTTGTTCCGGCGAGGTACCCCAGGTGACTTGCGGTGCGATGTCTTCGCCGCGCATCTCCACCACCACATCGAATACTGCGTCGTCGTCCGAGCGCAAGGTATTCCAGTAAGCTACAGCTGCATCCCAGTCTGCGCCTTTAGGTGCATGTGCCTTACCTTTGAGATAGGCAGATGTTTTCTCGTCAGGCGCTATCATGCCGGAGCGCGCACCGGCTTCGATCGCCAGGTTGCACACGGTCATGCGTCCTTCCATGGAAAGGCTGCGGATCACCGAGCCTGCGTACTCTATGGTGTAACCGGTGCCGCCAGCAGTACCGATACGGCCTATCACGGCTAACGCCACATCCTTGGCAGTCACGCCCAAGCCCAATTGACCTTCGATCCTGACCAGCATGTTCTTGGCTTTTTTCGCCACCAGGGTTTGCGTGGCGAGTACGTGCTCAACTTCCGAAGTGCCGATGCCATGCGCGAAAGCGCCGAAAGCGCCGTGAGTGGAAGTGTGACTGTCGCCGCATACCACGGTCATGCCGGGTAAGGTCGTACCGTTTTCCGGGCCGATGACATGGATGATGCCCTGGTTCGCATTCTTGAAAGGAAAATAAACCAAAGCGCCGAATTCCTTGATGTTGCTATCCAGCGTTTCCACCTGCAAACGCGAGATCGGGTCTTCGATACCCTTGTCCCAATCCTTGGTGGGCGTGTTGTGGTCGGGGTTGGCCACCACGGAGCCTTTGCGCCATTGTTTGCGCCCCGCCATGCGCATGCCTTCATAGGCTTGCGCGCTGGTGACTTCATGCACCAGATGGCGGTCTATATAAAGCAGGCAGGTACCGTCTGCTTCCTCGCGCACAACGTGCGCTTCCCATAATTTATCGTATAAAGTTTTGCCAGCCATGATTCCTCCTAAATAAAAATTACTGTGAAAGTCATCTGCTACGTTGTGCGGTGCTCGCAATCCTCATGTACAAACACTTACATTCCGGTTGCTGCGCTCCGTACGCCCTGCATATGAACTTTCTCGCTACATTTTTAGACGGCTTCTTAAAATATGAGTGCAGCATATGCGCTTTTTAATACCGTAACAAGAATAGTTGTTATACTAGTATCAACACTAATACTCTATGTAACTAAATGGATACCAGACGCAAGGAATTGGGTGAGTTTTTACAGGTACTACGCCAACGCAGTGCACCTGAAGAATTCGGTTTTCCCCTCGGCAGTCGCCGTCGCACCAAAGGCTTGCGCCGCGAAGAAGTCGCGCAATTGGCCGGCATCAGCCCTACCTGGTACACCTGGATAGAGCAGGGGCGTGAGGTGAACGTCTCTGCCGAGGCATTGGACAGGCTGGCGCAAGTGATGAAACTGTCGCGCTCTGAACGGGATTATCTGTTCGACATCGCAGGCAGGCGCGACCCCAAGGCCACACATACCGAGGAAGATTCTGTCCCCGAAGCGCTGGTGGCAATGCTTACCGACATCCGCATACCTGCCTATATCATGGGGCGCTACTGGGATGTTCTGGCATGGAACGATGCCGCAAGTGAGTTATTTGTGGGCTGGCTGGATCGAAAGTCGCGGTCAAAATCTCAATCAAAAACGACGCCTCTACCCAATCTGCTGCGTTATGTGTTTCAAATACCGGAAGCACAACTTTTCGTGGAAAACTGGGAAGTGCGCGCGCGTCGGCTGACGGCAGAATTTCGTGCCGATTGCCGCAGCCGTCTGGATGAGCCGGGAGTACAGCAGTTGGTCACCGAGCTCATACAGTCCAGCCCGGAATTCGCCAGATTCTGGCAACAACATGACGTGCTGGAGCGGCAGGGGGGGCAACGTTCCTTCAATCATCCCAAGCTCGGCCTGATTGATTTTCAGCAGGTCACCTTGCGACCTGTGGAGCAGGATCAGTTAAAACTGGTACTTCTAAGGCCTAATCCTTAAGCAGTGATTTTTGAGTGTTCCTGATCGCGCATCAGCTTATACTCGATCGAATCCACCAGCGCGCGCCATGAAGCTTCAATAATATCGGTGGAAACACCTACCGTAGTCCAGCTTTCGTTATGGTCGGTAGATTCGATCAGCACGCGTACCTTGGCGGCCGAAGCCTGGTCGGAATCCAGTACCCTGACTTTATAATCGGTAAGCTTGATCTCTTTGATGGCAGGGTAGAAACGCTCCAGCGCTTTGCGCATGGCCTTATCCAGCGCGTTGACCGGACCATCGCCCTCGGCTGTGGCAGACTCTTCCTGGCCCCCAACCACGATACGCAGAGTGGCGCTGGAATTGATCTCATTCAGCGAAGGTTCGTGCACTACCACCTTGTATTCTTTGAGGTCGAAAAAAGGCTGGTATTGACCGAGCATCTTGCGCACCAGCAGGTCGAATGAGCTCTCCGCATTCTCGAACTGATAACCATCGTGCTCCAGCGCTTTGATGCGCTCCAATATCTGCTTGGTCTCGGCGGAGTCTTTATGCAGGTTGGGATCTATGGCGTTGATCTTGCCCAGAAGTGCGCTACGGCCTGCCACTTCCGATACCAGGATATGGCGGGCATTGCCTACCGACTCCGGGTTGATGTGCTCGTAAGAAACGGGGTTTTTACTGACTGCGTCGATGTGCATGCCGCCTTTGTGCGAGAACGCATCGTTACCGACATAAGGCGCTTTTTCGTTATGCGTCATATTGGCGACTTCACTGACAAAGCGGGCGACGGAGGTCAAGTGCTGCAGTTTTCCCTGTGGCAGACACTCCAATCCCATTTTGAGCTGCAGATTGGGGATGATGGAACATAGATTGGCATTACCGCAACGTTCGCCGATGCCATTGATGGTGCCCTGCACCTGAGTTGCACCGGCCTGTATCGCCATCATTGAGTTGGCGACGGCCATTTCGCTATCATTGTGGCAATGGATCCCTAACGGCGTGGAAAATTTCTCCGCCACCTTTTTGGTGATGTCGAAAATCTCATTGGGAAATGTGCCACCATTGGTATCGCACAAGCACAGGTAATCCGCTCCTGCATCAGCCGCAGCGCTCAGGGTTTGCAAGGCATAATCGGCGTTGGCTTTATAACCATCGTAGAAATGCTCGGCATCGAAAACCACTTCTTTGTCCTGTGCTTTCAGATAGCGGATGGTATCCGCGATCATGTTCAGGTTTTCTTGCAAACTAGTACGCAGAATGTCGGTGACCTGGTAATCCCAGCACTTGCCGAAAATAGCGACGGCGGCAGTGTTGGCGCGTAACAGGGATTTCAGATTGTTATCCGCCTCTGCAGCGATTCCTACCTTGCGTGTACTGCCAAAGGCAATGATCTTCGCGTGTTTTAAATCCAGTTCGCCGACACGGGCAAAGAATTCCAGATCCTTGGGGTTGGAGCCGGGATTGCCTGCTTCGATATAACTGACGCCCAGTTCGTCCAGCTTTTCCACGATCTTGATCTTGTCCTCGACCGAGAACGAGATTCCCTGAGCCTGCGCGCCATCACGCAGGGTTGAGTCATAGGCAAAAATCTTTGTCATTTAATATTAACTGTGAGGTATCGCAAGTGGCGCTATTATGCCAAAGATCGAGCCGGGTGCGTGGCTATGAGGGAATTATGCGGGGAGTCTTCAGGCCTTCAAGGTAGGTGTGAACCAGTTGCTCTGCTTCTTTGCTAAGGGAAAAGGATTCGGGGTTAAGTATCCAGCTGGAAATCAGTCCGTCTATCAGCGCATGCATGCCGATTGCGGCGACTCGTGCGTTCAGGGTCTTAGGCAGACAGTTCTGGTCGATCGCGGATTGTATGCTTTGTTCGATCTGCTCAAGACAGCCTGCACGACTTTCCAGTTGTCTTTCTCTGGCAACAGCCATCTCGTCTACCAATTCGCATTTATGGTTGACGATATCGAACACACGACGCGTTTGGGCATCGGCTGCAACATGTTTTAGCACCGTCACTGCACTGGTCTGAAGGAAGGAAAGAGGTGTTGCAATCTGCTCTGCATTTAGTCGGTCTATCATTTCATCAATAGGCATTTTCACTCGTTCCAGCATGGCGTGGAACAAATCGGCCTTATTCTTGAAATGCCAGTAGATGGCCCCTCTGGTCAGGCCTGCAGCCGCGGCGATCTCAGACAGGGAAGTGCGCGCCACGCCTTTTTCGTTGAACACACTTTCAGCCGCATCCAATAAAAGGTTACGGGTTGCTTCGGCATCTTCTTTTGTTCGTCGGACCATATTTTGCTTATGAATTCAGGCCCGGAAAAATGGGCAAAAATTTCTCTTTACATACATGCATGAATGTATGTAAGATTAACACGGATTGGATTAAACCCGCAATCATCCATTTGTAGCCTATTCATTTTAGCCTGACCATTTCAAGCCCGACTAAGGATTCGATTATGTATGTTGTCTCAGCCATTAATCAAAACAAGCTAACCAAGCCGCTGCTGGCTATTCTGTCGGTGGTAGCATTAAGCGCCATATTGACTGCCTGCAAGGGTGGCAATTCTCAAGGTGGCATGCAAATGCCGCCGGCGCAGGTGTCGGTACAGGTAGTAACGGCAAAAACGGTGCCCGTGGATATGGAATATACCGGACAGATATCCGGGGTGCGTGATGCTGAAGTACGTGCGCGCGTCACTGGAGTGCTGCTGAGCAGAAACTATGTGGAAGGTGCTGTGGTACGGGAAGGGCAATCCCTATTCACCATAGACCCCGCGCCTTATCAGGCGGCGCTGGCAAGAGCAGAGGCCGATATGGCAAGTGCGGAAGCCAAGCATGCACAAGCGATGCGTGATGTCGCCAGACTTAAGCCACTGATAGAGGCGAAAGCGATTTCGCAAAAAGATTACGACGATGCAGCCTCTGCCGAACAGATTTCCGCCGCTGACGTCAAATCTGCCGACGCACGGGTCACCGATGCCAGGCTGAATCTCAGTTATACCCGCGTTGCCGCACCGATCTCCGGAGTGACTGGTCGTATACAGGTGACAGAAGGTGCGTTGATCTCGGGTCCCGACATCCTGTTAACCACCATCACCCAGACCAGCCCCATTTACGCTATTGCCAGCGTGTCGGATAACGACCAGTTGCGTTTGAACCATGATGTGCAGGCAGGTGAGCTGCAGTTGCCCAAGGATGGTCGTTTCGATGTCTCGGTGAAGCTGGCCGATGGGTCGGCTTATCCCTATAGCGGAAAAGTGAATTTTGCGGATATCCGCCTGAATCCTGCAACCGGCACCAGCGAAGTGCGTGCTGCGCTGCCCAATCCGAAAGGCATTCTGCGTCCAGGCCAGTTCGTGCGCGTGAAATTGAGTGGTGGCAAGCGTCTGAATGCATTGCTGGTGGCTCAACGTGCAGTGCTGGAAGGCCCGCAGGGTAAATACGTCTACGTAGTAAACGCCAAGAGCCAGGTTGAGAGCCGACCCGTTGAAGAGGGCGACTGGGCGGGCGAGCAATGGGTGATCAACAAAGGCTTGCAAGTCGGCGATAAGGTAATCGTGGATGGCGTGGCCAAAATCGGTCCGGGTGCACCAGTGAATGTCACCGAAACCGTCACATCCACTCCAGATAAGGCGGCTAACGCGCCTGTTGCAAATTAAGTAAGGCGGCGAAAATAATGTTTTCAAATTTCTTTATCAAACGCCCGATTTTTGCGGCGGTTCTATCCATCTTCATCGTTATTGCCGGTCTGGCATCTATGCGTACCTTGCCGATCGCGCAATATCCCGAGATCGCGCCACCTGTGGTGACGGTACGTGCTGTTTATCCCGGGGCATCCGCAGCAGTGCTGGAACAGACCGTGGCTTCGCCGCTTGAGTCTCAAATCACGGGTGTGGAAGATATGATGTATATGAGTTCCACCTCTGCCTCCAACGGTGTTGTGGAAATCCAGATCACATTCAACATTGGTGCCGATGCTGATAAGGCAGCACTCAACGTCAATAACCGCGTCAAGCAAGCCGAGGCACGTTTGCCGGAAGAAGTGCGGCGCCAGGGGGTGACGGTGGAGAAAGGCTCATCTTCATTCCTGCAGGTGATCGCGTTCTATTCTCCGGACGGTCGTTACAACGATATTTTCACGAGTAATTACGTTACCCTGAACGTGCTGGATCGCATCAAGCGCATTCCGGGTACCACCAATGTGCAGATTTTCGGTGCCAAGGATTACGCCATGCGCATCTGGCTCAAACCGGAGCGTCTGA
This sequence comes from uncultured Methylophilaceae bacterium, assembly GCA_903834185.1. Classification (GTDB taxonomy): domain Bacteria; phylum Pseudomonadota; class Gammaproteobacteria; order Burkholderiales; family Methylophilaceae; genus CAILHX01. The sequence continues at coordinate 35,382 of CAILHX010000006.1, forward strand.
CGCATCTGGGAATTTCAGTAAATGAGGTGGTCGCTGCCATACAAAGCCAGAATGCCCAGTTCGCCCCGGGCAAAGTAGGCCAGCCGCCTACCGACAATGGGCAGGAATTGGTATATACCATTTCCGCCCAGGGTAGATTGAGTGACCCGAAACAGTTTGAGCAAATCATTGTCCGTGCTGACAATAAAGGCGGTATCGTCCGTCTTTCCGACGTGGCGAGAGTGGAACTGGGTTCCAAGGACTATGATTTCAGAGGTCGCGTCAGCGGTAAGAACGCCACGCTGATGGGTGTATTCCTTCAACCGGGTGCCAATGCGCTGGGTGTGGCGGAGGAAGTCAACAAGACCGTGGCCGAGCTAGCCAAATCCTTCCCGCCGGGACTGGAGCGTGCAGTGGTGTACGACACCACCAGATTCGTCAAAGTGTCTATCCATGAGGTAGTGAAGACTCTGTTCGAAGCCATGGTGCTGGTATTCCTCGTGGTGCTGCTGTTCCTGCAAAACCTGCGAGCGACATTGATCCCCACGCTGGCAGTACCTGTGTCATTAATAGGGACATTTGCCGGTTTGCATGTATTGGGATATTCCATCAATACCCTGACGTTATTCGGCATGGTGCTGTCCATCGGTATCGTGGTGGACGATGCCATTGTGGTGCTGGAGAACGCCGAACGTCTGATGCATGATCAAAAACTATCCGCGCGTGATGCTGCGATGGAAGCAATGCGCGAGGTCACCAGCCCTATCATCGCCATCATGCTGGTGCTGGTCTCGGTGTTCGTGCCGATCGCGTTCATGGGCGGTTTGGCTGGTGAGCTCTATCGACAGTTCGCTATTACCATCTCAATCTCCGTGGTGATTTCCGCGCTGGTTGCACTGACGTTGACGCCCGCTTTGTGCGCCATCATCCTGAAACCGGAACGTCATGAAAATGTGAACGCATTCTATAGATGGTTCAACAAGTTCTTCGCTTCGGTCACAAAACACTATACCGGTGGCGTGAGCTGGCTTATCAAGCGCACTGCAGTTGGTCTGGTATTGTTTACGGTGATGATCGCTGCCGTGGTCGTGTTGTGGAAATTCACGCCAACGTCGCTGGTTCCGGATGAAGATCAAGGCTATTACATCAGTGCCGTATTCCTGCCGGATGGTGCCAGCCTGGAACGTACAGACAAGGTTGTGGGCAAAGTGACACAGGCTATTCTGTCCAACCCTGCAAATCAATTCTCGGTGGCCTTTACCGGCATGGACTTTTTGGGGGGCTCTTTCAAGAATAGCGCCGCGACCATTTTTGTGCCGCAAGTGCCGTGGGATCAGCGCAAGATGCCGAGTCAAGCGCTGGTAGGAGAGTTTTTTGGCAAGACAGCAGGCATCAAGGAGGCATTGGTGCTGGCATTCAATCCGCCAGCCATCTTCGGCCTTGGCAATTCCGGAGGTTTTGAGGTCAACATCCAGAACAAGGGAGACGGTGGCGCCAAGCGCTTGAGCGAAGTGACCCAGCAGTTTCTGGCCAAGGCTGCCCAGGATCATACCTTTGCATTTGTGCAAACCTTGTGGCGTTATAACACGCCGCAGCTGTATATCAACGTGGACAGGGAGCGTGCAGCTTCGTTGGGTGTCAACCTGCAGGATGCCTTCAACACCTTGTCGGCGACCATGGGAACCTTGTATGTGAACGACTTCAACAAACTGGGGCGTACCTGGGAAGTGCTCATGTCGGCAGATCAGGAATATCGTCGTAAACCCGAAGATGTGCTGGCGATGTATGTGAAGTCGTCGAATAATCAGATGGTGCCGCTATCGGCATTTGCCAAAGTGGAATACAGCACCGGTCCGGATACGCTGACACGTTTCAACAACCTGCCTTCGGTGAAGATCCTGGGTAATGCTGCGCCAGGCGTGAGCTCCGGCCAGGCAATCGCCGAGGTGGAAAAGCTGATGAATCAAGTACTGCCTCCAGATTTTACTTATGAATGGAGTGGTAGTGCGTTCCAGGAGAAACGTACCGGTGGAGCTTCGAATATCGCCCTGGTGCTGGCTGCCATTATGATGTTCTTTATTCTTGCGGCGTTGTACGAAAGCTGGTTATTACCATTCTCGGTACTGCTGGCGCTGCCATTTGGCGTGTTCGGCGCACTCGCTATTGTCTGGGTACGCAATCTGGCTTTTGCCCTGATATTCCCCGGCATACCGATTCCGCCGCTTGCCAATGACGTGTACTTCCAGATCGGTCTGGTGACTTTGCTGGGTCTGGCTGCGAAAAACGCTATTCTGATCGTGGAATTCGCCATCATGAAGCAAAAGGAAGATGGTTTGAGCGTGGTTGATGCGGTAGTTGAAGCGGCCAGGTTGCGCTTCCGCCCCATTCTGATGACTTCCATGGCATTTATTCTGGGCGTAGTACCGCTGGTATTCTCGACAGGCGCTGGTGCCGGCGCGCGGCAATCGGTCGGTACCGGGGTCATGGGCGGCATGTTGGGAGCGACTTTCCTGGCGATTTTCTTTGTGCCGCTGTTCTTCAAATGGCTGGATCACAAGCCACACCATATACCTGAGAGTAAAGCAGCAGTAGGAGATACGAATGAGCATTAAAAACGAAAACACATTCACTGCCGCTAGATTAGGCTTGAGATACGGCTTGCTGGGTTTTTCCATACTGCTGCTGAGTGGTTGTGCCAACCTGATGGGCATCATGCCTTTCTCCAAGCCGGAAGTGGAGACGCCCCAAGCCTGGCCGTCATTGCCGCAGAATGCCGTGGCAGCGAGCGATGTGGAATGGTGGAAGCTGTATCATGATGACACCTTGAATGCACTGGTGGCAGAAGGACTGGAACATAATCATGACATCGCGCTGGCTGCTGCCAGAATTGAGCAGGCACGTGCACAAGTGACCTTGGCAAGTGCTGATCAAGACCCTACTGCATATGCCAATTTCGGGCCTACGTATAATCAGAACTCGCAATCGGATACCTTTAAACTGCCCAGACGAACCAGGCAATGGGATGCCAAGCTCAATGTTTCCTACGAGGTAGACTTGTGGGGAAAGTACAGTCGTGCCACCGAAGCGGCCAGGGCTGATTTGCTGGCGAGCGAATCAGCACAGGACACGGTAAGAAATACGCTGACTGCGCAACTGGTTCAGGGGTATTTCGCGATTCAGGCGTTGGACAAGCAGATCATGGTTGCGCAGCGCACAGAAGAAACGCGCAGGGATTCACTGAAGTTGCAACAAATGAGACTGGATGCCGGTATCTCGTCAGAGTTTGAAGTACGGCAATTGGAAGCTGATCTGGCTGCCGTACAGGCAGAGATACCTGCGCTCAAGAACCAGCGCGTGCAGCAGAACAATGCCTTGACCGTATTGCTCGGCCGGTCACCCAAAGTCATGGTGGAAAATAGCATAGCTACCGCAGATACAGCGGTGACGCCCGAAAATGTAGTTCCTGCCGGCTTGCCGTCGGAACTGCTGCTGCGCCGACCTGACCTGCGTGAAGCGGAGCAGAGGCTGGAAGCAGCCAACGGCCGTGTTGCTGTGGCGCGTACCGCTTATTATCCATCCATTACGCTAACGGGTTTCTTTGGTGGTGAGAGCCAGTCATTGAGTGACCTGTTTTTGGGACCGGCGCGTATATTCAGTTTTGCGGCAGGTCTTACGCAGCCGATCTTTGATGGCAAGCGTATCGGCGCCTCGGTGAAGGAGGCTCAGGCAACAGAAGATCAGGCCATTGCTCAATACCGCCTGGCAATCGCAAATGCCTTCCGTGAAGTGCAGGATGCACTCTCGGCGCAACAAGCGGCAAGAGAGATACAAATGGCCGACAGTGCCCGGGTAGCAGCTTTGCAGAAGGCATTGGGTCTTGCAAGATTGCGTTATAGCAACGGCGTATCCAGTCAACTGGATGTGCTGGATGCAGAGCGTAACCTGCTGCAATCTGAGATTGACTTCATTGATGCGGAGCGTTTGCAACGTTTTGCGGTGGCTGATCTGTTCAAAGCCATGGGTGGTGGCTGGCACGCTGAAAAAACAGCTGCCGCAACCAAACCTGACTAAGTATAAAGATTACCCGGGAAAGACGTAAAAAAAGCTGCGTTTGCAGCTTTTTTTACGGGTTAGGAAAATGCCCGATCTACAAAATTCTAAAAATTGTAAGTGACTTGTACGCTGAGAATGTTTACGTTACTGTCGTAACTGCCGGTTACAACATCCCTTAGCGCAGCTACTGTTGAATCGGTGGTTTTGTTGAGGGAGGTGCTTTTGACGAAAATATGCGTGTAACCTACATCCAGATCTGCGGCCGGCGTGATTTTGTAGCTTGCACCGAACGCTAGCCAGATGCGGTCATTGTCGGGGATGCGCGCTGTGCGGGAAGCATCAGGAACCGGGCTTTCGTCATAAGCTAGGCCGCCGCGCAGCTTAAGCGCATCGTTCAAATGGTAAGTAGTACCTGCGGAAACACGCACCGTATTTTTCCAGTTTTCCACCGTGTTGCTGACCACTGCTCCCGAGCTGCGAATGGCGGTGAGATTGTTGAAGGTACTCCAGTCCGTCCATGTCAAATCGGCCATCACATCGAGTTTGTCATTAAGCTGGTGAAACAAAGAGCCGGAGAGGCTATCAGGCAAAGTCAGTTTGGCAGTGATGGCACCATTGGGGAAAGCGGCTACCAATGCACCGGGAGTTCCAGCCGGAAGCGTAAAGTCGACATTGCCCCCTAGCTTCTGATGCACCTGAGAGCGGTAAGCCAAACCCAGACGGGTGGTGTCGTTGCACTGGAATATGACACCCGCATTCCAGCCCAAGCCCCAATCATCGCCTTTGAGATGTGCCAAACCATCAAAATTCTGACGTAACGCGGCAACACCGGTCAGCGTGCCAATATCTACCGCATTGCTCAGCACTGCTGAAGCATGCATTGCCGATACGCCAAACCCAAGAGATATCCGGTCGGTCGCCTTGAACGCGATGGATGGGTTGATATTGATAGTATTGAGTTCGGATTTGAGAGCCTGATATCGACCCACCCAGCCATTTTCGTAGTCAGTCTTCAAGCCGAACGGAGCACTGATACCTAAGCCTAGCTTGATATCCGGTGTGATCGCTTTGCTGAAAAAGATGTTAGGTACAAGCGACAAGTCGCCTGCGTCTCCGCCATTCCCTCCGGCAGTATGCGCCCCCAGCGCCGAATGTGATCCGTTATTGCTGAACTCTGCTGAAGGGCGGATCGCATGTCCGGAGACGGCTAACTGCTCATCCGGCAGATAGGTCATGCCTGCGGGGTTAAAGAATATGGTGCTGGCATCTTCGGCAGCGGCTGGACCTCCGGCAAAGGCATTACCCATGCCACTGGCGCTTTGTTCGATCAGCGCGAACCCGGCCGCTGAAGCTGTCAGCGACGCAGTACTAAAAATTGCTGCAATTAAAACAGTGCTCTTTTTCATTGCATCCCCCCTGTAAAAAGTTGACTACAGATAACCGAGATACATCGCTTCGTATTCTTGTCGGTAACGATCTAAAACGTCTGTGCGCTTTAATTTCTGCGTGGCTGTCAGCAAGCCATTTTCTGTGGACCAAGCCTCTGCAATCAACGTAATTCGGCGGATTTTCGCATAACCGGGAAAATGTTTCATCTGCGCGTCTATTCTGGACAAAACGAATTGTTTTGCCTGCGGGCTTTGCAACACATCCGGCCATGAGCTTCCGAAATCCGTCGTTGCTGTCGCTATGCGCCATTGTTCATGGTTTAGCACAGCCAGTGCACTTAAATAAGCTTTTCCTTCGCCTACCACCATGACCTGCTCGAATAAGGGATCATTCTGGGTCGCGGCTTCTATATCCACCGGGGGTACTTTTTCACCATTGGATAACACGATGATCTCTTTGATACGACCGGTAATGTATATCCTGCCTTCATCATCTAGCCGCGCCACATCTCCGGTATCCAGCCAGCCATCTTCGGTGCAGATCGCCTTGGTCGCTTCGGGGTTGTTCCAATAGCCTTGCATCAAATGCGGGCCTTTGGTGAGCAACGCCCCATTCTCGGCGATACGCACCTGAATGCCGGGAATGATCTTGCCTACACTTGCTGGCTGGTTGTCGGCAACACGGTTGACGCTGATGACCGGGCTGGTTTCGGTGAGACCGTAACCTTGCAGTATCGGTAATCCCAGACCGATAAAAACTCTGGAGATATCAGGCGATAATGCGGCTCCACCGGAAATGGAGAAACGTAAATGTCCGCCGAGCTTACCAAGTACCTTATCGGCTACCAGTCGCTTGCACAAAGGCCATAGCAATAATCGTGGATGCCAGGATTTGCGCTTTTGCTGATACTCAAAACGATGGTGCCCGACCTTTACCGCCAGTTTGAATAACACGGTCATCATGCGAGGTGCCTGGCCCAGTTTCTGATTTATCCCTGCAAGAATGCGCTCATAGACGCGAGGTACGCAAATGATCAATGTCGGCTTGATGGTAATCAGGTCTTCCTGCAACTGCTGCATCGAGCGTGCATAGACCAGTGTCGCGCCTGCCATGACCAACAGGTAATAACCGATGGCGCGCTCAAGGATGTGCGACAAGGGCAGGAACGAGAGGAAAATATCGTCAATGAACACATCGAACGTCTGCAACGACCCCCATGCGTTATAAAGCAGGTTGGCGTGACTGAGCATCACCCCTTTGGGGTTGCCGGTGGTGCCGGAGGTGTAAATGATGGAGGCTAGTTGCTGTGGGTCGGTACTAAGGTGCTGAAATTCCTTGTTACCATGACCCAGCCACTCGCTGGCACTGCGCAACAAGGGGTTGCCGTCCGTCACAGCTCTCAGGCAAATGACACGCGTCAGGCTGGAAACATTCGCACAAGCAGCGCTCAGTCGAGTCCAGTGCTGCCCACTGTCCAGTAGCAACAGTTTGGCACCGCAATCCTGTAATACATAAGCGACGTTTTCTGCACGATCCGAGGTGTACAGTGGCACAGTGACCAATCCCAGCCCCAAAGCTGCCTGATCGAATATCACCCATTCGGGACAGTTTCTGAGCATGACTGCGATCCGGTCACCGGGTTGCAGTCCTTCTGCTTGCAAGGCCGCTTGCCACAATCCTATCTGCTCCAGTGCCTGTGACCAGGTGATCGCTTGCCAGCGCTGCTCAACTTGCTCGAAGTAATGACAAAACTTCTTTTCCGGATGGCGTAGTGCACGCTGATGAAATAAGCCATCCAGAGTCAAAGCCTGTTCAGGATGTATGATGTCTTTGGTCGTGAACTTATGCATGACGGCGAATTTTTAAGTTTTTATTGGGTGAGTGTAGACCAGTGTAAAGTAGTTTGGATTTTAAGTGGAGACTGGCTAATGAAAACCATGAGTCCAATTTGGTGGTTTTGGCACTGTGAATGAATAGGCTGAAGTAACACAATGCACTCGAACGTAAAACGTTCTAGTAGGTGGGCAACCACCGTACCATTAACAATAATCCATAAGGAGATTTTATTATGTGGACCAAGCCAGCTGCTACCGAAATGCGTTTCGGTTTTGAAGTAACCATGTACGTTTGCAATCGCTAATCTGCGAAAGCTGACAAAGCCACCGCAAGGTGGCTTTGTTTTTTATGATGTATGCTTTAATTGAAATCTTAGTATTTTAATCAACAGAAGAGTCAAGAGAGTTTATGCATATTCATGTATTAGGCGCAGGTGCCGGCGGCGGGTTTCCTCAATGGAACTGTAACTGCCAAAATTGCGATGGCTTGCGTAAAGGCACCATCAAAGCCACCAGGCGCACACAATCTTCGATTTGTGTGAGTGCCGACGGCATCAATTGGGTGTTGTTCAATACTTCCCCGGATGTGTTGCAACAGATACAGGAGTTCCCGCCTTTACAGCCCGGACGTGCGATACGCGACAGCGGTATTGTCGGTATCGTGCTGATAGATGCACAGATAGATCACACCACCGGTTTGCTGATGCTGCGCGAGGGGCAGGTCAGGCGCGAAATATATTGCACTGATATGGTGTATCAGGACTTGACCACCGGTAATCCCTTACTCAATATCCTGGGGCATTACTGCGGTGTGAATCATCACCCTGTACTGACCGATGGCAGTTCGTTCACAGTGCCCGGCGCTGACGATCTGAAATTTACTGCAGTTGCGTTGAAAAGTGCAGCGCCACCTTATTCCCCGCACCGTAATGATCCGCATCCCGGCGACACGATAGGGGTGTTGATCGAAGATACCAAAAACGGCACGAAATGTTTTTATGCTCCGGGCCTGGGCGAGATAGAACCGCATTTGCCGCCGCTGATGAAGCAAGCCGATTGCATCATGGTGGATGGTACGTTCTGGACCAATACCGAAATGATGGATATGGGGCTGATGACTAAAAAGGCCCGCGACATCGGGCACAATCCGCAATCCGGCCCGGGCGGCATGATAGAAGTACTGGATGGGTATCCCGAAGCCCGCCGCGTGTTGATTCATATCAACAATACCAACCCGATTCTGCGGGAAGATTCGGCGGAACGTGCCGTGTTGAACAAGCATGGCATCGAGGTTGCCTATGATGGTATGGACATCGTTTTATGAAATTTAAAATTGGATTATTGGGGAGTTGGCAGCAATGACTGAGAAACTGAAACCCTGGAGCAGGGAAGAGTTTGAAGAGAAATTACGTGAAAAAGGTAAGGGATACCATATTTATCACCCGTTTCACGTGATGATGTATGAAGGCAAGCTGAGCAAAGAGCAGTTGCAGTGTTGGGTTGCCAACCGCTTCTATTACCAGATAGGTATCCCGCAAAAAGATGCGGCGATCTTGTCCAATTGCCCGGACAAAGAAGTGCGCAAACAGTGGATAGTGCGTATTACCGACCATGATGGCGTGGGCGATGCCGAGGGCGGCATTGAGGCGTGGATCAAGCTGGGGCAGGCTGTGGGCCTCAGTCGGGACGACGTGACATCATTGCGCATGGTGAGTCCGGGGGTTCGCTTCGCGGTGGATGCCTATATCAACTTTGCTCGTCAGCGGCCATGGCAGGAGTCTGTGTGTTCGTCATTGACGGAACTGTTCGCGCCGCATATACACCAGCAGCGGATCAGCTCCTGGCCGACCATGTATCCGTGGATAAAGGAAGAGGGATTAACCTATTTCAAGAAACGTCTGACGGAAGCACGTCGCGACGTGGAACAGGGCTTGAGTGTGACTCTGGACTATTTCAGCCAAAGCCGCGAGATGCAATTGCGCGCGCTGGAAATTCTGCAATTCAAACTCGATATTCTTTGGGTGATTGCCGATTCCATCATGCTGGCTTCTACCGACATCAAAGTGGAAGATCGCGATTATTTGCGTCAACCGGTGATTGAATTTAAGTGAACCATTGAAAATGGAAAATAACATACAACATTCAGATATATACGCGATTGCACTGCATCATCGCTTTCAATGGGAAGAAGCGCAGCAAAGTTACGTGATACTTTTCCCTGAAGGCATGGTCAAACTGCATGGTGGTGCAGGCGAAGTGCTGAAACGAGTAGACGGCAAGGCCACCGTGGGCGAGATCGTGGCCGAACTGAAAGCGGCTTTTCCCGATGCAGACGATATCGAGAATGACATTATCGGCATGTTCGATCTGGCCTACGGCAAGGCCTGGCTGCGCAAGATTTAGGCCACAGCCTTTATTGAAGGACTAGGAGTAACACATGACACAGGCAACATCTTTAGCTGAATCGGTTGTGCAAAAGGAAATACACGCACAAGCCCAAAACAATGGCGTAGCTGCAAATATCACCCATACCCAGCCGTTGTGGCTGCTGGCTGAGGTGACATATCGCTGCCCGTTGCACTGCGCGTTCTGTTACAACCCTACCGATTACGACAAACATACCCAAAACGAACTCACCACAGAGCAATGGATCAATGTATTGCGTGATGCTCGAAAAATGGGGGCGATACAGTTGGGCATCTCCGGGGGCGAACCGCTATTGCGCGACGACATTGAAGACATCGTGATCGAAGCAAAAAAACTGGGCTATTACAGTAATCTCATCACCTCCGGTGTCGGGCTGACAGAAAAACGCATACAGGCATTTAAAGATGGCGGTCTGGATCACATCCAGCTTTCCATGCACGACATCACCGAAGAGATCAACAACTTCATCACCAGTACCAAGACCTTCGAGTTGAAGAAAAAAGTGGCGGCCATGATCAAGAATCATGGCTATCCCATGGTACTGAACGTAGTCATCCACAGGTACAACATCGACCATATTCAAGAGATACTGGAAATGGCGGAAAAGCTGGGTGCCGATTATGTCGAGCTTGCCAATACCCAGTACTACGGCTGGTCGCTGGTGAATCGCAACCAATTGATGCCGCTCAAAGAACAGATCGACCATGCGGAGAAAATTACCAACGAGTTCCGCCAGAAAGTCGGAAACAAGATGAAGATTTTCTTCGTGGTGCCCGACTATTTTGCCAATCGTCCCAAGAAGTGCATGAACGGCTGGGGCGAAGTATTCATGATCGTGACCGCCAACGGTGATGTGCTGCCTTGCCACTCGGCGCGCGTACTACCCAATATGGAGTTCCCCAACGTGCGCGACAAGGGCCTGGAATGGGCGTGGAAAGACTCTCCGGCATTCAATAAATATCGCGGTAACAACTGGATGAAAGAACCATGCCGTACCTGTCCGGAGCAGGCTAACGACCTGGGAGGCTGCCGTTGCCAGGCATTCCTGTTATCCGGCGATGCAGAAAGTGCAGACCCGGTATGCAGTTTATCGCCTAGTCATCATTTAATCGAAGAAGCGATCGAGAACTCCAAGAATCCGGTGCTGCAGGCGCAGCCGATTATTTTCAGAACAGACAAAAACTCCAAGAAATACGCCAGCGGCGAATCGAGAGAGCGGGTAGAAGAGTTTCACGCGCTGCCATAATTGCGTTTAACCACACCATACTGTCTATAATCAAAGGCGCACGGCAAGTGCGCTTTTTTTTGAGGTTTACTATTAATTCCTGGGCATGAAAAAATCATCCAATATTCTGGCACTGGTGTTGGCCGGCCTTGCCGCACTGGCACCGTTTGCCATAGATACCTATCTGCCTGCTTTCCCTACACTGGAAAGGGCGTTGCATGGCACTACGGTGGATATTCAGCATAGCCTGACCTTCTATCTGTTGCCTTATACGCTGATGACGCTCTGGCATGGAGCCATCTCCGACTCCATCGGGCGCATCGCCACCATCAAATGGGGGCTGGGGGTCTTTGTACTAGCTTCCGTGGGTTGCGCGCTTGCTCCCAATGTCGAGACTTTATGGTTTTTCCGTGCGCTGCAAGGCTTATCCGGTGGCGCCGGTAATGTTGTCGCGCGCGCCATGGTGCGTGATTTGTTTGAAGGGGCACAGGCACAGCGCGTGATGGCAACCGTGCAGATGCTGTTCGGCATTGCACCTGCTGTGGCGCCGATGATAGGTGGCGTTCTGCTGGGCATACACTGGCAGGCTATTTTCATCTTTCTGGCCCTGTATGCAGCGTTGGCACTGTGGGCAGCTATCAGATACCTGCCGGAAACCATGCCTCCTTCCAAGCGCCAACCGCTTTCAGCAGCACAGGTACTCAAAGATTACAGTTTGATCTTCAAGGATAAGGATTTCATTTTAGTGGTGATTGCGCTCGGCGCCAATTTCGCAGGTTTCTTCGTCTACGTACTGGCAAGCCCGGTATTCCTGATCAAGCATCTGGGCTTGAATCACCACCAATTCGGTTTTATGTTCATGCCCACCGTGTGCGGCATGATACTGGGGTCTTTTCTTGCCAAGCGCGCCGCTGGGCGCTATCCGCGGCAACAGGTGGTGAGGGTGGCGTATGTCTGGATGGCTGCGGTCGCCGTCCTTAATTTAATCATCTGTTATACCTTGCCTGCAAAGCCGATTTATAACATCTTGCCCATAGCCCTGTTCAACATTGGTATGGCGCTAGCCATGCCCATATTATCGCTGACCGCATTGGATAGATACCCCAAAATACGTGGCACAGCGGCTTCCGGCCAAACATTTATCCAGATGCTGCTTTCTACCGTTTCGGCAGGCGTAGTCGTGCCGCTACTATGGTATGCGCCATCAGGGCTGGCATGGGCGATGGCGGGGTATTTGTTACTGGGTTGGCTGGCGTTAAGGAATAGTGAGTTCTGGAAAGTCGAAAATATAAAAGCATAACGCCAATGTTCACCTGTTGCGCATACTCTGGATTTGACCGTGCAATAACAACAAAAGCCCGAAAGATTCATACTTTCAGCCTTTTGTGATGGCATGGGATTCCCCTCAACTTCGTTTTGCAGTGCGGGAACCGTTTCCAAGCCGGTCGTCTGACGCGACTATCATTGTTGGGAATGTATCTGATATTCAGCCGTTGATACTTGAATCGCATATGCCCGAAAACGGAATCATCTTTAGTGACGGGCTTGAAGCTGATTATTTAAAATTTAATGCAGGGACAGTTGCCGAGATAAAAATAGCAGATCGACAAGGTAAGCTGATCGTATAAGGCGAATCTTTTAATCAGGATTAGTCAATTATTGAATAAAGCTCACCTGCACTATTTAGAGCTATTCTTTCAACAAGCCCAACTTGCCTTTTGTTGCAGCAAATTGATCAGCGTCGGGTAACGGATCCTTGCGTGCAGTAATGACCGGCCATACTTTGGACAACCGCGCATTGAGGGCGATGAATTCCTGCTGATCTGCAGGCACGTCATCTTCGGCGAAGATGGCTTCTACCGGGCACTCTGCCACGCACAAGGTGCAGTCTATGCACTCATCCGGGTTGATAGCCAGAAAATTAGGGCCTTCCACGAAGCAATCTACCGGGCAAACATCTACGCAGTCGGTATATTTGCATTGAATACAACTCTCAGTAACAACGTAGGTCATTTTTCTACTCCACTCTCAATTTATATTAATTTTACCTGTTTGCAGCCTTTGCCTCAAACGATCCCGCTAAACATTTCAACTATTATGTGAATAACCTCTACACGTCATTCCAGAAACCGCGAAGCAGTTATGAAATCGAGCTGTGGAATCCAGTTACGGCATCTAACTATTTGGTACACTAACTGGATTCCAGCTTGCGCTGGAATGACTTAAGTGGTTTTGTTAAATTATCATTCCTGCACCTACTGTGTTATTGCTCGATTCGTCGATGACGATGAACGCTCCCGTAGCGCGGTTATCGGCATAGCTATCCACTGCCAGAGGCTTTGCCAGCTTGAATTCGATGCGGGCGATATCATTCATGTTCAGACCCTGTGCAGCCTGATGTTCCAGCGTATTCACATCCACTTTATAAGCAATGCTGCCCACTTTTGCCTTGGACTCGCGTGTGGTGTGGCGGATGGTATAAGTACGGGCGGTGGACAGCGGTGTTTCAGACAGCCAGCAGATCATGGCTTCGATCTGCTTCACCGGTTCTTTGGCATCGCTGGCTCTTACGATCATATCGCCACGCGAGATGTCGATTTCATCTTCAAGCAAAAGCGTAACGGATTGTTCAGAGATGGCGGTTTGCAACTTGTCGTTGCCTAACTGGATGGCTTTGACCGTGCTGCCTTGGCCGGAGGGCAGGACGGTGACTTTGTCGCCGACTGCGATCTCGCCCGATTCCACGCGCCCCATAAAGCCGCGGAAATCATGCAATTCAGGGTCGTCTGAGGCTTGCGGGCGGCACACGTATTGCACCGGAAAGCGGAAGCTATCATTGTGCTCGGTGCATGTGGCGGGTACTTGTTCCAGTATTTCCAGCAGGGTTTCGCCGCTGTACCAGGGCATGGCATCGTTTCTGTCCACGAGCATATCGCCGTTGAGCGCCGACATGGGAATGAAGCGGATATCGCTGCCATTGTTCGCCAGCCCGATCTGCGCCGCGAATGCCAGATAGTCGGTGCGAATTTTGTCGAACACTGCCTGATCGTGATTCACCAGGTCCATCTTGTTCACGGCAACCACGATATGGGGGATGCCCACCAGATGTGCCAGGAAGCTATGGCGACGGGTTTGCGTCAACACGCCTTTGCGCGCATCAATCAGAATGATAGCCAGATTGGCTGTGGAAGCCGCTGTGACCATATTGCGCGTGTACTGTTCGTGTCCTGGGGCATCGGCGATGATGTATTTGCGCGTACCGGTACTGAAGTAACGGTAGGCGACATCAATGGTGATACCTTGTTCGCGCTCCGCTTGCAGGCCGTCGGTGAGCAGGGACAGATCCACAGCATCCATGCCGCGCTTATTGGAGGTGCGGGTGATGTTGGTGAGCGTATCTTCGAGTATGGTCTTGGTGTCGAACAGCAGGCGGCCGATCAGGGTACTTTTGCCGTCGTCTACGCTACCGCAGGTCATGAAGCGCAGCAGGCCGTTATCTTGTGGTTGCATAAGGTTGTTCATTTTAAGTTGGTTGAAAATGTTGAATGCAGGGCGGTGATGATTTGATTGACGACATCGCTCCAGTCATCGTTGGTTTGCTGGCGAAACAGGCGTGCAGAAGGGTACCACGGGCTGTCTGACCGCTGTTCCAGCCAGCGCCAGTCAGCATGTTTGGTCAGCATCATCCATAGCGGTTTATTCATAGCACCCGCCAGATGTCCGACCGAGGTGCATACCGAAATCACGATATCCATCTGGTCTATGAGCGCCGCTGTGTCGGAAAAGTCCGATAGCTTATGTAATTTTAATTGAGGGAAAGTATTTAATATTGCCTGGTCTTGCGGACGGATATCTTTTTGCAGGCAGTGGAAGTCGTAGTCCTCTGCAAGTAGCGCACTTATCTCTTCCAACGGCATACTGCGATGTCGGTCATTGGGGTTGATAGTTGCGCCATTCCATATCAAACCAATTTTCGGTCTCGCACTGACACCTACTTTTGCTTGCCATTCTTCGCGCTTTGCTGGCGAAGCATTTAAGTAGGGCACTTGATTGGGTATGTTGGCTAGCGTGGTGTTCAAGGAAAACGGCAAACTCAACAGCGGGTAATGTAAATCATAATCGGGCAGAGCCTCGCCTGTGCCATATAAACTTACCTTACAGGGCAGGCTGGACATCAATGACTTGAGCGCAGGGGCTACTACGAATGCCACATGGGCGCCTTGCGTCACCAGTAAAGGAATATAACGGCTGAACTGGATGGTATCTCCCATGCCCTGTTCGGTATGGATCAGTATGGTTTTGCCATGCAACGATGCTTTGCCATCCCAGCGTTTTTCAGCAGGGTAGGGGTCATGCAAACCCAAAGCCTTATTGATCCAGCGCCATTCGTAGAGCTTCCATCCTTCTTCCCACTCACCTTTCAGCAATTTGATGGCAGATTTATTCCAATGCACACCTGCATGTTGCGGCTGTAGAGTCAGTACATGGTCATAGTCAACCAAAGCATCATCAAAACGACCAAGCTCTTCGAACACCATACCGCGGTTGAGATAGCCGTCTGTGAAGTCCGGCTTGAGGCTGAGAGCCTGGTTATAGCTCTCCAGTGCTTCGTCCAGGCGCTGTAAGTAGCGCAACGCATTGGCGCGGTTATTGAATGCATCTGCAAAATCCGGTTGGAGTTTGATGGCCATGTCATAAGCAGCAACTGCTTCTTCATTTCGTTTCAGGCCCAGTAGCGCATTGCCGCGCAGGTTGTGGGCAAGAGCATTTTCCGGCTTGAGGCGGATGGCATGCTCGGCATCGACTAGTGAAGCAGAAAAATCCATCAATTGATGATGGGTATAGGCGCGACCAACGTAAGCGTCAGCATGCTCCGGCTTCAGCGCGATGGCCTGACGGTAGCTGGAAATGGCATCTTGTAAACGCCCCAGTGCCTGCAACGCATTGGCCAGATTGATCTGGATGTCATGTTGCCGGGGATGTAATGCCGCTGCTTTTAATAGCCACTCTGCAGCCGGCGCATGCAAGCTGAGCTGCAGGTAGAGCGTACCCAATAGCGTGGGCGCATCTGGATGGCCGGGGTTATGTGCCAGCAGTTCAAGATACGCCGATTCCGCCTGTAACCATTGGCCTGCCTGGTGTGCAGTCAAAGCCCGGCGGTAGCATTCTGTAGGGTTGTGAATGGGCGGGTTCATCGCAGTAGCGGATGCAGTCATCATACGCAGGATTAAAAGTAGCCTTCCTTCTTGCGTTGCTCCATGGAGGCATCCGATGTCTGGTCATCAAGGCGCGTGGCGCCGCGTTCGGTGATGGTAGTGGTCGCAGTCTCCAGTACGATTTTGCTTACCGTGTCGGCATCAGAAGAAACCGGGGCGGTACAGGTGATGTCACCCACGGTACGGAAGCGGACTTGCATGGCGATGATTTCCTCACCCGGTTTTGGCTGGTTGAGCATCTCGCCATTGGCAAGTGGAACGTTGATTGGGACGATAGCGCCGCTGCGCATGACGATAGGCCGAGTATGCGCGAAATAGATGCTGGGCAGTTCCAGATTCTCGCGTTCAATGTACTGCCACACGTCCATTTCAGTCCAGTTGGAAATGGGAAAAGCGCGGATATTCTCGCCCTTGTGCGTGCGGGCGTTGTACAGGTCCCACAGTTCCGGGCGCTGATTTTTGGGATCCCACTGACCGAATTCATCGCGGAAGCTCATGATGCGCTCCTTGGCTCTGGCTTTTTCCTCATCGCGGCGCGCACCGCCAATACAGGCGTCGAATTCGAATTCGGTGATTGCTTCCAGTAGCGTTACGGATTGGTGCTTGTTGCGCGGTTCATTCTCATTCTTTAGCACCACTGTTCCGCGTGCCATGGAATCTTCCACTGAGCGCACGATCAAGCGTTCACCTAACTCGGCAGCGCGTTTGTCGCGGAAATCGATGACTTCCTTATAGTTGTGGCCGGTATCTATATGCAGCAGTGGAAACGGGAATCTGCCGGGGCGGAAAGCCTTTTCGGCAATACGCAACATACACAGGGAGTCCTTGCCGCCGGAAAACAGCAGCACCGGACGTTCGCACTGGCCGGCGACTTCGCGCATGATATGGATGGCTTCGGCTTCCAGCCAGTCTAGATGTGAGAGTGTTTTTGTTGTATTCATAAAAGCCTATTTTTAGCCACAGATGGTCACAGATAAAAGAGGGGAAATCGCAAATTATTTTTATCTGTGTTCATCAGTGTTTATCTGTGGTTATAAAAATTATTTTCTAAATGTGGTTGTGTCGTTGATTTGTTTTTATCTGCGGCTAATAAAATCATATTTTTACGTGCAAGCCGCATTCTTTCGCAGTTTCATTTTCCCACCACCAGCGTCCGGCGCGGATATCCTCGCCCATGGCGATACTGCGGGTGCAAGGCGCGCAGCCTATGCTGGGGTAGTGTTTATCATGTAGTTCGTTGTAGGGGACATTGTTGCCACGGATGTATTCCCACACTTCTTTCTCGCTCCAGTCGGCCAGCGGATTGAATTTACCCAAGCCGTGTTCGGCATCAAGCTCTTCGAAGGCCAGATTGGCGCGATCCTCGGACTGGCTGCGGCGCATGCCGGTGATCCATCCTTTTTTGCCTTGCAATGCGCGTCCTAATGGTTCCACTTTGCGGATACCGCAGCAGTTTTTGCGCATTTCCAACGAGTTGTAAAATGCGTTAATGCCATTTTTTTCCACGAAAAACTGAATCACGTCAGCTTGCGGATAATATATTTCCAGCTTGACCTTGCTGCCGTAAGTCTCCTGCACCTTGGCCAGCAGGTCGTAGGTTTCCGGATTAAGCCTGCCTGTATCCAGCGAAAAAATAGTGATGCCGGGTGCGTGCCTGGCGATCAGATCAGTCAGCACCATATCCTCAGCCCCCAGACTGCTGGCAAGGGTGGCGGGAGAGAATTCGCGCGCTATTCGCTGCAACAAGGCGATGGTATGTTCTAGTTTGGACATCATTCAGTCTGGGTTTTGTTCAATCTATGTCATCCACCGGCGTGATCATCGCTGCGCCGCGGCTGGGTTGATAGGATGGTCGCGCAATACGACGCCATACAGGTTGCGGGATATCGACTGCGCCCTGATATGGTTCAGAGAAGTCACGCAAGCTAGCCAGGGCGTCTGCGGCGGAGCGGTCGGCTCGGATAACATAAGCATTGAAGCCAGAGCGTCGCATATAAAACAATTGGTCGCGCAAGACGTCGCCAATCGCGCGCAGTTGATTGCGGAATCCATAACGTGTGCGTAACAGAGTGGCCAGACTATAGCCGCGCCCGTCAATAAAGCGTGGGAAATTGATGGCAATGACGGGCAACTGATTGATGTCGGTAATGCTGGAGATCAAGTCTTCCACCAGTTCAAAGCTTTCCAGCCAAATGCCTAATGTTCCTGCTTCCAGGCGCGATTCCAGCTCTGTTTTACGGGCTTGCCATATGCTGAATGGAACGATCACCTTGCCATTATCGGGGATCAAGGTGCCAGCGATCTGTTCAGATGTCGCTGCTACTTCGCCGGTGAGTTTGAATATCACCACTTTGCCCGCCTGCTTGCGTACCTCTTCCTCGACCACTGGAAGGGTGACCAGCGTCCATTCATCTGTGACCACTGCATTATCCACGATGAGTTTAGACATGAGCTGCCTCCTTCCTGTCCCGGCCAGCGTACACATTGGCCTTGAATGGAGCGATGCCGAGCCGGCGCACGCTATCAATAAAGCGTTCGTCGTCGTGACGCTCCTGCACATACACCTGCAACAGCTTTTCTACCACTCCGGGTATTTCGTCTGCCGCGAATGAAGGGCCTATCACTGTCCCCAGGCTGGCATCGTTGCCCTGTTTTCCGCCTATGGAAACCTGGTACCACTCGGAACCGTCCTTATCCACACCCAGTATGCCGATATGCCCTACATGGTGATGGCCGCAAGCATTCATGCAACCTGAGATGTTGAGCTCGATATCGCCGATATCATGCAGGTAATCGAGATCATCGAATCTTTCCTGTATCGCCATCGCGATAGGGATACTTTTCGCATTCGCCAGGCTGCAGAAGTCTCCGCCCGGGCAGCAGATGATATCGCTGAGCAGGCCGATGTTGGGCGTAGCCAGTCCATGGGCGCGAGCAGCCTGCCACAGAACATACAGATCGGTGATTTTGACATCTGCCAGAATGAGATTCTGTTCGTGCGAAACACGCAGTTCACCAAAGCTGTAGCGTTGAGCGAGATCTGCAACCGCCTCCATTTGCTCTGTGGTAGCGTCGCCAGGGGCAATGCCGGTGGGTTTGAGCGACAGGGTCACGGCACGATAGCCTGGAATCTTGTGCGCATGAACACAACGCTTTACCCAATTGGCAAAGCCAGGTTCGGTGGCCAGTTTGGTGTCAAAGGACACCGATGAAGCATCCAGTTTTTCATAAGCAGGAGGCGCAAAATATTGACTGACGCGCTCAAACTCTTGAGGGGTGATGGTATTCGGGCCATCTTTGATCTGTGCCCATTCTTCTTCGACCTGGCGCTTAAATTCGTCAACTCCCAAGGCCTTTACCAGAATCTTGATACGCGCTTTAAAGGAGTTATCGCGCCTGCCGTAACGATTGTAAACGCGAATAACCGCTTCGCAGTAGGTTATTGCGTGTTGCCAAGGCAGGTCGTCACGTATTTTGCTACCGAGGATGGGTGTGCGGCCAAGGCCGCCACCAGCCCAAACTCTCAGGGTAAGCTCACCTGCAGCATTGCGGTACAGGTCGAGCCCGATGTCATGCATTTGAATCACGGCACGATCTTCAGCTGCACCATTGACAGCGATCTTGAATTTACGTGGCAGGTAAGCGAACTCCGGGTGGAACGTACTCCACTGGCGCAAGATCTCCGCTAGCGGACGCGGGTCTACGATCTCATCCGGCGCTATGCCAGCGAAATGGTCGGTAGTGATGTTGCGGATGCAATTGCCTGAGGTCTGGATGCCGTGCATCTGCACTGTGGCAAGTTCAGCCAGAATGTCCGGTACTCTTTCCAGCGGCGGCCAGTTGTACTGTATATTCTGGCGTGTCGAAAAATGCGCGTATCCGCGGTCATATTCGCGCGCAATGTGCGCCAGCATGCGTAGTTTTTTGGATGACAACAGGCCATAAGGAATGGCGATTCTGAGCATGGGCGCATAACGCTGTATATATAAACCGTTTTGCAGCCGTAGCGGGCGGAATTCATCTTCGGTCAATTCACCTGCCAGAAAACGTCGTGTCTGGTCGCGGAACTGCGCCACTCTCTCGTCTACATTGCGTTGATCTATCTCGTCATATTGGTACATCTTTAATTTTCCTAAGCTTCAGTCTTTAAGCGAGCACGAATTTTAATCCAACCAGCAGTAATATGGAGGCCAATACCGGACGCAAAATCCTTTCCGGTATCTTTGCCCCCAACAGGCTGCCTAACCATATTCCTGGGAGCGAACCTACCAGCAAGCTGCCGAGCAAGGCAAAATTCACATGCCCCAATGTCCAGTGGCCGAATCCTGCAATTGCCGTGAGCGGGATGGCATGCGCCAGGTCAGTCCCTACCACTTTTAGCGTACTCATTTTTGGATACAGGAACAGGATGGCGATCGTGCCCAATGCGCCGGCACCCACCGAAGACAGGGTGACCAATACCCCCAATACTGCCCCGGTAAAGATAGTGGCAGGGATTTGCATATTGTTAAAGCGCCCGCTACTGATCTTGATATTTTCAATTTCACGTTCCACATCGTTGCGCGTCAAAACGCTACGAATGAGGATGGCACATGCGGTCAGTATCAGCGCGACACCCAGAGAATAGGTGACCAGAGTGCTTACTTCCTTGCCTACGGCTAACAGATGTTTGATGACAAAAATGGTCATGATGGAAAATGGCAGGCTACCTATGGACAGCGTTCTGACCACACGCCAGTCTACCGATTGATGTTTGTCATGATGGACCCATACGCCACCGGTTTTGGTAATGGCGGCAAATAACAGGTCGGTTCCTACAGCCACTAATGGTTTGAATCCGAACAGGAATACCAATAGCGGCGTCATCAGTGAACCACCGCCTACACCAGTTACTCCAACCAATACGCCGACCAGAAAGCCGGAAGCGATATAACCTATGCTCATCAGAAACTCTAACCTTAGCGAAAGGCTGCCACTATAGCAGTGGCTTTATGCTAAACGAAATAATATGTTATGCTAATTCATGTGATTTTGTTATATAGACTTTATATAGGGAAGCGATGAAACTCCATCAGATGCGTTATATACGTGAAGTGGCACGCCAGAATCTCAATGTTTCTACGGCGGCCGAGGCTCTGCATACCTCGCAACCCGGAGTGAGCAAGCAGATACAGCTATTGGAACAGGAACTCGGCATCCAGATATTCCAACGTAGTGGCAAGCGTTTGACCGGCATCACTGAACCCGGACAAATCGTGCTGGACATGGCCGAACAGATATTGCGTGAAGCAGAGAATATCAAACGTGTAGGCGAAGATTTCACCAAGGTCAATGAAGGCAGCCTATCCATTGCTACCACGCATACCCAGGCGCGTTATCGCCTACCTCCTGCCATCAAGGGTTTTGTAGAGCGCTATCCCAATATCCGCTTGCATATCCACCAGGGAAACCCGTCGCAAGTCACTGACATGGTGGTCAGCGGCGAGGCGGATATCGGTATCGCCACCGAAGCCATTGCCAACCATCCGGACCTGGTCGCCTTGCCTTGCTATATATGGAACCGTTGTATCGTGGCACCGCACAGTCATCCGATATTAAGCGATCGGCCACTGACACTAAAAAAACTGGCAACATATCCGATGGTGACTTACGACCTGGGATTTGCCGGTAGTAATACCGTCCGGATGGTATTCGAAAAGCAGGGCGTCACCCCTAACATCGTACTGACAGCGATCGATTCCGACGTGATCAAGACCTATGTCGAAATGGGTCTGGGTGTCGGATTGCTGGCCAAGATGGCATTCGACACCGAGCGCGATAAAGGATTGAGTATGCTGGATGCTTCCAATCTGTTTCCCGACAGTACCACTTATCTGGGTGTGCGCAAGGATGCCTATCTGCGCTCATATATGTATGACTTTATTGAATTAATTGCGCCGCATCTGAATCGAAAAGCAGTCAATATCGCGTTACAGGCATAGGGGTGTTGAGGGTGTTCAAGTTACTGCTGCTACTACTCAGTCTGTTCCCGGCCATGTTGCTGGCAGCGCCCATGCCGGAGATTGATGCTGATTCCCCTATTTATGAAGTTCCCGTTGCCGCTGGTGTGAGTTATGATGATGTTGTCACAAGTTTGAAGGTGGCTGCGGAAGGTGAGAATTTCGTCAGCCCTGCAACTTTTCCCATAGGCGAACATATGCGGCAACGTGGTTTGCCTGTAGATGGCGTGATGGAGGTCAGAACCTATTGTAATTTGGGTTTGGGTGCTGAAATATTTCTGGATCACCCCGAGTTTTTGGTATTTGCACCTTGTCGTATCGCCATCTATGAGAAAAAAGGGCAGTTGTATCTGGCGATGGATAGACCCAGCTTTGATTTGAAGTATATTAAAAACCCAAGTGAGCGAGCCAAAAAAGCCGCACAACAACTTGAAGATACGCTAATCTCGATTCTGGGAAAAGCGCGTAACGGTGAGCTATAAAACGGCATAAAAACAGGAGGCGGTATGGAAAACTATCAGGTGTGGTTTTTACGGCGTAACGGCGAGTTGATAGGCTCCTTTCCCGATGCGCTATTGGCGCAACATATCGTACTTGGACGAGTGCATGATGGCGACGAAGTCAGCATCGATGCCCACTACTGGGTCAAGCCTGAAGAGGTGGAGGCTTTACGACAAGTAGTCGATAATCTGATAGGCGTAGGCGGCGGCGAAGATTCTAGCAATCCGGAATGGCGCAACGACAGGCTAAAAGCTGCGATGCGCTGGTTGGATGAACGCAAGGCCCCGGATCGTCGTTCAGCCGAAGATGAAGCGGCCGCAGCCAAATGGGCGGCCATGCGCGGCAATAATGAGCGCCGCGTGACACCGGAATCGCCGGAAATTCTTGAGTACCGCAAGAACCGTGCAGTGATCGAAGCTTCATTACGCCGCCCTAGCCGCAACTATACGCCGGCCATTATTTTGCTGATCGTTATCCTGCTGGGTATTGTGGTTTATGCTGCGATGTCAGGCACGGTGATCAGTCCGTTCCACATTGATTGGGAATCACTGCGGCGTAAATAGTCTGGTGGTTTTGATGAGCCCGATAAGATAACCAGTACTTGTTCTTGCCGGGGGCAGAAGCCGCAATTCCTAAAAATCCATAATTACTGGCGGTCATCTCCAGTTGTCATGAACCCAAGTTGTCATGAATGAACCTGAAAAAATACGTCTTTCCAAGCTGATGTCCGCACAAGGCCTTTGCTCGCGGCGCGAGGCAGATACCTACATTGAACGTGGCTGGGTGTTCGTGGATGGCGTGCAGGTCAGCGAGTTGGGCAGCAAGGCCTACCCCACGCAAAAGATCACTCTCAATAAAGCTGCCCAGGAAAGTCAGCAAGCAAGAGTGACCATCCTGCTGCACAAGCCCATGGGTTACGTTTCCGGTCAAGCGGAAGACGGGCATAAGCCAGCCGCGATGTTATTTACAGCCGATACACGTTATGCAGGCGATACCGTGCCTATGCAGTATCATCCGCTGCAAAGCAAAGGCATGGCTCCTGCCGGGCGTCTGGATATAGATTCCACAGGGTTGCTGGTGCTTACACAGGATGGTCGCATTGCCAAGCAACTCATCGGAGAGAATTCTCCCATAGATAAAGAGTATCTGGTGCGCGTGCAGGGTAGCCTGTCTGAAAAGAACCTTGCCCTGTTGAATCATGGCTTACCTCTTGACGGGGCGCCATTAAAACCTGCTCAAGTCTCGTGGCAAAATCAGGATCAGTTACGATTTGTGCTACAAGAGGGGAAAAAACGCCAGATTCGCCGCATGTGCGAGATGGTAGGTTTGAAAGTGGTCGGGCTGAAACGCGTACGTATCGGTAAAGTGATGTTGGGGGATTTGCCGCCTGGACAATGGCGATATTTAAGAGCAGGCGAACGGTTCTAATAAACCGGGACTTTTAAAACAAACCCAGGCAGAGGAAACATAAAGAGGTCGTAGCAGGATTTTATGAAGTCTTTGCAACAAGGCAGATTAACCAGCCATAAATAAAAAGGTGTGGCTCGGGTCAATGATGCGGGGGCGCTACGTGCTATGGGATGGATTAGTGCGTTGCCTTCAGCACCAGATTCATGAAATCATTTACCTCTATCGGCTTGCTGAACAGGTAACCTTGTAGCTCATCGCAGCCGATGTCACGCAAGAAGTCACGCTGAAACTCTGTTTCTACTCCTTCCGCAATCACCTTTAACCCCAGATTATGCCCCAGCGTTACAATGGCTTTCAGAATTGCAGAATTAGCGGGCGTTTGTTCCAGATTGTAAACAAACCCCTGGTCTATCTTCAGTCTGTCTATCGGAAAGTCTTTCAGATAGGTCATGCTGGAGTACCCAGTACCAAAATCGTCTATCGCCAGCTTGACCCCGATGGCCTTAAGTTCATGCAAAGTGCTGATGAATGTACCGATGTCGTCAGCCAGGGTGCTTTCCGTGATCTCCAGCTCGATGTATTGAGGGTCAGCCCCGGTGCGCGTGATAATCTCCGCGATATGTTGTGCCAGCCCTTTGCGCTGGAACTGACGCGGCGATATGTTGATTGATACCAGGATAGGCCGGCCGAATTTTTTCAAAAACACATGCGATTGCAAACAGGCGGTATTCAAAACCCAATCACCGATCTCCTCTATCAACCCTGTTTCTTCGGCGATAGGAATAAAACGGGCAGGGGAGATCATGGTGCCGGCTTCCGGAACCCAGCGTATCAAAGCCTCGGCACCGTTGACCCGGTTATCTTCGATATCCACCTTGGGTTGATAATACAAAATTAGCTCTTCACGCTTGGTGGCATTGCGCAACTTGCGTTCGATATCCATGCGTTCTTGCAGGATGGCATTTAGTTTGTGCGTGTAGTACTGGAAGTTATTCCTGCCGCTTTGCTTGGCCTTGTACATCGCGGTGTCTGCATTTTTCAGCAGCACGTTAGCCTGAGTAGCGTCTTCTGGATAGATGCTGATCCCGATGCTGCATGAAATCCTGAATTCCAGTCCATTCAGCATCACCGGTTGCGAAATTGCGTCCAGTACGCGCTTCATGGTATGCGTGACGTAATCGTTCTTTTGTATGCTTGTAAGCAGGATGACGAATTCGTCGCCACCCAGTCTGACGACGGTATCACTGTCACGAACCAACGCTGATAGGCGCTCGGATATGGTCAACAGCAGCGTGTCGCCAGCGTCATGTCCCAGGCTGTCATTAATGTGTTTGAACTGGTCAAGGTCAACGAACGCTACTGCCAATCTGGTGTGATAGCGTTCGGCAAAGTTAATGGATTGTTGCAGGCGGTCTTCAAGCAGGTAACGGTTAGGTAGCCCTGTCAGGCTGTCATGAGTGGCCTGATGCTGAATCTGCGCCTCGAAGGTACGGCGCTCGGTGATGTCCTCGACTGTACCTTCGTAATAAAGTACTTCTCCTGCATCGTTCTTGACCGTGCGCGCATTTTCAGAGATCCAGATAATTTCACCATCCTTGCGATAGACTTGGGACTCGAAGTTTTGTACCTTGCCATGCAGGTCCATCAGCATCCTGAATTCATCGCGTCTGCCCGGATCGACATAGAGCTGAGTCTGGATGTTGACCAGATCGCTCATCATGTCCTTCACCGATTCATGCCCATATATTCTGGCCAAAGCAGGATTTGCATCCAGATACTGACCGGATAGCGAGGTCTGGAATATCCCCTCGATCGCGTTTTCGAAAATGGAGCGATAGCGGATCTCGGCATCGCTTAATGCCTGCTCATGATCTTTCTTCTGACTGATATCCTGAATGAATCCTTCGATCGCGACCACCACGTCCAGGTCATCATAGATCGCCACACCGCGTTCCCACACCCAGCATAAAGTGCCGTCAGCCTGAATAATTCGGTATTCGATATTGAACCGCTCATGCTCTCTGATGGCATCGCTGATTTTGTTGCGAACAGATTCGCGATCATCCGGATGTGTGATGTTTTCGTATGATGTCACGCGATTGAATAACAGATCCTGCGGGGAGTAACCGGTCAGTTGCTTGCAGCCACTGCTGACGAATACCATGGTCCAATGCTCATCGGGCAGGCAGCAATATACCAAGCCATCCAGATTATCCATGAGCGAATCCAGCATCAGGCCACGGTCTTGCAAGCGTAATCTCAGATGGTCGTTAATTTTTTGTGTGTCCGCTGGTCGGTTCATACAGGTATTTATGTAAGCAACCACTCAAATGAATGCAAGCTTTGTGCCATTAATTTAAAGGTTGAATTTCAAGTAGATGGATAATTTCAGCAGTTAGTAATCAAAACGCCCGCACCCGATAAATGCATTCATATGCATATTGCCCCATCTCAGTGCGAAACGGAAAAATAATTTCATTTTGAACGTAGCAGGAACGATTTTCTTTAACATTTGTAGTGTAGGAAATCGTACAGGGCAGCTAAAAAGCTGATTAGATTGACCTAACTGCTGAAATGTCTGGGTGCGGGCTTTTTAAAGTTGCCGACTCTGCCTTTGACTTCAGTTGCTCGGCGTTTGACAGCGGCTTTAGCACTTCCCATAGGCTGATAGCTAGGCACCAAGTGTTGCTTGCCGTTACCGATCAGGTCCGCTCTTCCCATTTCCTTGAGTGCATCACGCAGAATAGGCCAGTTGTTGGGATCGTGGTAACGCAAAAATGCCTTATGCAGCTTGCGCTTGCCGCTGGCTCTGGGTATCGCGACATCTTCACTGGATTTAGTGACCTTGCGTAACGGGTTTTTGCCACTATGGTACATGGCAGTTGCCATAGCCATGGGGGTAGGGGTGAAAGTCTGCACCTGATCCAAACGGAAGTTGTTTTGTTTGAGCCATAATGCCAGATTCAGCATATCTTCATCGGTGGTTCCCGGGTGTGCAGCGATGAAATAGGGGATGAGGTATTGTTCCTTGCCGGCTTCCTTGCTGAATTTCTCGAACATGGCTTTAAACTCGTTATAAGCCCCCATGCCCGGCTTCATCATTTTGGAAAGCACGTTTTCTTCGCTATGTTCCGGCGCGATCTTCAGATAGCCGCCTACATGGTGCTGCACGAGCTCCTTGACGTATTCCGGTGATTTGACGGCGAGATCGTAACGCAGTCCGGAACCTATCAGTACCTTTTTGATGCCTGGCAGCGCGCGCGTCTTGCGGTAGAGCTGGATCAGGGATGAATGGTCGGTATTCAGGTTTTCACAAACACCGGGATAAACGCATGATAGTTTGCGACACGCGGATTCTATTTTCTCGCTTTTACAGGCGATACGATACATATTCGCGGTGGGGCCGCCGAGATCGGAGATCACGCCGGTAAAACCTTCCACCTTGTCGCGGATCTCTTCCACTTCTTTTAGTATGGATTCTTCAGAGCGGCTCTGGATGATACGACCTTCGTGTTCGGTGATACTGCAAAAAGTACAGCCGCCAAAGCAGCCGCGCATGATATTGACCGAGAAACGTATCATCTCCCATGCAGGTATTCTGGCTTTGCCGTAAGCGGGATGCGGCGCACGGGCATAGGCGAGATCGTAAACATAATCCATTTCCCTGGTGGAGAGCGGTATAGGTGGCGGATTCAGCCAGACTTCTCTATCTCCATGGCGCTGTACCAGGGCACGCGCGTTACCGGGGTTGGCTTCCAGATGCAATACGCGTGATGCGTGGGCATACATTACCGAGTTCACTGCCACCAGTTCGTAATCGGGCAAACGCACTACCTGGCGCTCACGCGGTACTTTTGCCGGGCGGTGGATGACGATGGGCTGTAATTCGCTGGTATTCGATGCTTCCGCTGCAGTGGTCGCAGCGGTACTGCATGATGATGCGGCTTCCATCGCATACGGGTCTGGGAGCGCATCCATGCGGCCGGGTTTATCCATTTGCGTGGAAGCTACTTCCAGCCATCCTTCCGGGATCTCTTTACGCAGTATGGCGCTACCGCGCAGATCGGTGATGTCTTGGATGAGTTCGCCTTTGGCAAGCCTGTGTGTCAGCTCCACCAACGCACGTTCGGCATTGCCGTAGAGCAGGATGTCTGCCTTGCTGTCTACCAGAACCGAACGGCGTACTTTGTCTGACCAGTAATCGTAATGTGCGATCCTGCGCAAACTGGCTTCTATGCTACCGATGACTAAAGGCACATCTGCATAGGCCTCGCGGCAACGTTGTGAATACACCAGGATCGCTCTATCCGGACGTTTGCCGGCAACGCCTTCCGGCGTATAGGCATCATCAGAGCGTATCTTGCGCTCGGCAGTATAGCGGTTGACCATGCTATCCATGTTGCCCGCAGTGATCCCAAAGTACAGGTTAGGTTTGCCCAGCGTTTTGAATGCGTCTGCCGACTGCCAATCGGGCTGGGCGATGATGCCGACTCGAAAGCCCTGTGCTTCCAGTAGACGCCCAATCAATGCCATGCCAAAACTGGGATGGTCGATATAAGCATCACCGGTGACCAGGATTACGTCACAGCTGTCCCAGCCGAGTTCATCCATTTCGGCGCGGCTCATGGGCAGGATGGGCGCGGTTCCGAAACGCTTGGCCCAATATGGGCGATATGAATGTAATGAAGTCACGGCTTGCATGGCGCGCATTTTACTCCTGCCCGCAATATCTGCTTGTTTTTCTTGCAATTGGCATGGGCTGCCATTACGCTTAGGGTTAGCCCGTTGTAGATGAGCCATTTACCAAAGCAGGTCAATTTTGCCTTCAGATAATCTATTTGCCAAAGAAACCGAAACGACTCGTACTGAGTTGTTTGGACGACGTGTCGCTTTGTTATATCAGCAAGCGCCTTTTGCGATCATCAGCGCATTATGTATAGCAGCAATTTATGCTGTGATTATGTGGGGTCATGTCTCCTACACGTCACTGGCATGCTGGTCTGGTTTGCTGATTGCAGTGACTGCTGGTCGATATGTTCTATTGCTCAAATATAAGCGTGCTGCCCCCATCACTAATTTTGCAGAGAATAAGGGATGGCTGGACCGGTTTTGCATTGGCGCGGCTTTTGCAGGCGGCACTTGGGGAGTTGCCGGCATTGTGTTTATGCCTCCAGAGCAGGCGCTTTACCAAACTTTTACCATTGTCGTACTGACGGGGATTTCGGGTGGGGCCGGTGCCTCTTATTCAGGGGTTTTGTTGGCCTACCGGTGCTTTGCATTTCCCATGCTTGTGCCTTTGATTGTCAATTTGGCCTATATGGGCGACAGAGTTCATATCGCGCTGGCGGTCTCAATAAGTCTGTATTTGTTGATGATGACTCATCGTGCAGGAAAACTGGTGGAAGATACCATCGTCTCATCTCTCTACAACAGTATCAAAAATACGATTTTGCTGACTGAAATGCGCATTGCCATTGAGCAGTCGGAAAAGATCCAGGCTGAGCTGGCAGAGCTCTCCCAACTTAACGAAACCATCATCCGCCACACTGATTCCGGCATTGTTGCCTATACCCTCGACGGCGAGTGCATTCTGATGAACTTCGCAGCCGCCAAGATTATGGGCATCACTGTTGAAACAGGCATGAAGCGTAATTTCAGAACGAATAGTCTATGGAAAAAATACGGCTTGCTGGAATCGCTGGAGGCGGTCATGGTGACCGGAGTACCTCAATTGTTCGAAGCCCCTATGCGTACTATCTATGGCAAAGAGATGTGGTTAGTCGCACATTTGTGGCGCGTTACCAAAGGTAACGAACCAGTGCTGCTGATGGTATTCAGTGATATCGGAGTTTATAAAAGCGCCGAGAATGCATTGCGATTGGCAAAAGAAACTGCCGAGGAAACGGCGCGCATCAAGAGTGAGTTCCTGGCCAATATGTCGCACGAGATACGCACGCCGATGAATGCCATCATCGGCTTGAGCCATTTGGGTCTGGATGAGCCCTCTGCAAAAAAAATCAAGGATTATCTCAGCAAGATCAACACTGCTGCCAATAATCTGTTGGGTATCATCAATAACGTCCTGGATTTTTCCAAGGCTGAAGCCGGCAAGCTGGATATTGAGCGCACGCCGTTCCAACTGAGTCAGATATTGGATGATGTCTGGATCCCCGCCAGCATTTATGCCAAAGACAAGGCACTTGAGCTGGAGCGTAAAGTGAGTCCTGATGTTCCTGATAATTTGCTGGGAGATGGTATGCGCTTGCGTCAGGTTTTAACCAACCTGATCGGTAATGCCATTAAATTCACCGAGCAGGGCAAGGTGTCGCTGGAGTTAAGGCGTCTGACACGGAATAGTGGTCAGGCATGCGTGGAATGTCGTGTGATTGATACCGGCGTAGGCTTGACGCCCAAGCAGCAGGCCAAGCTCTTTCAGCCTTTCACGCAGGCGGATAGCTCGACTACGCGCAAATACGGCGGCACAGGTTTGGGTTTGTCAATTTGCAAGACTCTGGTAGAGCGTATGGGTGGTGAGATTTCGGTAGAAAGCGAAATCGGGCGCGGCAGCACATTTACTTTTACGTTTGCCCTGCAGGAAGCGTCGCCTACTGCTGCGCCAAAAACGGAAATGAATGCCAATTTGCCAGATATGCCTAATATAAGCGGGATGCGGATATTGCTGGTTGAAGATAATAAGGTGAATCAACTGGTTGCCGAGTCTTTCCTGGTAAAAGCCGGAGTCAAAGTAACCATTGCCAACGATGGGCAGGAGGCCGTGGATATGCTGGCGGCAAAAGGTAATTTCGATGTAGTGCTGATGGATATTCAGATGCCGGTGATGGGTGGTCATGAAGCCAGCATATTTATCCGGCAGCAGTTGCAGAATCAAAGCATTCCCATCATCGCGCTGACTGCGCATGTGACAGCTGAAGAAGTGCAGCGATGCCGTGAAAGCGGCATGAATGCACATCTGACCAAGCCTATCAATTCGCGTGAAATGATGACCATGCTGGCGAAGTTCCGTCTAGCCTAAACTGTGTGAGTCAGGCTTATTACAAGCTTCCGGGTGGCTTGGTGTCGGCGTTGCAAGACGATCAACCGTTTCCTCCTCTGGCTGATGCGCTACAGCAACCTAATGGCTTGCTGGCGATAGGCGGCGATTTAAGTGTGCAACGCCTGCTTGATGCCTACCGTCAGGGCATCTTTCCCTGGTTCAGTCCAGGCGATCCCATCCTGTGGTGGAGCCCGCATCCGCGTATGGTCATGTTTACTGACGAATTACATATTTCACGTTCGCTACACAAAAGCCTTGGAAGGCTGGATTACGAAGTCAGATTCAATACCGACTTTCGTCAGGTGATGCGCTCATGTGCTACCGTGCCCCGTGATGGTCAGTCAGGCACCTGGATAGTGCCGGAAATGATAGAGGCTTACTGTGAACTGCACCGACTGGGTTATGCGCATTCGGTGGAGGTATGGCAAGGCCAAGCCATGGTGGGTGGGCTTTACGGTGTTGCGCTGGGCAGCGCATTCTTCGCTGAATCCATGTTTCATCTGGTCACAGATGCTTCCAAGATCGCCTTGGTCTATCTGGTACGACAATTGCAAGTATCGGGGGTTAGCATGATGGATTGCCAGATGCATACGCCACATTTGGCTAGTCTGGGAGCTCGTGAAATTTCCAGGGAAGAATTTAGTTTAAAGTTAAGGCAACTGATACAAACACCTATAACACTACTAGAACTAAGCCAGTAGAATAAAATCATGACACGCTTGAATGATCTTCCGCTTCGGCGCTTGCAATTTTATGTCACAACGCAGTATGCATGCGGTTATCTGCCTGAACAAAACGCACGCTCCCTCACCGCGATACCGGCTAATCTGATCGATACGCAGGCTTATAGTGAATTGGTGAACATGGGTTTCCGGCGGAGTGGAAATTATACTTATCGGCCGCATTGCGATCATTGCCAGGCTTGTGTGCCCGTGCGCATCAAGGTGGATGACTTTGTGCCCAGCCGCAGTCAGCGACGGGCGCAAAAACATCATGGCAATCTTGAAGCTTTCATGCAGCCCCTGGTTTTTAATATGGAGCATTTCCAGCTATATGCGCAATACCAGAAATTACGTCATGCGGGCGGTGGTATGGATAATGATGATAGCGAGCAATATCGCAGCTTCCTGATGCAGAGCCAGATAGACACCGTGCTTATGGAGTTTCGTGAGAATGGTGTGCTGCGCATGGTGAGTGTGATGGATAAGCTAAGTGATGGTCTTTCTGCCGTTTATGCATTTTATGATGCCACAGTGATGGGTGCCAGTTATGGTACTTACAATGTGCTGTGGTTGATCAATTTCTGCCGTGAGTTGGGTTTGCCCTATCTGTATCTGGGATACTGGATAAAGGAGTCGCGCAAAATGGCCTATAAGACTGAGTTCAAGCCGATAGAGGGGCTGATAGGCGATGTCTGGCAACCACTTTTATTAGAATAGACCTGGATTTGTAGTGCATTAATGATGCCCGGTTCTGATGATGAATCGGGGGCAAGCCGGCTGCTGTTATAATTCCTTCCTGTGAACACTCCATTTTTTAAACAGTTAACGATTCTGGGGGTCGGTCTGATCGGCGGATCGGTTGCGCTCGCATTGAAACAGGCCGGGCAAGTGAGCCAGGTGACGGGTGCCGGACGTAACCTGAATACGCTGGCTGAAGCGATCAAGCTGGGAGCGATTGATCAGGCGACAACCATGGAAGAAGCAGTGAGTACTGCTGATGTCGTGGTATTGGCAACTCCTGTCGGCCAGTTCCCGCGCATCATGCAAGCGATCGTCCCGCACCTCAAGCCTGATGCCGTCATCACTGACGTCGGTAGTACGAAAAGTGATGTGGCGGCGGCTGCACGTGAGCATATGGGCAAGCATTTACCACGCTTTGTACCGGCGCATCCTATCGCCGGTGCCGAGAAAAGTGGTGTGAGTGCCGCTCGGGCGGATCTGTTCTTGGGCAAGCATGTCGTGTTGACCCCGCTGCCGGAAACCAGTCCCGATGCCATCGATATTGTTGAGAGACTGTGGCAAACCTGTGGTGCCAAAGTCAGCCAGATGACGCCGCTGATGCACGATCAGGTGTTTGCTGCAGTCAGCCATTTGCCGCATCTGCTGGCATTTGCGTTGGTGGCGGAGTTGGACAACCGTAGCAATGCGGAACAGTTGTTTGGCTACGCTGCAGGTGGATTTCGCGATTTCACCCGTATTGCCGCAAGCTCTCCCGAAATGTGGCGCGACATCAGTCTGGCAAACAAACAACCGTTATTGAAAGAACTCAAAGCCTATCAGGATCAGATCGCTTATCTTGCTGCGATACTGGAACAAGGCGATGGGGTGGCGCTGGAGATGCTATTTCAACGAGCGAGCATTGCCAGAAACAACTGGAATAAAAGTTCCGGTAACTAATGGGCGCTCATGTGAACACGTTGCTACTATCTGCTGCACATCATGCTGGCGGCACGGTTAAATTACCGGGCTCCAAAAGCATCTCCAACCGAACGCTACTGCTGGCTGCGCTGGCACAAGGTGATACTCAGGTAATTGATCTGCTACATTCGGATGATACCGAGCACATGCTGAAGGCGTTGCATACACTGGGGGTCACAGTACAAAACACAGGTGGGGACGATCGTCAGGTAAGCGGCGTGAATGGCAGATTCCCGATAGCGCAGGCGGATCTATTCCTGGGTAATGCAGGCACGGCTTTTCGTCCGTTGACGGCAGTGCTGGCATTATCGGGTGGGAGGTATCAGCTTTCCGGCGTGCCTCGTATGCACGAACGGCCCATAGGTGATCTGGTTGATGCATTACGTCAGGCGGGAGCGGATATCGAATATCTGGGTGCTCAGGGTTTTCCACCTTTGCAAATCAAGCCGAACGCCGCACACTCGGCAAGTAAAATCAGCATTCGCGGCGATGTTTCCAGCCAGTTCCTTACCGCCTTGCTGATGGCGCTGCCTTTGACCGGACAGTTAACCACTATAGAGGTTATAGGTGAGTTGACATCCAAACCCTATATCGAAATCACATTGAATCTGATGGCGCGTTTTGGCGTGAAGGTAGAGCGTGATGGCTGGAAATCGTTCACTATCCCGGCAGATAGCCGTTATCTCAGCCCCGGAATCATCCATGTCGAAGGCGATGCCTCATCCGCCTCCTACTTTCTGGCAGCGGGTGCGATTGCCGGAATGGTCAAGGTGGAAGGCGTAGGAACGGACAGCATACAAGGGGATATTCGTTTTGCTGAAGCGCTGGAAAAAATGGGCGCAACAATCAGCAGCGGTGCAAACTGGATATCAGCCAGCAGCCCTGCAAATGGCAAATTGCGTGCGCTGGACATGGATTGCAATCACATTCCGGATGCGGCAATGACATTAGCCGTCGCCGCGTTGTTTGCGGACGGTACGACCACATTGCGTAATATCGCCAGTTGGCGAGTCAAGGAAACTGACAGAATCAGTGCAATGGCAACTGAGTTGCGTAAAGTGGGCGCTACGGCAGAAGAGGGTGCGGATTACCTGCGCATTACGCCGCCTGCAAAACTAATTGCCAATGCGCAGATTGATACTTATGACGACCACCGTATGGCGATGTGTTTTTCATTGGTAAATTTGGGGGGTGTTTCTGTCACGATCAACGACCCTGGTTGCGTCGCCAAAACCTTTCCCGACTATTTCGAACGCTACGCTTCCATTGTCACATGAGTCCAATCCCCGTTATTGGTAGTGTCGCCGGTACGGCTGCTGCCATGAGCAGAAAGGCGGTACAGGTTCCGGTCATCGCGATAGATGGCCCCTCTGCCTCGGGCAAGGGGACCGTTGCGCAATTGGTAGCCAAGGCCCTGAAATTTAATTATCTTGATTCTGGTGCTTTGTACCGTATCGTGGCATTCGCTGCGCAAAAAGCCGGTATCTCCTGGCAGGATGAAGCGGCTCTGGCGAGCTTGGCCAGCGCGCTGGAAATCAGCTTTGATGATGGCGAGATTTATCTGCACAATAACAAAGGTGGTGACGATAACGTCAGTGAGGAAGTCCGTTCGGAAGCATTGGGCAAAGGCGCTTCCGAGGTGGCTGTGCACCAGGACGTAAGACGTGCTCTGCTTGATATGCAACTCAAGTTCCGCCGTGAGCCGGGTCTAGTTGCTGATGGCCGCGACATGGGATCCGTAGTATTTCCTGATGCGCAGACCAAGATTTTTTTAACTGCCAGCAGTGACGTACGCGCGGAGCGTCGGTATAAGCAGTTGATAAACAAAGGAAACAATGTTAATCTACGCGCCGTTTTAGCTGATATAGAGGCGCGCGATGCACGCGACATGCAGCGAACATCGGCACCGTTAGTACAAGTCCCCGATGCCAAGTTGCTGGATACCAGTGGCATGAGTATTGATGAAGCGGTTGCGCAGGTATTGCAATGGTTTCATCAAAATAAATAAACGGAAGCGTTGTAATTGATTTATAATAAGCTGTTTCGTAACAAGTTTTACTGGCGGGTTGTTTTGGCTCGCTAATAGTTTTGATAGGTTCCGCAACCAACATTTTGTTTGCGGTTTTTTAATTCTCCCCGTCGCCAGGCGGGCTTACAAGGTAATTTTTAATGTCTAAAGTCGCTCCAATGGAAAGTTTTGCTGATTTATTTGAAGAAAGTCTAACCCGCCAGGAAATGCGTTCCGGCGAAGTGATTACTGCTGAAGTGATCTCTGTGGATGACGATTTTGTGGTGGTGAATGCCGGACTGAAGTCCGAGAGCGTGATCCCTGCTGAAGAATTCCGTAATGACTCCGGTGAAATGGAAGTCAGTGTCGGCGACTTTGTGAAAGTCGCGATCGAATCGCTGGAAGATGGCTATGGAGCCACCAAGCTTTCGCGCGAAAAGGCCAAGCGCCTCGCAGCGTGGCTTGATCTGGAAGAGGCCATGGAAGAAGGCCGTATCGTCAAGGGTTTCATCAATGGTCGCGTCAAGGGTGGCTTGACCGTGATGATCAACGGTATCCGTGCTTTCTTGCCAGGCTCGCTGGTTGATCTGCGTCCGGTCAAGGACACCACCCCGTTCGAGAACAAGGAATGGGATTTCAAAGTCATCAAGCTCGACCGCAAGCGTAATAATGTGGTGATGTCGCGTCGTGCGGTGCTGGAATCCAGCGCAGGTACTGACCGTGAAGCGCTGATAGGCTCGCTGACCGAAGGCTCTGTAGTAAAAGGTATCGTCAAGAACATCACTGACTATGGTGCGTTCGTGGACCTGGGCGGTATTGATGGTCTGCTGCACATTACCGATCTGGCCTGGCGTCGCGTCAAGCACCCTTCCGAAGTACTGACGGTGGGCGATGAGATCGAAGCCAAGATTCTGAAATATGATGCCGAGAAGAACCGTGTTTCACTGGGTATCAAGCAAATGGGTGATGACCCATGGGTCGCATTGGCACGTCGTTATCCAGCAAGCACACGCTTGTTCGGCAAGGTGACCAACCTCACCGACTACGGTGCTTTCGTAGAAATTGAGCCTGGCATTGAAGGTTTGGTGCACGTATCGGAAATGGATTGGACCAACAAGAATGTTCATCCGGCCAAGGTCGTACAACTGGGTGATGAAGTTGAAGTGATGATACTGGAGATAGATGAAGAGCGTCGCCGTCTGTCGCTGGGTATGAAACAGTGCCAATCCAATCCTTGGGATGATTTTGCTGCCACCATGAAGAAGGGTGACAAGGTAAGAGGCCAGATTAAATCCATTACCGACTTCGGCATCTTTATCGGTTTGCCAGGCGGTATCGATGGACTGGTGCATTTGTCCGATCTGTCATGGACTCTGAGCGGAGAAGAAGCGATTCGCAACTTCAAGAAGGGTGACGAAGTTGAGGCCGCTGTGCTTTCCATTGATGTGGAAAAAGAACGCATCTCCCTCGGCGTTAAGCAACTTGAGGCTGCACCTGCTTCTGCCACCACGGCCAGTTATGACAAGGGTGCTCTGGTGAAGGGTATCGTGAAGAGTCTGGATGCCAAAGGTGCCACCATTGATCTGGGCAATGAAGTCGAAGGGTATGTCCGCGCTTCAGAAGCCTCTGTAGAGAAAGTGGAAGACATACGCACCGTATTGAAAGAAGGTGACGAAATCGAAGCCAAGGTGGTGAGCGTTGATCGCAAAACCAATAAGGTCAATCTGTCTATCAAGGCCAAGGATGCCGCAGACGAAGTGGAAGCTGTACAAAAGTACAGCAATGACAGCGCGAATGCTGGCACCACCAATCTGGGTGCATTGCTCAAGGCCAAGATGGATAGCAAATCCGAACAATAACCTTATTCAATTAAATTGGTGCAGCTATGAAATCAATGACAAAATCGGAACTGATTGCCAAGCTTGCGGCACGTTTTCCGCAGTTGGTGATGAAAGATGCTGAACTTTCAGTAAAGGCTATCCTTGATGCCATGACGGAAAAGTTGGCCGGAGGTAAGCGTATCGAGATCAGAGGGTTCGGCAGCTTTAGCTTGAATTACAGGCCGCCCCGTCTGGGACGTAACCCGAAAACCGGCGAGAAAGTGCAAGTGCCGGAAAAATATGTACCCCATTTCAAAGCAGGTAAAGAACTGCGCGAACGGGTGGATATTTAAACGGCTACCGATGCAGTTTTGATAAAGCGGCGTAATCACAAGATTGCGCCGCTTTTTTGTGCAGGAAATTCGGTAAAATAGAAGCATGCGATATCTTTATACTAGCCTTACGCTGATACTGTTTTTTGCAGCCCTCGGATTCGCAGTGAAGAACTCCGAAAGCGTTACCCTGCATTACTATTTGGGCATGCAATGGACAGCGCCGCTGGTCATCATGCTATTAGTCACGTTGGGTGTTGGCATTACACTGGGGCTGCTGGCTTGTCTGGGGTTGATCGTCAGGCAGCGACGCCAGGTTAATGCCTTGAAGCGTGAATTGCACCAATTGAATGTAGACACTACAACTTAAGCATGGATTTTGATTACACCTGGTTGCTGGCGCTGCCCCTGTTTTTTATTCTGGGCTGGGTCGCTGCACGTGTGGATGTCAGCAGACTACTGAATGAAACCAGTACGCTTCCCGCTTCATATTTCCGCGGCTTGAATTTCCTTATCAGTGAACAACCGGACAAGGCGATAGAGGCCTTTACCGAAGCGCTAAAAGTCGATTCCGATACCCTTGAATTGCACTTTGCACTTGGCAGCCTGTTTCGTCGTACCGGTGAGATGGATAGGGCGATACGCCTGCATCAGGGTCTGCTGGATCGCGAGACGCTGGATGAAACTACGCGGCTGATGGCATTGGCTGAATTGTCTCAGGACTTTCTCAAAGCGGGTCTGCTTGACCGTGCCGAGGAGTTATTCGCCAAACTCACGGAAACACGCTATGCGCAGACCGCATTGCGCGCCCTGCTGGAAATCTATGTGCATGAAAAAGAATGGTTACAGGCGATCGGCATTGCACATAAACTGGAGGCATTATCCGGTAATCCGCTGGGTCTCGAGATTGCCCAGTTTCACTGCGAACTGGCTCACCAGCAGATTCTGCTGGGCGACCCGGAGCAAGCAAGCAAGAACCTGCATGCAGCATTAGAGGCTAACCGTAATTGTGTACGAGCCAATATGATGCTGGGAGATATTGCGGCCAATCATCAGCAGCATCAGCAAGCGCTGATGTTTTGGCGTGCTGTCGAATTGCAACTGCCTGAGTATATCGAGTTGATCTCAGCACGCATGATGGTGAGCTGGCGTGCTTTGGGCAAGGCGAACGAAGGACTGGAATGGTTGCAGAACGCGGTACATAAATACGTACTTGAAGAAACAGCGCAGGTATTGTTTGAAGCGACCCTGGACTTGCGTGGCCCGGAAGCTGCTTATCGCATGGCACACGATGAAGCGGATATATCACCTACGCTTGCATCACTGGACCGCTTGTTACAGGCTAAAGTGAGTGGTATGCCCGATGGCGACCTACGGCTGGTGATTGATGCCATCAAGCAGCACCTGGAACGCACTGCCTACCACCGCTGTACGACATGCGGCTTCACTGCGCGCCTATTTCACTGGCATTGCCCAAGCTGCGCTGAATGGGAGACATTTCCACCCAGCAAGTATGAGAAAGTCGCAATGGCTTGAAGATGAGAAGCCAATCAAAAATGAATGATTCAAAAATTATAGTCGCACTGGATTATGCCGAGGCAAATGCCGCATTACAGCTGGTCAAACAGCTTGACCCTGCGTTATGCAGACTCAAGATAGGCAAGGAGTTGTTCACTGCGGCCGGACCGGAACTAGTGATTCGTTTAGTCCATGAGGGATACAGTGTATTCCTTGATCTGAAATTCCATGACATTCCCAATACCGTAGCAAAGGCCTGCGAAGCGGCAAGCAGGCTAGGCGTGTGGATGCTGAACGTACATGCAGCCGGAGGAAGTGCCATGATGCGTGCTGCGCGTGCTGCGGTAGATCAGGCACCAGTGCCGCCTTTGCTGGTCGCAGTGACGGTACTTACCAGCCTTGACCAGACGGCGCTGGATGAGATCGGCTTTGCTGGCGATTTATCATCCACCGTGCTACGCCTGGCAAAACTGGCAAAAACCTGTGGTCTGGACGGCGTGGTTTGTTCTGCGCAGGAAGCACCGATGTTACGTCATGAATTGGGCGCTGAGTTTAATTTGGTCACGCCAGGTATACGCCCGGCGGATGCGGGC
This sequence comes from uncultured Methylophilaceae bacterium, assembly GCA_903834185.1. Lineage (GTDB taxonomy): Bacteria > Pseudomonadota > Gammaproteobacteria > Burkholderiales > Methylophilaceae > CAILHX01. Next base: position 75,161 of record CAILHX010000006.1, read on the forward strand.
ATGGATGATCAGTCTCGCGTTGTTACACCGGCTATGGCGATCAGTAATGGTTCCAGCTATCTGGTGGTTGGCCGTCCCATTACCCAGGCTGCGGATCCGCTCGCGGTCCTGCAGCGCATCAATAGAGAGATAGCGGCGTTGCCGCAAATTACCGCGTAGTTACTATGAGATATCAGGAGTCTTTATGAAAATAAGTGTCGTCGGCACGGGTTATGTGGGTTTGGTGACTGGTGCCTGTTTGGCGGAAGTGGGTAATGATGTGCTCTGCATGGATCTGGATGAGAGCAAGATCAAAATGTTGAAGGAGGGTGGCATCCCGATACATGAGCCAGGGTTGCTGGAAATGGTGCAGCGTAACGTAGCAGCTGGGCGTTTGCATTTTACGACCAGCATAGAAGAAAGCGTGGCATTCGGCACCATTCAATTCATTGCGGTGGGCACCCCGCCCGACGAGGATGGATCGGCTGACCTGCAATATGTAACTGCTGCAGCGCGCAATATTGGTCAATACATGACCGAATTCAAAGTGGTGGTAGACAAGTCCACCGTTCCTGTCGGCACTGCTGATAAGGTGAAAGCAGCATTGCAAGAAGAATTGAAAAAACGTGGTGTAGATCTGCCATTTGCTGTTGCCTCCAACCCTGAGTTTCTGAAAGAAGGCGCAGCGGTGGAAGATTTCATGCGTCCGGACCGCGTGGTTGTTGGGGCGGATGATGAGCGTGTCATCCCCTTGATGCGTGAGCTTTATGCGCCGTTCAACCGTAACCATGACCGTCTGATCGTCATGGATATCCGCTCTGCCGAGCTGACCAAATATGCGGCCAATTGTATGTTGGCAACGCGCATCTCATTCATGAATGAATTAGCGAATCTGGCTGATAAACTGGGTGCGGATATTGAACAGGTCCGCCTGGGTATAGGTTCCGACCCCCGTATCGGCTATCACTTCCTGTATCCGGGTTGCGGCTACGGCGGTTCATGCTTTCCCAAGGATGTGCAAGCATTGATTCGTACCGCGGAAAGCATAGATCAGCCGATGAAAGTGTTAAATGCGGTGGAAGAGGCGAATAACGAACAAAAACGTATATTGCTGCAAAAGATAGAATCCAGATTCGGCAAAAATCTAACCGGCAAAAATTTCGCATTATGGGGTTTGGCGTTCAAGCCAAACACTGACGACATGCGCGAAGCTTCCAGCCGTGTGCTTATTCAGGGGCTGTGGGATATGGGGGCAACGGTGACCGCATACGACCCGGTAGCAATGCAGGAATCAAAACGTATCTTCGGGAGCGATGCGCGCTTGAAATATGCCGAGACGCCGATGGATGCACTGGAGGGTGCGGATGCGCTGGTGATCGTCACCGAATGGAAAGAATTCCGCGCACCTGACTTTGACCAGATCAAGGCTGTATTGAAGACGCCAGCCATTTTTGATGGTCGCAATATGTATGTGCCATCTCAGGTAAAGGCGCATGGTTTGGAGTACTACGCCATAGGACGCAGATAATTTAGAGCTTAGAAGGTCGCCGTCATGCGTAATTTTCGCGGGTAAGATTGGCGTAAGCAAAGCAGCGCACTATTTGTTTCACTGAAGGGGATATCCGGTAATTCCGTAATGTAAAAAAGCTAATTATCCAGGAGAGAGAAATGAAAAAACTGTTATTGGTGATTTTGAGTGTGCTTTGCTTTTGCTATTCCTGCATGGGCTAGTGTCGATCTTAATACGGCAAACATGACGCAACTGGAAAGTGTAAAAGGCATAGGCCCGAAGAAGGCGCAGAATATTATTGATTACCGTAAGAAGACGCCTTTCACTTCTGTAGATGACCTGACCAAGGTCAAAGGGTTCGGCAAGAAGACCGTCGATAAGATGCGCAAGGAACTCAGAGTCGGGCCTGCTCCTAAAGCAGTACCGGTAAAAACTGCTCCTGCAAAAAAGGTACCGGTAAAGCCAGCCACTACAAAACCAGCGGTAAAGCCCAAGCCTGCATCATCAGCTGCCAAACCTGCCGACAGCACGACGGCAAAGTAGTCACGCGATTTACGTACAATAAAAAAGGCTCGCAAGAGCCTTTTTTATTGTCTATTTTACTTTCATACCCGGTTCGGCACCGCTGTCCGGCGATAGGATGAACGGCCCGCCGCGCTCGTCGGATGCCGCCAGCACCATGCCTTCACTTAAGCCGAATTTCATTTTGCGTGGAGCCAGATTCGCCACCATCACGGTCAAGCGGCCTTTCAGCGATGCAGGGTCATAGGCGGATTTGATGCCGGCGAACACGTTGCGTGGTTTTTCCTCGCCGATATCCAGAGTGAGTTGCAGCAGCTTTTCTGCACCTTCCACATGCGCTGCATCAACGATGCGCGCGATGCGCAGATCGACTTTGGCAAAGTCCTCGATACCGATGTAGTTGGTTTGTGCTGCGGCGACGGGTGCCGCAGCAGTTGGGACAGTGGCTTGCATGGTTTCTTTGTTGGCTTCAGTCATGGCTTCGATTTGTTTAAGGTCTATACGTGTGATTAAATGCTGATAGGTCAGGATGGTATGGTCATTTGCCAGACCTTGCCCCACATCAGCCCATTTGAGTGGTGCTATATTCAGAAAGCGTTCAATGGAGTCGGCAAGTTTCGGCAGGACCGGTTTCAGATAAAGCGTCAGCAAGCGGAACATTTCGAGTGCTTCAGAGCATACGATGTACAAGTGATCACTTTTAGTCGGATCTTTGGCCATTTCCCAAGGGGCTGCGCTAGCCACAAAACCGTTTGCCTGGTCTGCCAGTGACATGATCTCTCTAAGCGCACGCCCAAAGTCACGATTTTCGTATGCATCAGCAACGACCTTGGCGCCATTTCTCATCGCGTCGATCACAGAATTACTGCCAGCAGCGCGAACCTTCCCATCAAATAGCTTGGTAATGAACCCGGCGGTTCGGCTGGCGATGTTGATGTATTTCCCGACCAGATCGCTATTCACCCGCGCCACGAAATCTTCGAGATTGAGGTCTATGTCCTCCATCGTACCGTTAAGTTTTGCAGCATAGTAATAACGCAGATATTCCGGGTTCTTCACATGTTCCAGATAGCTACGTGCGGTAATGAAAGTGCCGCGCGATTTGGACATTTTCTCGCCATTCACCGTCAGAAAGCCGTGGGCGAAAACCTGCGTCGGGGTACGGTAGCCGGAATACTCCAGCGTGGCAGGCCAGAACAGGGCGTGGAAATACAGAATGTCTTTGCCGATGAAATGATACAGCTCAGTCTTGCTGCCTTTGTTCCAGTATTCATCGAAATCCAGTCCGGTACGGGCACACAGATTCTTGAAGCTGGCCATGTACCCTATAGGGGCATCCAGCCAGACGTAGAAGTATTTGCCCGGCGCATCAGGGATCTCGAAACCAAAATAGGGCGCGTCTCGCGAGATATCCCAATCGGAAAGCTTGTTGTCGCTGGCTTCTCCCAGCCATTCATTCATCTTGTTGGCGGCTTCCGTTTGCAGCGAACCGGAACGCGTCCACTGCTTGAGGAAATCCGCACATTCAGAGAGCTTGAAAAAGTAATGCTCGGTTTCCTTGCGAACCGGCGTCGCGCCGGAAACAGCGGAATACGGGTTGATGAGTTCGGTTGGGCTGTATGTCGAACCGCATACCTCACAGGAATCGCCGTATTGATCCTTGGCGTGGCATTTGGGGCATTCGCCCTTGATGAAGCGATCCGGCAGGAACATATTCTTGACCGGGTCGTAGTACTGTTCTATGGTGCGTACCGCGATCTTGCCATCAGCCTTGAGCGCCTTGTAAATCTTGCTTGATAGCTCGCGGTTCTCTTCCGAGTTGGTTGAGTAATAATTATCGAACTCCACCAGGAACTCACGAAAATCATCTGTATGTTCTTTGTGCACGCGCGCGATCAATTGCTCGGGCGTGATGCCGTCCTTTTCCGCTTTCAGCATGATAGGCGTGCCGTGGGTATCATCCGCGCAGACGTAATGGCAGGTGTGGCCTTGCATTTTGTGGTAGCGCACCCAGATATCGGTCTGGATATATTCCACCAGGTGACCAAGGTGGATGCTGCCATTGGCATAGGGTAATGCCGAGGTGACGAGAATTTTGCGTGACATGTTCAGGCTGATTCAATAACTAAGATTCAATAATGCAACATTTTAACAGGCTGCGGGCAAATGACGCAGCTTGTCATCTGGGTTAAAATATATACTTGATTTAATTAGTCAGGAATTATCAGTTCATGTCGCTCTCAGAACCACAAATCCAAGCTGCATTAAAGCAAGTCATCGACCCCAACACCGACAAAGATCTCGTGTCCGGAAAATCGGTAAAAGAGATACAGATCGACGGCAACAATGTGGCACTGGAAATCGTATTGGCTTATCCGTCATCAGGAGTGGCAGAAGGTATCAAGAGGCTGGTCACAGATAAATTGAAGACGCTGGAAGGCATAGGCAGGATATTTGTTGCAGTCAGCCACAAAGTCGCCGCACATACAGTTCAGCGCGGCGTACAGATGATCCCCAATGTCAGAAATATCATCGCGGTTGCATCCGGCAAGGGTGGAGTGGGTAAATCCACCACTGCAGTCAATCTGGCGCTGGCATTGGCGGCGGAGGGGGCATCAGTGGGTATGCTGGATGCCGATATTTACGGCCCGTCTCAACCAACCATGCTGGGTATTGCCGCCGGACGCCCTGAAACCAGCGACGGCAAAACCATGGAGCCGATGCAGGCATATGGCTTACAAGCCATGTCTATCGGCTTTTTGATCGATCAGGATACGCCCATGGTATGGCGTGGCCCCATGGTGACGGGTGCGCTGGAACAATTGCTGAGAGACACGAAGTGGCGCGATCTGGATTATCTGGTGGTCGATCTGCCGCCGGGCACCGGTGATATTCAACTGACCCTGGCCCAAAAAGTCCCCGTAACCGGCGCGGTGATCGTCACCACCCCACAGGATATCGCCTTGCTGGATGCGCGTAAGGGATTGAAAATGTTTGAGAAGGTCGGCGTGTCCATACTCGGTGTGGTTGAAAACATGAGTACCCACATTTGTTCCAATTGCGGTCATGAAGAGCATATTTTTGGAGCAGGCGGCGGTGCCAGGATGTGCAAGGATTTCGATGTGGAATTATTGGGTAGCTTGCCTCTGGATATTCAGATCCGTGAGCAGGCGGATGGTGGAAAGCCCAGCGTGGTTGCGGATCCTGATGGCAAGATCACCGCCAGTTATCGTCAGATCGCGCGGCGTATTGCGGTCAAGCTATCAGAACAAACTGTGGATCACAGCAGCAAGTTCCCGAACATCGTGATTCAGAATACCTGATGCAGTTGAGTCCGATGGTGTTGAAAAAAAGCCGGAAATTCCGGCTTTTTTATTGGGTACCTGAACGTTTAGAAGTGATAGGTAAAGCGCAGTTCATGGAAGTTGATACCAGGGTTAGGGGTATCTATGCTGGCATTGGACAAATGCTGATAGCGGTAACCGAGGTCGTATTCAGCCTTGTCGCCGAAACGGAAGCCTGCACCCACATGGTCTCCGAACTGGAAATTGGTGCTGAAGACACGATGTTTGGTGATATTTTTCTCCGTCAGCATATGCGCACCAACAGCAAATTCAGCATAAGGCACGAAGCCGGAGGACGCGTTAGCCTGTAAACGGAAAACCGGGGTAATACTGAAATCGCCGATGTCGTCGTCACCGGAATGCCACCAGCCAGCCTGAGCATCCCAATAACCGCCAAGGTACAATGAACTGGTCTCGAACCACTTGACGCCCCAGTCCCACTGCACACCGACGCGAGTCATTCCTACATCACCATCATCATTTGGAGAATAACCACCTTCGATCGAGGCGCTATCAATGCCCAGATCCAGTGCCATAGCGGGTAGGTTGTAGAATGCAAGCAGCGCAGCAACTAGCAGTGTGTATCTTTTCATTATTATTAATCCCTAAATTGCGTAAAAGTAGGCAAAATTTAGCTTATTTCCAATAAGATAGCAACTGCATTTTAGCCAAAAAACCATGAAATCAATTTCCTCGCGTGACAATGTCTTATTTAAGCAACTAAAAAAGTTGACGAACTCTGCACGTGAAAGGCGTGACTGCGGAAAGACCCTGCTGGATGGTATGCATCTGTTAGAAGCCTACCGTGCTTCTGGAGCGGTGGCAGAGTGGGTCGTGATCGCTGACAGCGCGTTGCAGCAGACTGAAATACAGGTGTTTTTGCAGCAGATTGGTTCATGGCCTGTGCTCACCATTGCGGATAGTCTGTTTGCCGAGATATCCCCGGTGGATACCCCTACCGGAATTCTTGCGATGATCGCCATCGCGCCCGTTGCCGTCCCGCAGAATAACGATTTTGTGCTGTTGCTGGAGGATATCCAGGATCCTGGCAATGTTGGTGCCATCCTGCGCTCGGCAGCAGCAGCAGGGGTAAGCACGGCGTACTTATCTACAGCCTGTGCCGATGTCTGGTCGCCCAAGGTATTACGCAGTGCCATGGGCGCGCATTTTTCTTTGGCGATGGTTGAGCGCGCGGATCTGGCGCAAGTGGCGGAACAGTTCTCGGGCAAAGTGCTGGCAACTGTTCCGGATGCGGAACAGTCTATCTATGCGCTTGACCTGACCGGGAGTGTGGCTTTGCTGGTGGGGAACGAAGGAGCGGGTCTTTCAGCAGAGTTGCAAGCTTACGCCAATGCATGTGTGCATATTCCCATGCAGCCGGCAATGGAATCACTCAATGTGGCGGCTGCGACTTCGGTTTGTCTGTTTGAGCGTGTGCGTCAGTGTCTGGCGTGATTGAGCTAGCTGGTTGGAGTTGATGGCTGAATCGCGGCACGGCATCCAGTTGCCAGTGCGATATTGCCCACGACCATACTTCCTTGATAGACCCATTCAGTAGGGCGCTTGGCAGCTGCTGACCAAGAAATTGGAGCGCCTGGCATAACAGAGGCACGGCTTTGGAACTCTCCAGCGGCGTTGCCAGCGTTTGTTTACTTAACTTTTCTCCTTGCGAATTAATTACCACCGGCAAATGCGCGTAGCGCGGTATGGGTAAGCTGAGCAATCGTTGCAGATATATCTGGCGTGGTGTCGAAGCCAGCAGGTCAGCGCCGCGAATGATGTGTGTGATGTTTTGAAATGCGTCGTCCACCACCACTGCAAGCTGGTAAGAATAGAACTGATCTGCGCGTTTAAGCACAAAATCGCCGATGTCACGTTGTAGTACCTGCGATTGCCTGCCTTGTATCAGGTCTTCGAAAGCGATCTGCTGCAGGTCAGTGCGTATTCTCCATGCACTGGATAGCTGAGGGTCATGTTTTACTTCGCGGCAGGTTCCAGGGTAGATCGCTCCCTCTATCCCTTGCAGTGCAGAGTCTGTGATCTCCTTGCGCGAACAGGTACAGCGATAGGTGTAGTCACTGAGCTTCTGCAACGCTTGTTCATAAGCTTGTGTGCGCTGACTTTGATAGATGACCGGCTCATCCCACTCCAGACCAAATGCTTCCAGTGTCGCCAGAATATGGTCGGCTGTGCCGGGTGGCTCACGGGGCGGGTCCAGATCTTCCATGCGTACCAGCCATTTGCCTTGATGAGCCTTGGCATCGAGATAGCTGGCGGTTGCGGCAACGAGTGAGCCGAAATGCAGGGGGCCGGTGGGTGAGGGGGCGAATCTGCCGCGATACATCGGATGATCGATTCTAGTGGGTGGTTCTAATGAATCGTATGCAGAGTAAAGTCGCGATGCGGGGGTATATTCAGATATTCGACATTGTCGCCAAGCAAGGTCAGGCTGCATTGCAAGCGGTCGCTACCGGTGTCGCTCACTTCAAAAGCATAGCTGCGTTGCAAGCGCATTCTGCCTCTGGCATCGCGTGCAGCCCATAAATGCGTAATGGCGACTGTATCATCCAGCAGTTGCAGGTTATCCTGTTCTGCAGCCTGGCGGCCGGCATTGATGGCCAGTTCCCGCACGCGCAAGCTATCCAGCCAGAACCAGCCGCCGACGATAGTCAGCAGCAATAACACGGTTTCCAGGGAAAAATCCATACCAGTAGCAGTGCTTGAACAGCCGCTTATGCGAACAGGGTGGCGCGCGTTTCCTGAGTCGGCATGGTGAGCAATACTTCCATATCCAGTACCAGAACAATGGAGCCATCGCCAGTGAGCGTAGCCCCGGCAATACCCTTCGGTTTGATGTCTTGCAAGGATTTGATCACCACGTCGGATTGGCCGATGAAGCTATCCACCGCCATGATAAAGGTAGTTTCACCTGAAGTGATCAGGATGCCGAACGAAGGCACCGACATTTCCTGCCAGCCTATCAAGCTGGCAAGTGTGCGGATGGGGAGTACTTCCTCGCGTACTACCATGGTCGCTTTCCCGGAAACTTGCTGAACGTCTCCTGCGCGAATAGGAATGATCTCGCGAACCATGGAAAGCGGAACGGCAAACGGCTGTTCGCCGAGGCGTACCATCAGGACAGGCAGAATGGCCAGTGTGAGAGGCAGCGTGATACGGAATACTGAGCCTTTTCCAACCACCGAAGAGATATCGATGCGGCCGTTCAGCTTCATGATGTTGGTTTTCACCACGTCCATGCCTACGCCGCGACCTGAGACGTCGGAAATTTGTTCCTTGGTGGAAAACCCGGGCAGGAAGATGAGCTGCCAGCTTTGGCGGTCATCCAGCGTATTTGCCGTTTCTGCGTCTATCAGCCCTTTTTCAACCGACTTCTGGCGAATGACATCGGCACGTATACCACGGCCATCATCCACGATCTCGATCACGATACTGTCGCCGATCTGCTCTGCTGACAGATTGATCAGGCTCTTCAGTGGTTTGCCTGCCGCTTTGCGTTCTTCCGGGCTATCCACACCGTGGTCAACCGCGTTACGTATCAAGTGCACCAGCGGGTCATTCAGGTCCTCGATCATGGTTTTGTCAATTTCGGTTTCTTCACCGATCAACACCAGCTCCACGTCTTTACCCAGTTGGCGTGCCAAATCGCGTGCCAGACGTGGGTATTTCTGGAACAGTCGGCCAATAGGCTGCATCCGCGTTTTCATTGCAGCACTTTGCAAGTCGCCTACCAGCAAGTCAAGCTGGCTTACCGTTTCATCCAGTTGCTTGATGGTGTCACTGTCCAGCTTACCTTGCATCATTGAGGTACGAATCGACGTCAGCCGGTTCTTGACCAGGCCGATTTCGCCGGACAGGTTCAATACCTGATCAAGGCGCGCAGTGTCTACGCGTATGGTCGTGTCTTTTGCAGCGGCAGCAGGAGCAGCAGCGGTTTTTGTTGCGGGTCGAGCCGCAGGTGCAGGAGCTAACGCGGCAGCTGCAGGTGAGGTGATGGCTGGCGGAGCACTGGATGCCGCCGCTGGCGCTGCGATGGCTGCAGAAGCAACAAGTCCGGCAGCCACACTTTGTGCTGCATTTTCTCCCAGTAGCCCTTTGTATAAGGCGTTCCAATCAGGTTCTCCGCTGACCCCGGCCGCAGTCAGCACGGCGGCAGCTGGTGAAGTGGGTGGCATCACTTGCGCAGATGCCGCGGCAGGGGCAGGGGCCGCCTGGCCGGAAAGCAGACCTTCGATTGCTGACAGAACAGCAGGATCAGCTGGAGAGGGCTGGCGTGCTTGCGATAACTCAGCAAACATTTCGCGCACGATCCCTGTTGCGGCCATGATGACATCCATGATGGAGGCATCCAGCTCCATTTGACCGTTACGTAATTTATCGAATAGATTTTCCGTGCGATGGCATATCTTTACCATTTCAGTCGCATTCAGGAAACCGGCGCCACCTTTGATCGTATGAAAACCACGGAAAATCTCATTGAGCAGATTTTTATCGTCGGGGGTTTTTTCCAGATCCACCAGTTTGTTATCTACATTAGATAACAAATCAGAAGCTTCCGTCAGGAAGTCCTGAAGCATGTCCTCCATGCCGGCAAAATCACTCATATGCTTTCCTTCAGTGACTAGTGGTTAGAAGCCCAAACTACTCAAGGCGGTTTTAATCTGATCCGGATTCGCATTGCTTGACACGTCACCAGCTGCTTTTTTAGCTGCTTCCGGTGCATTTGCAGCCAATGCTTGTACCAGTTTGACTTCTATCTGCAGTATGGAGTCGGCCAGTTTCTTTAATAAGGCTGAATCTAATGCACTGGCTTCTGCCAGTTGCGAATTGGCCGATTTGGTCTTGAGCGGGACGTCTTGCAGATAGGCACGCGTCTCGCCAACGAGACCTTTGAATTCTTCAACGCTGAGTTTGCCATCCATGAGTTGCTGCCATTTACCGGAGAGCTTGCCGGAGCCGCTATCCAGCGCATCCTGTAGCTGCTTCACCTCGCTGATTGCGTTACGCGCTTTGTCCGCTTGCGCTTGCAATTGACCAATTTTATCGTGCCCGATATCCCGCAGTGCATCGTGCAGCTGTCGGGTCACCTGGCCGAGTTGTGAGAACAGGTCGCCACTGGCGGTTACTGCCGCTGGCACGGACACCGGAGCCGGTTCCGGTGCTGGTGGAGTAAAGTTGGTACCGGCGATACTGTCGAATAGCGCTTCTAGGTCGTCTGCATTTGCGTCATCGGTGCTCACGTCGTGCTCCTTAAAGGCCTAGTTTTTCAAAAATCCGATTGAGCTTTTCTTCAAGGGTCGTGGCAGTGAATGGTTTCACTATATAGCCATTGGCGCCGGATTGAGCGGCTGCCACAATATTCTCTCTTTTGGCTTCGGCGGTCACCAGCAGTACCGGCAGATCTTTGATCATGGGATCCTGACGTATGTTCTTTAGTAGTTCCAGTCCCGTCATGTTCGGCATATTCCAATCGGTGACCACAAATTCAAAGCGACCACTTTGCAATTTATTCAGTGCTGCCACACCGTCTTCGGCTTCTTCCACATTGGTGAAGCCCAGTTCCTTGAGTAGGTTACGTATGATTCTACGCATGGTCGAGAAGTCGTCCACTACCAGGAATTTCATATTTTTATCAGGCATTTAAAAGCTCCATTTGATTCTTTAATCCTTTAATATAGACCGCATTTGTTTAATTATGCCAGAAGCGGCCGTAAAGTTTCCGCTAATGCAGTGGGGTCAAATTTAGGTACATAAGTGTCTACGCCTGATTGTAATCCCATATTGCGATTGGCTTGTGAAGATAATGAAGAGTGCATCACTACCGGAATTCCATCAAAGCGGCGATCAGACTTAATGTTTTTGGCCAGTACATAACCATCCATTTCGGGCATTTCCGCATCGGTCAGTATCAGACGCAGTGCCTGATGCAGCGGGCGGTTTTCCTGTTGCGCACGCGCAGCCATGGCTTTGAGTTTTTCCCATGCTTCCGCACCGTTGCTGGCCTGCTGATGTTTGACGGCCATTTTGTCCAGCACGGTGATAATGGATTTACGTGCGACTGAGGAATCATCCACAAAGAACACATAGCGATCATCATTTGATTCGATCGCAGCGATTTCAGGAATGGTTTCCTCGCCTATGGTCAATGCCAGCAGTTGTTCCACATCCAGTATGGAAACCAGGCGACCATCGGGTAATTCAGTAATTGCCGTCACCATGCCTTCATTTCCGCCCAGCATGTTTTGCGGGGGCTTGATCTTGTCCCAATCAACACGGATGATGCGATCTACATTGTGTACCAGGAAACCTTGCGTATGCTTGCTGAATTCGGTGACGATGAGCGTCTCGTTACTGCAAATGGAGTTACTGTTCAGGCCGATAAAGCTGGAGAGCGCGATGACAGGGATAATATTGCCGCGTAACGAAATAAAACCTTTTACGCCATTGGGCACATTCGGAGTCTGGGTGATGACTGGTGTTTGTGTCACTTCACGTACTTTAAATACATTGATACCAAAAATCTCATGACCACCCAACGAAAACAGCAAAACCTCCATTTTATTGGAGCCTGCCAATTTGGTGTGGCCTTCAATAGTCTCCATCAGGCTGCTGTCTTCTAGGTCGGACATACTTGGACTCCGTTGCTCTATGGCTACTGCGCTGGAACTAATAAGCGCGTGAGCACTTCTGCTAGTTTGTGTGGTTCGAATTTAGGTACATATTCGTCCACACCTACCGATTTACCCAACTGCTGGTTGGCATCGCTGGACAAGGATGAATGCATCAGCACCGGAATACCGGCAAATCTTGGATCGCCCTTGATATTGCGGGTGAGGACATAGCCATCCATTTCAGGCATTTCCACGTCGGTCAGCACCAGTTGGATGTAGTCGGTCACTTTCTGATCCAGAACTTCGGCGCGACTGGCTATTTTGCCCAGTTCCTGCCATGCCTCCTTGCCATTGGTGGAGTAAACGAATTTAACTCCCAAAGCATTCAATGTTCTTTCGATTTGTTTGCGCGCCACCATGGAGTCGTCGGCAAAAAATATAGTACGGTTCTCTGCGGTAATCGGCTTGATCGAGGCCAGGGCTGCGTCATCCGCATAGCTGGACGTTTCAGCAAGAATCTTTTCCACATCCATCATCATTACGATGCGACCATCTTTTAACTCGGTCACAGCAGTAATCAAACCGCCCATCTGAGCGGTCAGCATATCCGGCGGCACTTTCATGGCTGACCAGTCTATGCGTAATATGGTGTCCACACTTTCTACCAGAAAGCCTTGCGTATGGCCATTGTATTCAGTGACCACCATAATCTCGGGGGCTTTGCTATTCTGGATGCCCACATAACGCAGTAAATCGACAACAGGCACTAGAGCGCCACGCAGGCTGACCATACCTTCAACCGAGGGAGGCATGTCAGGGGCGTGTGTGATCTCGGGAACACGCATGACTTCACGCACTTTGAACACATTGATGCCGAATGTTTCCTCACGACCGGTGCGCTCATCCTTGCCCAGCGAAAATAGCAGCATTTCCAGCTTGTTAGAGCCGGCCAGCTTGGTACGAGCGTCAATACGTTTTAATAATTCGGACATCTATATTTGACCCCATATACAGATTTTGTTGACCTTAGATTTCACATCCGGCAAAGCATCTAAGCCACATTGATGCATTCTAATTATGCACCGGAATGTGTCAACTGTGAATTTTCCTTTTCCCCACTGTCGGCAATCCGGTCTAACCCTTGCAATACTAGCATACTCGCCGCTTCCATTTGTTCAAGTGCAGCGATAGCCTGATCGATCTTGTTTTCGTAATAAAAACTTAATGCAGCCAGAGCTTGCGTATAAACCTTGATGTGAGGCTGGTCCACGTCCCTATATCCTGCAAGATGCGAAAAATCCTCTTTGCCTCTACCCTGGTAATACCATTTACCAAAGCGGCTGGTGAGATGTGTGGGCAGGTCTTCTACCTTTTTATCGGAGATTCCCAGCAATACTTTGTAGATATCGAATTTCAGAACCAGATAATCGACTTTGATTACTTCCAAAAAGCTGCGCAAGGAGTTTGATGCGATGGCGCATTCTAGCGAATGAGCCAGCCCGCGCAGGGTTTGCATATCGCCGGTCGCAGAGATGCCGTCCTGACTGAATTTTTCAGCATCAGCGGAGCTTTCCAGCATTTGCGTTTTGGCTTGCAGGGTTTCTTGCTGAATGCTGGTCACCAGTTCGGAGATATCGCTGGTGGCCTGCGTGGTGCGAGCGGCCAGATTGCGGACCTCGTCGGCTACGACAGCAAAGCCTCGTCCTTGCTCTCCGGCTCGAGCAGCCTCGATCGAAGCGTTAAGCGCCAATAGATTTGTCTGGTCTGCGATATCCTTGATCATGCCGATGATGCCGCTGATCTGCATCGCGCGTTGACTCAGACTTTCCGCACAAGCCACGGTCACTTGTGTATGCTCGGACATCTCGTGCAGGTTCTGTGCGATTTTTTCCATCGACTTGCGGCTGGTATCAGAAGTTTCAGCCGCCTGAGCAGCCTCTTTCTCGCCGCTTTTCATCTTCACCACCAAACCGAACAGTGATTTCTGAAAATCGGTGAAAGAAGTACTGAATGAAGACATGTTGGCAAACAGGCCTTGATACATGGTGAGCAGTTTTTTCTGCCGCGTAGCTTCGGTATTCAGCCCGTCCTTCTCTGCGCGCAAAGTTTTGTTTTCACTTTGCAGGCGTGAGTTCTCTGCCGTGAGTTCTTCGAGTTGCAAACGCACTCTCTCGAGTTCTTTCTTTGCCCGCCCGATCCCCAGCATATATTGAAAGTCCTCGAAAAATGAATGGATACAATTGAACGACTGCTACTATACTTGAGACTTAAAATTATTTATAGACTTGAAATGCCGAATACTCCTCAATTGCCGTCATCTCCGCAGGAATTACAGCAAGCATTCGCGTTATTTAATGAGGTTTCCGAGCAACTTACTAGCGCTTATGCCGAATTGCAAAGTAAAGCGGAGAGTTTGACCAAGGAACTGGCAGAGGCAAACGGCGAGTTACGACGTCAGGTGCAAGAAAAAGAGGTGTTGCTGTTACGTCTTGCGCAATTGTTGGATGCTCTGCCGGGCGGTGTGGTGGTGCTGGATGCGCAGGGTCGAGTGGAAGAGACCAATCCCGTTGCGGAACGATTGCTTGGAGAGCCTCTGGCAAGGGAGTACTGGTCTGATGTGCAGACGCGAGCCCTCGAGGCAACAACCACACATGGCGAGTGGACCCTCAATCACGGTGAACAGCGAGTGAGCATGTCCAGCAGCGTGAGAGAAGGATCTGGTGGCGCTATTTTACTGCTGCAGGATATTACCGAGTCGCATAATATGGAAGCTCAATTGCAACGGCACAAACGGCTGTCGGCAATGGGCGAGATGGCTGCCGCGTTGGCGCATCAATTACGTACGCCGCTGGCCACAGCCTTGCTTTACACTTCAAATTTACTTGCTCCCGGCTTGAATGATGAGGATCGTACGCGCTTTGCGGATAAGGCGTTGGGGCGATTACGGCATCTGGAAGCACTGATCAAGGATATGCTGGTATTCGTACGTGGCGGTAAAAGTGCACAGGATGATATTCTGATTTCAGGTTTGATCGCTGATGTTCAGCAGGTGATGGAACCACAGATGGCGCAATACCAAGTTGCGTTCGAGGTTCAGGTCAAATGTGCAGAACTTACAATTCTCGGAAGCAGGGAAGCACTTACCGGTGCTTTGACCAATCTGCTGGCAAATGCGATGCAGGCATGTGGCGACAAAGGCAAAGTGATACTGGAAGCTGTTCAGGAAAAAGGCCGGCATATTCTGTTGCGCGTCACGGATAATGGCCGGGGAATCGCTCCGGACATACTGGATCGGCTGTTCGAACCTTTCTTTACCACACGCACTGAAGGTACCGGCCTGGGGCTGGCCATTGTGCGTGAAGTGGCACAGATTCACGGCGGTGATGTTACGGTAAAATCCAAGTTGGGCAAGGGCAGCGAATTCTGCTTACGTTTACCTATCAATAATCCCTTATGAAAACACTACCTATACTCATTGTTGAAGACGACGAAGCGCTAAGAGAGGCGCTTACTGATACGTTGAAACTTTCTCGTTACGACGTGCTGAACGCCAATGACGGCAAGCATGCCCTGGAAGTGCTCAGGGCGCAGCCCGTAGGGTTGGTGATTACTGACGTACAGATGCCGAATATGACAGGCCTGGTTTTATTGCATGAGATCAAATCACGCTGGCCGCATGTGCCGGTGCTGTTGATGACCGCATACGGCGTGATCTCGCAAGCGGTAGAAGCCATGCGCGAAGGCGCTTGCGACTATCTGGCAAAGCCATTTGAGGTGAGCGAATTGCTGGCGCGTGTGGCGCAATGGATGTTGCCGGCAACAGTTGGGAATGAGCATGTCATGGCCGTTACCGATGATCCGGCAACCAATGCATTGTATGCGATGGCGTTAAAAGTTGCGGTAACGCCGGCAACGGTGATGATTACCGGAGAGTCCGGTACCGGCAAGGAGGTACTGGCAAAATTCATCCATCAGCAATCTTCGCGTAGCGAGAAGCCTTTTGTTGCGGTGAATTGTGCGGCCATACCCGATAATTTGTTAGAAGCCACCATGTTCGGCTATGAAAAGGGTGCGTTTACCGGCGCGGTGCAGGCACAGGCTGGAAAATTCGAGCAGGCGCAAGGAGGTACATTGCTGCTGGATGAAATTTCCGAGATGCCGTTGGCGCTACAAGCCAAATTATTACGCGTGCTGCAGGAACGCGAAGTGGAAAGAGTAGGGGGTAGCAAGGCAATCGCTCTGGATGTGCGAATACTTGCCACCTCGAATCGCGACATGAAAGACGAGGTCGCAAAAAACCATTTCCGTGAAGATCTGTATTACCGGCTCAATGTGTTTCCATTACACATTGCGCCGTTGCGCGAGCGTTTGCAGGATATCGTGCCGCTTGCCAATCATTTCCTCAAAGCAATGGCAATCAGCATGGATAGAAACGGCATGCAATTTTCCCCTGGCGCAGAACAGGCATTGTTACAGTACGCATGGCCCGGAAACGCCAGAGAAATGGAGAATGTCGTGCAGCGTGCGGTGATTCTGGCTACCGGCGACACCATCGCGGTTGAACATTTGCATCTGCCCTCTGCGATGGGAATGTCCGCTCCTTTGATAGAGACCGCGGTAGAAACAGAACAAAATGCCGGCAACGGCTTGAAGTCATTGGAAAAAGCGCATATCATGAATACATTGGCATCCGTTCACGGTTCACGTAAGCTCGCGGCACAGAAGTTAGGCATGAGCGAACGCACTTTGCGGCATAAATTGCAGCAATACCGCGAAGGTAAGTAAGCGCGATATGTAGAAAATAACAAGAAATTTAAAAGTTGGAACGCTATTTGCTTATTATCAACCAGTGGTACAGTATTCATGTACTGAAGTGCCGTGAAAGATACGGTTTATAAATTAGAAACTAGCTTGAGACGCAATATGGACACCAGTGGCATCGATGCATTAGTAAGTCAGCTTAACTCTGCCGCGGCAATTGCCGCTGGCAAAACGCCGCCGCAACCTAGCAGCAGCACGGCAGATTTTGCCGTTGCGCTAAAAGGTGCCATTGAGCAGGTTCGCACGGTGCAGGAACACGCTAAAACGCAAACTGAAGATTTTCAGCTGGGTAAACCAGGCACCAACGTTCAAGAAGTCATGATCTCCTTGCAGAAGGCAAGTTTGTCCTTCCAGACCATGGTTCAAGTGCGTAACAAGCTCACAGCAGCTTACCAAGACGTAATGAACATGCAGGTATAGAATTTAAGGTATAAGTTTGGTCTTTGACCAAGTTAAGTACGACCGACTTGTCGGTCGTTTTTTTTGTTTAATGAACGGCTGTACCCTTTATCAGAATCTACTTCTGGGCGGAAAGGTAAGCCACCCGATAGTTGGAGGTCGAGCTATCGGACTCGATGATGGGTTTCATCACTTGCTCGAAAAGCAGGCGTTCTTCAGCAGTGAATTTTTCGTTCATGATGGCTTGCAGGCTTTGCGCATATGGGTGCGGTGATATTTCCAGAAATGTATCCCAATCGATGAAGGAAGGTTTGATATCGATATGCAGTTCCATGTGTATGTCTTTAAACCCGCACGCCATCGCCCATTGAACGAAGTCCCGTTCGGTATAGTTGGTCAACGCATTTTCAGCGATTTTTTGCTGGGTATCCGGAAATTGAGAAGATCTCCATATATGCGTTAATCTGGTAAACGGGTCAGGGCTGCCTGCGGCTGCGACTTGAGACTCCATTAACGTGCGCATCACGGAAGCCATGATCGCATCATCCCGGAAAACAGGTTCGCCCAAGGAGATGCGTCCACCTGGTTTCAAGATGCGGAAAAATTCCTGAAACGATGTTTGTTTGTCCTCGACATAAGCGAGTGCTGCCCTCGTAATCACCACATCCACAGATTCACTGGCAATGGCTTGCAACTGATGTGCAGAGCATTGCAGGAAAGTACATTGACTGGCAATGCCTCGCTCATTTGCGAGTTTTTCAGCATGCCTTAGTAGAGGTTGGGAGATATCCGTCAATATCACGCGCAGCGTAGGCCCTATCTGATCAATCGCCTTAAAAGAAACCAGGCCCTCACCGGCGCCGACATCAACCATGGTGTAGTTCTGTTGCAGTTTTGCCTGCTGCAAGACACGGTCTGCATAAGATTCCACCTGCGCCTGACTATGGCGCATATAGCGCATGTTTTTTTCTGAATGGCGGCCTTTAAGCAACCAGTCTATCCATAAGTCGCCGCTGTCCTGACTTTCTGCGTTATTGAGCATATTTAATTAAGTTTAATCAAGAATGGTAAGTTGAGGAGGCACAATATAAACCAAAGCGCTCCACGCACTCAGTTTTTCTTCCAGGCTTTTGGACGCGTGCCTATGCCGTGCGATTCATCCAGCAGGCTATAGTAATTAAAAGGCTCCAATACTGTGGGAACTGCCTCAGGCAGCATGTTGGGATAGTCCTTGGAGTAATGCAGGCCACGGCTTTCGTGTCGTTCCATTGCGCTTCTGACGATCAATTCCGCTACTTGCAGCAGATTACGCAGTTCGATCAGATCTGAATTGATGCGGAAATTGCGATAGAACTCATGTACTTCGTCGTAGAGCAGGTTGATGCGATGCAGTGCCCGCGCCAGCCGCTTGTCGGTGCGTACGATGCCTACATAGTTCCACATGAAGCGGCGCAGTTCCATCCAGTTATGGGTGATGACGATCTCTTCATCAGCATCAGTGACGCGACTCTCATCCCAGTCCGGGAGTTTAGGCACTTCAAATTTGGTATCGGCAAGAATATGAGCCGCCGCTGCCTTGGCGAACACCATGCACTCCAGCAGCGAGTTCGAGGCCAAACGGTTGGCGCCATGAAGGCCGGTACAGGCAGTTTCGCCTATGGCATAAAGGTGGGGGATATCGGTTTGACCATGCTGATCCACCAGCAAGCCGCCGCAACTGTAGTGAGCAGCTGGAACCACCGGAATCGGCTGCTTGGTAATGTCTATTCCGAGCTCAAAACAACGTCTGTAGATATTGGGGAAGTGCGACACCACGAAGTCGGCTGGTTTATGCGAGATATCCAGATAAACGCAGTCGATACCACGTTTTTTCATTTCATAATCTATCGCGCGCGCAACCACATCGCGTGGCGCGAGGTCTCCCCTGGTATCATGGTTAGGCATCAGGCGGCTGCCATCAGGTAGTTTGAGGATGCCGCCTTCGCCTCGTACCGCTTCGGTGATAAGAAATGAGCCGGCCTTGGGATGATACAAACAGGTTGGATGAAACTGCACGAACTCCATATTGGCAACCCTGCACCCTGCACGCCATCCCATCGCCACGCCATCGCCGGTGGCAACATCGGGATTGGTGGTGTAAAGATAGACTTTGCCTGCGCCACCATTGGCGAGTACCGTGTTCTGAGCACCGATGGTGATGACTTTGCCGCTTTGTCGGTTGAGCACATATGCACCAAGGCAGCGATTACTGCGGTGGTGCAGTTTTCTGGCGTTGATCAGGTCAACTGCGATGTGTTGTTCCAGCACCGTGATGTTGGGATGTTGTCGCACTTTTTGAGCCAACACGTCTTGCACGGCATGACCGGTAGCATCATCGGCGTGGATCACCCGTCTGTGGCTGTGACCACCCTCGCGCGTCAAGTGATAATCGCTATTGTCTGCTTCCTTGGTGAAGGGGACGCCCTGGTGGATCAGCCATTCCACCATCTCCCGGCTATGCTCCACCACATAGCGCGTCACTTCCGGGTCGCACAGGCCGGCACCAGCGATAAGCGTATCCTGGATATGCGCTTCAATGGAATCGCCATCGGCCAGAACTGCAGCGATGCCGCCTTGCGCCCAACTGCTGGCGCTGTTATTGAGTTCACGCTTGGTCACCAGGCATACTTTTTGCTGTGACGCTAGGTGCAGAGCGGTTGTCAGACCAGCTAGCCCGCTGCCGACGATGAGGGTGTCGTAATTATGCAAAGTGTGTTTAAGAAAGGTAATGAACCATGTCAGTTTAGCGCTGTCAGTTTGCTGCGTACAGAGCTTTGACATTGTATACTCCAGCGCTGATATCAATGTGTCTGTAGGCCGAAGCAAATAATAAGGGGAGAGCGCTGTTGACGGGTGACCGTGAGATAGACCAGCAACTGGTCGAGCGTGTACAACGCGGCGATCAAAAAGCATTTGCATTGCTGGTAGAAAAGTACCAGCGCAAGCTTGGGCGTTTGTTGGCGCGAATGATACGCGACCAGGCAGAGGTGGAGGACGTGGTTCAGGAGTCCTTTATCAAAGCCTATCGTGCGCTGCCTAATTTTCGTGGCGATAGCGCCTTTTATACCTGGCTTTATCGCATAGGCATCAATACCGCCAAGAATCATCTGGTGGCGATGGGGCGGCGGCCTAGTCTTTCCACCGATATCGAGGTGGAAGACGCCGAAAATTTCGAAGATGGTGATGAATTGCGCACCACGGATACACCTGAAACTGAACTCATGACCAAGGAATTGGCTCAAACGGTGAAACAGGCGATCGAAGCGTTACCACAAGAATTAAAAACCGCCATTTCGTTAAGGGAGTTAGACGGTTTGAGTTATGAAGAAATAGCAGAATTGATGCAATGCCCCATCGGAACGGTACGTTCCAGGATTTTCAGAGCACGTGAATCAGTTGCAGAAAAATTGCGACCATTACTGGATACGCCAGACAACAAGAGATGGTAGACAGGAGAAATTAAATGAGCGAAATGAAACAACAGCTTTCGGTACTCATGGATAGTGAGATAGATATAGATGCCCATCAGCATCTTTTGTCTGCCGCATCCAATACGCAGGAATTAAAACAATGCTGGCGCGAATATCATTTGATCGGCGATGTATTGCGAGGCGATGCGGATATACATATCGACATCAATCAGAAAGTCATGGAACGGCTTGCAAATGAACCCGTTTCCTTTGCGCCGCCAACAAAGCCCAAACAGCTATTTGCAAACCGCAGCATACCATCGCTGGCGTTTGCAATGGCCAATCGCCATATGACTTCCATGGCTGCTTCAGTGATCGCTGTGAGTTTTGTGGCGTGGATGGTATGGCAATCTCAAGCAGTGCCCAATCAAATCAATCCAGCTCAAAACAGCATTGCACAGAATTCCGCACCGCAGAATGTGATGACGGCGGAAAATTTCGATCACTACCTGCTGGCACATCATGAATATGCTAGCGGCAATAATCTGCAACATGACGTGCAACTTACTTCATACCCAGAACCAACGCACACGGAACCAGCACATTGATTTTGAACACGATTAAACAGTCTGTGCTTTTTATTGCAGCATTATTGCTGCTGTCTTTATCTCCAGCCCATGCCGCAACGCCGCAAGATCCCTGGGAGATACTGGAAAAAGCGGGGCTGGCCGCGCATCAGTTAAGTTACCGGGGGGTGTTTGTTTACCAGTCCGGGAACCAGATGAGTTCCATGAATATCACCCATATCAACCATGGCTCACAAGGTGAGTTTGCCCGTGTGATCGTGTTGGATGGCGCTCCGAGAGAGCTGTTCCAGCAAGGCAATGAAACCGTCATCTATCAGCCCAAGAGCGAAAAGGTGATGATAGAAAAACGCCACATCCAAAGCGGCTTTCCTGCACTGCTGCCAAAAATGACTGCGGACATCAAGGCCAACTATCAGGTACAGCTGGGGGGCGTGGAACGTGTAGGCGGACGCGAAGCCAATTTGCTCATCCTGACTCCCCGTGATACTTATCGCTATGCCAATAAATTATGGATAGACCGTGATTCCGGCCTGCTGTTGAAGCTGGCTGTGTTCAATGAAAAGAATGAATTGATAGAACAGGTCGGGTTCAATCAGCTATTGCTGATCGATACCGGTGATATGCAATGGTTCCGCCCAAGCGTGGACAGCACCAAGACCTATGAGATGCAGCCTGAAGAAACAGTGACTCCGGTGGTGGAGGCGGGTGGTTGGGTAATAGGTCAATTACCTGCAGGGTTTCGTAAAACCGAGCAGGTGCTGCGCCAGATACCTGGCAACACATCTTCCATGATACAGCTGGTGTTTTTTGACGGCATGGCCTCAGTATCATTATTCATAGAGGCACTGGATAAGAAAACTCCACCCAAACAGTGTGTCATGAGTCAAGGTTCCACCAATCTTTATGCGACCGTGGTCGCCGATCACCAGATCGTGGTGATGGGTGAAGTTCCTGCCACGACTGTGATGCAGATCGCACGTTCAGTGAGTAAAAAACCATGATAGAAGAACAGGCCGTGATTGTTGAAATAAAAGGTGAGCGTGCCTTGCTCGAAATAGAGCGCAGCCAGCCATGCGGCATATGCGGTGCCACCCGAGGTTGCGGTATCTCGATTTGGGGACGGTTCTTCAGTCAGCGCAGCAATAAATTTCTGGCAGCCAACCAACTCAATGCCAAAGTTGGCGACAGAGTCATCGTAGGCGTGGAAGAAGGTGCCTTATTCTCCAGCGCCGTGATCAGTTATGTCGCGCCTTTGTTGCTGTTAATGGCAGGAGCTTCAGTCGGCTCGTCATTTGCAGCGACGACATCTGCCAGCGATCTGTACGCAGCACTAGGTGGTGTTGCAGGGCTGTTTTCAGGATTACTTCTGGTGAAGTTGTATAGCGCTGGCAAGCAGCTATCCGGGCGTTATGCTCCCGTGATGCTGAGGCGAGCCACAGCAGAACCAATACCAATTTAGTTATCGTATATTAAGGGTCTTCACGATGAAAAAAATACTCCTTCTTAGTTCATTTTTAATTACGTTTGCTTTGCCGGTGATGGCAAAGGACCTTCCGGATTTCACCGACATTGTTGAAAAACAGGGTGCTTCGGTGGTCAATATCAGTACCACGCAAACCGTACACACTGCAGGCATTGGCGGGAACGGCGCATTGCCGTTCCCGCAACTACCTGAAGATAGTCCTTTCAATCAGTTGTTCCGTAATATGCCTGGGCAAGAGGGAGGTCAACAGGATTATCAGACGCAATCTTTGGGTTCCGGCTTTATCATTAGTGCGGATGGTTACATCCTGACCAACGCCCATGTGGTGAATGATGCAGACGAAGTCATCGTCAAGCTCACGGATAAGCGCGAGTTCAAAGCCAAGATCATCGGTATAGACCGCAGAAGCGATGTGGCTCTGGTCAAGATCGAGGCGAGTAATTTGCCCAAAGTGACATTCGGTGACGTCAACGCTCTGAAAGTGGGTGAATGGGTGCTGGCGATCGGATCTCCATTCGGACTGGAAAACACCGTGACGGCAGGTATCGTCAGCGCCAAGGGTCGCGCCTTGCCGCAGGAAAACTATGTGCCCTTCATTCAAACCGATGTGCCTATAAATCCGGGGAATTCGGGTGGTCCCTTGTTCAACATGAAGGGCGAAGTGGTGGGGATCAATTCGCAGATATTCAGCCGCTCAGGTGGCTATATGGGCTTGTCCTTCGCTATTCCTATTGATGTGGCCATGGACGTGCAGGCCCAGCTCCGGGCAGGTGGTAAGGTCTCACGCGGTTGGCTGGGCGTTCAGATTCAGGAAGTCACCAAGGAATTGGCAGAATCTTTCGGCATGAAGAGCGCTAATGGCGCATTGATCGCCGGTGTAGAAAAAGGTGGACCTGCAGAGAAAGGCGGATTGGAAGCTGGGGACGTGATCACCAGGTTTGATGGTAAATCCATCAATACTTCAGCCGACTTGCCGCGTGCGGTGGGTGCTACCAAGCCTGGCAAGGATGTCGTGGTAGAGGTATTTCATAAAGGTGCGACCAAAAGTATGACCTTGAAAGTAGGCAAGATACCTGAAGATGGCGATGACGCATCAGCCAAGCCTGCACATGGTGGTCTTGCCAAGCAAGAACCGAACAAGTTCGGGCTCATGTTGCGCGACCTGACCCCGCAGGAACATAAAAAGATCAACAGCAGGAGTGGCGTATTGATCCTCAATGTGCAAGGTTCTGCGGTTCAGGCAGGCATACGCCGTGGCGATGTATTAATGGCGGTGGGTGACAGCGATGTGCAGTCAACAGATCAGGTGAACAAGGCGCTGGAGGGAATCGCTCCAGGCAAGCTGGTGGCGTTACGGCTGATGCGTGAGGACAATCTGTTCTATGTCACGTTAAAAGCACCGGCTAAGTAAAACAAACGGCATGAAACAAGTCGGACGGATATCAGCCTAGCAGACCGATCAAGCCATCAAGCCCGACATGATTGAGGGCAAAGGTGGCTTGAGCGCGCACTACGGGTTTGGCGTGATACGCCACGCTATAACCCGCCTCTGCCATCATTTTCAAGTCGTTGGAACCGTCGCCGATGGCGATCACCTGATTTTTTTCCAGACCAAGTTGTGTGCGAATCCTGCTTAGCCAGCTAGCCTTTCCTTGCGCATCGAGAATCGTTCCCACAACTTTTCCGGTGAGTTTTCCATCCACGATTTCCAGGGTGTTGGATGCTGCAAAATCCAGGCCCAGTCTGGTTTTCAGCCTGTCGGTAAAAAAGTCGAATCCGCCGGAAACCAGCATAGTCTTCACGGCATGCTGCTTTAGCGTAGCCAGCATGATTTCTGCACCCGGACTCAGCTTGAGACGTTCGTCGTGCACGCGCTGTAATGCCGACTGATCCAGTCCTTGTAACAGCGCTACGCGGCGGCGCAGGCTTTCGGCAAATTCAATTTCACCACGCATGGCGCTTTCAGTGATGGCGGCCACTTGTGGTTTGATGTTTTGCATGTCGGCGATTTCATCGATGCATTCGATGCTGATCAGCGTGGAATCCATGTCCATCACAACCAAACCCAACGTATCCAGCGTAAGTTGGTCGGGCACAAACGCAAAATCCAGCTGTTGTTCAGTGCAATATTCAGCGCAACTATTATTGATGCTGTCGGTGATCTCAACATCGTGAAAACTAAAAGCATGATCGCTGGTCTGATGAAACTCGCCACCGACCAAAGTTGAGATATGGGTAAGCTGTGCGGGCGCGATATGCGGCCCTTGGATGACTAAGCGCATTATTGTAAGGAGTGGGTGTAAAGTCGGACTAATTATAGCATCGGCACTTTTATACAGAATGGATTGATAAGGGAGAAAAGATTTTGGATTCTATAATTTTGGCTGGGGGTTGTTTTTGGTGCCTGGAAGCGGTTTACCGCGAACTTAGGGGCGTCGAGTCGGCGGTATCCGGCTACATTGCCGGAAAAGTCATCAATCCTACCTATAAGCAGGTCTGCACCGGCACGACCGGTCACGCGGAGGCGATCAAAGTCACCTTTGATCCTGAGCAGATATCGCTACGTGACCTGCTGGCAGTATTTTTTGCCAGTCACGACCCTACCACCATGAACAGGCAGGGGAACGACATAGGCACGCAATACCGTTCCGGTGTTTTCTATACACGGGCAGACCAGCGCGAAATCGTAAAAGAAGTGATAGCAGATTTGAACGCCAGTGCTTATTGGCCACAGCCTATCGTCACCGAAGTGACGGCGGCAAGCACTTTCTACCCGGCCGAAGATTATCATCAGGATTATTTTGCCAATAACCCTAACCAGCCATATTGCATGGTGGTCGTGGCAGGGAAGGTGAACAAGGTGCGTCAGTTATTTGCCGACAGGGTCAGACTTAATGTTAACGCTTAAGCAAGCTCTGACCGAGCCCGCCCAGTAGTGCGGGAACTTCCTTTTGCGATTTTTTATTGCGCACCAGGCCGCAACTCCCCTCGGTGGCATTGATGGCAGCATCTGCACGAATAGCGTTGGGCGTTGGTTCATAGGGTTTGTCGAACCAATCGTCTATGGCTTTTGATTTTCTCGGTGCTGGTTTATGCGATTCTGATTTATAAGACTCGGATTTAGCCGATGCGGATCTATCTGAGCTAGCATGTTTAGGTGCAGAGCCGGGTCTGGAATCTGCAGCAGCGTGAGAGGATTTGTGCTGCGGCGCATCTATTTTTTCCCTGACGAATTGGCGCTTCACCAGTTTTTCGATGTCCAGCAACAGCCGTTCTTCTTCAGCATCTACCAGTGAAATCGCTTCTCCACTTGCTCCGGCACGCCCGGTACGGCCTATGCGGTGGACATAGTCTTCGGCATTGGGTGGCAGTTCGTAATTCACAACCAGCGGTAGATCGTCTATGTCCAGCCCTCGTGCCGCGACATCCGTTGCCACCAGCGCAGTGATCCTGCCTTCCTTGAAGGCATCCAGCGCTTTTATCCGCTCCTGCTGACTCTTGTCGCCATGTATCGACTCTGCGGTGATGCCGTCGCGTTCCAGCAATCTTGAGAGTCGTGCCGCCATCAGTTTCGTGCGTGTGAATACCAGTACCTGGCTTGCACCACGCGAACGTATCAATTCGGCAAGAACATCTTTTTTACTATTGCTGTCCACCATATAGACGGATTGTTTGACCAAATCGGCAGTCGCATTGCGCCGCGCTATTTCGACCGTCACCGGATCTACCAGGAAATCCTGTGCCAGTTTTTTAATATCGTTGGAGAAAGTGGCAGAAAACAGCAGGGTCTGACGTTTCTTGGGTAACAGCGCAAGTATGCGTTTCAGGTCGGGCATGAAGCCCATATCCAGCATCCGGTCAGCCTCGTCCAGAATCAATACCTGTACCTGATTCAGTTGCAGATTGCGGCTTTCCACATGATCCAGCAAACGTCCAGGGGTTGCCACCAGGATCTCTATGCCTTTCATCAATGCGGGTTTTTGCGTTTTTATGTCTATGCCGCCGAACACCACTGTGGAACGAAGCGGCAGATGCTTGCTATAGGTCTCTACACTTTCTTGCACCTGTATCGCCAGTTCACGCGTCGGTGCCAGTATCAGCCCGCGGATCGGGTGACGGGCAGGGGAAGCGCTGGTGCTGGCATAAGGCAGCAATCCTTGCAGCAGGGGCAAAGTGAACGCGGCCGTTTTTCCGGTACCGGTTTGCGCCATTGCCATCAGGTCGTGCCCCGCCAATACATGGGGGATGGCTTCTTTTTGGATCGGAGTCGGTTCAGTGTAACCCTCTTCCTCGACCGCTTTTACTATGAGCGGGTCGAGGTTGAGTGTTGCGAAGGTCACGGTGGTAGCTGTATCTTCTATCAATGCGTTTTCCAAATTCTATACCGGGCGACGGGCACGCTGTGGACGATTACCTGCACCAGCACCGGCTGGTTTGGCGTCATGCCAGAACTTCTTTTTGCCATCAGCAGCTGCGCCATTACCCGTGCTATTTCCATTACGGTTACCGGCACCCTGATACGACGAATTGCCACTGCCGTTTCGTGATTTTCCGGCATAAGGCTTCTTGCCGCCGCTACCGGCAGGCTTGCTGCTAGGCGCGCGTTGTTGCGGTTCCAGGCCGGGGATAATCTCCGCAGTCAGGCGTTGTCCGGTCAGACGCTCGATACCGTAAAGGTGGCGGCGATCCGAATGCGATGCGAACGATACTGCAATCCCTGTTTTGCCGGCACGGCCGGTACGGCCGATACGGTGTACATAATCTTCTGCGATCTTGGGCAAGTCGAAATTGATCACATGGGTGATGCCGTTGACATCAATCCCGCGTGCCGCCACATCCGTTGCCACCAGCACACGCAGGTCGCCATGACGCAGTTTGGTGATGGTACGGTTACGCGCACTCTGGTTCATATCGCCGTGCAATGCAGCTGCCTTGTGACCGGCAGCGAAAAGATCGCCTGCCAGTGAGTCGGCTTCGCGCTTGGTTGCGGTGAATACAATGGCTTGGCCCAATTCAACATCAGCCAGTATATGGTTCAATATTTTATGTTTGTGTGACAGATTGTCGACAAAATGCAGTTTTTGTTCGATCTGTTCATGGCGCGCTTGCGCAGTCGAGATCTCGATACGCATAGGATCCTTCAGCAAACGTCCCGCCAGCTTGCCCACATTGCCGTCCAGCGTGGCAGAGAACAACAGCGTCTGGCGTGTGCCTGGGGTTGCAGCGGCGATGCGTTCTACATCGTCGATGAAGCCCATGTCCAGCATGCGGTCAGCTTCATCCAGCACCAGAACTTCCAGACGCGAGAAATCAATACGTCCGCGTTCCATGTGGTCGATCAGGCGGCCAGGAGTGGCCACCAGAATGTCTACAGGTTGCGATAGCAGTTTGTTTTGCACCGGGTACGGCATACCGCCTACCACGCTCACAGTGCGGGCACGCATGTACTGTCCGTACTTGCGGGCAGCTTCGTTCACCTGTGCCGCCAGTTCGCGGGTCGGGGTCAGTACCAGCACACGCGGGCCACGGCTGCGGCTTGCAGAAGGCGTGGCGATGCGATTGAGTGAAGGCAGGATAAAGGCTGCGGTCTTGCCGGTGCCGGTCTGGGCAGAGGCAAGCAGGTCGCGGCCTGATATGGCAGCAGGTATTGCTGCCAGTTGAATAGGGGTAGGTTCAGTATAGCCAGCCTCGGCGATTGCTTTGAGGATGGACGGATTTAGAGCGAGTTCTTGAAAAGACACAAAGGCTTCCTTGTAAAAAATAAGGCAAAAAAGCGCAAGCGAGCATCTTCTGAGACGAGTCAGAGAAAGGCGGTAGTGGCCAGCGCACGGGCATCGTCACTAACCGAAAATAAAGAACCAGGAATTTACTGGAAAAAAGAGAGGTCAGAGCGATGAATCGTCGGTAATCAATACAATCTACCGAATCGAAGTCGCGCATTGTACGGAGTTAAATCTTTCTGTCAACACTTATGTGGTAATATGCGCGCCTTTTGCAAAATAGAGTATCTACAGTCCATGTCACGCGCCTTAAGAAATATTGCCATCATCGCCCACGTTGACCACGGTAAGACCACCATGGTGGACAAGCTTTTACAACAATCCGGTACTTTTGCCGCCCACCAACAAGTGCAAGAACGGGTGATGGATTCCAACGATCTGGAAAAAGAACGTGGCATCACCATCCTCGCCAAGAATACGGCGGTGGATTACAAAGGCACACATATCAACATCGTGGATACACCAGGACACGCCGACTTCGGCGGCGAAGTGGAGCGCGTGCTGGGTATGGTGGACGGCGTGTTGTTGCTGGTCGATGCGGTGGAAGGCCCGATGCCGCAAACCCGCTTCGTTACCAAGAAAGCACTGGCGCTGGGTCTGAAGCCTATCGTCGTGATCAACAAGGTTGACAGGCCTGGCGCCCGTTGCAGCTGGGTCATCAACCAGACTTTTGATCTGTTTGCCAACCTTGGTGCGACCGACGAGCAACTGGATTTTCCTGTCGTATATGCATCAGCCATTAACGGCTACGCCATGCTAGATATGGAAAAGCCGTCAGACAACATGAGCGCGCTGTTCGATACCGTGCTCAGCCACGTGTCACCGCCAGTGGGTGACCCGGAAGCGCCTTTACAGTTACAGCTTGCTGCACTCGACTATTCCAGTTATACGGGGAGATTGGGGGTAGGCCGCATACGTAATGGTCGCATCAAGCCGGGCCAGATGGTCACCGTCATGAATGGCGACGTACAGATGGCACAAGGCAAGATCAACCAGGTGCTCGGTTTCCAGGGTCTGGAACGCGTGCCGGTAGAACAGGCCGAAGCTGGCGATATCGTGATTATCTCCGGTTTGGACGAGATCGGCATAGGCGTCACCATCGCCGACAGGGAAAACCCGGTCGGCTTGCATGTGATGCAGGTGGACGAGCCGACCCTGACCATGGACTTCATGGTTAATTCCAGCCCGCTGGCAGGCACCGAAGGCAAGTTCGTCACCACCCGCCAGATACGCGATCGTCTGGCGAAGGAGTTACTGGTAAACGTGGCACTGCGTGTGGATGAGACCGGTGATGCCGACGTGTTCCGCGTTTCCGGCCGTGGCGAGTTGCACCTGACTATTTTATTAGAGAATATGCGCCGCGAAGGCTTCGAGATCGCCGTGGGCAAACCGCGCGTGGTAATCAAGGAAGTCGATGGTGAAAAATGCGAGCCTTATGAGATTCTGACGGTGGATCTGGAAGATGAGAACCAGGGTGTCGTGATGGAAGAGCTTGGGCGTCGTCGTGGCGAGTTACAGAACATGGCCTCAGACGGCAATGGCCGTACCCGCCTGGAATACCGCATCCCCGCACGCGGACTGATCGGTTTCCAGAGTGAATTCCTCACCATGACCCGCGGTACCGGCCTGATGGCGCACATATTCGATGAGTATGCGCCGCTCAAGGCAGACATGCCGGGTCGTCGCAATGGCGTGCTGATCTCGCAGGATCATGGCGAAGCTGTGGCGTATGCGCTGTGGAAACTGCAAGATCGTGGCCGCATGTTCGTCAGTCCCGGTGACAAGCTATACGAAGGTATGGTGATCGGTATCCACAGTCGTGATAACGATTTGATCGTGAACCCCATCAAGGGCAAGCAACTCACCAACGTGCGTTCATCCGGCACCGATGAAGCCGTGCGTCTGGTTCCCCCTATCCTGATGTCGCTGGAATATGCGGTGGAATTTATTGATGACGATGAGCTGGTGGAGATTACCCCCAAGTCATTGCGAATCCGTAAACGCTTCTTGCTTGAACATGAACGCAAGAAGGCTGCTAACGCGAAGTTGACCTAATAAGGCAAATAAAAAGCCCGGCAATGCCGGGCTTTTTATTGGGTGTAATTATTTGAACAGCTTGGCCATGCGAGTAAGCAGTTTAGTGACGGCCATCCCGGAAGGTATTGATTCTTTCCTCTGCAAGCAGTCGTTCAGTGATCATCATGCCACAGGTCGGTTTCGACTCTTTGGAGACATTGAGGAGGGCACTGCATTCTGTGCCGCCTATTGTTGATGGTCAATTTCACCCCAGCAGACGCAGCGGGCATCGGAAATGTTTGAGCCAACAGTTATTTCAGTGAGCGTGCCTGAGTAGGCTCTAATGCCTTGGTCACTGGTTCTGCAAGATGTGCGGAATCGATTCGGAATCGGTGCATAAGGCACCAGAACGGCGCGCTTTCATCCCTTAAAGATCAGCAATTATTTTTACTTTTTATAAATTAATCATAATGTTAAATATTTTGGCATGACTAATGCTTATTTTAGCTCAGTAATACTATTATTTAAATTCGTAATACTAATACCGAGAAAGGGCATGTTCATGGAATCCAGAAAATTAAAGTTGAATGTTCATCGAATATTCTACAAAGCTGCGCTACCAATATTAGCACTTAGTTTCTCAATGACAGCGCACGCTGCGGAGCCTCTTAAGATTGGTTATAGCGATTGGCCAGGTTGGGTTGCTTGGCAAGTGGCAATTGATAAGGGCTGGTTTAAGGATGCGGGTGTTGATGTCAAATTTGAATGGTTTGATTACTCAGCCTCCATGGATGCATTTACTGCTGGCAAGCTAGATGCTGTATTCATGGCTAACTGTGACGCCTTAGTCACTGGTGCTGGTGGTGGCAGAAACAAGATGATTCTTATTACTGACTACTCTAACGGCAATGACATGATCATCGCCAAGCCAGGCATCAAGACGCTTACCGATTTAAAAGGTAAAAAAGTGGCTGTCGAAAGTGGGTTGGTTGAGCATCTTTTATTACGTAACGGGATGAAAAAAGCAGGCATGAAAGCAGGGGACATTGAAATTGTGAATGCAAAAACCAATGAAATGCCTCAAGTGCTGCCTTCTAATGACATTTCAGCAGTAGGAGCATGGGAGCCGATTGCGGGGCAAGCTCGAAAAGCAGTGCCTGGCGCCAAAGCCATTTATACCTCTGCGGATGAACCAGGGTTAATTTACGACGCTTTATCAGTGAATCCTTCGAGTGTAAAAGAGCGTCGTGCTGACTGGCAAAAAGTCGTCGGCGTTTGGGGGAAAGTGGTGAGCTATATTGAGGATCCTGCTACGCAAGCAGATGCAGTCAAAATTATGGCAGCCCGTTCAGGGAGCACTCCTGCAGAATATTTACCTTTGTTAAAAGGCACCAAATTACTCACGCTTGAGGATAACAAAAAGGTTTATGTGAAAGCGGCAGGTTACCAATCCATTTATGGTTCCACTGAAACGGCCAATAATTTCAATTGGTACAACAAAGCTTATGGCCTCAGCCAAAACGTCAACAGCTATATTGACTCATCATTCATCAGCGGAAACTAGTTAAAAATACTTAAAGAAAGGTATCTATCATGAAACTCAATATGTTGAGTAAAACGTTCAAACACACGATGTCCTGTGTGGTAGCACCTTCGCTAGCTTTAGGCATTTCGTTTGCAGCATACGCGGATGCTGATTCGGATTTGGAGCCAAACATCAGTATTGGTTACCACGTAGGCGTCATTTCTGATTATCGCGTACGCGGTATTGCGCAAACCTCCGGCGATCCAGCGCTTCAAGGCGGGATTGATTTGACAACAAAACCCGGTTTTTATGTAGGCACTGCGTTTTCTAATCAAACCTGGGTCAAGGAGCTCAATGGCTCAACCAAAGGCAGCATAGAATGGGACGTTTACGGTGGATTCAGAGCGCAAGTGGCTGACACTGGTTTTTCTTATGACGTTGGTGTCATCACTTATCAGTACCCGGGTAACAATTCTGGTAAGAATGCTTTCGCCAGTCCTTCTGGTACGTCTAATGGCGCAAGTGGACCTTTTTTCCCTGCTGGATCCTATAGCAATGCCAGTACCGTCGAAGCCTACGGTGATTTGACCTACGGAATCTACACTTTTAAATACAACCGAAGTCTAGGCAGTTTTCTAGGCAATTTGAACAGTTCGGGTAGCCAATACTTTGACTTAAGTGCAGCGGTTGCCATCCCTTATGGTTTAACACTTACGCCACATATCGGACGTCAACTGATCCCTGGTCAAGGCGGAGTAGGCGACTATACCGACTTGGCATTAACCTTAAGCAAGGATTTTGGCAATGGGTTCAGCGCAACGCTCGCTGGATTAAGCACGAACGCCAACAGACCTTTCTACAGTGACAAATCGGGAAAATACCTGGGCAACAGAAAAATAACCGCTGGTGTGGTCTATAGCTTCTAAAAATTGCAATGACTGGAAAGCGGCCTGAAATATGCACTGTTTTCAGGCCGCTTCCAAGTAAACATTATTGCTTGGCGTTCAATATTAGTTAAAGGGAATAAGAATGAATATATCTTCATGGTTTGTGGTGCGGAGAGAACTCTCGCAAAACAAGAGGACCATATTGGGGATTTGCTCCTTCTTACTCCCATTATTAATATGGTTTATGGTGAGTTACGTGCCATTTGTTTGGCACCCAATGATGCGTATCAACAAACCTGGTGGGGTGGACTATTTTCAAATAGGCATGCTCGTTGATAAAGAGGTCTTTGCTGAAGAGATGGACAATATGAAATCAGCAAAGCAGGCGCTTCCGGAAGGAGCGCCTGCTAATCCCATCTATTTGCCTGCGCCGGTTGATGTTGCCAAGGCACTTTATACGGGTTTCACGACGCCCCCTGAACAAAAAGATGGTCAGTGGCTTCATCAAAGCCTTTGGCATAGTATAAAAATTATTTTTTCCGGGTTCTTTTTATCCTCAATCATAGGTGTGCCTTTGGGCATCCTGTGCGGAACCTACAGCGCAATATCAAGACTCAACGAACCTTTTGTAGAGTTTTTCCGGTACCTGCCTGCTCCAGCATTCGGTGCATTAGCCGTCGCAATTCTTGGGATCTACGATGGCCCTAAGATTGCCATCATTGTGATTGGGACCCTATTCCAACAAATTCTCATCATTGCAAATACCACCCGTAAACTAGATTACGCGCTTATTGAGGCTGCGATGACCTTAGGGGCAAATCGATTCAAACTGCTATTCCACGTAATCTTGCCCGGTATCTTGCCGGACTTGTACAGGGATCAGCGCATCTTGCTCGGATGGGCCTGGACATACTTGATCATCGCCGAACTCATCGGCACCACTTCCGGCATTACTTGGTTTATTACGCAGCAAGCGCGTTACCAGCATTTCGATCGCGTCTACGCAGCCATCATTATTATTGGTCTGCTTGGTCTGGGGGGTGACTTGATTCTAGCGCTATTAGGTAAAAAAATATTTCGCTGGGACCGCCCTGCTAACAAGGAATAGGAATCAAAAAAATGACGAACAACTCTTTGCCAAGCTATCTATCCCAGTCTGAGGCGGTTAAGAATCGATTCACGAAAATAAAATCGCGCGAAGTCATTCTCGAAGCGAAGAACTTATGCAAGAACTACAAGACCGAAAAAGGCGATGTCGTTGCCCTCAAAAATGTTAATTTTAAAACCCACAAACGTGAGCTTGTGTGTGTCATTGGTCCTTCAGGCTGCGGTAAATCGACCCTCATTCGAATACTGGCAGGCTTGGAGGAACACACCTCAGGTGATGTGCTATTAGAAGGCAAACCTGTGAATGGCCCTGGTCGAGATCGCGGCATGGTGTTCCAGGGGTATACGCTGTTTCCGTGGTTAACGGTCAAGAAAAACATTATGTTCGGCCTGGAAATGAACAATATCGGTGCCAACGAGGCGGAGAAAGAAGCAAGTCTATGGCTGGAACTCATAGGCTTGGCAAAATTCGCCAATGCCTATCCACATGAACTTTCTGGCGGCATGAAACAACGCGTCGCCATTGCCCGCGCTTTAGTCGTTCAACCCAGAATTTTGCTCATGGATGAGCCATTCGGTGCGCTTGATGCGCAGTCGCGTGCCAAGATGCAGGTACATTTGCTTGAAATTTGGCGAAATATCGACATCACTATTATCTTTATTACACATGATCTGGATGAAGCAATTTTTTTGGCGGATCGTATTTTGGTATTAAAAGCGCATCCCGGGGAAGTGCAAGAGCTCATCGAAGTGCCGGTTCCTCGCCCCCGCAGCACTACTCAATTCAACTCCCCGGAGTTTCTCGCCACTAAAGCACGGTTGGAAGAATTAATCCATCCAGCGGAGCCTGAAACAGAGCCTGAACAAGATAAAAATATCGAACAGCACATGATCCGCTTCGTCAATGTGAATGACAACGTCGAGTAATACTGCTTTTATGACTAAAAATAATCAGACACGCTAAGATTAACCACGATTATGAACCTGAAAACCAAGACAAAACCAGTCAGTCGCATCAGCATTTCTTTGCCTGATGATTTGCAATCAAGTGTGGATGCAATGGTCGTGCAAAGAGGATTTAACAGTCGTTCACAAGCGATTAATGACATGTTGCGTCAACATGTTGCTGATCACCAAAGCATAAACGGTAACGAAGTGATGGCTGGCACAATCACCATTCTTTATGACAACTCGAGAAGAGGGCTGCAAAAAAAGTTATCCGATCTGCAATACAAACATTTGGATGAAGTGATTAGTTCATTGCATGTACATTTAATGAATAACCAAACGATGGAGGTGATACTCGTGCAAGGACCGGCACAAAAAGTGCAAATCATTGCAGATCAAATTATCACCCTCCCCGGAGTCGTTACTGGTCGACTACAACTCATGGCTGCTCTCTTGCCGCCGGTGTATTCGATCACTGGAGAAATTTAAGAAGGACGGATGATGCAAGATATTTTATGGGAAGAAATCATACCGGGCGGTCATCATTGGTCGGGTATCGTCAGGCGTGGCAACACCTTGACGCTCACTGATCTTGAAGGAGACGCCAATGTCTCAGCTCTGTTTTATAACATAGAGGAGAAACTCGAACGTTACAACATGCCCGACACTTTGAAAGCGCAACATACTGCATTTCTGACCAAGGGTAATGTTTGCTATTCCGATATGGGACGTATTTTTTGTTCCATTACAGCGGATACCGTTGGTTGGCATGACACAATCTGCGGTGTATCAGACGCAGCTCTGATTGAACAAAAGTATGGTAAAGCCGACTTCCAAAGCCATCGAAATGACATGTATCGCAGTGGAAAGGACGGACTTTTAATTGAGCTGGGCAAATGGGGGTTGGGCAAAAGGGACTTGGCGCCTACGGTGAACTTTTTTAGTAAGATCGTTGCGGGTGAAGATGGTGTACTCAGCTACCAGCCAGGCAACAGCCAAGTCGGTGATACGGTTGATCTGCGCTTTGAAATGAACACACTGGTCGTCCTTTCAACCTCGCCACACCCACTCGATCCGAAAAGAGAGTATCAACCAGCCAAGATCAAGATCACAGCGAGCAGATCAGGCAACGTCCCCGCAGATGATGTTTGTCGTAACCACTGTCCACAAAACCAGCGTGGCTTTATTAATACTGAACGTTACTACGCGAGCTAAATTATGTTGACTAGCAGTCATTTCATTCCAGAGAACGCAGTTATTGATGAAGTGTGTCGGGCGGGTGAGCCATGGATGGGACTTGTTAAAAAAGGCCAAACCCTTCGCATCCTCGATCTTGAAGGCAATCAAGCCGTGGATACTTTGTTTTACAATGCCGACAATCCAGAGGAGCGTTACAGTGCGGTTGATACGATTCAACGACAAAGCAGGCTATATCTCACCACTGGGTCCGTCCTCTTTAGTAGCGAAGGTAACCCGATGGCCACGATTGTGGCTGACACCTGTGGTCGTCATGATACTTTAGGCGGTGCCTGTGCAGCTGAAAGCAACACCGTACGTTATGCGCTGGATAAAAAATCCATGCATAGTTGCCGTGATAATTTCATGCATGCGATTGCACATTGTGACTGTGCACATCACCTTCATTTGACCAAGCGGGATATCACAGCAAATATCAATTTTTTCATGAACGTGCCCGTTACTGCCGAAGGGGGACTGAGTTTTGAAGATGGTATTTCTGCGCCGGGGAAGTATGTTGAAATTCGCGCCGAAATGAATTTGGCGGTGTTAATCTCCAATTGTCCGCAACTTAACAACCCTTGCAATGCCTACAATCCAACACCTGTTCGAATGCTAGTGTGGGATTAATCAGGGTTTCGTGAACCCTCGGGACGACCCGATTATAAATACAATAAGGCGGGACGACCCAGCCCAAAAGCAGGAGAAACAAATGTTTAATAAGGTCCTGATTGCCAATAGAGGCGAAATAGCTTGCCGTATCTTGCGCACCCTCAAACGCATGAATATCGCTTCAGTGGCGGTTTATTCCGAGGCAGATGCGAATGCAAAGCATGTGCTGGAGGCCGATGAATCCATTTGTGTGGGGCCGGCACCGGCGTCCGATAGCTATCTCAATGTTGAAAATATCCTGGCCGCGGCGAAGTCCACTGGGGCACAAGCCATACATCCCGGGTATGGATTTCTCTCTGAAAATCCCGCTTTTGCTGAAGCCTGTGAAGCTGCAGGAATCGCTTTTATCGGGCCTACTCCCCAGCAAATGCGTGAGTTCGGACTTAAGCATACGGCGCGGGAGCTTGCCCGTCAAAATGCGGTGTCTCTGTTGCCAGGCACAGGCTTGCTCTCTGATGTAAATCATGCACAAACTGAAGCAGAGCGGATTGGCTATCCGGTCATGCTAAAAAGTACCGCCGGAGGGGGTGGTATCGGGATGCAACTTATCTGGAGCGCTGATCAATTAAATCCTGCGTTTGAATCTGTCCAACGCCTATCCCGTGCCAACTTCAAGGATAGCGGCATTTATCTTGAGAAATACGTGCAGTCTGCGCGCCATATCGAAGTGCAAATTTTTGGTGATGGTCAAGGCAATGTCATTGCTTTAGGAGAACGTGATTGTTCCGTTCAGCGTAGAAATCAGAAGGTCATTGAGGAAACGCCTGCTCCAAACATCTCGGAATCAGTCCGTGCCAAGTTATGGGAAACAGCTGAAAGTCTTGGTCGCGCTGTGGCTTATCGATCTGCCGGAACGGTCGAGTTTGTGTATGACAATGACAGTGGCGAGTTTTATTTCCTGGAGGTCAATACCCGGCTGCAAGTGGAGCATGGCGTGACAGAACTGGTCAGCGGATTGGACTTGGTCGAATGGATGATCAGGATTGCGTCTGAAGAAACGTCTCCGTTCGAAGATTACGTTTACAAGCCACAGGGACACGCCATCCAGGTACGGGTGTATGCTGAGGATCCGAATAAAAATTTCCAGCCATGTAGCGGCGTACTTACCCAGGTCGAATTTCCTCATCAAGCGCGAGTTGATACCTGGGTTGAAACCGGAACTGAAGTCTCACCTTTCTATGACCCACTAATTGCCAAGGTGTTGGTCCATGCCAATACCCGTGAACAAGCTATCTCAAAACTCAATACCGTTCTACATCAGACCAAACTAAGTGGCATTGAAACCAACTTGAACTATCTCCGTCAGGTGCTGGCAGATAGTGTCTTTCCTGCAGGCAAGCAAATTACCCGGTATCTTAATCATTTTGTCTATCAGCCAACCACGATCGACGTGATTGAGGCCGGGGTACAAAGCACGATTCAGGACTATCCCGGACGTTTGGGCCACTGGGCGGTCGGGGTGCCGCCTTCGGGGCCTATGGACCATCTGGCATTTCGTTTTGCTAACCGTTTGGTTGGCAATGATGACGGCACTGCTGCAATAGAGTTAACTCTGATTGGTCCAACCTTGAAGTTCAACCATGATGCCGTGATTTCCATCGCTGGCGCGCCTATGAAGGTGGAGTTGAATGACCAGCCTTTATCGCTTTGGGCACCCCATTTTATTCAAGCCGGCAGTACCCTTAAATTAGGCAGTATTAAAGGGGCAGGCTGCCGTACCTATTTGTCAGTGCAAGGCGGCTTTGATGTACCCGATTATTTGGGAAGCAAGTCCACCTTCACGCTGGGTCAATTTGGGGGGCATGGCGGACGAATTTTACGGGCGGGTGACGTGATTCACCTTGTATGTAAAAAACCAGTCGTCCCCAAATCATCGCGCCTCCCTCCAGCTTTGATTCCTGAATACAGGAGTGCTTGGGAAATCGGTGTGTTATATGGCCCGCATGGAGCACCAGACTTTTTCACAGAGTCTGATATCACGATGTTTTTCGATACTGACTGGGAAGTGCATTACAACTCCAACAGAACAGGAGTGCGGTTAATCGGGCCCAAGCCGGAATGGGCCCGTAAAGATGGCGGCGAGGCAGGATTACATCCTTCTAACATTCACGATAATGCCTACGCGATTGGCACAGTAGACTTTACTGGCGATATGCCTGTGATTCTTGGTCCGGATGGTCCCAGTCTAGGGGGCTTTGTCTGCCCGGCGACGATAGTGCAAGCAGAACTCTGGAAAATGGGGCAGCTCAAGCCAGGTGATACAGTTCGATTTAAACGCTTAACCCAGGAAGAGGCTTACCAACAAGAACAGGTGCAAGATCAGCAGATCAAAACCCTTCAGGAAGTTAAGCTTCCTCAAGTATCATTATCCGGGATATTGAGTACCCCTTTGCTGAAAAGCGTTCCAGCCACGCAATCACAAATCGCGGTGGCTTACAGACAGGCAGGTGATAAAAATCTGCTTGTTGAGTACGGGCCTTTGATGCTGGATCTCAATTTACGCTTCCGCGTCCATGCGCTGATGCAGTGGCTGGAGAAGCAGTGCATCCCTGGTGTGATTGATCTGACCCCCGGCATTCGATCTCTACAGGTGCATTATGATAGTAGATGCCTGCCCGTCGATCAGTTAATGACCATTCTCGCAAGAGCTGAAAATGAATTGCCAGCGATTGAAGACATGGAAGTACCAACACGCATCGTTTATTTGCCCTTGTCATGGGACGACAAGGCCACCCAGTTAGCTATCGAGAAGTACATGCAATCCGTGCGCAAAGACGCGCCATGGTGCCCGAATAATATCGAGTTTATTAGACGGATCAATGGATTAAGTGATATTGAGCAGGTCAAGGATATTCTATTTAATGCGAGTTACCTCACGATGGGCCTGGGGGACGTTTACCTCGGTGCGCCGGTTGCCACCCCTGTCGACCCTCGTCATCGTTTAGTGACGACCAAATATAATCCGGCAAGAACCTGGACACCAGAGAATGCCGTCGGCATTGGCGGCGCCTACATGTGTGTATATGGCATGGAAGGCCCTGGCGGTTACCAGTTTGTGGGGCGCACCATCCAAATGTGGAATCGCTGGCGTCAGACCAAAGACTTCACACAAGGAAAGCCATGGTTATTGCGATTCTTTGATCAAATTCGGTTTTACCCGGTCTCTGCTGAAGAACTACTCAAGATGCGAGAGGATTTTCTGCACGGGAAATTCGAGCTCAGAATTGAAGAGCAAACCTTTAGCCTCAAAAAATATATCGATTTTCTGCAAGAAAATGCTGCCTCAATTGCAGAGTTTAAAGATACGCAACAAGCTGCATTTGAAGCAGAGCGCGAACGTTGGATCGCTAGCGGACAAGCCCATTATTCCTATGATCAGGATGTCGCCTCTGCAGGACCGGATAGTGAACTTGACTTGCCCCCGAATAGCCGTGCAGTCGCTTCACACGTGGCTGGCAATCTGTGGCAAGTCAAAGTCAAAGTAGGCGATACCGTCAAGCAAGGCGACACTGTCGTGATTGTGGAGTCCATGAAAATGGAAATTAATATTTCAGCGACCGCCAATGGAAAAGTCACCCATGTCTTTTGCCAGGATGGCACACAAGTGGCCGCGGGTCAGGACTTGTTTATTATTCAGATTGAAGATTAAGGATGGGCAAGACCTTGAACCTCAATATCAAAAGATTACGCACCCAATATCTTTCCGGTGAAATGACGCCTTCGAAGCTGGTAGAAACATTAAACGTTTTAATTAAACAACAGGATGACCATCACATATGGATTCGAAGGCTAAGCTTGGAAGAGATGCTGGTCTTCGCGAATAATCTAGAAGATATTGATCCTGCATCATTACCATTGTATGGCATCCCATTTGCCATAAAGGATAATATTGACTTGGCTGGCATTCCGACAACAGCAGGCTGCCCTGATTACGCCTACGTCCCCGAAAAAAGTGCCACGGTCGTTCAAAAGCTGATTGATGCAGGGGCCATCCCCGTTGGAAAAACGAATCTGGATCAATTTGCCACAGGTTTGGTGGGCACTAGATCACCCTACGGTGCTTGCAAAAATAGCATTAATCCTGAATTTATCTCTGGTGGGTCGAGTTCTGGATCCGCTGTGGCTGTTGCCCTGGGCATGGCCAGTTTTAGTTTAGGCACCGATACTGCGGGCTCAGGAAGAGTACCTGCAGCTTTCAATAACCTGGTCGGCCATAAACCAACGTGCGGGCTGGTAAGCACCTCCGGCGTGGTGCCAGCCTGCCGCACTTTGGATTGTGTGTCTATTTTTGCCAATGACGCAGCAGATGCAGCCACGGTGCTTGATGTCGCGCAAGGATACGACATAGAAGATTCTTACTCACGAAAAGCGCTTCCCGCTAAAACAATTCCAAAAGATTTTAAATTTGGGGTTCCCCAGGCAAGCCAACTTGAGTTTTTCGGGAACGAGGAAACACGACAACTTTTTGATGATGCAGTCAGAAGGATAGAATCCATAGGCGGACAAAAAGTGATAATCGATTTCGCACCGTTCAGAGAGGTCGCCAGGCTGCTGTATGAAGGCCCTTGGGTGGCAGAGCGATATGCATCCATTCAATCGTTTATTGAAACAAAAGCAGAGAGTCTGTTGCCCGTTACCAAACAAATCATTTCTGGGGCATCACGATTTAATGCCGCTGATACCTTTAAGGCGCTCTATCGTCTTAATGAGCTCCGACGACTGAATGAACATGTCTGGGACGATATTGATGTGCTAGTGACCCCGACAGCGGGCACTATATACAGCGTCATGGAGGTTGAATCGGACCCTGTGAAAACCAACAGCAATCTTGGCTATTACACCAACTTCATGAACTTGCTTGATCTTTCTGCCGTCGCCATTCCGGCGGGTTTTCAATCCAATCAATTACCATTCGGTGTAACGATCGCGGCTCCCGCGTTTAGCGATCAAGCCTTGCTAGACTTGGGTGGCCGTCTGCACGCGTCACTGAATCCATAAAAATTAGCGAATACAAATGGAGAAAATAATGGATGCAACAGTCAAAGTAGCGGTATGCGGGGCTCACATGAGCGGATTACCTCTAAATGGTCAGCTCACTAATTTAGGAGCCAGCTTGGTCAGTAAAACCACAACCTCTGCAAACTACCGTCTTTATTATTTGGCTGGTTTTACGCCAACTCGTCCAGGCATGATCCGGGTTAAAAAAGAAGGTGCCAGGATTGAGCTAGAGGTTTGGGAGATTGCCGTATCCAATTATGGATCATTCGTCACGCTCATTCCTGCCCCCCTGGGAATTGGCAGAGTGGAGTTGGCGGATGGTACTTGGGTGCAAGGATTTGTTTGCGAAGCCTACGCAACCGAGGATGCAGAAGATATCAGTGATCACGGTGGGTGGAGAAATTTTTTAGCACATCAGGCAGCTTCATAAAGACAAACTCTGCAACTCATCACGAATGAGCACGCAGACTCTAGCTTACAGCTTCGGCCCATAAGCTATTCAAGTTGGAGAATTTCCATGACGCCGGGTCTTCGCGCGCCACAATCGTGTCATTACTTGATGCATTGGACAAATCCAGCACTTCCTGAGTGACGTGAGTCATGGTTATGGTGGAAAAGAAGATTTTGACAATGGGGGTGGTAAGCGAGATTTTGCTCTGATCAATCACTACTGCTATGCGGCCTGATTCCAGCCGGACCAATGAACCGACCGGATAGATGCCGATGCTTTTTACGAAATGATGGAAGATTTTCTCATCGAAATGACCTTTCCACGAAGCCATCTTTTTCAGTGACTCCGATGGATCCCAGCCGTCTTTGTAGGGGCGGTTGGAGGTGATCGCATCGTAGACGTCGCAAACGGCCCCCATTCTTGCAAACAGGCTTATTTTCTGATCCGGAAGCTTATCCGGGTAGCCGCTACCATCAATTTTTTCATGATGGTGCCGGGCTACGTCTAGGGCGGCTTCAACAGCGTTTTTTGCTTCCAGCAGCATGTTGTAGCCCGCCATGGGGTGGCCTTGAATAATGCGGAACTCTTCGTCGGTCAGGTTTCCTGGCTTGTCCAGAATTTCGGAAGGAATGGCCATTTTTCCGACATCGTGCAATAACCCGGCAACACCCGATTGACGAGAGGCTTCAGCATCCAGGCCAAGTTCGTTGGCTAGCGATACCATCATGGCGCAAACCGCAACAGAGTGCATGTAGGTATAGTCGTCCTTGGTTTTGAGCCGGGCAAGGCTGATGATTGCACTGGGATTGCGCATGATGGAAGAAGAGATTTCTTCCACCATGGCGACCGC
This sequence comes from uncultured Methylophilaceae bacterium, assembly GCA_903834185.1. Lineage (GTDB taxonomy): Bacteria > Pseudomonadota > Gammaproteobacteria > Burkholderiales > Methylophilaceae > CAILHX01. Next base: position 118,354 of record CAILHX010000006.1, read on the forward strand.
CTCCTTGGTATCGAGTGCCTTGCCCATGCGTACTTCGTTGAACATTGAAGATACGGCGTCCTTGGCGGTGGAAATGATTTTCTTGGCCTGTACCATTTCCTGCTCAATACCGACTTCGGATGATGTGTGTATTGTCACTGCTTGAGGCGCTGGAACTTCTACAGGGGCAGTGATTTCCACATGTGCAGGAGTGCTGGCTTTTTGTTTTTTAACATCTGCACCCTTGGCGGTATCGATGACCACTTCTTCGATCTTGCTATCCAGAATCTTCTGGATGGTTTCTTCATCTTCGATCTTGAATTTCAACTTCCAGAAAGGGTGCTGCATCCATGAGCCGCAAAGCTCATGGATATACATGCCTACAGACAACTCTTTCGA
>CAILHX010000007.1 GCA_903834185.1 uncultured Methylophilaceae bacterium
ATTAGCGAGCGACCTGCCGGCACTCGCGCAACTGCGTAGTTCACTCAGAGCCCAGATGGAACAGAGTCCGTTGATGGACGAAGAAGGCTTTACCAAAGCCGTGGAACAAGCCTATCGGCAAATGTGGCAACAGTGGTGCGAATCGCAAGCCAATCAACCATAAACCGATCAGCTTTTTATGTCTCTTACTTTAGAACAACTTCAGGCATTGCTGGAAGCTAATCCGAGTGAAGCACAGCATTGGCTTAACTATATAGATGCGTTGATCGTACATGGGCAAACAGATATTGCCAGGCAAGTATTGGCGCTGGGTCAGCAACATGGGTTGGCAGGTGATGGTGTCGATCTGCTGCAAGCGCGGTTGAAAGAACCCTTGGCACCGATCTCCAAAGCAGTCTCCAGAGCCGAAGTAACACAATCGCAGCATCGAGGTACGCTTGCCGAGCTTACCAATCAACTAGTAGGTTTATTGAATCATGGTCAGATAGATGCAGCCATGTCCGTTGCAAAAGCATTGACCGAAAGGCACGCTCGCCATGCCTTGGGCTGGAAAGTATTGGGAACTCTACTCTCTCAACAGGGAAAGCAGGAAGAAGGCATTATTGCATTAAATAGAGCAGTGAAACTGACTCCTGCGGATCATGAGTTGCATAGTAATCTCGGTATCGCGTTTAGGCTTGTGCAGCGCTATGAAGCGGCGATCAGTAGCCTTCAGCGCGCTATCCGCTTAAATCCCCGCCATGCGGATTCCTATAACAATTTGGGACTGGTGATGCATGACAGCGGGGCCTTTGAGAAGGCGCTCGAATATTATCGGCAGGCACTTAAGATACGCCCGGACTTCGCAGAGGCATACAGCAATCTGGGGATCACATTGCAAGAGCAGGATCATGTGGATGCAGCGATCGAAGCATACCATCAGGCATTAGCCATCAACCCTCAATCCATAGAGGCACAAGTCAATCTTGGTTCGGCTTTGATCGAGAATGAGCAGATCGCCGAGGCGGTTAACGTGTTGACCGCTGCATTAGAGATTCAGCCGGATCATGCTGATGCGCATTACAACCTTGGAAACGCTCATCAAAAAATCCGGGAATTAGATAAAGCTATCGCTAACTACCTGCAAGCGATTGCGGTGAACCCGCGGATGACGGAAGCCTATAACAATCTGGGTAATGCCTATCAGGATCAGCATCAATTCACGGAAGCCATCCACGTTTACCGTAAGGCACTGGAAATATCTCCCGATTTCCATAGTGCGTATAACAACCTGTTATTCTGCGTGAACTACCATCCGGATTTCAGCAGTGAAGAACTGTACACCTACTATAAGGAATACGAACAAAGCTTTGCCAGCCCCCTGTATAAGGAATGGCAAGCGCACAGCAATGACCGTGATCCAAAACGCCGCTTAAGGATAGGCTACGTTTCACCATCGCTTCGTCACCACTCCAGCCGTTACTTCCTCGAGCCCCTGCTATCGCACCACGACCATAGCCGGTTTGAAATCTACGCCTACGCACAGATCAGCCGTAGCGACGAAGTCACCACCAGATACCAGAGCTACGCAGACCACTGGATCCCCACCCGCGGCATGAGCGACACTGCATTGGCCGAACGCATCCGCAGCGATGGCATCGACATCCTGATGGATGTCACCGGACACACCGGAGAGAACCGCCTGCTG
>CAILHX010000008.1 GCA_903834185.1 uncultured Methylophilaceae bacterium
CAGCAGACCGGTGTTTACTGCGCTTGCATCGCTACCACTGCTGGTCGCGCTCTTGGTATTGGCAAGACCGCCATTGACGGTATTGCTGTCGCTGCTGCTGTTGTGGATGTAGAAAGCATTGACGTTACCATTGATATCAATGGTCCAATCACCAGCTGGAATCACGATACCAGCGTTTGCTGCGGAAGCGCCCATCGCCAGAACAGCGGCGGCAACTGCCAGATTTAGTTTCTTATTCATAAAACCTCCAAAAAAGTTTCCAAAGTGTGTGGCTCGATGCATCGAGCCTATATATACCTACTTGCACTCTCTTTTACTCGCGTCCTTTAACAACTTAACGATAAAGTACATTCATAATCGAGAGAGTTCGCGAACTCCCCTTACGAGAAGTGATAGCAGTATGCCAAGCGGCGGCAACGCCTAGCAAGGTTTTTTTGTGGTTTTTGCTACAGAAAACAATAGCTGTTGCATTTTTACAACAGCAGTGAGCTAGCAAGCCCGGGAAGTCATATGGAAAACACAAGAAAACAATGACTTTTGAGCGTATTTAAATGTGTCTTGTCACTTGCTATCAATCGCCGATCAGCTTCACCAGCACCCTCTTCCTGCGCCGACCATCAAACTCGCCATAGAATATCTGTTCCCACGGACCAAAATCCAATTGTCCGTCGGTGATCGCCACCACCACCTCTCGCCCCATCACCTGACGCTTCATATGGGCGTCGGCGTTGTCTTCACCGGTACGATTATGGTGATAGCCGCTCACAGGTTCGTGCGGAGCGAGTTTTTCCAGCCACACCCCATAATCATGATGCAGGCCGGACTCATCGTCATTGATAAAGACGCTGGCAGTGATATGCATGGCATTAACCAATGCCAGACCTTCACGAATGCCGGACTCACGCAGGCATTCTTCTATCTGCCCGGTAATGTTGATAAAGTACATGCGCTCCGGAGCGTTGAACCAGAGTTCCTTGCGATAGCTTTTCATACAGACTCCTTCCTGAGTGACGATAAGGAATTATAGCGCCGCGTGGCGACTGCGGATAAACTGCGGAAAACCAATCGGGAACACTTAATGTCGGACGCAGTGTTTAAGATAGATGAAGGGTCGCGCATAGTGCTGACAGGACAATGGTCTTTGCGTGCCGCCGGAAATCATTTCGCCGTATTGCAACAGCAGCTAGCCCCTTACTTTTCCCGGCCGCAAATGTTTTGGGATCTGACCACCATAGAGCAGTTGGATAGTGCAGCTGCAGCACTATTATTGACAGGATGGGGAGGCCAGCTCAGTCAGCGTGTCTCGCTACGCCCTGAACATGAGTCACTGTTCGACAGCCTGCAACATGCTCAATCCCCACGCCGCGCCTTGGACGAGGCTCTCATTGACGATGTCGTAATACATCCCGGGATGCTGAAGTCTTTCGTATTACATCTGGCCGACTTTATTACTCTCACCGGCCTGCTCACGCTGGAGTTTCTTTACCTGTTCCGCCGTCCGCGCGACATTCCCTGGAAGGAGATCTCGGCCAATGTCTATAAAGGCGGAGTGCTGGCTCTGCCAGTGACGGGTCTGGTAGGCGGCATGATAGGTGTAGCGATGAGCTATTTGATGGCGTTGCAATTGCGCAAATTCGGGGCGGACATTTTCATCGTCAACATCCTGGGGTTGGCGATTATTCGTGAACTGGGACCGATATTGATGTCGGTGCTGGTAGCGGGGCGATCCGGCTCGGCGATGACCGCACAGATAGGCGTGATGCGCGTTACCGAAGAGATCGATGCGCTGGCAACCATGGGAGTTTCGCGCACGCTACGGCTTATTCTGCCCAAGGTAGTAGCCCTTACCCTGATCGCCCCTTTGTTGCTGTTCTGGACGTCGCTATGGGCACTGATCGGCGGCATGGTGGTCGCCTTTTTCCAATTAGGCATAGGCTTTGAATTCTTCATCGAACATCTGCCGCGCGTGGTAAAAGCGACCAATCTGGTGCTGGCTACGATCAAAGGCTTCACTTTCGGCTTGACGGTGGCTTTGATTGCCTGCCATTTTGGCCTGCGCGTGCAACCCAATACCGAAAGCCTTTCCAACAGCACCACATCCTCGGTAGTCACTTCCATTACGGTCGTCATTTTGCTGGATGCACTATTCGCTATCGCCACGCGGAGCATAGGGATATGACAGCGGATGCCACTACCCCGGTATGCGAAGCAATCAACATATGGACTCAATTCGGCAATACGGTTATCCATAAAAACCTGTCCATGCAAGTCAATTCGGGCGAAGTACTGGCACTGGTAGGCGGTTCCGGCAGCGGGAAAACCACACTGTTAAGGCATATTGTAGGATTGACGCAGCCGACTCGCGGCGAGATACGGTTGTTTGGCGAAAATCTGCAAACCCTGGATCGCGATGGTCAAAAACGGGTACGTAATCGTTTTGGCATGCTCTTTCAGCAAGGGGCATTATTTTCTGCGCTCTCCGTGTTCGAGAATATCGCTTTTCCGTTACGTGAGTTACGTCAGTTCGACGAAGCCACCATCCACCTGCTGGTGATGCATAAGCTGGCTTTGGTAGAACTGGAACCGCAACACGCAGATTTGCTACCTGCACAACTTTCCGGTGGCATGATCAAACGGGTCGGCCTGGCACGCGCACTTTCGCTGGAGCCGGAATTGCTGGTGCTGGATGAGCCTACCGCAGGACTGGATCCTGACCGTAGCGAAAATTTTGTGCGATTGATCAAGGATTTACGTATTCAATTGGGGCTGACGGTGGTCTTTGTCACGCACGATCTGGACACACTTACCTCGTTGGCTGATAGAGTAGCGGTGCTGGCGGATCAACATATCGTTGCAAGTTGTACCATAGATGAGCTGGGCAGCATGACTCACCCTTTCGTATGCAACTTTTTCAATGGCGTAAAAGAACGGCTGGAGCGGTTTAATAAACCAAACGAACTAATCAAACATGGAAAATAAAGCCTACGCCGTTCTCTCAGGGATATTTGCCCTGCTGCTCACCTGTGCACTACTGACCGGGCTGTGGTGGTTGGCCGGCACGCATACCGAGCAAACAACCTACCATATCCTATCGAAAATTGCTGTTTCCGGCCTCAATCCGCAGGCTGCGGTGCGCTATCGGGGCGTGGATATCGGGCGAGTCAGCGACATTCGGCTCGACCCAGCGCAAGCTTCCAATATCCTGATCGATGTTGATGTGGACAGCAGCGTGCGGCTGACCCGGGGCACGTTTGCTCAATTGGCCTCGCAAGGACTTACCGGGCTTGCATATATCGAACTGGATGATAGCGGTGCCAACCCTTCCCCGCTGGGCGAGTTGGTGATCCCGCTGCGACCATCCGCCATGAATGAGATCATGAGTTCGGGCAAGGCGATCATCACGAAGACTGAACAGCTGGAAGATACCGCCGCACAACTATTGACCACACTGAACCAATTGCTGAATCAGAAGAATACGCAGAAGATCGCGCAACTGGTGGACAACATGGAACGCTCCAGCGAAGCGTTGGACCCCTTATTGCGCTCTTCTCAACAAACCAGCGAGAAAGTTGGAAAGTTAATGGACGAGATACATCCGCACGAGCTTTCAGCGGCACTGGATGCAGTCCGGCAAGCCTCCCTCAGCACCCAGGAGACCGCAGATGCTGCACGCCCTGCCCTGCTCAAGATGCAGGAATCGCTGGCGGAGTTTGAGCGCGTTTCGCGCCATATAGAACAAGTCACTGCCGATCTGGGGGATAACCTGAATAGCGAGACGTTACCCAGAGCGTACCAGCTCACCGATCAATTGCATCGCGATGCGCAAAGTCTGAATAAATTGATGGATACGCTGGAGCAGAATCCGCAAAGCCCCATCTTCGGCAAACCACTATCCCAGCCAGGCCCGGGCGAGAAAGGCTTTCAACCATGAGTCAGCGTATTTACCTTCTGTTATTGCTAGCCCTACTCAGCGCCTGTAGCGGGTTACCTAAACCCGGTGCGCAACCTGCCTTGTATGACTTCGGCATGATTGCGAACACGAATATGAACAATCCGGATACGATCAGGATAAGGCTTGGCCATGTGGAAGCCAGCCCAGGGTTGGACGGTCATGAGATGCGTTATCGCCTGGCGTATCAGGATCCAGCCCGGGTGTTTGCCTACAATGAAAGCCGATGGGCTATCCTGCCCGCCGACCTGATCGCGCAACGCGTACAGAACCGCTGGGCACCCAGCAGCGATGCCAAATGCAGCCTGAACATTACGCTGAATATATTCGATCAGGTATTTGACAGCCCGGGGAGCAGTCGTGGCGTGGTGCAACTTCGCGCAGAGTTGGTGAATGGCAACGGGCATAACTCACCGCGGATAAGCACCGTCATCACCGTAGAGAAAACCAGCGCCAGCGCAGATGCCAAAGGCGGAGTTGCTGCGCTGACATCAGCGACAGACGAAGCGATCACAAAGCTAAAAACCTGGGTTGACGCGCAGCAATGCGGCCAGCCTACTTCATAACTACGCGTAGATTTTAGCTCGCGGTGTTTTGCTGACGGACGCGGATATGCAGCTCCCGCAGTTGTTTCTCATCAACCTCGCTCGGGGCCTTGGTCAGCAGGCATTGTGCACGCTGAGTCTTGGGGAAGGCGATCACATCGCGGATGGATTCGGCACCTGCCATCAGTGTGACCAAACGATCCAGACCGAATGCCAGACCGCCATGCGGCGGTGCCCCATATTGCAGTGCCTCCAGCAGGAAGCCGAACTTTTCCTGTGCTTCCTCCTTGCTGATCTTGAGTGCATCGAATACCTTGGATTGCACCACCTGACTGTGTATCCGCACTGAGCCGCCGCCCACTTCCCAACCGTTGATCACCATGTCATAGGCTTTGGAGAGCGCAGCACCGGGGTTAGTGGTGAGCAGGTCTTCATGACCATCCTTGGGCGAAGTGAACGGGTGGTGCAAGGCTGCCCAGCGGTTATTTTCTTCGTCCTGCTCAAACATGGGGAAATCCACCACCCACAATGGGGCCCAGGTGCGACCATCAACGTGACCTTTTTCATGACCGACTTTGGCACGCAACGCACCCAACGCTTCGTTGACCACTTTCGCCTTGTCTGCACCGAAGAACACCAGATCTCCATTCTGCGCTCCAGTCAGGTCTATTACCGCCTGTAGCGCCTTGACGTGGATATTCTTTACGATGGGCGATTGCAGGCCTTCTTCATTGAGCTTGGTGATGTCGTTGATCTTGATGTAAGCCAAGCCTTTGGCACCGTAGATCTTGACGAACTCGGTATAGGCATCGATGTCGCCACGGCTGATCGCAGCCCCGCCAGGAATGCGCAAGCCCGCCACACGACCGCCTACCGCATTCGCAGCACCGGAGAAAACCTTGAAATCCACATCCTTCATCACCTCGGTGAGTTCGGTGATTTCCAGTGTGACGCGCATATCCGGCTTGTCGGAACCGTACTTGTTCATTGCCTCGGCGAACGACAGCCGCGGGAATTGGGCAGGCAGATCGATATTCTGCACGCTCTTGAACATGCGACGGATCATCTCCTCAACGATATCCATGATCTCCTGCTCACCTAGGAATGAGGTCTCGATATCCACCTGCGTGAATTCCGGCTGGCGGTCGGCGCGCAAGTCTTCATCGCGGAAGCATTTGGTGATCTGGAAGTAACGGTCGAAGCCGGCCACCATCAACAATTGCTTGAACAACTGCGGCGACTGCGGCAACGCGAAGAACATGCCGTGATGCACACGCGAAGGAACCAGATAATCGCGTGCGCCTTCTGGCGTGCTGCGCGTCAGCATCGGCGTCTCTATTTCGATGAAACCGTTTTCGTCCAGATAATCCCGCAGGGTCTTGGCCACACGGTAACGCAACATCATGTTCTTTTGCATCGCCGGACGGCGCAGGTCGAGATAGCGGTGCTCCAGGCGTACCGTCTCGCTGAGGGTGTCATCATCCAGCATGAAGGGCGGCGTGAGCGACGGATTGAGGATCTCGATTTCAGAGGCCAGCATCTCGACTTCACCGGTAGGGATATTCAGGTTCACCGTGCCTTCAGGACGGGCACGCACTTTACACACCACTCTCAGCACAAATTCATTGCGCACCGTCTCGGCGTTAGCAAATGCTGCCGGAGTATCCGGGTCAATCACGATCTGCGACATGCCGCTACGATCACGCAGATCAATAAAAATCACCCCGCCGTGGTCGCGACGACGATGCGCCCACCCACAAAGAGTCACGGTTTGGCCAATGTTTTGGCGATTCAGCTCGCCACAGTAATGAGTACGCATAATGATATTTTGTTGGAGTTAAACGGTTGAACGATGATTTTAGTTATGGCGATTTAATGGTGAGAATCAGGCGTCACTACGCCCATGGAAATAATGTATTTGAGTGCGTCATCCACACTCATGTCGAGTTCGACGATGTCTTTTTTCGGCATCATCAGGAAGAAGCCCGAAGTAGGGTTGGGGGTAGTAGGTACGTATACGCTCACAAATTCACCCTTGAGATGATTGACCACATCGCCACCCGGCTGTCCGGTGAGGAAGGCAATGGTCCAGCTCCCCTCGCGCGGATACTGCACCAGCAAAGCCTTGCGAAAAGCATTGCCGGAATCTGAAAACAGGGTATCGCTCACCTGTTTGACACTGTAGTAAATGGATTTCACCACCGGCACTCTTGCCAGGATAGCTTCCCAGATCAGAAGCACACGCTTGCCAAGTATGTTGGTGGCGACCATGCCCGTCACCAGCACAATGAACACCGTTAGAATCACACCAAAGCCAGGAATATGCACACCCAGAAAATTGTCCGGGCGCCATGCTGGTGGTAACAGAAACAAAGTCTGATCCATGACCCCTATCAGGGTATTCAATACCCAGATGGTGATGACCAGCGGCACCAGAACCAACAGACCGGTCACCAGGTAACGCCTGAACATTTGTTTTCTGGACAAGGCTTTCGATCCGGTGAGGTTAATGGCTGGCACAATCGCTCACACCAGAAACAGCTTTAGCTTCAGCGACAGACTCGGTCGCAGAAGCTGCGCTTTCGGTCTTGGGCTTGGAACCGCCCCCCTTGAAATCAGTGGCATACCAGCCGCTGCCCTTGAGTTGAAACCCTGCAGCAGTGAGCTGTTTGGCAAAAGTCTCCTTGCCGCACTCAGGGCAGGTCGTCAGCAGTGCATCGTTCATTTTCTGCATCACTTCTTTCTTAAAGCCGCAACTTGTGCAGCGATAATCATAAATGGGCATTACGAACCTCCTTAAAAAACAAGATTATAACTTAATCAGCCGCATATTCTAAATAAGGGCCGAGGCTGCATAATCAAGTCTCATGAAAACAAAACCGGCATTGCTGCCGGCCTTCGTCACCCCGGAAAAATCACATTCAAAAGGGAATGTCGTCATCCATATCATTGATTGATCCACCGGCCGGGCGACTGGAACCTCCGCCAGCAGACGATGACGGAGGAGGCGCGCCTCTATCTCGATCACTTTCCACCACTTCAAAGCTGTTACTGCCGCCGCGCCCACCCAGCATTTGCATACGATCACCACGAATTTCGGTGGTGTATTGATCCTGGCCTTCCTTGTTTTGCCATTTGCGGGTTTGCAAGCTGCCTTCGACATAAATGGCAGAACCTTTTTTCAGGTATTCACCGCAAATCTCGGCCTGACGCCCAAAGAATGAAACACGATGCCATTCTGTTTTTTCCTGCTTTTCGCCACCCTTGTCTTTCCAGTTTTCAGTGGTTGCGATGCGTAGATTAGCCACTGCATCTCCGCTGGGCATGTAGCGTACTTCGGGGTCTGCCCCCAGATTACCGATAAGAATTACTTTGTTGACTGATGCCATGTCACACTCCTTGTCCCTGCAAGTAAAAGCAGCTCGAAAATTGTAAGCGATTTACTGTTCGAGCCAAAAAAAATCAGAAGGGCTGATTATACAGAATATGCCTTCAATAGACGGATAATGAGAATCTCCTATTCATATACGTCAAATTACGTATTTACAGTCCAGACCTTGCTGTTATATTAATTTTTAGAACGAATGATCTGGTCTCGCTGTGTACTGGCATGATTAATGCTCGTTTCTAACTTAATACAAAAGCCTGGTGAACAGAATAAGAAATGGCTTGCTTGTAATGATACATCCTTAGAGAACTTTCCAATCATGAGCGCCAACGCACCGCAACGTATCGTCAAAATCCGGCGCGATTACAATACCTGGGTAGCCAACGAAAGTCTGGAAGACTATGCGTTGCGCTTTACCCCGCACTCATTTCGCAAATGGTCGGAATTCCGCGTCGCCAATACTGCATTCGGCGCGGTTTCTTTTCTGGTGATTGAGGCGGTCGGCGCTGCCATCACTATCAATTATGGCTTTGTTAACGCGTTCTGGGCGATCATCACCATAGGCTTGTTCATCTTTCTCACCGGCCTGCCCATTAGCTACTATGCCTCACGCTATGGCGTGGACATGGATCTTCTGACTCGGGGTGCGGGGTTCGGTTATATCGGCTCTACCATCACCTCGCTGGTCTATGCGTCATTCACCTTCATTTTTATGGCGCTGGAAGCGGCCATTATGGCCTATGCGCTTGAGCTTTATTTCGGCATTCCTCCCTCACTGGGTTATCTGATCAGTGCCGTCGTGGTGATTCCGCTGGCAACCCACGGCGTGACGCTGATCAGCCGCCTGCAAAGCTGGACACAACCGGTATGGCTGGTGATGCTGGCGCTACCTTATGTATTTGTGATCTATAAGAATCCGGGCGTGATCGCCGCATTGCTTAACTACGCGGGTAAATCAGGCACCGGAAACGAGTTCAATCTGCTGATGTTTGGTGCAGCGACTACAGTATGCTTCGGCATGATCGCCCAGATCGGCGAACAAGTGGACTACTTGCGCTTTATGCCCGCGTTGACCAAAAACAATCGGTTCAAATGGTTCTCCTGTATGTTGCTCGCAGGCCCCGGCTGGATATTGCTGGGCATGATGAAAATGATGGGTGGTGCGTTGTTGGCGTTCATGCTGATTAAAAGCGGGGTTTCGCTGAATAAGGCGATAGAGCCCAACCAGATGTACTTTCTAGGTTATAAGGAAGTCTTCAATAACACGCAGTGGGCACTGGCAGCCAGTATGCTGTTCGTAGTGATTTCCCAGATCAAGATCAATGTCACCAATGCCTATGCGGGTTCGCTGGCATGGTCCAATTTCTTTGCACGTTTGACGCACAGCCATCCGGGGCGTGTGGTGTGGATGGTATTCAATGTACTGATCGCATTGCTGCTGATGGAACTGGGAGTGTTTCAGGTACTGGATCAGGTGTTGGGGCTGTATGGGAATGTCGCCATCTCCTGGATAGGCGCGGTAGTGGCTGACCTGGTAATTAACAAACCGCTGGGCTTGAGTCCCAAGGGCATCGAGTTCAAGCGCGCTTATCTGCACGATATCAATCCGGTCGGCGTAGGTGCGATGCTGATCGCGACGGCGTTCTCTGTCGCTGCATTCACCGGGGCTTTTGGCGAGATGTTGCAAGCATTCTCGGCATTCGTCGCCTTGCTCACTGCGTTTGTCACTGCGCCACTGATTGCCTGGTACACCAAAGGGAAATACTATCTTGCGCGCCCCCCGGAAACCCGCACTGACAAAATCAGCAAGCAGTGTTCCATCTGTGAAAAGTCTTATGAAACCGAAGATATGGCTTTTTGTCCGGCCTATCAGGGGTCTATCTGTTCCTTGTGCTGCTCGCTTGATGCGCGCTGTCATGATGTTTGCAAGCCTAAAGCCAGTCTGGCCGACCAGTGGTCGGCGATGGTACGTGTGTTTTTGCCGAAGCCGCTACAGCCTTATGTGCAAACCGGGCTAGGGCATTATCTATTACTGATGTCGCTGATTCTTGCCTTGTTCGCCGCGCTGTTGAGCCTGATCTATTATCACGAAGGCTTGATACTGGGCGGAGTGACGCCTTTGGTATTGCCGCAAATGAAAATAGCCTTCATCAAGATATTCGCAGGGCTGCTCATCGTCAGTGCGATCGGCTCCTGGTGGCTGGTGCTCACCAGCAGAAGCCGTAAAGTAGCGCAAGAGGAATCAAATCGGCAAACCAGCCTGCTATTGCACGAAATCGAAGCGCACCGTTTGACCGATGCACAATTGCAAGCTGCAAAGCTGGCGGCAGACCGGGCCAACAGCGCTAAAAGTCGCTATATCAGCGGTATCAGCCATGAGCTGCGCACACCGTTGAATAGCATCCTAGGTTATGCCCAGATCCTGGGACAGGATGCGTCCATCCCCAAACATCGTAAAGAAGCAGTGAATGTAATCAGGCGCAGTGGTGAGCATTTACTTTCAGTGATCGATGGCACGCTGGACATCGCCAGCATTGAAACCGGCAAACTGACATTGGATGTGGATGAGATCAGATTTCCTGACTTTGTGAAGCAGATCGCAGGAATGTTTGAGTTGCAAGCCAGAAACAAGGGGATTGAGTTCAGTTACGAACCGACCAGCGAACTGCCCGAAGTGGTGCGCGCCGATAAAAAACGTTTGGGGCAAATACTGATTAACATTCTGGGCAACGCTGTCAAATTCACGCAACGTGGCAAGGTGGCATTCCGGTTGAGCTATTTGCGCGAAATTGCGCTGTTTGAAGTGGAAGACACGGGTGCCGGCATCTTGCCGGAAGAACTCGAACTGATTTTTCAGCCGTTTGCGCGAGGTCGTGCCGCAGATAGAGTCGGTGTAGGGGGTACCGGTCTGGGGCTGACCATCAGCAAAATGCTGACTGATCTGATGGGTGGTGAACTGAATATCAAGCCGGTTCCGACTGGCGGCAGCTTGTTTCTGATTCGTCTGTTTTTACCCCATGTGCGTTCGCCACGCGGATTGACAGAAACCCCCATGATCATGATGTCGGGCTATACCGGGCCACGTCGAAAAATACTGATCGTTGATAACGAAGAAGTCGATCGGGAATTAATCTCCAATATGCTGGCGCCGCTGGGTTTCGACGTTGAACATGCTGCCACCGGCGTAGATTGCCTGGGCAAGTGCGCGAATCTCAAGCCGGACCTGATATTGATGGATCTAGCCATGCCTGGAATCGACGGCTGGGAGACCAGTCGGTTGCTGCGTCATAGTCGCATCTCCAATGCACCTATCATCATCATCTCTGCCAATGCCTTTGATAAAGGTCGTGACAATGCAGCAGGCATCAGTAATGAAGATTTCTTACTCAAGCCGGTCAATGTATTTCAGCTATTGGATCGCATCGGCAAGCGACTGCAACTGGAATGGGTTTATCCAGTCGCCGGAGAAACCATAGAACCGCAATCCGGCATCGAAACGGTCATCAACTTGCCGCCGCCGGAATATCTACAAGCACTGCGTGAATTGATCGTACTTGGATATGTGCGCGGCATACACGAAAAACTGGACGAAATTGAATTGCTGGATGCAGATTACGAGGAATTTATAGAAATTGTACGTACTTGTGCGCGTCAATTCCGGCTGGATTCTGCGATCGCATTCCTGCAGCGAATGGAACAACATGCCACCGATTAGCCGAGCTGCCGATGTGATATTGATCGTGGATGATGTCCCGGAAAATCTGGCGGTGTTGCACGATGCGCTGGATGAAACGGGTTATACCGTGTTAATCGCGACAGATGGTGAAAGCGCCTTGCTGCGCGCACGCCAAAGCATGCCTGACGTGGTATTGCTGGATGCAAGCATGCCTGGCATGGATGGTTTTGAAGTCTGTCGAAGATTAAAAAACGATCATGTCACGCAACATATCCCGGTGATCTTCATGACCGGCCTCACTGAAGCCGAGCACGTAGTAGCCGGGTTCGAGGCTGGAGGAACCGATTACGTCACCAAGCCTATTCGCCCCACAGAGGCGCTGGCGCGGATTGCCTCCCATCTACAGAACTCGAGAGTGATGACGCAGGCACGCAGCGCGCTGGATGCCTACGGCCAGGCGACTATGGCGATTACGTTGCATAACGGCAGCATCATCTGGCAGACACCTCTGGCAAGGCAATGGCTGGGGGCATATTTTGAGATTGAACGCGAACAAGCACCGCCTCAACTACTGGCATGGGTCTCAACCGCCATGACGGCTAAGAAGGAAGGTCGGGAAAGCTTGCCTTTAGTAGTGACGAAAAGCACTAACCGCCTGAGTTTCTTTCTGCTTGATCTATCCAGTGACCCGCTCAATGACAACGAATGCCTGATCTTGCTGCGGGAAGATTCAGATGGGGCGCTGATTCAGGCACTGATGCTGTCGTTCAAACTCACCATGCGTGAATCAGAAGTACTTTATTGGATCATTAAAGGCAAAACCAATCGCGACATCGGTGATATCCTGGGCTCCAGCCCGCGCACCGTAAACAAGCATCTGGAGCACGTGTTTTTCAAACTGGGCGTTGAAACACGAACTGCAGCTGCATCTATGGCTATGAATAAAGTGCGCTCAATCCGTTCTGGCTGAGTTGTACAATAAACGTAGCTACTTATTCTGCAATCCGTACCAGCCTTGTTGACGCAGGCATAGCAGCAGACCTCGTGTCACTGCGCGCGCGCCGTTTTGCGGATTCATCACCGGCTGGTTCGCTGCACCCAACGTAGTGACGCATGCGGCAATTGCATCGTCCAGCATGTCCGCATTACCTCCTCGTTTCCACCACGACCCGATCACGAATTTATCCATCATATCCGCCGGCTTCCTGGGCGCGCTCGATGCGACTGGAAACGCTTCTTGCTTTGCGCCGGATTCTGCTTTTACTGCAGGCTCAGCTTCAGGTTCAGTAAAGCCCCGGTTGTCGGTATTGGCAAAACTGGTGGCAACCGGGTCGACATCATCCATTTGCTGCACCACCCAGCCATTTTCCGACATGCATTTTTCGTAAACCGCCCTGTCTCCCCCCTTGCTTTTACATTCCTGCTGCACCTGTTGTAAATCTACAACATTCGCACCCCGTTTAAAGGCTAATTCGCCACAGCCGGAAATCAAAATAACAAATAGTGAAATTACAGAAAGACCTGACAACTGTTTAGCAATGGGCATGATGGCCTCGTAGTGACATGGAAGATGTGTAGATGTTTCCACTAATACACAAACGCCTGATATACGTCATTTAACGTATTCCGCAAGCCTCGTGCCCTCACTAATCTAGCCCCACTGCTTAAAGCGAGTATGTAAAAAGTCACAACGCAAGAGGTGATAACTGGAAACCTTGCTTTAGGCCAACACTTTTTATCCATAAAGGAGTTTTACCATGAAATTAGATGCCACAACATGCGGCGCTCAGATCAATAACGGGCAACGCAAGTGGATGCAGAAGTCCTTTGCAACAGCGGCTGTCATCTCGGCATGTGCACTTCCATCACTGAATGCCCATGCAGGCGCCACCATTTCATTTGGTGACGATAAGTCGATCAGCGTGGGGTTTGGCATGCGTACCAGTTTTACCAGCACCGAAGACGCAGCACCAAATGGGACTTCCCGCTCCGAAAACTTTAGCCTGGACAGCGCACGTATCTTTTTATCCGGTTCGCTGAACAAATATATCAAAGGCATGTTCAATACTGAAAAAAGTATTGCCGGGCAAGGGTTTCAAGTGATTGACGCCAACGTGCAATTCGACCTTATGCCTGAGTTCAATATCTGGGTCGGCCGCTTCCTGTCACCGAGTGACCGTGCCAATCTGGCTGGACCATATTACTCGCTGGGCGGTGGTTACTGGTCCGGTATCGCCTCGCGTTACGGTTATAACGGCGGTTATATCGGCCGCGATGATGGCGTAGCAGCAGTGGGCTCTTTATTTGACGGCAAGATTAGCTATTCTGGCGGTGCATTTGAAGGCAACACCGAGTTCCAGATTGCTCCTGTTACGGTAGGCGTACGCAAGGGTTCTGACGATCTGATGTATGCAGGCAGATTACAGCTCGACTTATGGGATGCGGAACCAGGTTACTACGGTACAGGCAACTATCTGGGAGGGAAAGACATTCTGGCAGTCGGCGTCGCCGGAAGAACGCAAGGTGGTGGCAGCGTATCTGCCACCAAAACCGGTGACTACAATTCCTACAGTGTCGATTTTCTTCTGGAAAAGAAAGATATCGGCCCAGGCGCTGTATCAGTTGAAGCCGCTTACTATAACTATGACACCGACAATGTGTTCCTGAGCGAACAAGGCAACGCCTGGTCCGCTGGTGCAGGTTATATATTCAATCAGCCAGTAGGTTGGGGCAAGGTACAGCCTTTTGTCCGCTATCAGGAATTTGATGCAGACAACGCCGTCGACACCAAAAAGTATGACCTGGGTGTTGCATACATCATTGATGGTTATAACGCCCAAGTCAGCGCCGTTTATTCCAACACTGAAACCACTAAAAAGAGCACCGTCGATGCATTTAACGTTGCTTTGCAGGTTCAGTTTTAATGATCCAGTTCTGATTGATGGAGCAAACCCGTCGCCACGACCTTTGATATAAATGCAATCGCTCGTGGCGCTCATTAGTTAATTTTTATAGGAGTCACAAATGCAAAACAGTCGTTTCATTAAATCTATGACCGTAATTGCCGCCAGTATTGCAATTATGGGAACCAGCCAGATCGCCAATGCAGCTGATACCATCAAGGTAGGTGTGTTGCACTCGCTGTCCGGCACCATGGCAATATCCGAAACCGCGTTGAAAGAAATGGCCTTGATGACCATAGACGAAATCAACAAAAAAGGCGGCGTTCTCGGCAAGCAATTGGAGCCGGTGGTAGTCGACCCTGCTTCAGACTGGCCTCTGTTCGCTACCAAGGCTCGGCAATTACTGAGCCAGGATAAAGTTGCCGTCACTTTCGGCTGCTGGACTTCGGTATCGCGTAAATCGGTTTTGCCGGTATTCAAGGAATTGAACGGTCTGTTGTTCTATCCAGTGCAATATGAAGGTGAAGAGCTGGAAAAGAACGTGTTCTACACCGGGGCAGCCCCTAACCAGCAGGCGATTCCGGCAGTGGAATACCTGATGAGCAAAAAAGGCGGTTCCGCCAAGCGTTTCGTGCTGCTGGGTACCGATTACGTATATCCACGTACCACCAACAAGATTCTGCGCGCCTTCCTGCACTCCAAGGGCATTACTGATGCCGACATCATGGAAGAGTACACTCCATTCGGTCATAGCGATTATCAAACCATCGTTGCCAACATCAAGAAATTCGCTGCTGAAGGCAAGAAAACCGCCGTGATCTCCACCATCAACGGCGACTCCAACGTGCCCTTCTACAAGGAACTTGGTAATGCCGGCCTGAAAGCTAAAGATGTGCCTGTCGTGGCATTCTCGGTAGGTGAAGAAGAACTACGCGGTGTTGACACCAAACCATTGGTAGGTGAGCTTGCTGCATGGAATTATTTCATGAGCGTGAAGAACCCGACCAACGCTGCCTGGATTAAGGAATGGTCCGAATATGCCAAGGCTAAGAAATTGCCGACCGCAGACAAGCCTTTGACCAACGACCCGATGGAAGCAACTTACATTGGTATCCATATGTGGGCGCAAGCGGTTGAAAAAGCCAAAAGTACCGACACCGACAAAGTGATCGCTGCCATGGCGGGTCAGACCTTCAAGGCACCAGATGGTTTTGTCGTCGAAATGGATCCGAAGAATCACCACTTGCATAAGCCGGTGATGGTGGGCGAAGTGAAGGCCGATGGTCAGTTCAATGTCGTTTGGAAGACCCCGGGCCCGATCAAGGCTCAACCATGGAGTCCATATATCGAAGGCGACGACAAGAAGCCTGATGAGCCTGTCATGTAATTATTGTTTGCGGTTTATATCTTATAGACTGTAACTTGCACACCGCTACGAAGACACTTCGTAGCGGTTCCTTGAAAGAAGCTCTGAAAGAAATCGTGAAAGCTAACCGAATCATAAACAAGTTGAATTGCATGATCATTTCGGATATCAGAATCAAAAAATATTTAGTCTCGCTGCTATTGTTCGGCATAACATTCGCACAGCAGGCGATGGCACTTACCCCGGCACAGCAGATCAGTCTTGCCACAGGCGATAACGACCCCAGAATCGCGGCATTGAGTCACGTCTCTGAATTGGGCGACGTGTCAGCCGTAAATTTTTTACAAGCCTTGCTGGATGACAAAGTCAAAACCAAAGGCAATGCAATCTACATCGTTGATGACACCACAGTCACCGATGCCCTCACAGGCAAAGCAACCACTTTGCCTGATGCCGTAGACGACGTGGTCAATAACAACCAGATGAGAGATGAGCTGAGCGCCACCATCGCCTCTCTCAATCTATTATCCAAAGACAGCAAAGTCCGGCTGGACGCTGCCAAATCGCTATTGGGTACAGACCCTAGCGCAGGCCGCTTGACCTTGATCAAGAAGGTTGAAAAAATCGAAACCGAATCCACCATCAAGGACATACTGGAACAGGTAAGCGCCAGTATCGAAATCACCGACAACGACAAGGCCGTGCGCATGGCTGCCGTCAAGGAATTGGGCGATAGTGCCAATCCCAATAACAAGGAAATCCTGTCCAGCCGCCTTGAGGCAGATGGCGAGGCCGACCCTGAAGTCAAGGCCGCTATCCGGCTGGCGCTGAGATCCATAGAAAGCAATATGGCGATCTACGACAAGATAGGGCAGGTATTTACCGGCTTGAGTCTGGGCAGCATCCTGTTACTGGCAGCGTTGGGACTCGCTGTCACCTACGGGCTGATGGGAGTCATCAACATGGCGCATGGCGAAATGATGATGATAGGGGCCTATGCCACCTATCTGGTGCAGGACATTTTCCAGCACTATATGCCCAACTATTTCCAGTGGTATCTGCTGCTTGCGGTTCCATTCGCCTTCCTTGTCACGGCGCTGGTCGGGGTGATACTGGAAAAGCTGGTGTTACGTCATCTATATGGACGTCCACTGGAAACCCTGCTGGCGACCTGGGGGGTCAGCCTGATGCTGATGCAAGGTGTACGCAGCCTATTTGGCGCGCAAAACGTGTCGGTAGAGAATCCCGCATGGATGTCCGGCAGCTTGCAGCTCACTGCGAATCTGATCCTGCCCTACAATCGAATTTTCATCATCGTGTTTGCGATGCTGGTGTTGATGATGCTGTGGCTGATGATCACCAAGACCCGTCTTGGATTATTCATCCGCGCCGTTACCCAGAATCGTGGTATGGCAAGTTGCACCGGCGTGAATACCAGCAAGGTGGATGCATTGGCTTTCGGCTTGGGTTCAGGCATCGCCGGTTTGGCAGGCGTCGCATTATCGCAGATCGGTAACGTCGGTCCGGCGCTTGGACAGAGCTATATCGTCGACTCATTCATGGTGGTAGTGCTGGGCGGTGTTGGTCAACTGGCTGGAGCGGTCTATGCAGCACTAGGCCTGGGCATAGTCAGCAAATTTCTGGAAGGCATCGCAGGCGCGGTGCTGGCCAAGATATTCGTGCTGGTGATTATCATCATCTTTATCCAGAAGCGACCACAAGGCTTATTCGCTTTCAAAGGCAGGTCTCTTGATTAAGGCTAAGGAATTAAATAAAGCATGAAACTCACCTCTCTTTCCGGGCTGTATGATTCCAAATCCTGGATGTACCTGGCGTTAGCCACTTTTGTGCTTTGCATCGTGATCCCGGCATCCAACATGTTGCTGCCCAGCACCAGCATATTGCACATTTCGGACTACTCGGTCTCTCTGAGCGGCAAGATACTGTGTTACGCCATCGTCGCTCTTGCCATTGATCTAGTATGGGGCTACACAGGCATTCTCAGCCTGGGGCATGGGGTTTTCTTTGCCTTGGGAGGCTATGCTTTCGGTATGTATCTGATGCGTCAGATAGGCACCGACGGCAGTTATCACAGCAACCTGCCAGACTTCATGGTATTCCTGGACTGGAAAAAATTCCCGTGGTATTGGCAATTCACCGACCACTTCTGGTATGCGATGTTGCTGGTGGTGCTGGTACCCGGCGTACTGGCGTTCATCTTCGGCTATTTCGCATTCCGTTCGCGCATCAAGGGGGTGTATTTCTCCATCATCACCCAGGCCATGACCTATGCTTTCATGCTGCTGTTTTTCCGCAACGAGACCGGTTTCGGCGGCAATAACGGTTTCACCGATTTCAAACGTCTGTTGGGCATCAATGTCACTACGCCGCAGATGCGTATGGTGTTGTTCGTCATCACCGGACTGACCTTGATCTCACTATTATTGGTGTCGCGTGCGATTGTCAGCTCAAAATTCGGCCGGGTGCTGACTGCCATTCGCGATGCGGAATCACGTTTGATGTTTTCCGGCTACAACCCGTTGCACTACAAACTGGCGATCTGGACTTTCTCCGCCATGGTATGCGGTATTGCCGGTGCACTGTATGTGCCGCAAGTAGGCATCATCAACCCGAGCGAAATGTCGCCCGGCAACTCGATCGAAATTGCGATCTGGGCTGCGGTGGGCGGCCGAGGGACATTGATCGGACCATTGATCGGTGCTGGCGTAGTCAACGGTTTGAAAAGTTATTTCACCGAAGCCTTCCCAGAATACTGGCTTTACTTTCTGGGCTTGATATTCATTTTAAGCACATTGTATTTACCACATGGCGTGGTGGGGTTGATCAACAAGATCAAAGCGAAAAAGCTGGCTAAATCTGCAACATCCGCCTCTGCATCAGTACCATCGGAGCCTGCATAATGACTGAGAATACAGGCCAGGCTTCAGCAGTCTCAACCGGAATGGCTACCGGGCATTTATTGCAGCCCGGAGTACTCGATACTTCGCATGGCGTAGTGTTGTATATGGAAGAGATTACCGTCAGCTTTGATGGCTTTCGCGCATTGAATAAATTGTCGCTGTCGATTGATGTGGGCGAGTTACGCTGCATCATCGGTCCTAACGGTGCGGGAAAAACGACTTTACAAGACGTGATTACCGGCAAAACTCGCCCGGACAGCGGATCGGTGTATTTTGGTCAGACCCTGAATTGCGCCAAAATGACCGAGCCGGAGATCGCCCATGCAGGCATAGGCCGCAAATTTCAGAAACCAACGGTATTCGAGAACCATACTGTATTCGAAAATCTGGAGCTGGCGATCAAAGCGGACAAAGGAGTATGGAACTCGTTATTCGGCAAAATGACAGGCCAGCAACATGACCGCATTTCGGAAATACTGGAAACCATCAATCTTAAGGCCTTGTACCACACGCGCTCAGGTCTACTCTCTCATGGCCAGAAACAGTGGCTGGAAATCGGCATGCTGCTGGCGCAGGAACCCAGACTGCTATTGCTGGACGAACCAGTGGCAGGCATGACCGATCACGAAACCGAACGTACCGCAGAGTTGCTGAATAGTCTGGCAGGCAAGCACTCACTGATGGTGGTTGAGCACGACATGGACTTCGTGAATAGCATTGCGCGTAAAGTAACGGTGTTGCATCAGGGCAGCGTACTGGCAGAAGGCACCATGGATCAGGTGCAGAACAATGAGCAAGTCATAGAAGTTTATCTTGGCAGATAGGGCGCGCTAGGCATCATATGTTAGAAATTAAGACGATCAATCAATTTTACGGCGGCAGCCAGATCCTGCGCGATGTATCGCTGTCAGTTCCAACTGGCGCATGCACTGTGTTACTCGGTCGCAACGGCGTAGGCAAAACTACGCTGATCAAATGCCTGATGGGGGTGCTGCCGGTCAAAACCGGACAGATCATCCTCGACGGCAAAGACATCACCACACTCAAACCCTATGCCCGGGCCAGTCTGGGTATGGCATACGTCCCGCAAGGCCGAGAGATTTTTTCGCGGCTGACAGTGGAAGAGAATCTGTTGATGGGTTTGTCCGTGCTCAAAGGCAAAGCAGCCAGCAAGATTCCCGAGGATGTGTACGAGATGTTCCCGGTGCTCAAGGAGATGTTGCACAGACGCGGCGGTGACCTCTCAGGCGGTCAGCAACAGCAACTGGCAATCGCACGCGCTCTCGTGGCACGGCCCAAGGTATTGATACTGGATGAGCCTACCGAAGGCATACAACCCTCCATCATCAAGGATATAGAACGTGTGATCAGAACCTTGTCCGAACGGGGCGATATGGCGATCTTTCTGGTGGAGCAGTATTACGATTTTGCGCAATCACTCGCCGACCACTATCTGGTAATGTCGCGAGGCCAGGTGGTTAAAAGCGGTATGGGCGCGGATATGGAAAAGGACAATATACGTAATTTCGTGGCACTATGATGCCATGCAATCGCTGCCTATAACCAAAACGGCTGACGCTGCCAATGACCCGTCGACCGACGCTGATATAGCAGGACGTAACGGCTGGTTAGCTCACCTTGAACTGGGGTTCGTGGCTGTCGATCAGCGTAGCGTTCTTGCGAGACGCCGCCACAAGGGCCCGCTCGTCGTGCAAAAATCGCTGTACCCTGAAGGCTCGGGCATTTGCCATGCCATTATCGTGCACCCGCCCGGAGGTATTGCCGGAGGCGACCGGCTGCAACTGGATGTGAATGTGGGTATGAATGCCCACGCGCTATTGACCACCCCAGGGGCAGGCAAGTGGTACAAAGCCAATCATGAACAGGCAAGTCAGCAACTGGGATTCAAGGTGGCACAGGATGCCGTGCTGGAATGGTTCCCGCAGGAAACCATCCTGTTTGACGCTGCACGGGCCAAACTGGAAACGCGCATTGAACTCACAACGAATGCGGTGTATGCAGGATGGGAGATCACCTGTTTCGGGCGCCAGGCTGCAGGAGAGCGTTTTCAACAGGGGACATTGTTGCAACGCACGCAACTTTATCGCGATGGCAAAAGAATCTGGGCAGAGTTCGCCGATCTGCAGGCAGGAAACGCATTGATGGATTCGGCGGTTGGTTTGAATGGGGCAACGGTAAACGCTGGCATGCTCATTGCTGCTGGCATAGTACCTGCAGAAGTGCTGGAAGCCTGCCGTGCCATCAAGCCCGAAGACAGCGCAGCAATCGGCGTGACCGCACTTCCGGAGATATTCGCCGCACGCTATCTGGGCATGAGTCCAGAGCATGCACGACATTATTTTGAGTCCATATGGTCTATCGTGCGTCCCTGGTATGCCGGAGTGCAATCTAAACGACCGCGCATATGGAATACTTAAGGGATATGCATAAAGGTAAAGCATGGAACTGACACCTAGAGAAAAAGATAAGCTGTTGATCTTCACTGCCGGCCTGGTGGCCGAGCGACGCAAAGCACGCGGACTCAAGCTCAATTATCCGGAAGCAATCGCTTACATTTCCGCCGCCATCATGGAAGGCGCACGCGACGGAAACACTGTGGCCGAGCTGATGGATTTCGGTACTACCTTGCTGACGCGTGATGACGTGATGGAAGGCGTACCGGAAATGATCCCGGAAATACAGATCGAAGCGACATTCCCGGATGGCACCAAACTGGTCACCGTGCACCACCCTATTCCTTAAGGACAACAAAACCATGATTCCGGGCGAAATGCTGATAGAACCAGGCGAGATCGAATTGAACGCAGGCCGAGCCAAAGTGGAACTGCAAGTCTCCAATACCGGTGACCGCCCGATACAAGTCGGTTCGCATTACCACTTTTTTGAAACCAACGATGCGCTCAGTTTTGAGCGGCAAAAGGCCTACGGATACCGTCTGGATATCGCAGCCGGAACCGCAGTTCGTTTCGAGCCGGGACAAACGCGCACAGTCAGGCTGGTCGATCTTGCCGGAGAACGCAAAGTCTATGGCTTTGCCGGCAAGGTGATGGGCCCATTATGAATCATCTAAAACGGAGAATGAATATGAACAAACGAATACTACTGGCAACACTGCTGTTACTTCCAATCACGGCGTTCGCGCATCCGGGTCACGGCGCGCACGGACTGATGGATGGCTTTATTCATCCGTTCAGCGGCTGGGATCACTGCATAGAGATGATGGCGGTCGGGTTGTGGGCTGCCATGGCAAAAGGCAAGAATCAGGTTGCGATAATGGGTGGATTTCTCGCTGGTATGCTGTTGGGCGGAGTACTGGGGATGAGTTACGCAGTGCCTGGATATATTGAAACTGCGGTAGCTGCCACCACTCTTGCTGCCGCATTGCTGGTGGTACTGGCCTTGCGCCTGCCGGTCATGGTGCAAGTCGGGCTGACGGTATTGTTTGCAGTCACGCACGGCCTCGCACATGGTGCGGAACTGCCACACGCAGCAAGTGCGCTTAGTTATGGCCTTGGCTTCATGCTGGCAAGCTCGATTTTATTAAGTACAGGCTGGGCCATCGGACGCAAGTTGGGCTCGGAGCCCCGTCAACGCAAGCTGGGGCTGTTGCTTGCAGTAGTTGCTGGCGGCTTTATCGCTTCCTGAGGCTATTCAAATGGCGAACAAGATTTCACGACAAGCCTATGCCGAAATGTTCGGCCCCACCGTGGGTGACAGGGTCAGATTAGCCGATACCGACCTGTGGGCGGAAGTAGAACGCGACTACACTGTTTACGGCGAAGAAGTGAAATTCGGCGGCGGCAAAGTGATACGCGACGGCATGGGCCAAGGGCAGTTATTGTCGGCTCAGGTCGCTGATACTGTGATCACCAACGCCCTGATCATAGACCACTGGGGCATCGTCAAAGCCGATATCGGCATCAAGAACGGCTACATTTCCGCCATAGGCAAAGCCGGCAACCCCGACATCCAGCCCGGAGTAACGATACCGATTGGTGCTGGCACCGAGATCATCGCCGGCGAAGGGATGATCATTACTGCCGGCGGTATAGACACCCACATTCATTTTATCTGTCCGCAACAGATAGACGAAGCACTGATGTCCGGGGTGACTACCATGCTGGGTGGCGGCACCGGGCCAGCGACAGGCACTTTTGCCACCACCTGCACGCCGGGGCCGTGGCATATTCATCGCATGTTGCAAGCGGCTGATGCGTTCCCCATGAATCTGGGATTCCTGGGCAAGGGTAACGTCAGTTTGCCGGAACCGTTACGCGAACAGGTTGCTGCCGGAGCCATAGGTCTGAAACTGCATGAAGACTGGGGCACCACCCCTGCTGCTATCGACAACTGCCTCAACGTGGCCGAAGAAACCGATGTGCAGGTCGCCATCCATAGCGATACTCTGAACGAATCCGGCTTTGTGGAAACCACACTGGCCGCGTTCAAGGACAGAACCATCCATACCTTCCATACCGAAGGTGCAGGCGGCGGACATGCTCCTGACATTATCAAGGCTGCAGGTTATGCCAATGTGCTGCCGTCTTCCACCAACCCTACCCGGCCCTACACCGTCAACACCATAGACGAACATCTGGATATGCTGATGGTGTGTCACCATCTGGATCCTGCCATTGCTGAAGACATCGCTTTCGCCGAAAGCCGTATTCGCCGGGAAACCATCGCGGCCGAAGATATTCTGCATGACCTCGGCGCATTCTCCATGATGTCGTCGGACTCACAAGCGATGGGGCGTGTAGGCGAAGTGATCATTCGCACCTGGCAGACCGCACACAAAATGAAGAATCAGCGCGGCGCACTTGTGGGCGACACGGCACGCAATGACAATTTCCGTATCAAACGTTACATTGCCAAATACACGATTAACCCGGCACTGACGCATGGCATTGCGCATGTGGTGGGCTCGATTGAAGTCGGCAAGCTGGCCGATCTGGTGGTTTGGCGGCCTGCATTCTTCGGGGTAAAACCTTCGCTCATCATCAAAGGCGGCATGATCGCTGCCGCGGCGATGGGCGACCCCAACGCATCCATCCCCACGCCGCAACCCGTACATTACCGCCCCATGTTCGGCGCTTTTGGTGGCGGACTGAAGACTTCGGTGACGTTCGTCTCGCAGCTGGCGCTGCACAACCCCGAAGTCGCTGCGCTCAATCTCGCCAAGCCGGTGATAGCAGTCAAAGGCACTCGCACAGTAAAAAAAGCCGACATGATACACAACGATTACCAACCCAAAATCGACGTTGATCCGGAAACTTATCTGGTGAAGGCGGACGGCGTGTTATTAACCTGTGAGCCCGCTTCCATCCTGCCCATGGCACAACGCTACTTTTTATTCTGATGCTTGCCATCTACCTCAAATTGGCTACGACCAGCCCCTGTCAGGACAAGCTGGTGCTGCCTTTTGACCGCCGACAGAAAAGTCGGCTTAGGGTACGTCTGGAATCGGGCGAGGAAGCTGGCTTGATGCTGGAACGCGGCACCATTCTGCGCGGCGGCGATTGCCTGCAGGCAGATGATGGTCGCGTGATTCTGGTGGTTGCCGCCGACGAGCCGGTGCTGCATGTCACTGCCGACACCCCCCAGCAACTGGCGCGTGCAGCCTATCATCTCGGCAACCGCCATGTGCCGTTGCAAGTGGGTGAAGACTGGTTACGCCTGGAGCAGGATCATGTACTCAAAGAGATGATCCTGGGTTTGGGCGTGAATGCAGTTGAACTCTCCAGTCCTTTTGAGCCGGAAGCCGGTGCCTACGGCGGTGGTCATCGCCATCAGCATGACGACGACGCCTCCGCGATACGCCCGCCTGCACATTTGAGAAAACACCGTGCTTGAACAGGTAGCCCTGTCCCGTTTGTTGCAACTCGCCAGCCCCTTGCTGCCGGTGGGCGCTTACAGTTATTCGCAAGGCCTGGAATGGGCGATAGAAGACGGCACGGTACATGATGCCGCCACTGCCGAACGCTGGATCAGCGATGTACTGGATTTCTATCTGTGCCGTTTCGAATTACCTTTGCTATGGCGCATGCGGCAAGCCTGGGATGACAGTGATGACGCGGCACTCTCCGAATGGAACAGCCTGTTCTGCGCCGGGCGCGAAACCGCAGAAGCCAGAGCAGAAAGCTTACAGATGGGTTATTCGCTGGTGCGTCTGCTCAAAGACCTGGAGGGTTTTGATGATGGTGTGCTGCAACGCCTGACGAGTATCACACCCGCCAGCTTTCCGTTGGCCTATGCCTGTGCTGCCGGGGTGTGGCAAATCCCGGCAATCGCCAGTATGCAGGCCTACGCCTGGTCATGGGCGGAAAATCAAGCGAGCGCCGCAATGAAAACCATTCCACTGGGACAGGTTGCAGGGCAGCGCATGTTGCTGGCGCTAGGGCAGCATATTGCGACAGCGGTGCAAGCTGCCTGCGAGTTACACGACGACCAGCTATGCAACTTTGCGCCCGGCCTGACGCTGGCAGGCTGCCGGCATGAAACTCAATACAGTCGATTATTCAGGTCGTAAAGGAATTTTATGAACAACCTCACTATCAGCAGTTCCGCCAAAAACATTACCGATGAACCGTTACGAGTCGGCATAGGCGGTCCGGTCGGCTCGGGCAAGACTGCACTGACATTATCGCTATGCCGCCGCTTGCGTGATATCTACAACATTGCGGTGGTCACTAACGACATCTACACCAAGGAAGATGCCGAGTTCCTTACCCGTAACGAGGCATTAGTGCCTGAGCGCATTATCGGCGTTGAAACCGGCGGCTGCCCGCATACTGCGATACGCGAGGATGCTTCGATGAATCTGGAAGCAGTTTCACAGTTATGCGCCCGCTTTGAGAAACTCGACATCGTGTTTGTGGAAAGCGGTGGCGATAATCTTGCCGCAACCTTCAGCCCGGAACTGTCCGATCTGACGATTTACGTGATTGACGTGGCTGCAGGCGAAAAGATCCCGCGTAAAGGCGGCCCCGGCATTACCAAGTCGGACTTGCTGATCATCAATAAAATAGACTTGGCACCCATGGTGGGAGCATCGCTGGAAGTCATGGAACGCGATGCAAAACGCATGCGCGGTGAACGGCCTTTCATCTTTACCAATCTGAAAACCGGACAAGGTCTGGAAACCATCGTCAGCTTTATTGAGACACAAGGTCTGGTAAAGCCACGCTAATCACGGCAGCTCCTGACGCACGAATAAAATATCTCGCGCACTTGGTTTGTGCGGCAGCCTGATCTTCCCCTATGATTCAATTGCCAATTAAATTAATAATAAATTGTTTATTAAAACAATTTAATAACTGGCATAGCTATTGCTTTATAACAATCAGTATTGTATCAACCGCAGTATCTTGTTCAAAAAACTCCAATCTCCACGAGCCTTCGGGCTCGTTTTTTTATGCCTGTTTTATCCCGGTTCTTATCCCTGAGTCTGAATCAGCAGCAAGGCTGCTTGTTCGTCCCAATCATGCAAATCAACCTTGAGCAGCACCACTGCTTCCTCAGCCAGCACTACCGCTTCTCTGACACCCCGTACCATAGCCAGCTGCTGCGCCAGCGTCTGGGCAGCGCCAGCATTCAACTCACTATCCAGATGGAACATGCGGCTTTTAACCGCCATAGGCGCTTTCATACCCAGCGCCAGATATAGCCAATAAGCCATCAGCACGCTGCAGAACACAAACACCATAGAAGGACCAAAATAGTGCGACAACGATCCGCCGATCAGGCCTCCCAGAGCAAGACCCAGCGACTGTGTGGTGTTATATACACCGATCGCCGTGCCTTTACTGGCGACGGGTGCTATCTTGGTAATCAGAGAGGGCAGGCTGGCTTCCAGTACATTGAAGGCCACAAAATACAGCGTCAGGGAAGCGACGATGCCCCAGAAATGCTCGATGGAAGCTGCAAAAAATAGTTGCGCCACCAGCATGACGACGATGGCGGCAACGAACACCTGCTTCAATTTTGCTTTTTTCTCCCCATATATGATTGCAGGGACCATCAGGATGAATGATATGAACATGATCGGTAGATACACCTGCCAGTGGTGGTTCACATCCAGTCCTCCCGCCTTTTCCAGCGCGAACGGCACCACGATGAACATCGCTGTTTGAGCAGCATGCAGTGCGAAAATGCCGAAATTCAAACGTAGCAGTTGCGGGTTCTGCAGCACTTCTTTCAACTTGCCTGCACTGGCTTGCGCATCGGAATGAAAGTGACTGACGGCAGGATCCGGGATCACGAACCGAACCACCAGCATCGCCAGTAAAGCTAATATGCCGGTCAGCCCAAAAATTCCGGTCAGGCCTATCCATTGCCCCAATGCAGGGCCTGCGACCAAAGACAGGGCGAAAGTCACGCCTATGGTGCCGCCTATCATCGCCATTGCTTTGGTACGGTGTTCTTCACGGGTCAGGTCGGCCACCAGTGCTGTGACAGCGGCTGAAATGGCGCCCGCACCCTGAATCGCGCGGCCGAGGATGATGATGTAGATATTATCTGCCGTCATCGCAACAAAGCTGCCTAGGGCAAACAATAACAGCCCGAAATAGATCACGCGCTTGCGGCCATAGCGGTCGGAAGCAATGCCGAAGGGCAACTGCAGCAGCGCCTGCGTCAAGCCGTATGCGCCAAGAGCAAGGCCGATGAGTGTGTGGTCCGCCCCGCCTGGCATCTTTGCTGCATAGATAGCAAAAATGGGCAGAATCATGAACATGCCCAACATGCGCAGGCCATAAATCGAGGCCAAACTCATGCTGGCACGAAGTTCCAGTGGGGTCATTTTTTCGGACAATTGCATGATGAAATAACTTTTGAAAAATCTAGTTGAGTATAGGCCTGAATATTGCGTATATTAGCAGGTTGACCACTCTCTCGTCAGACTACTGATAAGCACGATACATGGAATTTATACGCATACGCGGCGCACGCACGCACAATCTTAAAAATGTTTCGTTGGATCTGCCCCGTGACAAAATGATTGTGATCACCGGCCTGTCCGGTTCTGGAAAATCTTCGCTGGCGTTCGATACGCTGTATGCGGAAGGTCAGCGCCGCTATGTGGAGTCCCTCTCCGCTTATGCCAGGCAGTTTCTGGCACGCATAGACAAACCGGATGTGGACTTGATCGAGGGCTTGTCGCCGGCCATCTCCATCGAACAGAAATCCACCTCGCATAACCCGCGCTCTACCGTGGGCACGGTCACCGAGATCCACGATTATCTGCGCCTGCTGTTCGCACGTGCCGGCGACCCGGAATGCCCGGAGCATGGTATTAAATTAGAGGCACAGACCGTGTCGCAGATGGTGGATAGCGTATTAGCTCTACCGGAAGATACCAAACTGATGATACTCGCGCCGGTGGTAGCCAACCGCAAAGGCGAGCAGATCGAACTGTTCGACGAGCTGCGCGGCCAGGGCTTTGTGCGGGTGCGCGTTGACGGCAGCATCTATGAATTGGATAACCCGCCAAAGCTCGCCAAAACCACCAAGCATAATTTGGATGTGGTGATCGATAGAGTAAAAGTCAAAGCAGACCTGAAGCAGCGTTTGGCAGAGTCTTTTGAAACAGCATTACGCCTGGCAGATGGCCGCGCGCTGGCAGTGGAAATGGATAGCAATGTGGAACATATCTTTTCCGCTAAATTCGCCTGCCCGATATGTACTTATGCACTGCAGGAACTGGAACCGCGCCTATTCTCTTTCAATAACCCGATGGGCGCCTGCCCCAAATGCGATGGTCTGGGAAATATCAGTTTTTTTGACCCCAAACGTGTGGTGGCTTTCCCTCATCTGTCGCTGGCTTCAGGTGCCATCAAAAGCTGGGACAAGCGTAACCAGTTCTATTTCCAGATGTTGCAAAGTCTGGCCGCATATTACGGTTTCGATGTTGAAACACCGTTCGAGAAATTGTCTGATTCGGCTCAGGATGTCATTCTCAATGGTAGCGCACGCGAAGTGATCCCCTTCACCTATCTCAACGAACGCGGCAAGCCCAGCATACGCAGCCATAGCTTTGAGGGCATACTGCACAATCTGGAGCGCCGCTACCATGAGACCGATTCAGCGATGGTACGCGAAGAACTGGCTAAATACTTGAACTCCAAACCTTGCCCTGAATGCGGCGGCACACGTTTGCGCATCGAAGCGCGGCATGTAAAGGTCGGCGATAAAAATATCCATGAGATTTGCGAAGCGCCGTTGAAGCAGGCACTCACTTTCTTTGGTAGGCTTAAGTTATCCGGACAAAAGCTCGCCATCGCCGACAAGATCGTCAAGGAAGTCATCAGTCGCTTGTTATTCCTCACCAATGTCGGACTGGATTACCTGTCGCTGTCGCGCTCGGCAGAAACACTTTCCGGCGGCGAAGCGCAACGCATCAGACTTGCTTCGCAAATCGGTTCAGGTCTTACCGGTGTCATGTACGTACTGGATGAACCGTCCATCGGCCTGCATCAACGCGATAATGACCGTCTGCTCGATACCTTGCGCCACCTGCGCGATATAGGCAACACCGTGATCGTGGTTGAACATGATCAGGATGCCATTCTGTCTGCAGATTACGTCGTAGATATCGGCCCAGGGGCGGGTGAGCATGGTGGTCACATCGTGGCTCAGGGGACGCCTCAGGAAGTGATGGGAAATCCGGATTCCCTCACCGGACAGTATCTCTCAGGCACCAAAAAAATCAGCATCCCCAAAAAACGTCATGTGCCCGATGCCAAACGCATGCTGAAATTATTGGGCGCATCAGGCAACAACTTGAAAGATGTCACGCTCAACCTGCCGGTCGGGCTATTGGTATGTGTCACCGGTGTTTCCGGCTCAGGCAAATCAACGCTGGTAAACGATACCTTGTACCGCTCGGTAGCACAGCATCTCTATGGTTCAAGCACAGAACCCGCACCATTTCAGGCGATACACGGCATGGAATTTTTCGACAAAGTGGTGGATGTGGATCAGTCACCCATAGGCCGTACGCCGCGCTCCAATCCTGCCACTTACACCGGGCTGTTTACTCCTATCCGCGAGCTGTTTTCCGGAGTGCCCGAATCCAGGATGCGGGGTTACGGGCCCGGCAGATATTCATTCAATGTGAAAGGCGGACGCTGCGAAGCCTGCCAGGGCGATGGGGTGATCCGCGTGGAAATGCATTTCCTGCCGGATATCTATGTGCCCTGCGACGTATGTAAAGGCCATCGCTACAACCGTGAAACACTGGAGATTCAGTACAAGGGTAAAAACATCCACCAAGTGTTGGGTATGACGGTAGAACAAGCTCACGAGTTTTTCAATCCGGTGCCGGTGGTCGCACGCAAATTGAAAACCCTGCTGGACGTGGGGCTGGGCTATATCACACTGGGGCAATCCGCCACCACGCTCTCCGGCGGCGAAGCGCAACGTGTCAAATTGGCACTGGAATTATCCAAACGCGATACCGGCCGCACCCTGTATATTCTGGATGAACCCACTACCGGACTGCATTTCGCCGACATTCAATTGCTATTGGACGTAATCCATCGTTTGCGCGACCACGGCAACACCTTGGTGGTGATTGAACACAATCTGGATGTGATCAAAACAGCAGACTGGGTGGTGGATATGGGGCCTGAAGGTGGTGAAGGCGGCGGATTGATCATTGCCGAAGGAACGCCGGAACAGGTGGCGAATAATCCGGCAAGCCATACCGGAGCATATTTAAAAACTATGCTTTAAGCCGCTTTCGAATCAATCATTCCGGGTTATTGGCAGATCACATCGTAAGCGAAGTCACGTTCTCCTTGATCGCCTCACCGACGATAGGATTCAGCCCGGCACCCTGTGCTTGATTACATTCAATATGTGCGACAAGTTGCTTACGCATGCTCAGAGCCCAGAATTTTTTCAAATGCCCGGCGATCTCTTTTTTTGCTTCTGCTGAATCAGGATTGGCCTGAAAAAAATCGCCGATCTGATTTGCCATAGTGACTAGACGTTCTGTACTCATACTAATGCCTTATGCAGGATCCTTTCAGGGTGACTATAAACCACATGTTGCTGATTGCGCGCAAAACCCACCAGGGTGACGCCGCAAGCCTCGGCGATCCTGATCGCCAGACCGGTCGGTGCCGAGACAGCGACCAGAATGGAAATACCGGCGGTAGCGACTTTTTGCACCATTTCATAACTGGCTCGGCTGGTAGTTAGCACAAACCCTGGGCTGGTGCTGCGCGACCTTGCTCTGGCACCTATCAGTTTATCCAGTGCATTATGCCTGCCCACATCCTCGCGTATCAACTCGATATCCCCATTAGGCTTGACCCATGCGCATGCATGGGTGGCCCCGGTCATCGCCTCCAGCTTCTGCTCGTGCCTGATATTCTGGTGCGCCCTATAAATGGACTGACTGGAGATACGATCAGCGATATTGACGACGTTGGATGGGATGCGCATCGCCTGATCCAGGCTCTCTGCACCGCATAATCCGCAACCGGTTCTTCCAGTAATGCTGCGGCGACGCTGCTTCAACATCTGAAAACGTTCCGGCGCCATGTCGATTTGCAATTCTATGCCGTTGGGCTGACTTACAAGCTCGATATCGTGTATTTCCTTGGGGCTGTTGATGATGCATTCCGATAACGAAAAACCGACTGCAAAATCTTCCAGGTCCTGGGGAGTCGCCAGCATCACGGCATGGGAAATGCCGTTATACACCATGGCGATCGGCACTTCCTCCGCCACACAATCATCCAGTGTTTGGATTTGGCCTTCTTTCCATTTAAGCACCTGATGACTACTGGATGTCGCTGCCGTCGCTATACGCTCACCGGGAGTTTTCACAGCCATTACCCAATTCGGATCTCATCCTGCTGGGTATTGGCAAACGCAATCTGTTCATCACTGAATTCCTGATACTGCTTCTGCCATTCCGATAACTGATTGACCCGAGTAACCTGAACTGCAGTCACTTTGAATTCAGGGCAATTGGTGGCCCAGTCGGAATTGTCTGTGGTGATTACATTGGCACCTGACTCAGGATGGTGGAACGTGGTATAAACCACGCCCGGTTGCACACGTTCGCTGAGTAGAGCTCTGAGCACAGTGTCGCCTGCGCGGCTGGCAATGCCAACCCAGTCGCCTTGTTTGATACCGCGCTCTTCTGCGTCGTGCGGATGTATCTCGATCAGGTCTTCTTTATGCCAGGCGACATTCTGCGTGCGTCTGGTCTGCGCACCGACGTTGTATTGGGACAGAATACGTCCGGTGGTCATGATCAATGGATATTTCTTGGTGACGCGTTCGTCCGTAGGCACATATTGCGTCAAGAAGAATTTGCCCTTGCCGCGCACGAACTCGTCCACGTGCATCACTGGCGTACCTTGCGGATGTTCGTCGTTGCACGGCCACTGAATACTGCCAAGTTCATCAAGCTTCTTGAAGCTGACACCCTTGAACGTCGGGGTCAGCCGCGCGATTTCATCCATGATGTCGGAAGCATGCTTATACTCCATCGGATAGCCCATGGCAGCAGATAGCATGGCTGTGACTTCCCAGTCTTCATAACCGTTCTTCGGGGTCATCACGCGGCGCACCGGGGAGATGCGGCGCTCTGCATTGGTAAACGTGCCGCTTTTCTCCAGGAAGGAAGCACCGGGGAAGAATATGTGTGCAAATTTTGCGGTCTCGTTGAGGAACAGATCCTGAACGATGACGCATTCCATTGATTCCAGGGCATGCGTCACATGCTGCGTATCCGGGTCGGATTGCGCGATGTCTTCTCCGTTGCAATACAGCCCTTTGAATGTGCCTTCTGATGCCATATCCAGCATGTTGGGAATACGCAGGCCGGGGTCGTCGCTGAGCGGTCTACCCCATGCAGATTCAAATTGGGCGCGAGCTTCCACATCCGACACATGCCGGTAACCGGGATATTCATGCGGCATGGATCCCATATCGCAAGAGCCCTGCACATTGTTCTGACCGCGCAGCGGATTGACGCCCACCCCTTCGCGCCCGATGTTGGCAGTCGCCATGGCCAGATTGGCGATACCCATCACCATGGTCGAACCCTGGCTATGTTCAGTCACGCCAAGGCCGTAATAGATCGCGGCGTTGCCGCCGGTTGCATACAATCTGGCGGCTGCACGTAATTGTGCAGCCGGAATGCTCAGCTCTTCTTCCAGTGCTTCCGGCGAATTTTCCGGTTTTGACACAAAATCCCGCCATGCCACATAAGAATCCCATTCGCAGCGCTCTTTTACAAATGCCTCATCTGCCAGACCTTCGGTCACGATCACATGTGCCATGGCAGAAATCAGCGCCACATTCGTGCCCGGACGCAGTTTGAGGTGATAGTCTGCTTTGATGTGTGGAGATGACACCAGATCAATGGCACGTGGATCAGCGATGATGAGTTTGGCACCTTGACGCAGCCTGCGCTTCATTTGCGATGCGAATACCGGATGACCATCAGTAGGATTGGCACCGATGACCATGATGACGTCCGATTGCATCACCGAATCAAAGGTCTGCGTACCGGCCGATTCGCCCAGCGTCTGTTTCAGGCCATAACCGGTAGGTGAATGACAGACGCGAGCGCAAGTATCCACATTATTGGTGCCCCATACTGCACGCACAAGTTTCTGTACTACGTACACTTCTTCGTTGGTGCAACGCGACGAGGTGATCGCGCCTATGGATTCCTTGCCGTATTTTTCCTTGATGCGGGTCAGTTCGCTTGCTGCGTAACTGATCGCTTCTTCCCAAGAGACTTCCTGCCATGGGTCTTTGATGCTCTTGCGTATCATGGGTTTGGTCATACGGTCGCTGTGCGTGGCATACCCCCATGCAAAACGGCCTTTCACACATGAGTGCCCATGGTTTGCGCCGCCGTTCTTATTGGGCACCATGCGGATCACTTGTTCGCCCTTCATCTCGGCATTGAATGAGCAACCAACGCCGCAATAGGCGCAGGTGGTGGTAACGCTATGTTCAGGCACACCGTGGTCGATCACTGACTTTTCCATCAGCGTCGCTGTCGGGCATGCCTGCACGCAAGCGCCACACGATACACATTCGGAATCTAGGAAGTTCTCGGTACCGGAAGCCACTTTGGATTCAAAACCGCGCCCCTGGATGGTCAGCGCAAAAGTACCCTGGGTCTCTTCGCAAGCACGTACACAACGGGAACAAACGATGCACTTGGAAGGGTCGAAGGTAAAGTATGGGTTGGATTCGTCTTTTTCTGCCTTGAGATGGTTGTCGCCGTCATAGCCATAACGCACTTCACGCAAACCCACTGCACCGGCCATGTCCTGCAATTCGCAATCACCATTGGCGGCACAGGTCAGGCAATCAAGCGGGTGATCCGAAATATACAGTTCCATCACGCCGCGCCTGATGTCGGCCAGTTTTGACGTTTGGGTATGGACTTTCAATCCATCGTCCACCAGTGTGGTGCATGATGCCGGGTAACCTTTCCGGCCTTCAATCTCCACCAGACACAGGCGACATGAACCAAACGGCTCCAGACTATCGGTCGCACACAGCTTTGGTACGCTGACACCGGCAGCCATGGCTGCGCGCATGATGGAAGTGCCAGCAGGTACGGTGACCTGCTGCCCGTCTATGTTCAGCGTGACCTGCTTGTCGCTGGTCTTGGCCGGTGTGCCGTAATCGGTCTGGTCGTTCATGATGTGGTTATCCATGATGCATATCTCCTTGATTTTTTGACCTGTCAGTTAGGCAGCAAGTTCATGCTGTTGCAGGCCAAAGTCTTCTGGAAAATGGTTGATCGCGCTCAGTACCGGGTATGGCGTCATGCCACCCAGTGCGCATAAAGAGCCATTGAGCATGGTATCGCTTAAGTCACGTACCAGTTTGGCGTTTTTTTCTGGCTGCGTGCCGGCAATGATCTTATCCATCACCTCGACACCGCGCGTCGACCCTATTCTGCACGGAGTACACTTGCCGCAGGATTCTATGGCGCAGAATTCAAATGCATAGCGCGCCATCCTGGCCATGTCCACGGTATCGTCGAATGCAACGATACCGCCATGTCCCAGCACTGCCCAGATCTCGCTGAATTTCTCGTAATCCAGCGGGGTGTCGAATTGAGATTCCGGCAGATAGGCACCCAGTGGGCCACCGACCTGCACTGCGCGGATAGGACGCCCGGATGCCGAACCGCCGCCGTAATCGTACAATAGCTCGCGTAGCGTAATGCCGAAAGCCTTCTCAACCAGGCCGCAATATTTTATATTGCCAGCAAGCTGGATAGGCAGCGTACCGCGCGAACGACCCATGCCGTAATCACGGTAAAAGGCAGCTCCTTTATCCAGTATGATGGGCACGGTCGCCAACGAGATCACATTGTTGACCACGGTCGGTTTGCCGAACAGCCCTTCTATCGCTGGTAGTGGCGGTTTGAAGCGAATCACGCCGCGCTTGCCTTCCAGACTTTCCAGCAATGAGGTCTCCTCGCCGCAGATATATGCACCGGCAGCGCGGCG
Organism: uncultured Methylophilaceae bacterium; assembly: GCA_903834185.1. Lineage (GTDB taxonomy): Bacteria > Pseudomonadota > Gammaproteobacteria > Burkholderiales > Methylophilaceae > CAILHX01. Next base: position 35,278 of record CAILHX010000008.1, read on the forward strand.
GACTTCCAGATGAAAGCGATGACCGCTACCAAGGATGTCGTCACCCAGATAGCCTGCCGCATAGGCGTTCTTTATCGCTTCATTCAGTACGACAAGCGCGTCCGGGTATTCCGACCTGAGATAGATATAGCCCTGATCTGCGCCGACTGCGAGACCGGCAATGGTCATCCCTTCAATCAGTACCAGCGGGTCGCCTTCCATGATCATGCGGTCGGAATAGGTACCGGAATCGCCTTCGTCGGCATTGCATACGATGTACTTTTGCTGCGCAGTGCATCCCAGCACAGTCTTCCATTTAATGCCGGTGGGGAAAGCCGCTCCGCCCCGTCCTCGCAAACCGCTATCCGTGACTTCCTGCACGATGGCCGCAGGGGCAAGTTCCAGCGCCTTACACAAGCCGCGATATCCCTCATGCGCCACATAATCACTCACTGAAACCGGGTCGGTAATACCAACGCGCGAAAAAGTTAGGCGCTCCTGCTTCTTCAGCCATGGCAGTTCATCCGTCACACCCAAACGTAGGGGGTGTTCCCCGCCATTCAGGAAATCATTGTCGAACAGCCCTTTGATATCTTCAGGCGCGACCGGCCCGTAAGCGATACGCCCTTTTGCGGTAACCACCTCTATCATGGGCTCCAGCCAGTACATGCCGCGAGAACCGTTACGGACAATGTCAACCGTAGTGCCTGCGTGGGCCTGAATTGCTGCAGCAATCTCGTCCGCGCCCAGGGAAAGTGCTGACGAGTCACGTGGTATGTATAGCCGGGTACTCATTTGGGCTTCCTTGATGAAGTAAGCAGGGCATCCAGTCTGGCCTTGCTGACCCGACCATATACTTTTTCGTCCAGCATGACTGCAGGTGAAAGCGCACAGTTACCCAGACAATAGACGGGCTCCATGGAAATTGCGCCATCTTTGGTGGTCTGGTGATATTCAACATTCAATACAGTTTTGGCATGAGCTTCCAGTTCCGTGGACCCCATCGCCTGACAGGATTCGGCTCTGCAGATATGCAGAACATGCTGACCGGGAGGAGTAGTTATGAAATGGTGATAAAAGCTCACCACACCATGCACCTCAGCAACCGAAATATTAAGTGCCTTGGAAATCAACTTATAACTGTGCTCTGGGATGTAGCCAATGTCATCCTGAATACTGTGAAGCAAGGGCAACAAGCCGCCGGGAGTAGCCTTATGGGCGTCTATATGTTTTTCTACAAGTAAGTCTTCGGATAACAAAATAACTCCTACACAATCTAGACAAATCACGAGTCTAATATCTTACGATGGTTATATTTATATGTATATACCGATTTTAAGCCTTTTTCTCTGCTGAAATTCTTGTTGCAAGCCGCATCTAAGGCACTTCTGCACTATTCATTCGGGCAAGAATAATCCCGGTTTTTTTTGCCAGCCCTCGCGCTACACGATGGCTGTCGTAAAACCGGGGATTTGGAACCATAGCTGCCAGTTGCGCAGCTTGCTCGGTATCCAGTCCGGCAGCACTGACATGATAGTAGTGTCTAGCAGCAGCTTCAGCTCCGAAGACACCATTTCCCCATTCGATACTATTCAGATATATCTCAAGAATACGGCGTTTGCTCATCATATTCTCCAGCATCACCGTGATCATCGCTTCTTCCAGCTTGCGCCAGGGAGTGCGGCGACCTGATAAGAACAGGTTTTTGGCAAGTTGCTGGCTGATAGTAGATCCACCTGCGATGATTTTGCCTTTTTTCACATTCTTTTCGTAGGCCTTTTGCATGCCATCCCAGTCAAAACCTTCGTGGTCCACGAATTTCGCATCTTCTGCGGCAATCACGGCACGTTTGAGATTATTGGAAATACGGTTGTAAGGCACCCAACGATGCTGGATCTCGGCATCCGGATTTTTGGTTTGCAACACTTTTTCCTGTGCGACCATGAAGGCACTGCTGTCAGGATTATGATCAACCCACCACCACACATGCAGAAAAAGCCAGACCTGATAGACAAGCAGCAACAGCGCCGCCCATAGCACCAGGCGCCAGAGCAAAGAAGGCGAAGTGCGACGTTTCATGCAGAACGAAGTTGAGCGATCACGGGAGCGGTATCGGGTCGCACACCTCGCCAGATAAAAAAGGCTTCGGCAGCCTGCTCCACCAGCATGCCCAAACCGTCTGCGACTTGAGCGCCGTGCGTGCGTGCGAATTTCATAAAAGGTGTTTCGCGACCATACATCATGTCATAAGCCAGTGCACCGGGGGCGAAAACGCTGTCAGGGATCGCTGGAAGTTCATCATTCAGGCTGCTTGAAGTAGCATTGATAACCAAATCGAAGCTGCAGCCATTTAACTCCTCAAAGCATTTGGCTAGCACCTCGGTATCATCAGCTCGAAGTTTAGCAAGCGGTGCCAGAATTTTTGCAGCTTCCTCAGCTTTGGCAAAGGTTCTATTGGAAATGATCAGTTGCATAGGTGACTGTTCCCGCAACGGTCCGAGTACGCCAAATGCGGCACCGCCTGCTCCAACCAATAACACCTTCTTACCCTTTATATCAAAGCCAAGATTTTTGCTGATGTCAGTTACCAATCCCACACCATCTGTATTGTCGCCAGAAATCTCGCCATTGCAAAAGCTGAGCGTATTGATAGCCCTCGCGAATTCTGCACGAGGGGTATCTCGTTTACTCGTTTTCAGGAAAGCGCTGTATTTGAAAGGCACGGTAACGTTCGCACCTTTATAACCTTGCGCAATCAAACGGTCCACCGTTTTGGAAAAACCGTCCTCAGTATCTATTGGCGCAAGAACGCGCTCATAGCTTATATCCTGCCGGGTTTGCCTGGCAAAAGCCGCGTGGATCTCAGGTGACTTGCTGTGCTCAACGGGGTTACCGATGACAGCATATTTATCTGTCACTTAATTACTCCAAGGCAATCCCGCTGCTTTCCAGCCATTGGTTTTTCCTCGCTGCTTTTCGCGATTGGGCTCACCTTCGAATCCTTGCAGTACATTGTAGCTTTCGGTGTAGCCCGCCTGCTGAGCTGCTGTTGCTGCATTATGGGAGCGGCCGCCGCTGCGGCAGATAAACATGACCAGCGATTCCTTGTCCACCTGCATTGTCAGCTGAGCAAGAAAATCAGGATTCGGCTTCCAGTCAGGATAATAAGACCATTCAATATGTTCCGCACCAGGTATACGCCCGACCAGATCCAGCTCCTGTCTGCTACGCACATCCACCAGCTTGGCATGCGGTGCTGATTGCAAAACCTCCTGTGCTTGCTGCGGCGTCAGTGCACCCGAGTAAGGCAAATCATTTGCCAATGCAACCTGCTTGGCTTCTTCCAAAGTTTTACTAAGTGAGTTCATGATACTTTCCTAATCCAGATAATATTTGCATTATACCCTCGACAAACGGCATGCTTCAGCTGGCACGTGATTGGTGCAGAAAAATTTTGGTTGCACTTTATTGGTGCGTCATGTTTTGGTTTTATTTCGTTTATGCCTGTGGGAAAATGGCATTTCATCGTAATTCGCGTGGCACGTTTTATGCTACCTCATAACCTAGTCTTACTTTTAACCACAACAAATTCAGGAGATACAAATGGCAGTCGCTGACGTAATGAAAATGATCAAGGACAACGATATTCGTTTCGTTGACTTTCGCTTCACTGACACTCGCGGTAAGGAGCAGCACGTGAGCGTGCCAGTTTCTGCCTTCGATGAAAAAAAGTTTACCGAAGGGCACGCATTTGACGGCTCTTCCATCGCCGGCTGGAAAGGCATCAACGCTTCTGACATGCAACTGATGCCTGACCCGGATACGGCCAACATCGATCCTTTTTTCGATGAACCAACGCTGATCCTGACTTGCGACGTGCTCGAACCGGAAACCGGTGAAGGCTATGACCGCGACCCACGCTCCATCGCCAAGCGCGCAGAGGCCTACCTCAAATCATCCGGCATTGGCGACACCGCCTACTTCGGCCCGGAACCAGAATTCTTTATTTTCGACTCCGTAACATGGAGTGCCGACATGTCCGGCAGTTCAGTCAAGATCAATGCCGATGAAGCTGCATGGGCTTCAGCCAACATAATAGAAGGTGGTAATATCGGTCACCGTCCTGCCGTCAAGGGCGGCTATTTCCCGGTTCCTCCTGTGGATTCACTGCAGGATATCCGTTCTGCCATGTGTATCGCACTTGAAGAAATGGGCGTACCCGTTGAAGTGCACCACCACGAAGTGGCAACTGCAGGACAGTGTGAAATCGGCACCCTGTTTTCTTCCCTCACCAAGCGTGCCGACTGGACGCAGATCCTGAAATATGTGGTATTGAACGTTGCACATCAGTATGGCAAGACGGCTACTTTCATGCCTAAGCCTATCGTTGGCGACAACGGCTCCGGCATGCATGTGCACCAATCCATCTGGAAAGATGGCAAGAATCTCTTTGCAGGCAATGGCTACGCAGGACTGAGTGACTTTGCACTATATTACATAGGCGGCATCATCAAGCACGCACGTGCACTGAATGCCATCACCAATCCTGGCACCAACTCTTACAAGCGTCTTGTTCCAGGCTTCGAGGCTCCAGTGAAACTGGCCTACTCTGCCCGTAACCGTTCGGCTTCTATCCGCGTACCTTATGTACAGTCAGACAAGGCGCGTCGTATCGAAGCACGCTTCCCTGATCCTATCGCCAACCCATATCTGGCTTTCTCTGCATTGATGATGGCCGGTCTCGATGGCGTGCAAAACAAGATACATCCTGGCGAACCAGCGACTAAAGACCTCTACCATTTGTCGCCTGAAGAAGATGCACAAATTCCAACCGTATGTTCCAGCCTTGAGCAGGCACTGGAATATCTGGACAAGGATCGCGAGTTCCTCACCCGTGGCGGCGTGTTCTCAAACGATATGCTTGATGCCTATATTGAGCTGAAAATGCAGGAAGTTACGCGCTTCCGCATGACCACGCATCCAATTGAGTTTGATATGTACTACAGCTGCTAATTTATAACGCGGCAAGATGAGGGCGGGGATGAAAATCTCCGCCTTTTTTATTGGCCTCAGCGTCAATCTCCACTAAACTGCATATATGAAAACACTATTGTTTTTTTTCGGACTTTGCTTTACCACTATCGCTGTTGCGCAAACCTGCTCTTATGGCAAGGTAGGTAATTCCGTCATGATTGCCAATGTACCTTTGCAGTCCACCCGAAATCATGCCCAAGGGGAATGCTTCGGGGAGGCAGAAGCAGAATCGTCAAAAACCACAAAATTCATTAAAAACAGCCCTACGCCAACAGACTTCCCCAAAGTTGATGCCGCCACGCAACAACAACGCGATGGCACCCGTCGACAGATTTTGCAGGATGAATTGAATAGTGAGCACAAGGCGCTGGAAGAAGCACAAAAATCCAATAAGACCCCCGATATCACGCTACATCAGCAAAATATCAATATGCTGGAAAAAGAACTATCCAGTATCAAGTAGTGTTTTTTTACGCGCATCGCAAATTCTGGCGCGGCTCTTGCTAATCTAACTTATGGTTTATCTTACCCCTCCCGATTTCTCCGGTCTCGAGTACCTCGCCACTGCCACATTATTGCTGGACAGTGAGCAGCGTATCTCCTATGTCAACCCCGCTGCCGAAGTGATGTTCGCTGTCAGTCGCAGTCAAATTGTGGGGATGACGGTGAGACAATTATTTCTTGATGCAGAGGTGCTGACACTTGCTGTCAATAACGCTCTGGCAAAACAAAGCCCGTATCGTGAACACGAATTCCTGATCACCACCTACCGCCACCTCACCTTGTCAGTCACCTGCATCGTGACGCCGATGGAGGCTTCTTCCGCCAGTCTGGTACTCGAATTCCTGCAAATGGATCAGCAGCTACGAATAGCGCGTGAAGAGCGTATGCTGATACAGCAGCAAGCCAATGCCGAACTGTTGCGCAACCTCGCGCACGAAATACGTAATCCCTTGGGAGGCCTGCGGGGAGCGGCGCAATTGCTGGAAGGAGAACTGCCCCAGCCCGGATTGCGCGAATACACGCAAGTCATCATCAAAGAAGCTGATAGGCTACAAAAACTGATGGATAGACTGCTTGCACCACACCAGATCCCCAAGTACGAACTGACCAATATACATGAAGTATTGGAACGCGTACGCAGCCTGCTGCTGGCCGAATCCTCTCAAAATATTGTAGTCAAGCGTGATTACGATCTTAGCCTGCCCGATATTGTGGGCGATAAGGAAAAGCTTATCCAGGCAGTGCTCAATATCACGCGTAATGCTGTGCAGGCAATGCCGGAAAAAGGCGAGATTACGCTCCGAACGCGCTCCGAACGTCAGGTAACTCTCGCTAAAAAACGCTATCGCGTCGCAATCAAACTGCAAATCATAGATAACGGTCCCGGTATTCCCGAAGCCATACGCGAACGCATTTTCTATCCTCTGGTATCGGGCCGTGAAGGTGGTACTGGCCTGGGATTAACTCTGGCACAAAATTTCATTACGCAGCACCATGGCATGATCGAGTGTGAAAGCGCGCCGGGGCGCACTTGCTTTACCATTCTTCTGCCAATTGAAACAAATACAAAATCAACTAAATATCAGGAAAAAAAATGAAGCCAATCTGGATCATTGACGACGACAAATCCATCCGCTGGGTATTCGAAAAAGCGCTCGGACGTACGGACATGCCTTTCAAATCTTTCACTTCTGTTCCAGAAGCTTTGGCCGAGCTGGAAATATCGGAGCCACAAGTCGTGGTCAGCGATATACGCATGCCGGGAGGCTCGGGGCTTGATCTGCTGCAGGCAATCAAGCAAAAGTTTGCCGATGTGCCGTTCATTATCATGACCGCCTATTCCGACCTTGAAAGCGCAGTTTCCGCTTTTCAGGGTGGTGCATTCGAATACCTGGCCAAGCCATTTGATGTGGATCAGGCAATAGACATCATCCGCCGCGCCGTCGAGGAAAGTGAGCGCGAAAGCGTGGAAACGCAGGTGATGGAAGCAACCCCGGAAATCATCGGTCAGGCTCCCACCATGCAGGAAGTGTTTCGCGCCATTGGTCGTTTATCGCGCTCCAATGCCACCGTGCTCATCAACGGCGAATCAGGCACAGGCAAAGAGTTGGTGGCGATGGCGTTGCATCGCCACAGCCCGCGCGCCAGCAATCCTTTTATCGCCATCAACACTGCAGCCATTCCCAAAGACTTGCTGGAATCTGAATTATTCGGTCATGAGCGCGGTGCATTTACCGGGGCACAGGCAATGCGTCGGGGTCGCTTCGAGCAGGCTGATACCGGCACGTTGTTTCTGGATGAGATCGGAGACATGCCGCCTGACCTGCAGACCCGGCTTTTGCGTGTGCTGAGCGATGGGCAGTTCTATCGCGTAGGCGGACATCAGCCCGTCAAAGTGAATGTGCGCATTATCACAGCGACCCATCAGGATCTGGAAGAACGGGTAAGACAAGGATTATTCCGCGACGATTTGTTCCATCGCTTGAATGTGATTCGCTTAAGGTTGCCCCCGTTGCGTGAAAGAAGAGAAGATATCACGCCGCTGACGCGGCACTTTTTACAGCAAAGCGCACTGTCATTAGGAGTAGAGCCCAAACAGCCGACTGCAGCCGCGCTACGCTATCTGACTTCGCTCAATTGGGGAGGCAATGTACGACAGTTGGAAAACGTATGCCACTGGCTGACCGTTATGGCACCCGGGCAAAACGTGGACGTTGCGGATCTGCCGCCTGAATTACGCGAAACCAGTAACACAGATGTCACTGCGACGACTGACTGGCACACTGGCTTGGAGCAGGAGCTGACCGCCATGCTTAATCGCGGCGATGCCAACATTCTGGAAACGCTGACGCATCAGTTCGAGCGTACCTTGATCACAAAAACATTGGCCCATACCGGCGGCAGGCGCATAGAGGCATCTCAACTGTTAGGGATGGGACGTAATACTCTGACGCGTAAAGTGCAGGAGTTGGGCATAGAAGAACAGTAGGCCCGATAGGCCGAAGAAAACAATTGCCCGGCGATTTTTAGCAGTTGATGATGCCGCGCTGTTGCAGGAGCGCAAGGACTTTATCCACGCATTCATCCAGCGACTGCAAAGAAGTATTCAACAGCAATTCCGGCGACGCCGGGGATTCATAGGGGGATGAAATGCCGGTAAATTCCTCTATTTCCCCGCTACGGGCTTTTACGTAAAGCCCTTTTACGTCACGTTGTTCGCATACCTCCAGAGGGCAATGACAATAGATTTCCAGAAAATCTTCCGCCTCCACCAGAGCACGCACCTTGTTTCTATCATCCTGATACGGTGAAATAAACGCCGTTAAAGTGATCACACCGGCCTCGATAAACAGCTTTGACATTTCACCTATGCGTCGTACATTTTCACTGCGGTCGGCTTTAGCAAACCCGAGGTCGGAACATAAGCCGTGCCGTACATTGTCACCATCCAGCACAAAAGTGCGGCAGCCCAGCTTATGCAAACGCCCTTCCACTGCGTGTGCGAGCGTTGATTTTCCCGCGCCGGAGAGGCCGGTGAACCAAACAATCACGCTGCGGTGACCGTTTTGTTTTGCTCTATCGGAACGGCTTACAAGCGGTGGATACCCTTTGATGTTTGGTGTCGCCATGAGTAACCCTGCAACAATAATGCTTATTGTATCAGGCGCGATTCGACGCCATCAATTTACCATCATGTCCACAAATACATGCACCGGTGTAGCTTCCAGCTTTTTCTGATCCAGACATAGCTGCAGGATCATCCCCTGCTGTGCCGTAGAAAATCGCCGGGCAAGGTTGGTCTTGAACTTATTCACCAATTGCGGAATTCCTTCGCTGCGCCGGCGGCGATGTCCTATAGGATATTCCACGGCGACACGATCAGACTTGCTCCCATCCTTGAAAAACAATTGTATGGCATTGGCAATGGAACGCTTTTCCGGATCAAGATAATCCTGTGTATATTCCAGCCATTCTTCGCACACCATCTTGTCACGCAAGGCGTCTATGCGCGGGTCGGCAGCAACATCATCTTCGTAATCGGCTGCGGTAAGGCCACCTTTGAGCAAGCCAATGGCGACCATGTACTGAATACAATGGTCACGGTCAGCAGGATTCGCCAGCGGGCCTTGTTTGTCTATGATGCGGATGGCCGACTCATGCGTAGTGATGACGATCTTGTCTATGCTGGCGATTTTTTCCAACGTATCCAACTTGCCGCCGACATCAGGGAATAGCTGGATTGCACACTCCACAGCAGTTTGCGCATGGAACTCAGCAGGAAAGGATATTTTGAACAATACCTGCTCCATGACATACGAGCCATAGGCGCGCTGGAACTTGAACGCATTACCCTTGAACAACACATCGTAGAACCCCCAGCCTTTGGCCGTCAACGCAGAGGGGTAACCCATTTCGCCTTGCATGGTCATCAAACTCAAACGTACAGCGCGACTGGTAGCATCACCCGCCGCCCATGATTTGCGGGAGCCGGTGTTCGGGCTATGGCGATAGGTACGCAGGCTTTGGCCATCTATCCAGGCATTGGAAACTGCATTAATGATGTCCTGCTTGCTGCCTCCCAGCATACCGGTGACCACAGCGGTTGAGGCGATTTTGACCAGCACCACGTGATCGAGTCCCACACGATTAAAGCTGTTCTCCAGTGCCAGTACGCCCTGGATCTCATGCGCCTTGATCATGGCAGTAAGCACGTCCTTTACCGTGAGCGGTGATTTTCCTTGTGCTACACACGTACGTGAAAGCCAGTCAGCGGTTGCCAGAATGCCGCCCAGATTGTCGGAAGGGTGTCCCCATTCGGCAGCAAGCCATGTATCGTTGAAATCCAGCCAGCGAATCATGGCGCCGATATTGAAAGCGGCAAGCACAGGGTCAAGTTGGAACTGCGTACCGGGTACTTTTGCGCCATTAGGCACCACGGTTCCAGGCACTATCGGCCCCAGCAGTTTGGTACAAGCCGGATAATCCAAAGCCTCAAAACCGCAACCCAGGGTATCCATCAGGCAGTTGCGCGCAGTATCGAATGCTTCGCTACTGGTGATCTGGTAATCGTAAATATAATCGGCAATATCAACCAGTTCCTGATCAGGCTCGGGGCGGATATTGGAAATGTGTGTAGTCATCATGAGGCTTTCATCAATGTTTATCGCTGGCAGTCTAGCGATTTGCGATAGGTACGAACGGGCGATTCGCCGGACCGTTGTACTCGGCGTTGGGACGAATGATCTTGTTGTCTATGCGCTGTTCAATGACGTGCGCCACCCAGCCGCTGGTTCGCGAAATCACGAATATCGGCGTGAACATGCCGGTCGGAATGCCCATCAGGTGGTAGCTAGAGGCGCTGTACCAGTCCAGATTGGGAAACATTTTTTTCTCGCGCCACATCACGGACTCTATTCGTGAAGACACATCGAAAAGCGTCATATTTCCGCTATCTTCGCTTAATTTTCTGCTAACTTCCTTGATTGCCTCATTTCTTGGGTCAGCGATGGTATACACCGGATGGCCGAAGCCGATGATGATCTCTTTTGCTGCCATGCGGCTTATGATGTCAACCTCCGCTTCTTCGGCATTGCCATAGCGTTGAATGATTCCCATCGCCGCCTCATTGGCACCACCATGCTTGGAACCCCGCAATGCGCCTATGGCTGCGGTGATGCACGAATACATATCCGACAACGTCCCCGCCACCACCCGCGCCGCGAAAGTCGAAGCGTTGAACTCATGCTCTGCATACAGCACCAACGAAGCATTCATGGCAGCAATATGCAAATCTGTAGGGCCGCGACCATGCAGCACGTGTAAAAAGTGCGCAGCGATGGAATCATCGTCTGTTTCCACCTCTACACGCTTGCCATTGTGGCTGTAGTGATACCAGTACAGCAGAATGGAGCCGAAACAGGCGATCAGTCGATCACCCAGATCCTTGGCCGCCGGGGTATTACGGTCCGCCGCTTCCGGCTGCAAGCTGCCCAGCATGGAGCAGCCGGTGCGCATCACATCCATAGGGTGCGCCGAAGCAGGGATTTGCTCCAACACTATCCTCAACTTCTCCGGCAGGCCGCGCAACGCCTTCAACCTTTGGTGATAAGCCGCAAGTTCGCTTGAGGTGGGTAACTCACCATGTATCAGCAGATGGGCAACTTCTTCAAAGGTTGCGCTTTTGGCTAATTCGATAATATCGTAACCGCGGTAATGCAAATCGTTACCGGTATGCCCCACAGTACAGATGGCAGTAGTGCCGGCTGTCACTCCTGCCAGTGCCACGCCTTTTTTCTTTTTGGGTTCTGCTGCAAGCGTATTCACGACTTTCCCTCCTTGAACAACTGATCAAGTTTTGCTTCAAAAGCGTAGTAGTCCAGAAATCCATACAATTCAGCGCGAGTTTGCATGGTACTCAGCACATTCTGCTGTGTTCCATCATTGCGTACCGCCTCATAAACCTTTAGTGCCGCCTGGTTCATGGCACGAAATGCCGATAACGGATAAAGCACCATGCTGACATCGGCACCCGCCAATTCTCGGACGGTAAACATTGGCGTGGTCCCGAATTCAGTAATATTCGCCAGCACAGGCACTTTAGCCGCAGTGGAAAACTGCTGATACATGCCGAGCTCGATAATCGCTTCTGGAAATATCATGTCGGCACCAGCTTCTACGTATGCACAAGCACGGTCTATCGCGGACTGCAGGCCTTCCATCGCCAGCGCATCGGTACGTGCCATGATGACAAAGTCCTTGTCTGTCCTGGCATCTACGGCAGCCTTGACCCTGTCCACCATTTCGCCCTGACTGACGACAGCTTTATTCGGACGATGCCCGCAGCGTTTGGTCTGCACCTGGTCTTCGATATGCACGGCAGCAACTCCCGCATTGATCATGGATTTGATAGTGCGTGCTATATTGAATGCCCCGCCGAACCCGGTATCTATATCCACCAGCAACGGCACATCTGTAGCATCAGTGATACGCCGTGCATCTATCAGCACATCTTCCATGGTGGTGATGCCGAGATCAGGCACACCGAGCGATGCGGCAGCGACACCGCTGCCGGAAAGATAGAGCGCCTGATAACCGGTTTTGGTCGCCATCATTGCCTGATAAGCATTGATAGTACCGATGATCTGTAACGGCTTTTCAGCCGCTAGTGCCGCACGAAAATGCGCCCCTGCAGATTGCTTCATCTATGATCCTTAACTGAAATGACCCTTAACTAAAAAATGCTGCGGCTGCGCGAACAGGAATATCAACACCGGTAAGTTTGGCTTTTTGCAATACTTCCCAGAAATAACGGTACGTAGCCCTATCATGCAATTCACCCTCGTATTGGATAGGCCCCCATGCTGCGGCCTGAGCGGCCAACAGGATATTGGCGCCCGCCTCCACTTCGCTGTAATCGGGCTTCATCGCATCCACGATGGCCTGTATCTGCGTCGGATAGATGCTCCACATGCGCATGAAACCGAATTCATTGCGTGCACGACTGGCATCGGCAAATGTAGTCTCTGCATTTTTCAGATCCAATGTCACGTTATGCGCCGGAACGACGCCGTGCGCCAGCGCCGCAGCCACAACTTTAGTCTTTGCACGGGCAAGCAGACGATGCTCGAACTGTCCGGGGCTGCGCATTGCGGATGCCGGGATCGCGCCGTGATGTGCGCTGACGAAATCCATCAAGCCGAAGTCCAGCACTTGCACCCAAGGTAGCGCTGCGAGCTGATGCACTTCGTGCAACGCACCATGAGTCTCGATCAATAAATGTACAGGAATGGCAGAGCTCACCCCGTGAAACATCGCAGCCTTTTGAATATATGCGATAATTTCAGCGCCCTGAGCTGCACTGGTGGATTTGGGGATAGTGATATACGCCAGCACGCTACCCAGGCCACCGACCAGAATATCCACGTCCTTCTTCCAGGAAGGGTGTGTGTAATCGTGTATACGCGCGCCTGCCATCCTGTGTTTGTTAGCATCGCTGTTAAGTACACGGACGATCATCTCGGCGTGTGCCTGCTCTTGCCCTGCGGCAGCCCCATCCTCGCAATCGCAAGTAATATCGAAGATAGCTCCCAGACTGTCTTGCAACGATAGCGCCTTGAGTATGAGCTTTTCACTTCCGGCGAAATGCTCACAGCTTGGAATCAGTGGGAATGGCTTTTCACCGCTGAACAAGGCCTGGCTTGGATGTAAATTTTGTGTCATAGATTTCCTTATTTACGTGGCATAAGCACGGTGTAATCCAGGTCAAGCACCACGTCAGGGTGATACAGCTGTTTACCATCCTGCGTTATATGCGTTTGCTGCAATGCCTCAGCGACCTGATTCTTCAGGCCAATCAAACGCAGGCGCAACGCGGCTAAATCAGTGCGTCCGGGTATTTCCCATTTTTCCAGCACTTCCGTCCATGCATAAAACGTGTCGCCTCCGAAGCTGGGATTGCAGTGAATCCCGGCATTGATCGCGGCGATGGAGATCACATTCTCCAAACCCTCATAACTCATCGCACGGCATACGGAAATGACGTGCCCCCCGTACATCAGACGCTTGCCGAAGGAGGACGTACTCATCATGTGACTATCGAAGTGCAATCGCGCATTGTTCTGGTAAAGCTTGGTAGCCAGTGTGTGGTCACTTTCGTCCACGGTCACACCTGACGGATGATTGATGCGCTCTCCCACCTGGTAGTCATCCCACAAGTTAGCGCTCCCGCTTGCAGCCGTGTTCCAATGTTTGGCATCCATAAACTCAGGCACCCATAGACGGTCAACCGACACCATGGCGGGCAACTGCGGAATTACTGTTTCAGGCGCAGGCGCGTTGATATTGTTCTTATGAACCATCACCCAGCGCACCCATGACAATACCTCCTGTCCATGCTGGTTTTTGCTGACCGAGCGTACATAAACGACGCCGGACTTGCCGTTGGAGTTTTGCTTGAGACCGATGATAGTAGAACTGGTGGTGAGCGTATCTCCCGCATAAACAGGATCGGTGAAGCGCACATCGGCGTAGCCGAGATTAGCCACCGCATTCACCGAGATATCCGGCACTGTTTTGCCAAAAGCGATATGGAAAACCAGCAGATCATCCATGGGCATGGCGCGATAACCCAGCGCTATCGCTACTGGCAGGTTGCAATGTGTCACATGGCGAGCACCGGTAAGTGCGATGTATAGTGCGCGCTCACCATCGGTGATGGTGCGGGGTGTAGCGTGGTGTATTATCTGGCCGAGACGAAAATCCTCGAAAAAGTTACCTCCGGAAATTTTGCTCATAGCTGCTGTTCCAGTTTTTCTATCATGTCGCTCAGGTGCAACAGCCGGCGGGCGGCGGCAAGGTGGTGATGTTCCACCAACTTGTCGTTCACCAGCACGGTGCCACGACCTGCAGCATTAGCTTTGGTGAGCGCCTCGATCACCTCTTTTGCCCAACGCACTTCAGATGGCTTGGGCGTATAGGCATCGTTGCTGTAATCAAGCTGCGATGGATGCACCAGTGACTTGCCGTCAAAACCCATATCACGTCCCATGCGACATGCATACTCAAACCCTGCAATGTCCTTAAGATCGCTATTGATTCCGTCTATCACTGCTCTGTCATACGCACGTGCCGCCAGAACTACCAATGACAGACTAGTCAACAATGCAGTACGCTCATGAGTGGATCTTGCGTGTAGCTCGGATATCAAGTCGGAGGTGGCAATCACCAGGCAGGCGATGCGATCGGATGCGCTGGCAATCTCTTCTGCATGTAAAACCGCCAATGGAGTCTCTATGATGACCATGACCGGCAGATCTTTTCCACCCGCCGCGTCCAGCACCTCCAGACATTCCAGCAGATCTGCGCGACTTTCTATATTGGGGAATAATATGGCGTCCGCGCCAATATTGGCGACGGCCTTAATGTCGTCACGCCCCCACGGAGAATCAAGGTCATTCACACGCACCACGACTTCGCGCCCGCCATAACCGCCTTGCTTGATGGCTTGCACCACATTCTTGCGTGAAATCTCTTTGGCATCGATCAGGATCGGTTGACCCAGATCCAGCAACAGCGAGTCCACGTGCAAGGTACGCGCCTTCTCCAGGTAGCGCGGATTGCAACCTGGCACATAAAGCATAGATCGACGTGGCCGGAAATGCTGATTCATAATTTAGAGTATGGTTAAATTCTGATTGATTTCCAGGCATTCTATCGGCGCACCATCGACAGTGTCAACATATATCTTATGTCTTATATATTACATAAGACTATAGACTAAAATCCCATCATGATATAATATTCAAAAATACCGTACGAGGACGCGATGAATAAACAACTCAATCCACCGAGCTTCAGACCGCTATACGATCAGATAAAAGTCCTGATCACGCAGAGTCTGATCGCAGGCGAATGGAAACCGGGCGAAGCCATTCCCAGTGAAATCGAACTGGCGCATCGCTACAAGGTAAGCCAGGGCACTGTTCGCAAAGCAATAGACGGTCTGGCAGCCGAGAATATTGTAGTGAGGCGTCAGGGCAAGGGCACATATGTTGCGACCCATAATGAAGAAGCAAGCAAGTTGCGCTTTTTAAGATTGACCGCATCGAATGGCAAAAAAGAGTTGCTGCAGCATCAGCTTATCAGCTGCGTCCGCAGCAAAGCACAGGGAGAAGTCGCCCGTATGCTCGCACTCAAGGCAGGGACTTCGGTGATTGAGGTAAAACGCCTGCTCAATTTTTCGGACCGGTCATTGATCCTGGATCACATCATCCTCCCCTCCGGGCCGTTCAAAGGTCTGGGGGCTGCGCGTATCGAGGAGAATAAAGGCTCGATGTACAGCATGTACGAAACGCAATACGGCATTCGCATGGTACGCGCCGAAGAACGGCTGAAAGCCATTGCCGCAGATAAGTCCAGTGCAAAGGAACTTGGCATTGCGCCAGGATTCCCACTACTCAGTATCGAGCGAGTCTCCTACACCTATGGTGACAAACCCATGGAATGGCGCCTGGGACTGTGCGTGACGGACGATCACCATTATGTGAACGAGCTCGAATAATTTAAATTTTATAAATCAAGAAAAACAGACTATGACAGACCTTAAAAAACGCGCTCTGGATTACCATGAGCTACCGAAACCCGGCAAACTATCGGTGGAGTCCTCCAAGCCGTGCACGACACAGGATGACTTATCCCTTGCCTACACCCCAGGCGTAGCCGAACCCGTGCGTGAGATCAACCGCGACCCGGCCAATGCCTATCGCTTTACCAATAAAGGCAATCTTGTCGCAGTGATTACCGATGGCACAGCAGTGCTGGGTTTGGGCAACATGGGGGCCCTGGCAAGCAAACCCGTGATGGAAGGCAAGGCGGTGCTATTTAAACGTTTCGCCGGAATCGACGTTTTTGATATTGAAATCACCGCTCCGACCATAGAAGCTTTCATTGAAACGGTAGTCAATATCTCTCCTACGTTCGGTGGGATCAATCTGGAAGATATCGCGGCACCGCATTGCTTCAGAATCGAAAAGGAATTACGGGAGCGACTGGATATTCCGGTATTTCACGATGATCAGCACGGCACGGCAGTGATCGTCTGTGCTGCATTGCTGAATGCCCTCGAGCTGCAAGGAAAGCGACTTGAATCCGTGCGCATCGTTTTTCTGGGAGCGGGCGCAGCGGGATGTGCCTGCGCAAGACTGCTCAAAGTGATGGGTGCCAACGACATCACCATGGTCGATAAAACCGGTGTTCTGCATGATGGCAGAACAGACAAGGATGTACTCCCTGCCGATCTGTTGCGCAACACCACAGCACGCAGCTTAAGCGACGTGATGCCTGGCGCCGATGTTTTCATCGGTGTTTCTGCCGCCAATGCGCTGCCGCCCGAGCTGGTCAAAGCCATGGCCGATAAACCGGTGATCTTTGCTCTTGCCAACCCCGATCCCGAGATTCTTCCCTCGGTTGCCCATGCCATACGCGATGACATCATCATGGCTACTGGCCGTTCAGACTTTCCCAACCAGGTTAACAATGCTTTGTGCTTTCCTTATCTGTTCCGTGGCGCACTTGACGCAAAAGCCAAACAAATCACTGAAGCGATGCAGATCGCTGCAGCCAGAGCACTCGCAGAAATAGCGAGAGAACCGGTGCCGCAAGTGGTGCTGAATGCGTACAAGCTGAAGGAACTGCATTTCGGTAAGGAATATTTCATCCCCAAACCCTTTGACCCGCGCCTGCTGGAACGTGTAGCACCCGCCGTCGCCAATGCAGTCTAGCGCAGGATCACCCGCAAATGAAAAATGCCAGGCCGAAAAACCTTAATCTGCTCAGCATCCGACTGCCGCTGCCTGCTTTGGTATCCATCCTGCATAGAGCCAGCGGGTTCCTGCTTTTTCTTGCGCTACCCTTTTTATTGCTCGCCCTGCAAAGTTCGCTAAAGTCGGCAATACAATTCCAGCATATCGCCGACCTGCTTTCCCAACCTGCTGCCAAATTAATGTTGGTGATTCTGGGCTGGGCAGCCATTCATCATCTTCTTGCCGGAATACGACACCTTTTGATGGATATGCATTGGGCAATAACACTACCTAAGGCACGAACCTCTGCGCGTATGGTATTGCTGTCGAGCGCGATCCTGACTTTTCTCGTCGCGAGATGGTTATGGTAGACAGGCTATTCAGCCGGAAGTATTCCGGCATGCGCCACTGGCTTTTGCAGCGCCTCACCGCGGTGCTCATGACCTTATATCTAATGCTTCTGGGCGCACTACTCTTTGCACAACATCCCACTCAATACACCGCCTGGAAAGCCCTGCTTAGTCCATTGTGGCTGCGTGGTGCGACCTTGTTGTTTTTGTTAAGCCTGTTTTTTCATGCCTGGTTAGGTGTGCGTGATATTTTTAACGATTATGTGCATCCACTTGTTTTAAGAAGCTTTTTACATGGCGCTGTTGCGATTACGCTTATCGCATATTCAGTATGGTCAGTGAATATCTTATGGAGCGTGCGATAGCATGCCTATGGACACACTTCAATTCGATGCGGTAATCGTTGGTGGAGGTGGAGCCGGCCTGCGCGCAGCGCTACAACTTGCCGAGAGCGGGCAGACCGTCGCGGTGCTCTCCAAGGTATTCCCTACACGTTCGCATACCGTGGCAGCACAGGGAGGCATTGCCGCTGCATTGGGTAATGTTTCTGAAGATAACTGGCTGTGGCATATGTACGACACCATCAAAGGTTCGGACTTTCTGGGTGATCAGGATGCCATCGAATTCATGTGCCGCAATGCCGCCAAAGCGATCTATGAACTGGAGCATTTCGGCATGCCGTTTGATCGCCTGGAAAGCGGCAAAATCTTTCAGCGGCCTTTCGGCGGCATGACACAGGACTTCGGTGGAAAACCGATTTCGCGTACCTGTGCCGTTGCGGATAGAACAGGTCATGCCATGCTGCATACCTTGTACCAGCGTAACGTCAAATCCAACACCCGATTCTTTATCGAATGGCTGGCGCTGGATCTGGTGCGGGATGAAGCAGGCACCGTGCTTGGCGTGACGGCACTGGAAATTGAAACCGGCGAAGTTCGGTTATTCCAGGCTAAAACCACGATGCTGGCCACCGGCGGCGCAGCCCGCATATTCCAGGCCAGTACCAATGCATTCATCAATACCGGCGATGGGCTGGGGATGGCGGCAAGAGCCGGCATTCCATTACAGGACATGGAGTTCTGGCAATTCCACCCCACCGGCGTGTTGTATGCAGGTGTGTTGATTACCGAAGGCGTACGCGGCGAAGGCGGTTATCTGGTCAATAGCGAAGGCGAGCGTTTTATGGAACGCTACGCGCCCAAAGCCAAGGACCTTGCAAGCCGCGATGTGATCGCGCGCGCTGTCGCCACAGAAATAAGAGAGGGGCGCGGTGTTGGTGAGAACAAGGATGCGATATACCTGAAGATGGATCATTTAGGCGCAGATGTGATCAACACCCGCCTGCCGGGAATACGCGAGATCGCCGTGACTTTTGCCAATATCGACCCCTACCGCGAACCCATACCAGTGGTACCAACAGCCCATTACATGATGGGCGGCATCCCCACCAATCTGAATGGTCAGGTCATCATCCCGGGACAGAACGGTGACGATGAAGTCATCGCAGGACTTTATGCCGTAGGCGAATGCGCTTGCGTTTCAGTTCACGGCGCCAACCGGCTGGGTTCCAACTCACTGCTGGATCTGGTGGTATTTGGACGAGCAGCGGGAGACAAGATGGTCAGTGACATTCAATTGCAGCCTCACCACAAACCACTACCCGCGGACGCAGGAGAATTTACCCAGGCACGCCTGACCAGACTGGATCTGCAACGTAACGGCGAATCGGTGAGCGAGGTCGGCAAAGCGATGCGTAACACCATGCAAACTCATTGCGGCGTATTCCGCTTCCCGGATCTTCTCGCACAAGGCGTTACGGAAATCACCAAGGTCAGTCAGCGGCTCGCTCATACCGAGATCAAGGACAAAAGCAAAGTATTCAACACGGCGCGGGTCGAGGCGCTGGAACTGGACAATCTGATGCAAGTCGCGTTGGCCACCATGACGGCTGCCCAGGCCCGCGAGGAAAGCCGCGGGGCGCACTGCCGCGAAGATTTTCCGGCACGTGACGACGAGCGCTGGCTGAAACATTCGCTGTATTTTTCCCGGGAAAATCAACTTGGCTATAAGCCTGTCCGGATGAAACCGCTTACCGTAGACAGTTTTCCTCTCAAAGCCAGAATCTATTGAAGCAATAGGGATAAAAATCATGCATTTTTCTATTTATCGCTACAACCCGGATATTGATTCTGCGCCTTATATGCAGAATTACGAGATCGAGCTGGAGAGCAGCGACAAGATGTTGCTTGACGCCCTGGTGCGTATCAAGGAAGTGGATGACACTTTAAGCTTGCGTAAATCCTGCAGGGAAGGGGTATGCGGCTCGGATGCCATGAACATCAATGGCAAAAACGGCCTGGCCTGCATTACCAAAATCTCCGATCTCACTCAGCCGGTGGTACTTCGCCCTTTGCCCGGATTACCGGTGATTCGAGACCTGGTGGTAGACATGACGCAGTTTTTCGAACACTACAACTCCATCAAACCTTATTTGATCAACAACGACCCGCTACCCGAAAAAGAGCGCCTGCAGTCTCCCGCAGACCGGGCTAAACTGGATGGGCTTTATGAGTGCGTGCTGTGCGGAGCCTGCACTACCTCTTGCCCTTCTTTCTGGTGGAATCCGGATAAATTCGTTGGCCCGGCCAGTCTGTTACAGGCCTACCGCTTTATCGCCGATAGCCGCGATCAGGCAACCGAAGAAAGACTGGATAACCTGGAAGACCCTTATCGCCTTTACCGCTGCCACAACATCATGAATTGTGCCGATGTATGTCCGAAAAAACTGAACCCGTCTTTGGCCATCAGCAACATCAAGGACATGAAACTCAACGATATAAAAAACAGAATATCCGACCGTACTGTATCGATAAAGGTACATTCAAAATGACTATAGAAACACAACGCATGCAATGGCGATGCCGCCGCGGATTGCTGGAACTTGATATCGTTCTTGAACGCTTTGTATCCCGCTGCTATGAACACCTGGCTGCAGAACAACTGCGCATATTCGATGACTTGCTGAACTATACAGATAATGAACTACTGGATCTGATTATCAACCGCAGCCAAAGTCCGAACCGTGAAGTACAGGAACTCGTGCTATTGATGCGAAATCCCCCGGTTGATTTTGCGCAGCAGGAGTCGATTACATGACAGAAAACCGTTCCATCATCCATAAACAAAACGGCGATGCAGAATACTGCCGTGTATTCAACTCCAGCATTCTGGGCGATGCCTGGCCAGGCATACAACTCTATTACCCACCGGTGAAGTACGCACCCTCGCTGGGCATATATGAGGATATAGAAGCCGCCTCGCTACGGATGAAAAAGCATGCGCACGCAACCAATGCGCATACTTTGATATTCGATCTGGAAGATGGCTGCCATCTGAAAGAGCTCAGCCGTACCCTGCTCAGGCAGGAATTACCTCACTTGCAACATAGAAAAGACGTCACGATTGCGTTGCGGGTGAATCCGTTCCGCACCGATGAATATGAACGTGACATCGAACTGATCAAGGATATGGCGGATTTCATTGATGTGGTAATGCTATCCAAGGCCGGGGAAGCCTACGGTGCGGCGGAAGTCCGCGACCTTTCCAACCTGCTTGTCGGCTGGAATAGCAAAATGACCATACAACCGATCATTGAGCATCCCAAATCGCTCAAGATCGCGCCTGATCTCATGCAGTACAACACGGTCAAGCATGTGGTGTTCGGTATCCATGACTTTTCCAAAGCCATGGGCATCCATATCACCCCTGAACACTGGCCGGAGGAGCTTAATTACTTTCTCAACCAGATCATGTTCGAAGCGCGTATCGCAGGTAAGGGCGTCATCGGCGGCGTGGAAACGCTGATCGGCTCCAGCAGCATGCCGGATAAATATGTCGAACCGCACGATGTGCGCCGCTGGCTGGATCTGCATGGTGAACATGAATCGCGCGTGGTTTATAAGCATGCCTGCCAGGAAGCGGCGATGGGCCTGACCGGCAAGCAGGTGATACACCCCAGCCATATTCATTTATGCAAAGTCGCCTATACGCCTTCGCCCACCGAGATCGCAGTAAAAGTACGCATCCTCAAGGCCGCGATCGAAGCAGATGCCTTACTCGGCGGTGCAATCAAATTCGAAGGCGAGATGCTGGATCCACCCATGTTCGGCAAGGCATTGCAAACCTTGCTGCGTGCGCATGCTTTACGCGCGCTGAGCGCAAGAGATGTGGAATTTGCCATGACCGTACTGCAATTGATGCCTACGCAAGTGATCCGTGAAAACTGGCCATACGGTTCCATCCTATAGGGAGATCATGATGAATGCCCCACAACGTTTTGAGCCATTCGATCCATGGATATGGAATGTCCCGCAATATCTTAATATCGGCGTAGCCTGTACTGACGCCCACCTGAACACACCTGTCGCGTCCGGCATTGCCATGATCGTGGAAGATGACACTTTAGGAACCGCCCAACTCTCCTTCGCGGAACTGGCCGACCGCACCAGCCGTTTTGCACAGTTGCTCAGGCAGATGAACGTGGCTGTGGGCGATCGTGTATTGATCCGGCTGCCCAACTGCCTGGATTACCCGACCGCATTTCTGGGAGCGATGAAACGAGGCGCAGTGTCGGTTCCCACTTCAACGCTACTCACTGCCGAAGAGGTGGCCTATCTGGCGAAAGACTCCGGCGCTTCGGTGCTGGTCACTGACAAAGCCGCATGGGCACAGTTGAAAAGCCAGTTGCAAGATGCCCCCAATCTGCGTCATGTACTGCTTTCCGGTAAGGGTGAGATTGCGCCAAGCCCGAACTTGAATGTGCTTGACCTGGAAAATGCGTTAGCTGCGATCAGCGCATGGGAACCACCCCATCCCACATTAGCCAACGACCCCGCCTATCTGGTTTATACATCCGGCACCACCGGCTATCCCAAGGGAGTATTGCACGCCCACCGCGCACTGATAGGCCGTACCCCTGCTTCGCGCTACTGGTTCGATTTTGCCAGGGAAGGCGACCGCATCATGCATTCCGGAAAATTCAACTGGACCTACGTGCTGGGATCAGGGCTGATGGATCCGCTATACCTGGGCAAAACAGTGATTGTGCACGAAGGCAAGAACGACGCACAAACCTGGCTGCAGCTTATCGCCAAACATCAAGCGACAATCTTCGTCGGCGTACCCACCATTTACCGTCAGATATTACAGAAGACGCAGATGACAGCCAAGGATGTGCCTACCTTGCGTCACTGCATGAGTGCAGGCGAGCATTTATCTGACGAGGTGCTACAGCAATGGCACCAACGCTTCGGCATGGACATCTATGAAGCCGTAGGGATGTCAGAATTCTCCTATTATTTAAGTCAGAGCAAAGCGCGTCCCATACGTCCTGGATCTGCAGGATTTCCGCAACCCGGTCATGGCATCAAGTTACTGGATCCGGAGTCCATGCAGGAAGTACCGGTTGGCACGGAAGGCATGATTTGTGTACCCGACGACGACCCCGGACTTTTTCTGGATTACTGGAACCTTCCGGAAGAGTCTGCGAAACTAAGGCACGATGGCTGGTTCTTCACCGGAGATTTTGCACGCTACGATACCGATGGATACATCTGGTTCCTGGGGCGCAAGGACGACATCATCAAAAGCTTTGGCTACCGCGTGTCGCCTTACGAGATTGAGCGTGTGCTCAAAACCCACCCTGCTGTAGCAGATTGCGCAGCGGTGGGAGAGGAGCTTGAAAAAGACAAGGTACTGGTGGTGGCCTATATCATCCTGCAACCTGACAGCAACGCAGTCGCTGACGATTTCATCGCATTTGGCCGCGAACATCTTGCCGCCTACAAAGCACCGAAAACGGTATATCTGGCGACGGAATTCCCGCGTACCAAAAATGGTAAAATCCTGCGCAAAGACCTGAAACCGATCATGGCAACAGCGCGTTCCAATAGATAATCATGACCATTATTCGCGAACAGGATTTCGTGCAAAGCATCGCCGATGCTTTGCAGTTCATTTCCTACTATCACTCTGCCGATTTCATTGGTGCACTGGGTGAGGCTTATCAGCGTGAGCAGGCACCTGCTGCCAAAGACGCCATCGCCCAGATACTCACCAATTCACGCATGTGCGCAGAAGGCCATCGTCCGATCTGTCAGGATACCGGCATCGTCGTTGCCTTTATCAAGGTAGGCATGGGGGTCCGCTGGGAAACAGATAAAAGTCTGGAACAGATGGTGAACCTGGGCGTACATCAGGCTTATACCGATCCCGATAATACATTGCGTGCCTCCATCGTCGACGACCCTGCAGGCAGCCGTAAAAATACGCGTGACAACACCCCCGCCGTGGTACACGTGGAACTGGTGCCAGGGAATACAGTGGAGATCAGCATCGCGGCCAAAGGTGGCGGCTCGGAAAATAAAGCCAAATTCGTCATGCTCAATCCATCCGACAGCATCGTCGATTGGGTGCTGAAAACCGTGCCCGACATGGGCGCAGGCTGGTGCCCACCAGGCATGCTGGGCATAGGAATAGGTGGTACCGCAGAAAAAGCCATGGTACTCGCCAAGCAATCGCTGATGGCGCCGATAGACATACAGGAGCTGCGGCAACGAGGCGCGGCAAACAAGATCGAGGAGTTGCGGCTCGAACTTTACGACAAGGTGAACGCCCTGGGAATCGGCGCACAGGGACTGGGTGGATTGACCACGGTACTGGATGTGAAGATACTCGATTACCCCACCCATTCGGCCTCGCTACCGGTCGCCATAATCCCCAATTGCGCGGCAACCCGCCACGTACATTTCGTACTGGATGGCAATGGTGCCGCCACATTCGAGCGGCCTGACCTGAATCTATGGCCCAAAGTCGACTGGGTACCCAGCCCGCAGGCGAGACGGGTGAATCTCGATACCATTACGCGTGAGCAGATCGCGGAATGGGAACCGGGTGAAGTACTGTTGCTCAGCGGAAAATTGCTTACCGGCCGTGACGCCGCGCACAAACGCATCGCAGACTTATTGGCAAAAAGCGAGCCGTTACCGGTGGATTTCACCAACCGCTTCATTTATTACGTCGGCCCGGTTGATCCGGTGCGTGACGAAGTAGTCGGCCCCGCAGGGCCGACAACCGCCACGCGCATGGATAAATATACCGACATGATGCTGGCAAAAACCGGCTTGTTGGGCATGATAGGCAAGGCTGAACGCGGCGAGACAGCGTTGCAAGCCATCCGCAAATACCGCTCCACCTACCTTATTGCGGTCGGCGGCGCGGCCTATCTGGTCGCCAAGGCGATCAAATCATCGCGCGTGCTGGCATTCGCCGACATGGGCATGGAAGCGATCTACGAATTCGAGATCAAGGATATGCCGGTGACTGTAGCGGTTGATACGCAGGGAAATTCAGTGCATCAGACCGGGCCGGAACTATGGCGTAAAAAGATTGCGATGATGCCTGTATAGAAAAGCAAGGCTTGTCACACGCTATAATTGAGGTGTGAAATTACAAAATAAAAGACTGCATGCGGATATCTACTGGCTGGCGCACCCTCCATGCAGCGGGGCATTCCATCAATGGCTGGTTGACACCGGCTCGCTGACAGCCCGGCTGATGAGCCGCTGCAGCAATTTTGCGGTCAAACATGTGTATCAATACTGGGCAAAGCCCACACCGGATGAAGCGGCTTTGCTTGGGCTGCAGGATGGGCAAACGGCCTTGATACGTGAAGTATGGCTGCAGAATGGCGAGGTTCCACTGGTATTTGCCCGTAGTATCCTTCCCCGCCACAGCCTGCGCGGCGTATGGTGCAAACTCGGGCGGCTGGGCAATCGGCCACTTGGCGCAGCCTTGTTTGCAGATGCTGGCGTGCTGCGCAGGCCGTTGGCTTTTCGCAAACTATCGGCACATCACCCGCTACGTGCACATGCGCCGCAAGCCAAATGGGCGCGCCGCTCGGTGTTCATGCGCGATGGCCGCTCTATTCTGGTGACCGAGGCATTCCTGCCCGCGGTACTGGATCTCCCCGCATGAAATTATCGCTTTATATACGACTGATGCGGCTGGACAAGCCTATCGGCATCCTTTTGCTGCTATGGCCTACGCTATGGGCATTGTGGATCGCAAGCGCCGGTCACCCGGATACCAAAGTTTTTGCGATATTGGTGCTGGGCACGATACTGATGCGTTCAGCGGGTTGCGTGATGAATGATTACGCCGATCGTGATTTCGATCTGCATGTAGAGCGCACCAAAAACCGGCCGCTGACCGCAAAGCTGGTGACGGCGCGAGAGGCATTGTTATTGGCAGCAGGTCTATCATTGCTGGCTTTTGCACTGGTAATGCAGTTAAACCGTTTGACGGTGTTACTGTCCGTTCCTGCCTTATTGCTGGCAGCGAGCTATCCTTTCAGCAAACGTTTTTTTGTTGTGCCGCAGGCATATCTGGGCATCGCGTTCGGCTTCGGCATGCCCATGGCTTTTGCCGCGCAGACCGGTGCAGTGCCAACGCTGGCCTGGTGGATGCTGTTGGCGAATGTGTGCTGGTCGCTAGCCTACGACACGGAATATGCAATGGTAGATAGGGATGACGACATTCGCATAGGCATTCATTCATCTGCACTGTTTTTCGGGCGTTTCGAAGTGTTGGCGATCATGCTGTTTTATACGGGCATGCTGATTATTCTTGCCGTAGCTGGCTTATTGGCCAAATTGCATTGGCCTTATTATGCAGGGCTGCTGACAGCAGCGTTGATAGCGCTTTATCATTACACGCTGATACGCGAACGTAAGCGTAGCGCCTGTTTCAAGGCATTTCTACACAATAATTGGCTGGGCGCAGCGATTTTTGCAGGTTTAGTATTTAATTTTGCTGCTTAAGCAATACTAGAGGCAGCGCATGGCATATGCGTTTCATTGGAATTTAGTCACAATTTCGTTTGACATGGCGAGCAACTATGCCATACAATCGCCCCCTTCATTTTTGTAGCAAGCGTAGTTGGAAATATATGAAAACCTTAACTGCCAAAACTTTTTCTGCCAAGTCGCACGAAGTGCAACGCGACTGGTTCGTAGTAGATGCCGCCGACCTGGTACTAGGCCGTCTGGCGAGCGAAATCGCACGCCGTCTGCGCGGTAAGCATAAAACCATTTATACGCCACACGTGGATACGGGTGACTATATTATTGTCGTGAACGCTGAAAAGATCCGTGTCACCGGCAATAAAGCGGAAGGCAAGATTTACCATCGTCACTCCGGCTTCCCTGGCGGCATTTATAGCAGCACTTTTGCACAGATGCAAAATCGTTTTCCAGGCCGTGCGCTGGAAAAAGCGGTGAAGGGCATGTTGCCAAAAGGCCCACTGGGTTACGCCATGTTCAAAAAACTCAAGGTGTATGCAGGTGCTACCCATGAGCATGCAGCTCAGCAACCAAAAGCATTAGTGATCTAAGGATATTCCCATGATAGGCAATTACAATTACGGTACCGGCCGACGCAAAAGCTCAGTAGCTCGTGTCTTTATTAAATCGGGCAAAGGCAACATTGTCGTTAACGATAAACCAGCTGATGAATACTTCTCGCGTGAAACTTCACGTATGGTATTGCGCCAGCCTTTAGAGTTGACCGACAACCTGAACACTTTCGACATTCTGGTGAACGTGGTTGGCGGTGGCGAATCCGGTCAAGCAGGTGCGGTACGACATGGCATTACCCGTGCGCTGATTGAGTATGATGCAGCGCTGAAATCAACACTGAGCAAAGCCGGATTTGTTACCCGCGATGCTCGTGAGGTAGAGCGTAAGAAAGTTGGCTTGCACAAGGCTCGTCGTCGCAAACAATTCTCCAAACGCTAATTTCAGCGTCGTTCAGAAAAAGCCGCATGGGTTAAACCATAGCGGCTTTTTTGTTGTCCTTGTTTTTTATTGTCTTGGCCTTTTTATTGCCTTTATGGGAGCCCGTGCTTTAACATGCGCGCAGGTAAAAAATTTAGATAAGTGAGTATGCACATGAATAAAGTCAAAATAGGAATCGTAGGCGGTACCGGATATACCGGCGTGGAATTGCTGCGCTTGCTGGTTCAGCATCCCCATGCCGAAATCACCGCGATCACTTCGCGCGGCGAAGCCGGGCAAAAAGTGAGCGCCATGTTTCCCAGCTTACGCGGCCATGTAGACCTGCCGTTTACCGACCCCGCAAAGGCTAATCTCAAGGAATGCGACGTGGTGTTCTTCGCCACACCGAATGGTATAGCCATGCAGCAGACACAAGAGTTGCTGGATGCAGGCGTAAGAGTCATCGACCTGGCCGCCGACTTCCGTATCAAGGATATCGCCACCTGGGAAAAATGGTACGGCATGAGCCATGCCAGCCCGAAGCTGGTGGCTGAAGCAGTGTACGGTTTACCGGAGATCAACCGCGCTCGGATTAAAACCGCGCGCCTCGTCGCCAACCCCGGCTGCTACCCAACCGCTGTGCAGTTGGGTTTTTTACCGTTGCTTAAAGCGGGTCTGGTGGATACCTCCCATCTTATCGCCGATGCCAAATCAGGCGTAAGCGGTGCAGGGCGCAAGATGGAAACCAGCATTATGTTTGCCGAAGCCGGTGACAATTTCAAGGCTTATGGTGTGCCCGGTCACAGACATCTGCCCGAAATCAGCCAGGGACTTGCGAGCATGTCGGCCAGCCCCATCAATCTCACATTTGTACCGCACCTGACGCCGATGATAAGGGGCATACACGCCACCCTGTATGCCACATTGAAAACATCAGCCGATTTGCAGGCTCTATTCGAGCAGACCTATGCAGATGAGCCTTTCGTAGACGTGCTGGCAGCAGGCGCTCACCCCGAGACGCGCTCGGTGCGTGGTTCCAATCACTGCCGCATCGCTGTACACAGGCCACAGGATGGTGATACTGTGGTGGTGTTATCAGTGATTGATAATCTGGTGAAAGGCGCTGCAGGCCAGGCCGTACAAAACATGAATCTGATGCTGGGTTACCCTGAAACCACCGGACTGGAAAGTGTACCTCTGATGCCATGAAGCGACTTTTCCGCAGCTTACGCCATCGCTTTGGCATTGCACAAAGGAATGTCTCTGTGCGTACAGAGATACCCTGGCATTGGCGTATGTTCTGGGTATGCATACTGCTGTTCGCCGGCTTCAGCATAGGTTATATGCGCTATGCGAATACCAGCACGACACAGCTGCGTGATGAAGTGCAGAAGCTGTCGCAGGAGAATACCCGGCTGCACAGCCAAAGCATCCACGTTGAACGGCAGCAGCAAGTCACGCAAGTTGCGCAAACAGACCTGGCCAAGGACATGACTTTGCTGCAGGAAGAAAACGTCCAGTTGAAAGAAGATCTGGAGTTTTATAAAAGCATACTGGAAGACAGTGCTGGCGTAGCTGCAGTCAAGATTCACAGCATCAAGATCACGCACGGCACAAGAGCGGGTGATTATAATTTCCGGATATTACTGATCCAGTCTGGAAAGCATGACAAAAGCGTACAAGGAAATCTGAAACTCCAGTTAGTGGGCACTCAGGACGGTAAGCCGACAGTTATTCCCATCACTGAAAGTACTGGAGATCGTGGTAGTTTTAAAATAAATTTCAAGTATTATCAGCCAGTAGAGGGCAGTTTCACCGTACCCGCAAACTTATCGGCTTCAGAGATGCAGGCCAGATTGTTTCAATTTGGTTCCTCCGAACCGAAGCTGACACAATCAGCCACGCTGCCTCAATAGCTTTTTCGAAGGATGCATAATGTTTTTTAAAAAAAATCAAAAACCACAAAATCGAATAGACACCCTGATAGGTGCAACCACCGTGATCGAGGGAGATATCGAATTCAGCGGCGGACTGCGTATTGATGGCACCGTAAGAGGTCATATCACTGAAATCAGTGTGCAACCCGGAATGTTGATACTAAGTGAACAGGGCCATGTTGACGGTACGATTAACGTTTCGCATGCCATGATTAACGGCGTGGTGAACGGGCCGGTGAATGTCAGTGAATATGTGGAACTACAGTCCAAAGCCAAGGTGATAGGCGATTTACGCTACAAAACATTGGAAATGTTCGTCGGCGCCGTCGTTGAAGGCAAGTTGATACATACCGGCGGCACCAGCACTGTTGCT
Source organism: uncultured Methylophilaceae bacterium (assembly GCA_903834185.1). GTDB lineage: Bacteria > Pseudomonadota > Gammaproteobacteria > Burkholderiales > Methylophilaceae > CAILHX01. Next base: position 65,086 of record CAILHX010000008.1, read on the forward strand.
GCAGCCGAAGACGATTGACCCCTGCTTTACTAAAGCGGATAATACTAATTTTATACCGTTAGTTAAGGAATTATCATGAACGCAATCACGGAAATGCCCAGCCCTCTTTTATTTACCGAGAGTGCAGCACTGAAGGTACGCGAGCTGATTGATGAGGAAGGTACGCCTGACCTTAAGTTACGTGTATTTGTTTCAGGCGGCGGCTGCTCAGGCTTTCAGTATGGCTTCACCTTTGATGAAGAGGTGAACGATGACGACACGACTGTTGAGCGAAATGGCGTTACCTTGCTGATTGATTCCATGAGCCTGCAATATCTGATGGGCGCAGAAATTGATTACACCGATGGCCTCCAAGGTTCGCAATTCGTGATCAAGAATCCAACGGCGACCAGCACCTGTGGTTGCGGATCTTCATTCTCTGTCTAGAGCTCAAAGACTTCGTCAATAAAAAAGCCGTTGCACGCAACGGCTTTTTTAATTCGCAATGTTTATGCGATGAACTTTACTTTACGCTCAGCAACTCAACATCAAAAACCAGCGTTGCATAAGGAGGAATCACGCCACCAGCGCCGTGCGAACCATAACCCATGCTGGATGGAATGATCAGCGTGCGCTTTCCGCCTTCTTTCATGCCCGCGACACCGTCATCCCAACCGCGAATGACCTGTCCGCCACCGAGAGGGAAAGAGAAAGGTTCACCACGATCGACAGAACTGTCAAACTTGGCACCATGTCCTTCAGGCTTGCTTGGGTCATACAGCCAGCCGGTGTAATGCACAGTGACGGTGGTGCCGGCGATTGCAGCCTTGCCTTTGCCCACTACATGGTCGGTAATTCCAAGCTCAGTAACAAATTTTTTCATCGGGGTCTTTTCATTCTGTGAATCGGCATTCACAACATGGGTTGTAGTAAATAAAAACAGGGCGGTCAAACTGACAACAACTAATCGGTAAATGCTCATAGCATACATTCCTCGGTTCAAAAAGGTGTAATGATATCGCAGGTTCTATACACTGAGCGCAATTGTGTAGGTGGCTACAGTTGGTTATCATGACTAGATTATGTGAAAGAAGAAATAACTTTTGAAAAAAAATAATTATAGCAACGATGAGTTGCTGGCCTGTGGCCGTGGGGAGATGTTCGGGGACGGAAATGCACAGCTGCCTTTGCCGCCTATGTTGATGTTCGACCGTATTGTTTCCATTACAGAAGATGGTGGCATTCACGGCAAAGGCGAGATCGTGGCAGAGCTGGATATACGTCCGGATCTGTGGTTCTTCAGCTGCCATTTTGAAGGCGACCCCGTAATGCCGGGGTGTCTGGGGCTAGACGCCATGTGGCAATTGGTGGGTTTTTATCTGGGTTGGCTAGGTGGCTTGGGGCACGGGCGGGCACTGGGGTCAGGCGAGGTAAAATTCACAGGCCAGGTTCTGCCTACCCATAAACTCATCACTTATCGCATCGATATCAAACGCACAATTATGCGTAAACTGGTAGTAGGCATCGCTGATGCCCGTATGGAAGTGGATGGACGGGAAATATATGCCGCGAGCGACCTCAGAGTCGGCCTGTTCACCCAAACAGATAATTTTTAGGAGTAGCGTTATGCGACGTGTCGTCGTTACAGGCATGGGCATCGTTTCCAGCCTAGGTAATAATGTAGCCGCAGTCAAAGAAAGCTTGTTTGAGGGTAAATCGGGCATCACTTTTCAGCCCGAGTATGCCGCACGTGGCTTACGCTCACAAGTGGCGGGTTCGATCAGAGATCTCGATATCGAAGCTCTGATCGACCGCAAACTATTCCGCTTCATGGCCAAAGGTCATGCCTATGCCTGGATCGCACTGCAGGAAGCCATTGCCGATTCCAACTTGCCACCGGAGCTTGTTTCCAACATTCGCACCGGCATGATTGTAGGTGCGGGTGGCACTTCTACCGAAGCGATGCTGGAAGGCACCAATACATTGGCCGAAAAAGGCATACGCCGCGTCGGGCCATATATGGTGACTAAAACCATGGGTAACGGCGTGCTGGCTTGCCTGGCTACCGGCGCGAAGATCAAAGGGGTCAACTACGCGATCACTTCCGCATGCTCTACCAGTGCGCACTGTATCGGCAACGGTGTCGAGCAAATCCAGATGGGTAAACAGGATATCGTGTTTGCAGGCGGGGCAGAAGAGGAACATTGGACGATGTCCTATATGTTCGACGCAATGGGTGCGATGTCCAGCAAATATAACGCAACCCCCGAAAGAGCGAGCCGCACCTATGACGCCGACAGAGATGGGTTTGTAATTTCAGGCGGTGGCGGCGTGGTGGTTCTGGAAGAATACGAGCATGCGAAAAAACGCGGCGCCAAAATCTATGCTGAAGTGACGGGCTATGCCGCCACATCAGACGGCTACGACATGGTCGCACCTTCAGGCGAAGGAGCAGTGCGATGCATGAATCTGGCGCTGGAAGGCGTCACCGCTCCGGTAGACTATATCAATACTCACGGCACCAGCACACCGGTAGGTGATACCAAGGAACTTGAGGCCATACGCGAAGTTTTTGGCAACGCATCCCCTGCCATTGCCTCCACCAAATCACTCTCCGGCCATGCACTGGGTGCTGCAGGCGTGAATGAGGCGATCTATACGCTGATTATGATGGAAAACAACTTCATCGCCGCTTCTGCCAATATCGATACGCTGGATCCAGCAGCAGAAGGTTTGAACATTGTGCGCAAGCGCATAGACAACGCCAATATCAAAACCGCTCTGTCCAATAGTTTTGGCTTTGGCGGGACGAATGCCAGCCTGGTGTTTTCCAAACTGTAAGTCAGGAAACTCCCAGCAGGATCAGCGCAAACTCATCAGCGGCCAGCCGTTGGCCTTTGCATATTCAGTCAATACCGGATCGGCATTGACGGCTACCGGATGATCCACCAGCTTCATCAGCGGCAGGTCATTATGTGAGTCGCTATAGAACCAGGTTGCATCAAAGTCTTGCATGCGTTGCCCACGAGCTTCCAGCCAGGCCAGCAAACGGGTGACTTTGCCCTCTTTGAAACTGGGGACTCCAGCAACACGCCCGGTGTACGCACCATTGATTTGTTCGGGGTCGGTACCGATGAGATGATCCACTCCGAATGCCTGGGCAATAGGTGCAGTCACAAAACTGTTGGTTGCAGTGATCACCACCATCAGGTCGCCATGGGCACGATGCTTTTCCACCAAGGCACGTGATTTTTCCGTCATCATGGGGCGTATCTTGCGCTCCATGTAGCGTTTATGCCAGGCATCCAGCTGTTCACGGGAATTATCAGCGAGCGGCTTGAGCTGGAACTCCAGAAATGCCATGATATCGAGATTGCCATCCTTGTAGTCCTGATAATACTGCTCAGTCCGTGCGAGGTGAGTGTTCCCATCGAGTATCCCTTCCTCGATCAGGAACTGCCCCCACTGGTAGTCGCTATCGCCTGCCAGCAGGGTGTTGTCCAAGTCAAATAAGGCCAGATCCAATTCACGTACTCCTAAACTTGCGGGTGTGCCCGTTCAAGCTTTGAATGCAGCTTGTTCAGGGCGTTGATATAGGCCTTTGCAGAAGCAATCACGATATCGGTATCCGCCCCCAGACCGTTGACAATGCGCCCACCTTTGGAAAGGCGCACCGTCACTTCGCCTTGCGCATCAGTACCGGTAGTGATGTTATTTACCGAGTAAAGCAATAATTCAGCACCGCTTCCGGCCATTTTTTCCAGAGCCTTGAATGCGGCATCCACAGGACCGCCGCCATCGGCCTCATCACGACGTTCAATACCGTTTTCCAGTATGGCTATCGTTGCATGCGGCGTCTCACCGGTTTCGGAACACACGTGCAGATATACCAATTTGTAGTATTCATGGGCCTCAGCCATCACTTCATCGCTGACCAAAGCATGTAAATCTTCGTCGTAGATTTCCCGCTTCTTGTCTGCCAGATCTTTGAAGCGCGCAAACGCCGCATTCATCGCCTCCTCACTATCCAGCACGATGCCGAGCTCTTGCAAGCGGGAACGGAAAGCATTGCGACCGGACAATTTCCCCAAAGTGAGCTTATTGGTATTCCAGCCCACATCTTCCGCACGCATGATCTCGTAGGTCTCACGGTGCTTGAGCACCCCATCCTGATGAATCCCTGACTCATGCGCAAATGCATTGGCACCGACGATAGCCTTGTTGGGCTGTACCGGATAGCCGGTGATGCTGGAAACCAGTTTGGAACTGGGAACGATCTGTGTGGTGTCTATGCGCGAATCGCAACTGAATATGTCACGACGGGTTTTGACGGCCATTACGATCTCTTCCAGGCTGGCGTTACCAGCTCTTTCCCCCAGACCGTTGATCGTACATTCCACCTGGCGCGCACCATTCATGACTGCGGCCAAACTGTTAGCAACTGCCATGCCCAGATCGTTATGGCAATGTGTGGACCAGATCACTTTGCCACTATTCGGTACATGTTCTATCAATTGCTTGATACGTTCCCCCCACAATACAGGGATGCTATACCCGACAGTATCGGGCACATTAATGGTTTTGGCTCCGGCCTGAATCACGGCATCGAAGATACGTACCAGAAAATCCATCTCCGAACGCACTGCGTCTTCTGCGGAAAACTCGACGTCATCAGTATATTCCAGGGCCAACTTCACTGCTTTCACCGCATTTTCCAGCACCTGATCCGGCGTCATGCGCAACTTCATTTCCATATGGATGGGTGAAGTTGCGATGAAGGTATGGATGCGTCCGGATTTAGCCGACTTGATGGCCTCGCCCGCAGCCCGCACATCGCGCTCATTGGCCCGGGCCAATGAACATACGGTGGAATTTTTCACTATTTGCGCAATTGCACTGATGGCGTCAGCGTCCCCGGGGCTAGCTGCGGCAAAACCCGCTTCGATCACATCCACGCCAAGCTTTTCCAACTGGCGCGCGATTCGAATCTTTTCTTCCTTGGTCATGGCAGCGCCTGGGCTCTGCTCGCCATCGCGCAAGGTGGTATCAAAAACGATTAACTTGTCTTGTTTAGAACTCTGCATGGAAACTCTCCAAATATTTTTCGGCCAGTTTTTTCAAAAAAAAGCGGCCATATGCTTAACACTCACGGATCAACTATACCGTGAGAACCTGAAACCTGTCTGTAGGGGGGTAGAGTATTTAGCGCGCGACGCGCAGCAGCAGCAGGCCAGCCAGTAGCAGGCCTAAGGACGAAAGAGGTGATGCAATGGTGCGATTGAATAACATAGTGGCGCGAATATAACGATTTTTGCGCCACTATGCAAGTCTGGGGCATGTCTGGCAGGTAAGGACTGCCTTAACGACAGGCTAGAACGCAGCCAGATCACCCCAGAATCGCTGCATGGCCAGATTCGAGCCGGCGATCTCTTTATCCACCGCCTCGATAACCGCGTATTCAGGATCCGAGGTTTTGCGGGCAATCCGGCCGCCTTGCGGCATGCCGTGAGCGGTCAAAACGACAAACACATGGGGAGCATCAGGAGCCTCGCCGTTTTTGTAGACGACTGCGATTTCATAACTCTTGAGCCTGACAAAAGTGCCCGGCGGGTAGAGTCCTATGGTTTTAATAAAGTAAGGTGCCAGCGCAGGACTGATTTCCTTGCTTTTGCTCAAAAAGATGCTCTTTAACGCCGTGCTGGCCAAAGACTGTTTGCGATAATCCTTGCTGGTTACTCGCGCGCAGTAACGATCAGCAAGTCCTATTAATTTGGCAAAAGTAGGAATCTGGTCGCCGGTTTTTTTATTGGGATATCCGCTTCCATCTTCGTTCTCATGATGATTTAACACGTAAGAAAGCCAATCCTTATTCGTCACGCCCACATTTTGCAGCATTTCCACGCTGTGCTCAGGATGGGTGCGGATATGGTCTTTTTCAGCCTGATCCAACGGACCTTTTTTGTTATCCAGATGTTCCTGATAATCCAGCATCCCTAAGTTGGCTGTTAATGCTGCCGCAATACCGGTAATGATTTCTTCTCTGGACTTGCTCATGGCTTGAGCTACCAGTGCCGCGACAATCGCAGTGTCGGTGTTATGTCGAAAATTGTACGGACCGCCAGGTTTCTGGTTCAGGAAGATGCAAGCCACGGCCACTTCCGGGCTTAATTCAATTGCGCTATAGATAAGCTCGGCGATCTCATTGATCTTGCCAGGCGCATCAGACAAACCTGACAGCCCCGGCAACGCTTTTCTCAAGAACCAGTTAGCGCGATTAAGGATACGTACGACGGAAGGCTCTCCCTTAACGAAAACGACCTCTTCCAGTTCTCTGACGTCCGAGACATCTGAATACAAACCTTCAGCCACCATACGCTGCACTGCTGACTGAGATGTCACCATCTCGCCGGCGCGGAGTAATAACATTCCTTCGCCGTTAAATACGTTCCAAGGAAGAGGTTGCCCGACGATAATGTCGGAAACACTGATACGACGTTTGGCCATGCGTGATGCCCCTAGATTAATTCAAAAATTATACCCAATAGTGCCTATAAAGCTGCAACATCACCCCAAAATTTTGACATGACCAAGCTGGCTCCCGCCAGATTGCGCGGCACTTCTTCCTTAATCGCGTACATCGGGTTTTCGGTATCTCTCAGCAAGGCATCTTCTACAGGTAGTCCGGCCTTGCCTATAGTCACCCTTACCAGTGGCGTTGTAGGTTTATTCCCGTTCTTGATCACCACGCCGATCTCCTGATTCTTGAGCCTTACAGTTGCTCCAGGAGGGTAGCGCCCGATGATCTTGACGAAGTGGGCAGCCAATGGCAGGGATATCTCGGCGGCATGTTGTACCAGAATATCGCGTAAAGCGGCATTGGGCAGCACTTCATCGTGGTAAGCCTTGTTTGAAACGCGTGCACAGTAGCGGTCAGCAATTCCGATGATCTTAGCCCCCAGAGGGATATCTTCCCCCTTGCTGCTGTTAGGATAACCGCTGCCATCTTCACTTTCATGATGATTCAGTACCAGTGATAACCACTCCTCATCATTCACGCCTACATTCCTGAGTATTTCCACCCCGTCCAGCGGATGCTGTTGCACACGCTTCTTTTCTTCATCGGTGAGCTTGGCTCTTTTTTGCAGCTTCTCCTGAAAATCCAGCATGCCGATATTAGCAGTCAATGCTGCTGCGATGATGGTCATCATCTCTGACTCATGTTGACGCATCTCATGCGCAATAGCGGCAGATACGATCGCCGTGTCTACGGCATGACGATAAACATAGGGAGCAGCATCCTGATTGAGTTGTATGCAAGCGATGGAAACGTTGGCATTCAGTATCACTGCATCATAAACCAGCTTCGAAATTGTCCTCAGCTTTTTTTCCGCATCAATTTCATCGGACATCAAGGGCATATTGGCGATAGCCGGCAAGATGCGCTGCAGCAAATCGTTGGCCTGATCTATCATGCGCACAACGGATGGCTTTTCATGGACTGTGCCTACATTACCGCCTTCATCATCGCTTGATTGCGAGAACAGACCCTGTGCCGCCATGCGGTCTATCTGCATCTGATCTACGACGATTTCGCCTTTATGCAGCAACAGGCGACCTGCTGAATTATATGCATTCCATGGTAGTGGCTGACCTACCACCATGTCCAAGGCACTGATTCGTCGTTTTGCCATTGAAAATAAGCTCTACCCATGTTTTTGGAATTGATCGACAACAATACCGTCTCGCTAACGCTGCTTTATGTAACGCATCCCCCATGCTACATAACCTGAAAAACTATAAGTCACACATAATGCGAACAGCACTTCAGGAGGGCTATACGATACAAGAACAAAAGCCAATACAATCAACAATATCACTACAAACGGCACACTGCGGCGCAAATTGAAATCCTTACCACTAAAATAGCGTAAATCGCTCACCATGGTCAACCCCGCCATCACCGTAGTCAACCATGCTACCCACTTGATTTGTATCACATTAAACAGGATATCCGCACCACTGATGTCATTCGAATATGCAACCCACACCAAACCAGCCAGCAACGCTGCAGCCGCCGGACTCGGCAAACCCTGAAAATAGCGTTTATCACTTTCATCCAGCTTGGTATTGAAACGCGCCAAACGCAGCGCAGCACCTGCACAATAGATAAAGGCGGCGATCCATCCCAGCTTGCCCATGGGCTTTAGTGCCCACACGTACAGCACTAATGCTGGCGCAACACCAAACGACACCATGTCGGATAAAGAGTCATATTCCGCCCCAAAAGCACTTTCTGTGCGGGTCAGGCGCGCCACACGACCGTCCAGCCCATCCATCACCATGGCGATAAATATAGCTTCAGCAGATTGCTCAAAATGTCCTCCCATCGCCTGAACGATGGAATAAAACCCTGCGAATAGCGCGGCGGTAGTAAACAGATTGGGTAGCAAATAAATACTACGCTCGCGGATGCCAGGATCCAGCAATGGCTTGCGGCGGCGTGTACGGGGAGTTGGAATAGCCATAAGACTGGCAGTATAACAAACAGAAGCTTATGGTAGTATCCCGCCCCTGTAGTCAGCAAAACTCAAACATGCAGTTCAACATCTCTTATCATGATGGCGCAGCGCGGCGCGCCACTTTGTCTCTTGCCCACGGCAAGGTAGAAACTCCGGCATTCATGCCCGTGGGTACCTATGGCACGGTGAAAGCCATGAGCCCGGCGGAGCTCTGCGACATAGGCGCACATATCGTACTCGGCAATACTTTTCACTTGTGGCTGCGCCCAGGGCTGGAAGTGATCGCCGCGCACGGCGGGTTGCACCGCTTCATGGGTTGGGATGGCCCGATACTGACAGATTCCGGCGGCTTCCAGGTATGGAGTCTGGGCGATCTGCGCAAGATCAGCGAAGAAGGCGTGAAATTCCGCTCACCCATCAACGGCGACGCCTGCTTCCTCACACCTGAAATCTCCATGCAGATTCAGCAAGTCCTGAATTCCGACATCGTGATGGTATTCGACGAATGTACGCCCTACCCTGCAACGCGCCAGCAAGCGAGCGATTCCATGCAACTTTCACTGCGCTGGGCAAAACGTTCCAAACAAGCGCATGAAAATAATCCCAATGCCTTATTCGGCATCGTACAAGGCGGTATGTTCGAAGATTTACGCGATATTTCACTGGCGGGCCTGACCGAGATCGGTTTTGATGGTTATGCCATCGGCGGTCTATCCGTTGGTGAGCCCAAGGAAGATATGCTGCGTATCTTGCGTCACATCGCGCCGCAAATGCCCCAGGATAAACCGCGTTATCTGATGGGAGTTGGTACTCCTGAAGATCTGGTGGAAGCTGTTTGTGCCGGAGTGGATATGTTCGACTGCGTCATGCCCACACGCAATGCGCGTAACGGCTGGCTGTTTACGCGTTTCGGCGATGTCAAAATCAAGAACGCGCGTTACACCAACGACACTGCGCCACTGGATGAATCATGCCAGTGTTATACCTGCCGCAATTTCAGCCGCGCCTATCTGCATCATTTGCATCGCGTGGGTGAGATTCTCGGGGCAAGACTGAACACCATCCACAATCTGCATTATTACCAGGAACTGATGCAGGGCTTGCGCGACGCGATTGAGAGCGGAACCTTGCAGGATTTCGTCAGTACATTCAAACAGCAACGGGCGACCCTATAAATGGCGCTTGTGCTAAAATCGCGCAATTTTTCGGCTTAACCCTATTAAGGAATTCTCATGTTCATCAGTAACGCTTATGCTGCCGACGCACTCGCAACCCCGGGGCTTATCAACTTTGTCCCGTATATCGGAATCTTTGTATTGTTCTGGTTTATTTTGATCCGCCCTCAAATGAAGCAGGCCAAAGAGCATAGACTCATGCTCGCCGCTTTGCAAAAAGGCGACGAAGTCGCGACCAGCGGCGGCATAGTAGGCAGAATCGTCAAGATCACGGATGCTTATATCAGCCTGGAAGTCGCCACCGAAGTCATCATCAATGTGCAAAAACCCACGGTGCAGACCAAGCTGGAAAAAGGCACCATTAAAAGTATCTGAGAATAATATCCGAATCGTATGAATCGTTATCCAACCTGGAAGTACATGCTGATTGGCGTCGCGCTATTGATAGGCGTGATCTATTCGCTACCCAATCTGTTCGGCGAATCGCCTGCAGTGCAAATATCTTCTGCCAAACCTACCGGTACTATAGATACCGCATTGATGGCTCAAGTCGAGACCGCATTAAAACAGGGCTCGATTACCTATGAGGCTATTTTTCTTGATAAAAATAGCCTCAAGGTCAGGTTTTCCAGCCCGGATATTCAAATTCAGGCGAAAGACGTTATTCAGAAAAGTCTGGGACCCAATTATGTAGTCGCACTCAATCTGCTGTCCCGTTCGCCTTCCTGGTTATCGGGCATGGGTGCGTTACCTATGTACTTGGGTCTGGATCTGCGGGGCGGCGTACATTTTCTGATGCAGGTTGATATGAAAGCAGCGCTCAAGCAGGCGATGGAGCGCTATAACAACGACTTCCGTACGCAGTTGCGTGAGAACCGCGTGGCTTATACAGGTATCTCGCTTGAAGGCGATGCAGTGCAAGTTAAATTCAGCGATGCCGCCGAGCGCGAAAAAGGCCGACTCGAAATTAGCAAAGACTTCCCCGATCTGACTTTGAAAGAAGAAGACTCAGGAACTGACAAGCTGATATTGGCGACACTGGATCTACCTGCACAGAAGCGCATCCAGGATTTCGCACTCAAGCAAAACATCCAGACCCTGCACAATCGCGTCAATGAATTAGGGGTCGCTGAACCGATTATTCAGCAGCAGGGGCCGGACCGTGTGGTAGTTCAGCTACCGGGGGTGCAGGATACAGCCAAAGCGAAAGAGATTCTGGGACGCACCGCGACTCTGGAGATCCGTATGGTGGACGAAGAACATAAGGCCTCCGATGCGCAGCAAAGCGGCAACGTCCCTTTTGGCACACTGCTGTTCAACGATCGTATGGGAAGACCCATACTAGTGAAAAAGCAAGTGGTTCTCACCGGCGATTACATCACCGATGCAAGCCCGGGTCTGGATCAGCAATCCGGTGGTTCTGTGGTGCATGTGAATTTCGATGGCCGCGGCGCACGTATCTTCAAGCAAATAACACGCGAAAACGTGGGTAAACGCATGGCGATTCTGCTGGTGGAAAAAGGTCAGGCTGAAGTCATTACGGCTCCTGTAATACAGGAAGAGATCGGCGGCGGCCGGGTACAAATCACCGGGATGGCCAACGTGCAGGAAGCCACGGATATTTCTCTGCTATTACGTGCAGGCGCACTTGCTGCACCCATGGATATTATCGAAGAGCGCACCGTAGGGCCTAGCATGGGTGAAGAGAATATCAAGCGCGGAATACACTCCACCTTGTGGGGATTCACTGCCATCGCGGTGATGATGGTGATCTATTACCTGGTATTCGGCACGGTTTCAGTTTTGTCGCTGGGGGTCAACCTGCTACTGCTGGTCGCGGTACTTTCCATGCTGCAGGCGACGCTGACACTGCCGGGGCTGGCCGCGATTGCTTTGACTTTAGGGATGGCGATTGATGCCAACGTGCTGATCAATGAGCGCATCCGTGAAGAATTACGCATAGGTAACAGTTCGCAAGCCGCGATACAGGCAGGCTACGAAAGAGCTTTCGGCACCATTCTGGATTCCAATGTCACCACCCTGATCGTCGGCGTCATGCTGTTCAGTTTCGGCTCCGGCCCGGTGCGCGGGTTCGCCATCGTGCACGTGCTGGGCATACTCACCTCCATGTTCAGCGCGGTCATCGTATCACGCGGTCTGGTCAATCTGATTTATGGCTATCGCCGTAAAACAGGCAAGTTGCTGATAGGTTAAATAAAATGGAATTGTTCAGAATCAAACGCGATATCCCTTTCATGAGCTACGGCAAGCTCACTACGTCGATTTCGCTCATCACTTTCCTGCTGTCTATCTTTTTCCTGTCCACCAAAGGCTTGAACCTCGGTGTGGATTTCACCGGCGGTACGGTAATGGAGATATCCTATCCCAATGCGGCCGACCTCAACAAAATACGTGCAGTAGTCGATAGTACCGGCCTCAAGGAAGCATCGGTGCAGAACTTCGGCTCCAGCCACGATGTGCTGATACGTCTGCCTTTGAAAAAGGGAGTGAGTAGCGCAAAGTTATCCGAAGACGTACTCAAGGTATTGCAGCAATCGGATTCCAGCGTTCAGATGCGGCGCGTAGAATTCGTTGGCCCGCAAGTAGGCAAAGAGCTTTACGAGAATGGTGCGATGGCGCTTTTACTGGTGTCGCTAGGCATCATGAGCTATCTCGCCTTGCGTTTTGAATGGCGTTTTGCCGTTTCCGCCATCATCGCCAACATGCACGATGTGGTCATCATCCTCGGCTTTTTCGCTTTTTTCCAATGGGAATTCAACCTCACGGTATTGGCTGCAGTGCTGGCCGTGCTGGGATACTCCGTGAATGAGTCGGTGGTGGTATTCGACCGAGTACGTGAGAACTTCCGCAAAATGCGCAAAGCCAGCGTACCTCAGATCATAGACAATGCCATTACCAGTACCATGTCGCGTACCGTAATCACCCATATGATGACGCAAACCATGGTGTGTTCCATGCTGTTTTTCGGCGGCGAAGTGCTGCATAACTTCGCTCTGGCGCTCACTATCGGTATTCTGTTCGGGATTTATTCTTCAGTACTGGTGGCCAGCCCTATCGTGATGTGGCTGGGCATTTCGCACAAAGATATGGTCAAACCGGAGAAAAAAGCAGGGCCTCACCCTGCAACTCCTTGACAAGCAGCCCTCGTCGCGCGGACACTATCCCTGTCGCATACTCTGTCGCATAGCCCGACCAAGCATCCTTGGACGATACACCCAATTCATTATTATTTAGCGCGCTCGCCGCGCTACTGGTAGCCTCGGCGTTTTTTTCGGCGGCGGAAACCGCGTTGATGTCCATCAACCGCTACCGCTTGCGCTATTTATCCAAAGAAGGCCACCGTGGTGCCAAGCTGGCCGCAGTTCTGCTTGGCAAAACCGACAAGCTGCTGGGCGTGATTCTGCTGGGCAGCACTTTTACCATCTCTGCTTCAACTACACTGGCGACCCTGATCGCAGTGCGCCTGTTTGGCGCAGGAGAGTGGACGCTGACTTTCTCCACGCTCGCCATCACTTTCACCATCCTTGTATTTAGCGAGATTTCACCCAAAGTCATTGCGGCTGCTTATCCTGAACGTATCGCCTTTGCTGCCAGCTATGTGCTGGTGGTGTTGCTCAAACTCACCACCCCCATCAACTGGTTCGTCAATCTCTTCGTGCGTGCATTTTTAAGTCTAATGAGACTTAAACCGAATTTTGCAGAAACCATGCAGGCGATCAGTATGGAAGAATTGCGTTCCATCGTGCAGGAAGCTGGCGGGTTTATTCCGCAGCAACACCAGAAAATTCTGCTCAATCTGTTCGAACTGGAAAAAATCACTGTCGACGATGTGATGTCTGCTCATACGCAGATAGAAAGTGTTGATTTTGATGCCGCGCCGGAGTTGATTTCGCAACAGATCGCCACCAGCCACCATACTCGCCTGCCCGTCAGGTCAGGTCAGAACGAAGAGGTGATCGGAATATTACACATCCGCAAGGTGTTGCATCAGGCACAAAATGGCGAACTGACCAAGGAAGCCTTGACCGAAGTAATGAGTGAGCCTTATTTTGTCCCGGCAGGGACGCCACTCTATACACAACTCCAGCAGTTTCAGGAGAACCAGCAACGCATGGCGCTGGTGGTGGACGAATACGGTCAACTTAAAGGCCTGATCACGCTGGAAGATATCCTGGAGGAAATGGTGGGCGAATTCACCTCGCAATCGCCCTCACGCTCTGTCGCCTATCACCCGCAAGAAGGGGGTGGCTGGCTGGTAGATGGCACCGCTACATTAAGAGATATGAACCGTAAACTGGGCTTAAATTTTCCTCTCGACGGCCCGAAAACCTTGAATGGCCTGGTGCTTGAACATTTCGAGGATATTCCTGAAGCAGGAACCAGCTTCAAGATTGCTGGTCATACCCTTGAGGTGATACAAACCCAGGACAGGGTGGTGAAAATCGTGAGCATCCGCCCTTAACAGACGACGCCTAAAATTTGTGTGAAAATTCCTTTGCACTTTCCCCTTGAATTTTTCTGGGATAAGCTCAAAATAGGTTACGCATGGCGACTAAAACAATAGAACGCTCACTGGCTGAGATCGAAAGCAACAAGGCAAAACCACCACCTCTTTTCAAGGTGCTGCTGCTTAACGACGATTTCACGCCCATGGAGTTTGTGGTACAGATATTGCAGCAGTTCTTTGGTAAAAGTCGCGAAATTGCAATGCAGCTCATGTTACAAGTACATCATCAAGGGTCTGCCGTATGCGGTATCTACCCTCGTGATGTAGCGGAAACCAAGGTATTACAGGTAACAGACACGGCGCGAAAAGCGCAGCATCCTTTGCAGTGTATGATGGAAGAAACTTGATTAAGGTAGGTTGAAGTGATCGCACAAGAACTGGAAGTCTCATTACACATCGCCTTCATGGAGGCAAGACAGCAGCGCCACGAGCTGATTACGGTGGAGCATTTGCTATTGGCGATGCTGGACAACCCGACAGCTTCACAAGTGATACGCGCATGTGGCGGCGATATCGAGACCTTAAGACGCGAATTGACGGATTATATTTCCGAACACACGCACACCATGTCCGGCACTCAGGAAGTCGATACACAACCAACGCTGGGCTTTCAGCGCGTGATACAACGCGCCATCCTCCATGTACAGTCATCCGGAAAAAAAGAAGTATCCGGCGCGAATGTGCTGGTCGCGATCTACGGCGAAAAGGATTCGCACGCGGTATTTTTCCTGCATCAACAAGGCATTACCCGCCTTGATGTCGTTAATTATATTTCGCACGGCATTTCAAAAGTGACCGAGAATGCCGGCACTGCCAAGCGTACACCGCAAGGTGAGACAGAGGCGGAACAGGATCAAGCTGCAGCCAATGCGCTGGATAGCTTCACTCTAAACCTGAATGCTCAGGTTGCCGCGGGCAAGATAGATCCGTTGATAGGTCGTGAGTCCGAATTGGAGCGCGTCATTCAAACCTTATGCCGCCGCCGCAAGAACAATCCGTTACTGGTAGGGGAAGCCGGTGTCGGCAAAACTGCCATCGCCGAAGGTTTGGCAAGACGTATCGTTGAGGGCGACGTGCCTGAAATATTGTCCGCCGCCACCATATACTCGCTGGATATGGGCGCATTGCTGGCTGGCACAAAATACCGGGGTGACTTTGAACAACGACTCAAAGCCGTGCTGAAGAAGCTGCAGGAAAATCCTCATGCGATCTTGTTCATAGATGAAATTCATACACTGATCGGCGCTGGTGCGGCGAGCGGAGGCACTCTTGATGCGTCCAATCTGCTCAAGCCAGCACTTTCCAACGGTCAGCTTAAATGCATAGGCGCAACCACCTATCAGGAATACCGCGGGATTTTTGAGAAAGATCACGCACTGTCCAGACGTTTCCAGAAAGTGGATGTCGTTGAGCCGTCCATAGATGAAACGGTGGAGATACTCAAAGGTCTGAAATCCCGTTTTGAAGTACACCATGGGGTTAAATACACCTCTGCGGCACTTTCTACGGCTGCGGAGTTGTCCGCCAAATACATCAATGACCGTCACTTGCCGGACAAGGCCATAGACGTGATAGACGAGGCTGGTGCTGCACAGCGCATCCTGCCCAAGTCACGCCAGAAAAAAGTGATCGGCAACAAGGAGATCGAGGGGATTATCGCCAAGATCGCACGCATCCCGTCCAAAAACATCTCCAGTGATGACCGTAGCGCACTGAAAACCCTGGATAGGGATCTGAAAGCGGTAGTATTCGGGCAGGATGAAGCCATAGACATGCTGGCTGCAGCCATGAAAATGGCACGTAGCGGTTTGGGAAACACACAAAAGCCGATAGGGGCGTTCCTGTTCTCCGGGCCGACTGGAGTCGGGAAAACCGAAGTGGCTCGGCAACTGGCTTACACTTTGGGCATAGAGCTGGTGCGTTTCGATATGTCCGAATACATGGAACGACATGCGGTAAGCCGTCTGATAGGTGCACCTCCCGGTTATGTCGGTTTCGAACAGGGCGGCCTGCTGACGGAAGCCATCACCAAGCAGCCGTATTCTGTACTGCTACTGGACGAAATCGAAAAAGCCCATCCGGATATTTTCAATATCCTGCTGCAAGTCATGGATCACGGCACGCTGACGGATAATAACGGGCGTAAGGCTGATTTCCGCAATGTCACCATTATCATGACCACCAACGCCGGTGCAGAGTCGCTGTCGAAGACCAGTATGGGCTTCACTTCCAGTACAGGCGCCGGCGATGAGATGGCGGAGATCAAGCGCATGTTCACGCCGGAATTCCGCAACCGTCTGGATGCCATGGTGTCCTTCAAGGCGCTGGATCATGATGTCATCGTGCGCGTGGTCGATAAGTTCCTGATGCAGCTGGAAGACCAGCTACACGAGAAAAAAGTCGAGGTCAGTTTCACTTCGGCATTGAAGGAATTCCTGGCCAAGAAGGGTTTCGACCCGCAAATGGGCGCTCGTCCAATGGCGCGGTTGATACAAGACACCATACGCAAGGCTTTGGCTGATGAACTGCTGTTCGGACGTCTCGCTTACGGCGGTCACGTCACTGTGGACATGGAGGCGGAGGATAGGGTGGTGTTACGTTTTGACGAGAACGCTCAGGATACCGAAGCCCCTTCCGTTGCCGATGCTGCAGCGTGAGGCCTCGCTGTTTCTGGGCTAGTTCCGAGCCGAACACGTCCTATCACGATACCGAATGGGGCGTGCCGTTACACGATGAGTATGCGCTGTTCGAATTTTTGATACTGGAAGGTGCGCAAGCGGGGCTGTCCTGGGTCACCATACTCAAAAAGCGTGCGCACTACAGGCAGGTTTTCGATCAGTTCGACGCGCAAAAAGTCGCCTTGTACGATGAAAGCAAAATTGCGCAGCTATTGAACGACCCTGGCATCATCCGTAATCGCCTTAAAATCGCCGCCGCTATCAACAACGCACGGCTTTTTCTTGCCGTGCAGCAACAATTCGGCAGCTTTGACCGATATCTGTGGCGCTTCGTGGATGGCCACCCCATCATCAATCACTGGCATGAGCGCAGCGAGATTCCCTCGCGTATCTCGATTTCCGACGCGCTCTCCAAAGACTTGGCAAAACGCGGCTTCAAGTTTGTCGGCAGCACCATTTGTTATGCCATGATGCAAGCGGTGGGCATGGTCAACGACCATACCGTGGATTGTTTCCGTCATGCCGAATGCATGTAAGCTAGCACTGCTGGCACTACTGATTTTCAGCCCTGCCATATGGGGATTGCAACCGGCACCGCAGACCGTCGCCGCAAGCGGCAACATGGAAGTTGCATTCGCACCTGAGCAGGATGTAGCCGCACTGGTGATCAAGACCATCAATATGGCGCACCGGCAGATCTTGGTACAAGCTTATTCATTCACGCATAAGGGAATCGCCCAGGCCTTGATCGCAGCACAGCAACGCGGCGTGGATGTCAGGCTGATTGCGGATGGAGCGCAGACGGATCATCTCAAAGGTGAGAAAGTTTCAACCATGGCACAATCGGGTGTGCAGGTATGGATAGATACTCAGCATCAAAACGCGCACAATAAGGTTATGGTGATAGATGTTGACACCCCGCAAGTGGCTGTCATTACCGGGAGTTATAATTTCACCTATGCAGCACAATATTACAATGCAGAAAATCTGTTGGTGATACACGGCAATAACGAGCTAGCGCAATTGTACAAAACAAACTGGCTGCGCCATCAGGCGCATGCACAAAAGCTAAGCCATTAAGGAGAAGAAAATGAACACTATGGAACAGGATCTATCGGGACATTCAATGCGCATAGGCATTGTGCAGTCACGCTTTAATCACGAGATTGGTGATGGCTTGTTAGCAGCATGCCTGGAGGAGCTACATCGCCTGGGAGTAGCTGATAACGACATCACTCTGGGCACAGTGCCAGGAGCATTGGAAGCCCCATTATTATTGCTAAAAATGGCAAAAAGCCGACATTACGACGCCTTGATCGTACTGGGTGCGGTGATACGCGGCGAGACTTTTCATTTTGAGATCGTCGCCAGCGAATCCGCGCGGGGAGTCGCCGAAGTGCAATTTGAGACCGGGATACCTGTTGCCAATGCAATTTTGACCACAGACAATGATGAGCAGGCAATAGCGCGCATGAAGGTGAAAGGCGCAGAAGCTGCGCAGACCGCCGTCGAGATGGCTAATCTGATTCGGCATTTATGACAGAACCTATGACAACATCTATAACAGAACCTGCAACTGATAAAAAGAAATCCAGTGGCAACCGTCGGTTGTCGCGCGAGTTGGCTTTAAAGGGCTTGTACCAATACTTTTTAAGTGGCAACAGTGAAAAGAATATCTACGGCCATCTTACCGAAGATCCTTTATTTCCTCGGGCCGATCAAAAATATTGTTCAGGCTTGCTACATGGCACACTCGAAAACCTGGATGGTCTGCACTTGAAGATCAGTCAATTCATCGACCGTAAAGTGGAAGAATTAAGCCCGGTGGAACACGCCGTACTTTGTATCGCTGCTTATGAACTGGCATTTGACCCCAGCATACCGTATCGCGTTGTCATCAATGAAGGTATCGAGCTTGCCAAGCGCTATGGCGGTGTAGACGGTCATAAATATGTCAACGGTGTTCTGGATCATATGGCGGCAGATTTACGTTCTAAAGAGTTCAAGCCAAAACCGGCCATAGGTAACGCTAAGAAATCATCGGCGAAAGCGATGGCGGGTTGACGAGAATGATGCGTTGCGCCACTCTTGAGGCTAAGAATATACTAGTAATGCAGTAATGTTCAGGAAAGAAAAATGTCTGACCCCAGTACAACACTAGAAAACATAGCCAAGCTTAATCAGATTGGCGTTGCTTTATCATCAGAGCGTGATAACAAGCGCTTGCTGGAAATGATTTTGCTAGGGGCGAAGGAAATCGCCAATGCCGATGGCGGCACACTATATACAGTGACCGATGACGACAAGCTCAAGTTTGAAATCATGCGCACCGACTCGCTCAATATTGCCATGGGCGGGACCACCGGCAAAGATATCCCTTTCCCTGCATTAGCGATCTATCGTGATGACGGAACGCCGAATACCAGCATGGTAGCGGCTAACGCCGTGATTAATGATAGAACGGTGAATATCGCAGACGCTTATGAAGCGGAGGGATTCGATTTTTCCGGCACACGCAAGTTTGACGAAAATACCGGTTACCGTTCCAAGTCTTTCCTCACCATCCCGATGAAGAACCATGAAAAGGAGATCATCGGGGTATTGCAATTGCTGAATTCCAAGGATCGCAAGACCGGTGAAGTGGTCGCATTCTCGGCGGAGGTACAGCAACTGGTGGAATCGCTGGCTTCGCAGGCAGCGGTAGCAATGACCAACCAGAATCTGATTGAAGGTTTGAAAGCATTGTTCGAGTCTTTCATCACCCTGATTGCAGATGCAATCGACGAAAAATCACCTTATACCGGCGGTCATTGTCGCCGTGTGCCGGAAATGGCGATGATGCTGGGGAATACGGCGGTCAGGGCTACAACGGGGCCGTTCAAAGATTTCACCATGTCGGAGAAGGAACTTTATGAGTTGCGCATCGCCGCATGGTTGCATGACTGCGGCAAAGTCACCACTCCGGAATATGTGGTGGATAAAGCGACCAAACTATCAACCATCTTTGATCGCATCGAACTGATAGACACCCGCTTCGAATTATTGAAGAATCAGGCCGAAGTCGAGATGCTGCGCCAACAGGTGGAAGTGCTGAAAAAAGGCCACCCTGACCGCATCAAATCCATGGATGTGCAATTGCGCGCGCACAAAGAACAATTGGATAACGACCGTGAATTCATACGCAACGCCAATATCGGCGGAGAGTTCATGACCCCGGAGCATCAGGAACGGGTGAAGCAGATCGCCAATTACAAATACAGGAATGAGGATGGTGAGCTGGCCCCATTCCTGAGTGAGAACGAGGTATACAACCTCAATATTGCGCGCGGCACGCTGACCAATGAAGAACGTCAGGTCATCAATAACCACATTGTGGTGACCATCAATATGCTGGAATCTCTACCGTACCCCAAAGCCTTGCGCAAGGTCCCGGAATACGCCGGGGGTCACCATGAACGCATGGACGGGAAGGGCTATCCTCGTGGTTTGACACGTGAGCAGATGTCCATTCCCGCACGTATCATGGGGATTGCTGACATTTTCGAAGCCCTCACCGCACGCGACCGTCCCTACAAAAAGGCAAAAACATTGTCGGAATCCTTGTTTATTCTGGGCAAGATGAAGCTCGATAATCACGTCGACCCGGATCTGTTCGATCTTTTTATACGGGAAAAAGTTTACCTGGAATACGCTAATCAGTTCCTGGAGCCTGATCAGATTGATGAGGTGGATGAATCCAAGATCCCGGGTTACACACCTTAAAACTGGCGGCACTCTTATGATGGATAGCGACGGTCATGACGGTGGAAGTTTGGTATCATGCTTTTTCACGTGACTGAAACGACATAAAGCGATGAATAAATTATATCGATTCCTGTTTTTAACCGCCGCCCTGACTGTGCTGGGATTTTCACAATTAACAGCTGCGGATAACAACAATCCCCAGGACAATGTCACCTCTACTGCCGGTTTACAACCGGATGCATTAGGCATAGACGGGCAACCGATACGCAAGAAAAAAGTACCTCCACCACCGCCACCGCAAAAAACCAAATACGACAAATTGCCTCTGGCAAAACTACTGGCCAAAGCAGAAAACGGCGATTTGACTGCGGAATTTGAGCTGGGTTCGCGCTTCAACTATGGCCGGAGTGTGCCCAAGGATACTGCGCAGGCGCTACATTGGTTACGTAAAGCAGCCAAAGCGGGCGACGCCAACGCGGCCAGGCTGCTGGCAGTAAAATTCTATAACGGCTTCGATGTGGAGCCCGATTATGCCGAAGCGATCAAGTGGGCGGAAAAGCTGGCAGAGACTCACGATGTCTCCGCTGCATTGATGCTGGGCAGCATGTACGCGAATGGCGAAGGCAACACCAAGCGCGACCTGCCCCGCTCTTACATGTGGTATGCCATAGGTGCCGGTAATGAACCGGTTGATGAAGATGATCCTTCGATTACCGATGAAGAGCTGAACAACAATGCCCTGATCTCAACCGCTCAGGACGAACGTGACAAGATGGCTGGCTTGATCAGTGCAAGAGAAGAAAGAATCGCGCAAAGCAAAGCCAGCGACTGGTGGATGAAACACGCGGTGCCTGAAAGAAAAAAAGACAAACAGATGACAAGCATGGATACCCCGGATGGCAAGAAGATGGAAGCAGCACCAGCAACTGCATCCGCGACCGTCTCACACTAATTTTGAATTAATGCATTAATTCCAGACCAGCATCCGGCATTCCTCATTGTCAATGCGGAGATAGCTTCCACTGTCATACCAGTCGCCGAGCACGATCCGTTCGCACGCATGCCCTTCGATATTCATTGCATGCCTACCCATACGATGCGTGTGTCCATGTATCAGTAAAGAAGGATATTGATACTGCCGTAACATTCCGGCAACAGCTTCGGCATTCACATCCATGATGGCTTCGCTCTTGTATGACTTCTCCTGCTCACTACGATTACGATAACCTGCGATCTGACTTTTGCGTTCAGTGAGTGGTTGTGCCAGAAAAGCCTGCTGCCACAGAGGGTCATGCACCTGTTTGCGAAATGCTTGATAATCCACATCGTCCGTACACAACAGATCACCATGGGTAAGTAGCGTTGTCCGCCCATGCAGATCCAATAGCATAGGGTCCGGCAGCAAGGTGGCATGACAGGCATGCGCGAACTTCTCCCCCAATAGCAAATCACGATTGCCATGCATGAGATAGATTTTTACTTCCGACAGTGCCCGCAGCGCATTGACTACTTGCTGATGATGCTCATCATCCAGATCGTCATCACCGGCCCAATATTCGAATAAATCACCAAGAATGTACAAAGACTGTGCGGCGCGCGCCTGATGCTGTAAAAATGTCAGAAACAACCGCGTGATATGCGGTCGTGTCTGACATAGATGTAAATCAGAAATGAATAAACTGTGGGTCAAACAACTTCCGCCGAAATGATCACTACGTCTTCCACGGGGACATCCTGATGGCCACCTTTGCTGCCGGTCTCCACCGCTTTGATCTTGTCCACGACATCCTTGCCTTCTACCACCCGACCGAATACGCAATAACCCCAGCCTTGCCCGCTTGGTGCCGTATGATTTAGAAAGTCATTATCTGCCACGTTGATAAAAAACTGGCTGGAAGCAGAATGCGGACTGGAAGTGCGGGCCATGGCGACCGTATAGGCATCATTGGTCAATCCATTTTCCGCCTCGTTCTGTATCGGCTCATTGCTCGGCTTTTGTTTCAACCCCGGCTCCATGCCGCCGCCCTGAATCATAAAATCATCGATCACGCGGTGAAAGATCACGCCATTATAGAAGCCGCTTTCGACGTATTCGAGAAAGTTTGCCACTGTCAGAGGTGCTTTCTCAGCATCCAGTTCGAGCACGATGTCACCAAAATTAGTTTGAAGTTTTACCACTGGTATTTCCTTTTTTAGCAAGTTTAGAAGAAGTCATTTTCATTGTTACGCTTTTTTTATTTTTAATTTTCTGCGCAATCTGAAGCGGCGGTGATTCTGCCTCTATTGGATGTTCCAGCAAGTACGCGGCATGAATAACCGGCAAATCCACGGGTACATTTTGCAGTTTTCCCGTGTCCCTCGTCGGACTATTGCCTATTTTCACCAGCACGTCGAAACCTCGGATTATACGACCAAAAACAGTATATCCCTCCAACCCTTGTTCGTGCCTGACGTAGTTCAAAATATGATTATCCGCAAGATTGACAAAGAAACGCGATGTCGCCGAATCCGCAGAGTGACCGTGTACCATGGCTACGGTGCCGCGCTCGTTACGCAAACCATTGGTGGATTCACTCACGACAGGAGTAAAAGTGGACTTGCGCTCCAAGGTTTCTGTTAACTCACCCCCTTGCGCCACAAAATCGGGGATGGCACGTTCAAATACTGTACCGTTATAAAAGCCGATATTTACGTATTGCAAAAAATTTTCGACGGTACGGGGGGCTTTGTCCGGATACAACTCCACCACAAAATTGCCAAGACTCGTCTGAAACTCCACCTCGGGATTGTCTGCCATTGCGGTCAGACTGATAGCGAGAAGCGAACTGACCAAGCCTCGCAGCAGCAGCATCACACTGCGCCTTCGTACAGAATCTTCCAGTGCCCATCCTCCAATTCCCAATACTGGCGCTTCCGCATCTCGTGACTAAAACTATCTGCCCGGTAATCCTGATTGAAATTGACCACGACCATTTTTCGATGCGGATCCGGATTGCGGAATACGCTTACGTCGGACAAGTTGATACTGACGTTCACTTTACGTTGCTGGATTCGGCGCTTCTCCGCCGACCACTTCGCAAGATCCATATTCTGGGTAAAGAAATCGCGTGAATAGTGCTGCAAATATCGGTCAGTATCTTGTTGTTGCCAATGCAGGCGCCACGCTTCCAACTCATTGAGTAGTGCTTCGCGCTGTTCACTGGTAATGCTCCCTTCCTCATTGCTCTCACCGTTTTCATCTCTGGCAATAACCACCGGCGTTGCTCCATTCTGCAAAACAGGTGCCAGCGATAAAATATCGGTATTGGTCAATACCACACAACCATCCGAAGACCGTGGCGGTCGGCTGTAGGTATCGCTGGGAGAACCATGCAGCCATATCCCGTGCCCTGTCTTGCCCTGACGCTCATCCCACTCGTTAGGATAGCTTAATGGATAAGCCGCACTTCCATACAAGTCGGGTAGCTTTTCTTTATCCAACTGCTTACCGGTGAAATAAACGCCAAGTGGGGTTTTTTTGTCACCTTCCTGCTGTTTCTCGGTGCCATTTTTGCCTACAGTGACATAGTAGTCGGCCACATAAGCGGGCTTGCCGTTTTCATTTCTGTAGAGATAAAGCCGAGATTTTGCCGTATCAACCACGATGGCATAGCGCTGACTGGGGTAGAGTTGCCAAATGTCGCCCGGCACTCTCGCATCATGCGCGATATAGCGCTCCAGGCGCGCATGCGCTTCCTGTTGAAAATCCTCAATCTCTGCAGAAGGTGCATTCGACGCAACGCCAAAACCGGATATCTGATGCGCCTTTGCCTGCAGTAGATCACCACGAACCAGATAGGCGAGCTTGAAATTCGGAACACGACTAATCACCGAATCTACATCATTCAGCGCTTCATCCAGCTTGCCTTGTGTTATTTCTACCAGACTACGCACCAGCAGCCACTCGATGCCGACGTGAGGGGTACCGTGAATAAAAGCTTCCAGGCGTGTTGATTGATCTGCCTTATGGATCGCCGTCGCATTCCACGGCATCGCCAGAGTAATGGCCAAGGTGAGCAACAACCCTTTACGCGTGACGAGTTTGCGCATTAGTTATCTGCCAATTCTTTCTCAATCAACCATCTATCTGCCGATTTCTTGAGTTGCAATACCTTTGCCGTACGCTTGCTCAAATCGCCTGCACGATAATCCTGCCTGAAAGAAACAGTCGCATGATCGCCCTCTATCGTGACCTTGGGATTCAGTACCTGCACCCGGATCGGTACCGGTTTTTTGATGCGCAGTTCGCGCCCCTTTGCCCATTCTGTGCGCGATGCGCCATTGGGAGTCTTGAAGTCCTGTGCGTAAAATGCCAGATATGCACTAACATTCTTGGTGGACCATGCATGCGCCCAATCCTGTACTGTTGTAAGCACCACCTGACTTGGCTCTCTCTGTCGTAATTCTGCTTTAGGTGCGACAGGAGCGACCGTGGGCTTGGCATCAAGCAAGGCCTGAAGGCGTGGCATCGGCTTGATTGCCGCCAGCTTCACTGATCCGACAGGAACGATCTCGTTGATCATCGCCAATGGCGGTGAAGGGCGATTGGCGATATGATCCACTTGTAATGCTTTATCATAAGCATCACTGGCCATCTTGGCGTAGATATCTCCCAGATTCTGGTGCGCGGTGTTGTAACTGGGATGGGTATTGATCGCCATTTCCAGAGCCAGCCGCGCTTTCTCATACTGGCCTTGTTCTGCATAAATCACTGCCAGATTATTATACGGTTCCGGCAGCTCAGGATTGCTCTTAATCAACGCAGAAAACACAGCAATCGCCTCGGTTTGCTTACCCTCTCGTGCATAAGCCACTCCTTTTGCAAACTGTGCATTCAACTCTTGAATATCGGTTGCATAGCTAGCACCACAAAAACAAAAAATCATGACCAAACCGTAGCGCCATAAGGCGTGTATTAAAGGCATTGTGCTATACTTTTGTGGAGTTTCCAAGGCAGTGATTCTATCAAAAAACCCTATCCTCAAACGCACTATAACCCAAAAAATTCAAGCAGTTCCTGACAGTATTTATCATCATGCTTAATCTCTATAACACCATCGCGCGGGAAAAACAGCCATTTGTTCCCATTACACCGGGGCAGGTGCGCATGTATGTTTGTGGAATGACCGTTTATGACTACTGCCATCTGGGACATGCACGCGTCATGGTTGTGTTTGACATGGTGTCACGCTGGCTGCGCACTGAAGGTCTGAAGGTAACTTATGTGCGCAACATTACCGACATTGACGACAAGATTATCAAACGAGCTGCCGAGAATCATGAGTCTATCGGCGATCTGACCCAGCGCTATATTCAAGCCATGAACGAGGATGCTGATGCACTAGGCGTGATACGTCCGGATGCCGAACCTCGTGCTACGGAATATGTGGACGGCATGATCAACATGATCACCAAACTCATACAACGCAACCTGGCTTATGTAGGGAAAAACGGCGATGTGTTTTACTCAGTGAGCGATTTCAAAGGCTATGGAAAACTCTCCGGAAAATCATTGGAAGATTTGCGCGCCGGTGAACGGGTAGAAGTAGAGGGTGCCAAGCATGACCCGATGGATTTCGTCCTGTGGAAATCCGCCAAACCGGACGAACCGTCCTGGGATTCGCCATGGGGCAAAGGACGCCCTGGCTGGCATATCGAATGTTCAGCGATGAGCGAACACCTGTTAGGAGAGCATTTCGACATCCACGGAGGCGGTGCCGATCTGCAGTTTCCGCATCATGAGAATGAGATCGCACAGTCCGAGGGTGCGCATGACTGTACCTTTGTGAACTACTGGCTACACAACGGCTTTGTAAGAGTAGATAACGAAAAAATGTCCAAGTCGCTGGGCAACTTTTTCACGATCCGCGAAATTCTGAAGAAATATGATGCTGAGGTCGTGCGTTTTTTCATCCTGCGTGCTCACTATCGCAGCCCACTCAATTACTCCGACCACCATCTGGACGATGCAAAACAAGCGCTCACCAGACTATATACCGCATTGCGCGGGATACCGTTAACGCCACACGCCATCGACTGGAGCAACCCCACCGCAGCCAGATTCAAAGCGGCGATGGATGACGACTTCAACACACCGGAAGCTTTTAGCGTACTTTTTGAGCTTGCCAACGAAGTCAATAAAACGCATGCGACCGAAACCGCATCCACACTGAAATCGCTGGCTGGCCTGGTAGGCTTGCTGCAACGTGAACCTGATATTTTTCTCCAGGGGGCAGCGGCAATAGCAGATGATGCGCTCAATATTGAAGCTCTAATCGCAACACGTAATGCTGCCAAACAAGCCAAAAACTTTGCTGAGTCGGACCGTATCCGCAAACAACTTACAGAAGAAGGCATCGTACTCGAAGACACTCCGCAGGGGACCATCTGGAGGCGTGCCTGACCGCAGCCAGGGATTAGCAACAACCTTATAGATAATTGCCTTGTTGATAGACGCTATTTTGGTATAATTGCGCCCTTTCTCAAAAACAACGCGCCCGTAGCTCAGCTGGATAGAGTACTTGGCTACGAACCAAGGGGTCAGGAGTTCGAATCTCTTCGGGCGCGCCATAAAATCAAGGGGTTAGGCAGAAAGTCTAGCCCCTTGTTCATTTCCTGTAGCAAGAAACGTATCACTTTTCGGTAGATTTTCAACCAAAACCACAGGCTTACGATCTACCCATTGTGCAAGATGCTCACTGGATAAATGTGCGTATTTCTGCACCATTTCCGGCGTTGACCATCCACCCAATTCCTGTAATACATGCAACGGTGTGCCTTCTTGAATATGCCAGCTAGCCCAAGTATGTCTCAGGTCATGCCAACGAAAATTCTCGATGCCCACCAGCTTTAATGCTTTATGCCATGCCTTCGTATTCACCTGTCTGACAGACTTGCCATTGAAAGTGAACACATTCGTCTGATGCTTGCCGATCTGTTTACGCAGCACGGAAACTGCCGCAATAGACAATGGAACCGGAATCGCTTTTCTGGCTTTGGCCTGATCTGGGTGTATCCATGCTGTTCTACGCACTAAATCCACCTGTGACCATTGCAAACCAGTGACATTAGAACGCCGCAGACCTGTTTCCAGACTGAAACACACCATGTCGGCAAGATGTGTCGGTAATATAGCAATCAGCCTATCGGCCTCATTCCTAGTTATCCAGCGCACCCGCTTGGTCGGTTCCGGTAGCATACGTACCACCGGAATACGATCTACCCATTCCCATTCATTGCAGGCTTTTCTGAGAATTGCCCGAATAATTTCTTGCACACGATTGACCGTAGAGTTTTGAACACCCTCGGCTTGTTTCGCGACTGAAATCTTATCCAGTAAGTCCCGCTTGATTGCCTGCAATTCGATACCGTTCAGGTATTGATCCAGCCAGCGCAAATGATAAATATCACTGACTTGTGAGGCTTTATGTTTCGTCTCACTTAGATACCTGACAACAGCATCGTTCCACTTATAGATCGGCTTGGCTCCCAGCCTTTCCTGCTCCCACAGAGATGATTTCAGTTTGGCTTCATATTCTTCCGCCTTAATGCGCTCGGAAGTGCCAGAGCTTTGCTGTATTCGCTTGCCTTTGTGGGTGAAACGAACCCACCAGATAGATGAGTCCTTACGCTTGTAGAGTGACATGGTGAAGTCTCCTTTGTGTCACTTTCCAGCGTTCGCCATTTCGAAGAATAGAGCGAACGCAGATAGGACACAAGGTCATTTTTAATGAATACCCAGCACTTGCCGGGTTTGGCCGCTGGAATATCGCGAGCACGAACCTTGGTTAGCACTGTGACCGGATGCATATTCAGGAATAACGCAGCTTGCTGGAGGTTAAGTATTTCCATCGTCATCACCATCTTTTGCACGCTGATAGGCTTCCATGGCTGCCTGTAATTGATGAGAAGCAATCACCATATTTTTTTGATTATTGATCGTGTTGTACTTACGTCCCTTGGTCTTAACCTTGCCATCGACGTATTTGGTAAGGGTTACTCCGCGCCTTGCATGAAATTCTCTGGCCTGAACGAAATACTCACCTACTCCTTCACCAAAGTCTTCAATGCCTCTACTCGCCATGAACGAAGTGAAACCACCTAAGCCATGAACAAATAGCCGTTCATCAGCTGGCAGTCGTACGGGTCTGAACCGCTTTAAGCTTGGTTGATCCAGAGATGCGGAATAAACTGCGGCAATGGCATCCCACAACGGATGATTAGGCCAGCGATCCCGTTTTGAATCGTCTGGATTAGGTATGGAAAGGCGAAGCCAGTCATGGGTCAAGTAGTGCCAAAGGGCAGCCTGTTTATCCAGTAAATCCGACAAGTTGATAACGCCCAGTTCCTTTAGCGGTTGTTTATCAATTTGAAACTCAATCCGCCAGACCTTATCGCCCAGCGTCCAGCCATTGGCTTGCCACAGTTCAAAGAGGTAGGTTTTATGGCACTTGCTGACGATCTCGGTAACTTTGTCATAAAGACGTGCATGTAATGATCCGCCGATTCCAATTACCCATCCGGTAAAAGGTTCATCCAAGCGGCAATCAAAGTATTTAGCCATCAAGTTCGCCCGTGTAATCCAATCGGGTTGTTCGATCTTTGAAAGGTCTTCAATACAAACAAAATCCAGAAACAAATCAGCACGGCTAACCCTAGCAGGGGCAATGACCAGCCCGAGCGTATTGATGACGAAACGTAAATCTTTCTCAGCAGCTTCAACCCCAACAGATGAAAGATACTCGCTGGATATTTGGACATGCGCCATTGGCAGTGTCTGGGACTCCTTGCGATTTATCTTGATAAAAAAGCAGTTATCTACCAGCACATAAGGAAAGCGCGGGACACCCTTATCGCGCACTTCAAATACATGCGATCCAATCGTGACCTGTGCAAAAGCTTGCTGCGCCGGATTATCTGACTGCGCTTTTTCTTTTAATTCTTCAAGTTTTTTATCCCAATCTTCAGCCAACCGGCCAACATAGGAAAGATACAAACTATCTATTCCAAAACGAAGAGGGTTAAATTGTTTGGAATTGTCGTTTGAGGGTACTCTGTTAGTGAGCATGGTACCCTCAGTGGTCCTAGCCGAAGACGGTTGAACATCTACGAACGAATCCATTCCACCACATTGATTATGTCCGATCCGTCCGTCCTCGCTTACGCTGCGGGCGGGCGGTGCGTCCACACTCAATGTGGCGGTTTCAGGTAACTGCGATTGATCTGAAGGTTCCCCGTCAGAATTGTTTTGATGATTGTGCATTTAATCCTCCAAAAAGTGGGAGGACGACTGCCCCATGTCGTCCAAAAATGAATGGGCGACACGGATACTATGCACGCAGAACGATTTACTACAGACAACTGAAATTATTTTACTTGTCTGTACATTTCCAAGAATTTGCGCCTTTGACGTTGGACGACAAGTTCATCGTCAATGAAAAACTTTGGATAATCCTTGACGGCCTCTTGGTAAAAATCAAGAATCTGTTTGCTGGTTACGGAACTGTTCAGACAATTCACTGCATATAAATCGTTAAAGAAAATCCATAACAAGGGTTTTGTGTTTTCACCACGTCGAGGTGAATTATTGACGCGATAAGCTAGGGAATCGAAGAAATCACTGTTTCCTTTCATCGATTGCTTCCAGAGTCGTTCACTGAAATGCGGCAACAAAGAGCGGTCGATCTGAATTGCTTTGACCAGAGCATCATCATCTTGAGACTTAATGGCTCTAGATACCAAGGAGTCCATAGATTCACCATGGGATGCCAAAGCAAGATCATTGTAGAAATTTACAAGGAAAGTGAGCCACATATCATGTTGTTGTTGGCGCTCTTCATCGGGCAAACCATCAACATCAATGCTATCAACATCCCCGTCCATGAATTCTAGCCCAGACAGTGGCTCGCCAGTAGAAGCAGCACGACTAAACTCTGCCGCTAGTTCAGTAAGAAACTTGTTCGCGCTTTCAGGGCTAGGATCAGGCCCTAGCAGTTCAGTAAGCGCTTTTTTACTTTCAACTATCTCAGGTTGTTGATCCTTTATCCACTTCGCAGCACCTTCAGGAAAATACAATTCTGCCCAATGGGTAACGCCGAGTTTTTTGAAATAATCGAGAACTGAATCTGGATAGGGAATCCAGCCGCCATGCTTATCCATCGTATCGTATAGGTCAGCATAGGCGCGAAGTTTTTTAATTAAAAGCGGTGCGACTGCATTGATTGGAATTTTGATGGAATCGGAGCCAAGCATTTTGGGGATTTATTTATTGTTTTCTATTGGTAGAAAGATAAGCGACCATCCTCAGGTCTCCAGAAAGCAATGGTATGGACTCCACCTCACTAATCGGCATCAGTGTGCCAAACTGGAGTTGTGACACAACCAGTTAAACGTGAGAGGAGTCCAAGATGAAG
>CAILHX010000009.1 GCA_903834185.1 uncultured Methylophilaceae bacterium
ACAGACAACTCTTTCGAAGGAATACGCTTTAACATGTCATGAATTCCGACTCCGGTTATTCATCACTTTGGTCAAGGTAGTTTTTTAATAAGACGGTATATATTTCTAAATCTGGATAGCGGTAAATCGAAATTCGTAAGATTCAGAGCCAATATGGCTCCAATGAAAGGAACGCCCAGCACCAAAAGTTCTTGCGCGATGCGTTGCGTTCGTGAATAAAACGGAGAGTGGGCGACACACCAGATCGCCCAGCAATCCAGAGTCGCAAGGGCAAGTTTGATTGATAAATATAATAGTTCGATAGCACTCATTCAGAATCTCCAGTCATGCATACCCCCAGCGACATAGATGGGGATGAATCAGCAAGCACCATCAGTCAATGCCGAACTTCCGTTTCAAATGTAACAAACGACACCCGATTTCATCATCCGAGGCTGCGTGATCGATTTTTACAAGCAAGTATTGAGGACGATAACCAAGACACATGACTATTCGATCCAAGATATTTTTACTAAAAAAAGATGAATATTTAATTGCAAAGCGGATAATCTGATATTGCTTTAAAACCTACATTTCACCTTATCTTACCAGTAAGATTACCGTGAAAATCCGATCAAAATATATGATTTTTTGAATATCTGATATGCAAATACGGACACTATGCAGGGGGTGTATCCCCGTGCACCATCGTTAAATTTGGCTAAGGATATAGATTGACTATTTCATCTTCGAGTCAGGCTCATTTGGATTGGAATCTGTTACGCGTATTTCTTGCTGTCGCCGAAACCGGCTCGCTCAGTAAGGCTGCCCGGAAATTGGCGTTAAGCCAGCCAACCTTGAGTCGGAATATCAGTGATCTCGAGACGTCTCTCGGCGTGAGGCTGTTTGAAAGAATCTCGCGGGGAATGCACTTGACGGAAGCGGGGAGAGCATTGCTTGAACCCGCTCGCCAAATGCAGAAAAGTGCCGAGAACTTTTCCCAGAAGGCATTCGGCCAAACAAAAATGCTCATGGGAACCATCCGGCTGACCGCATGCGAGATGATATCCGGGCACATACTTCCCTCCATACTTTCAGAGTTAAGACAAACGCATCCCGAGATTCAGATCGAACTGGTTGCAACAGACTACATCGTGAATGTATTGGAACGAGAGGCAGATATTGCCATACGCCACACCAAGCCCAAACAAGTCGAACTGATCTCCAAGAAACTGGGTAATGCAAAAATGGGTTTGTTTGCGCATGTCGATTATCTGCAGCGCCTGCATGATCAGGCTGGTTCGGATAAGCCTTTGAAGTACGACTGGATAGGTTTGGATCAATCTAATCTATGGATCAATGCATTCCAGAAAACCAAAAAACACGTGGACCGAAATTTCTTTTCATTCAGATGCGACAACATCATGGTAGGCTGGCAGGCTGCCTTGTCTGGGCTTGGTGTTGTCCCCGCATTCAAGAGCATTGCAAAAAAATGGCCTGAAATGCAGCAGATCAAGACTGAGAGCCCGGTGGAATCCCTGCCCATATGGCTGGTCGCACATCGCGAACTTTGGGACAACCCACGCATGAGAGTGACCTTCGATGCGCTGACCAGGGGGCTGAATGAAATGATCGACATGTAGCGCTTGGCGATCAGAATCCACTTGTACAACATATGTACATTCCGACTTCTGCACACCGGTCCAATAAAAGCGCAGCGCCTCAGGCGGGCGTCAACTTTGGCTAGCCGCTTTCCACAACTTGCGTTGGTGCTTCCTGCATGGCAGAAAAGTAGCGGGAGGGATATCATGGCGCTACTGCGAGATTTGCTTTATCAGCTTACACCACAAATGTAGCCACGCCATTGGCGAACGACCAATCAATATCATGGTTCTCCGTGATCGTGATCAGCACATTGGCTGGCGGTATGCCGGGGTCTGCTGCTAGATTCTCCGTTACTTTTTTGTAAAAAGCCTGCTTGGCTTTGTTCGAGCGTCCGGCGCGCATCACCAGATGCATCATCACGCGGTCGCCGGTTCTTTCCTGTAGTTGCAAACACGCCGAATCCAGCTGATGGATGACCTGGTAGCGGTCATCCAGCGGGAAACCCATGGTTTCGATGACGGCAGCGTTGATGCCATCTGCGACGGCTTTGATGTATTCCGGCGATTTATCTTTGAGGATGGAGATGTTAACGAATGGCACAGCGATTTCCTTTCACGGCTTAAGTATTTATTGATTGTTGATGCACAGAATCAAACAGATCAGGGTCTGTATTTTCGCGCTTTGAACAGTTCGACGTTGATTTCTTTCGGGTCAAAAGGCTTGCTCAGGTAGGCGTTGGCACCTGCTCTGGTCGCTTCTGCGCGTTTTTGCTGGTCGCCATTATGCGTGAGCATGATGAAGTAAGCGTCGCGGGTTTTTTCATCATCACGCAAGGCGCGGCATAGGGCGGCACCGTCCATTTCGGGCAGCAGCCAGTCGGAGATCACTACTTGCGGATGTTCGCGTTTGGCGATCTGTAAAGCTTCTGCACCATTGCTGGCAGTGAATACGGTATGTCCGAAGTTAACCAGCATCTTACTGAAAATCAACCCTAACATCTCGTCGTCTACTACCAGGATGCGTAGAGGTTCGGCACTTGCGGATTTGCGCTCTTCATTGCCGGTGATGTGTTGCGGAGGAAGGAATGGGGGGAGTACCGGGGTAGGGGTATCCAATAACTCTCCCCACTCGTGCCATTCGCGCGCGGTTTCGTCGGCGATCGAGACCATCTGCACCATGTCAATATCCAGTGCTTCTCCCAGTTCGCATATCTTGGGCATTAACGCATTTCTGGCATCCTGCTCGACGGTGAGACAGGCATCGGCGATCAGTGAAGCCAGGTGGATGGCATCGGCCAGTTTGCGTTGGCGGGAACCAGGCTGAAACCAGCTGGTGTCGGGGTTTTCGTGGAACAATACAGCTTCGGCATAAAACTTGGGGATGCCCCAATCTTCCATCATGGCATTGTTCAGGTCGCGATGGTTCATGCCGAAACGCGCGGTTTCGGCAGCGGCCATCACATCGGAAGACTGCCCGGCAGTCTGTTTCAATATTTCGGAATATGCTTCCGGACGGACGGCGGCCAAAGCGATGCGCCCGACATTCGAGAGCAGCCCGCAGGTAAACATCTCGGCGGCAGGTGCCAGTCGTGTCGTTTCCCCTATAGCCTGGGTAGCGCAAGCGGTGGCAATAGAGCGCGACCAGAATTCCTGATAGTTGAACTCCTTGCATACCTGATGCCGCTTGACATTGACCAGCGAGAAGCCGAGCACGATCTGCTGTACCGTGTTGGTGCCGATGATAATGAGCGTTTCCGGGGAAACCGAAGCGATGGGCCGGCGTTTATTGGGGTTGACTGCATTGGCGATCTTGATGATGCGTCCGGCCAGCGCAGGGTCGCCACGGATGATATGTGCCACTTCGGTGAGCGATACATTTTCACGCTGACACAGATCCATCACGGTCAACGCCACGCCTTTGGGCGAGGGCAGGTTGCCCGAGGCTTTAAGCTCTGCAAAATCAAGCAGGTCGTTCACGCGTATTTGATCCTATTTAGTACTGCTGACAACTTTACATACTTCGATAAAGGCTACACTTAGCTCATCATAAAGTGTGTGGCATTGGTTACTGAGATATTCGCCTGAGGCATTTTCCAGTTCGCGTGCAATCAAATGCATGCGTTGTGCGCCCAAATTGGCGGCGGCGCCAGCGAGTTGATGGGCGAGCGCTCTGGTTGACGCAAAATCGGTCGCGATAATGGTTTTGTCGAGTTCGGCGAGTAAGGGTGCCGTGCTTGTCACGAAAGTGTCGAAAAGCTTTTGGATGGTGGCATTATCATCGCCTAATAATTCCTTTAACCGCGAGAAATCGAGGACTTCGGTAGTAACGGGTATTGAAGAGTTTTCCATGAGAGCACTCCCGGAGATAGCCGTGTAACCCTATATTGCCATGATTCCACTAGCATACCAGTATATGGGTCCATCGTTCAGAGTAAGGCGTTATCAGGTCAAAGAAATTTTACCATAAGCTCTCGGTAAAAAGTATAGCCGGGAGTAGTTGCCAAGCCGGGAATATGAGTAGGCAGGACAAGCAATTCTTTAGCGTTATAATATGCGCATGACTGAATGGTTAGTTGCCGCGCTGGGTGTGCTAAATCTGCTACTGCTGCTATGGCTGGTGCTGCAACTTCGCAGCATGATTTCCAGCCAGATGGAAGACAAGCATCGTGCCATGCTGCTGGATCTGCACGACGGCCTGAATAAATTGGGCGACCGTTTGCATACGGTGCTGGCCGAGAGCAGCGAGCGCCTGAAACAAGGGGTGGCGTCGGAATTGAATCAAACGCGCGAAGCCATGCATGGCTTGAAGTTGGCGCAAACAGAAAACCTGACCCAGAACCGTGAAGCTTTGCTGGAAAAGCTCAATAGTACTTTTGAAACGCTGAACAAAACGGTGGAAAGTCGTCTTGACTTGATCAGCGGCAAAGTCACCGAACGGTTGGATGAAGGTTTCAAGAAGACCAATGAGACTTTCGCCAATGTGATGGCGCGTCTTGCTACCATAGATGAGGCACAGAAAAAGATAGATGGCCTAACCACCAATATGGTGAGTTTGCAGGAATTGCTGGGTGACAAACGCTCCCGCGGCGCGTTTGGCGAGGTACAACTGGAAGGTCTGGTACGTAACCTTTTACCGGAATCGGCGTTTGAATTCCAATACACTTTCTCCAATAAGACGCGTGTTGATTGCGTCCTCAAATTACCGGAGCCTACCGGCCTGGTCGCGGTTGATTCAAAATTCCCTCTCGAAAATTATGAAGGCATGTTCTTTGAAGGGGCGGAGCGTGTCAGCAGTACGGTATTCAAAACCGGAGTCAAACGGCATGTGGACGATATCGCCAGCAAATACATCATCCCCAATGAAACCAGTGATGGCGCAGTGATGTTCATCCCGGCCGAGGCCGTGTTTGCCGAGATTCATGCGCATCATAGGGATGTCGTGGATTACGCGCAGGCCAAGCGGGTGTGGATCGTGTCGCCGACCACCTTGATGGCAGTACTCAACACTGCGCGTGCTGTGCTCAAGGATACCGAGACTCGTAAGCAGGTACATATCATTCAGGATGAGTTGGGAAAGCTGGGCAAGGATTTTGCACTATTCGACGGGCGCATGAAAAAGCTGGCAGACCATATCCGTCTGGCCCATGAGGATGCCGAGAAGGTGCAGATCACAAGTCATAAGATCACACGTCGTTTTGCGCAGATCGAGCGTGTAGAGCTTGATGCGACAAGGCAGCCCCCTTTGCTGGAGGAGGGGCCGGACGAGGCTGAAATTGAATAGAAGCGAGCTGAATAATGGAGGCTGTGGAATGGAAAAGCAGATGCAGGAAGAAGATGACGAAAGTGGAGTCATTATGTTGATACAGCATTACGCAAAGAATTTTGGCATAGGCTTCAATTCAGGCGTGATGGATGACCCTGTACTCAAACCCAAACTGATGCAAATGATGGCGGATGCACTTGCCGGCAAGCGCGGTGCGATCACTGATGCTGACTTTGATGCTTAAGCTGCTTTATTTTGCGCGCTTGAGAGAAGCATTGGGTGTGTCGAATGAACATCTTGTGTTACCCGCCAACGTGTCGGATGTAGCCGGTCTGATGGCCCATCTGGCAGGGCGGGGCGGCGCATGGCAAAGCCAGTTCGATGGCAGTACGCTGATTCGTGCGGCGGTGAATCAAGTGCTGGTAGCTAGCAGCGCAACAATCCAGGCAGACGATGAGATCGCGTTTTTCCCGCCGGTGACTGGAGGCTAGCATGGTCAAGGTGCAACACGAGGATTTCGACGCAGGTGCAGAGATCGCCAGCATGCGGCTGTCGCGTCCCGATATCGGGGCAGTGGCGGTGTTTCTCGGGCAGGTACGCGATATCAATGACGGCAGTTCAGTTGTAAAGCTGACGCTGGAGCATTACCCTGGCATGACAGAAAAGGCACTGGAGGATATCGTGGCGCAAGCGGTAAAGCGCTGGCATATTTTCGACGCGCTGGTGATACACCGCGTCGGCACTTTACAACCCATGGATCAGGTGGTGATGGTGGCAGTAGTCGGCGCGCATCGCGCGGCAGCTTTCGATGCATGCGAATTCATTATGGATTATCTTAAGACGCAAGCCCCATTCTGGAAAAAAGAATTGACCGGTAGCGGGGAACGCTGGGTGGAAGCACGTGAAAGCGACAACCTTGCCAAAGCGAGATGGGATCAATAGTGGTTGTCGAGATGGAGATTGATTGATGACAGAAACCGTCAAACTGCGTCTGGACAAATGGCTATGGGCGGCGCGTTTTTTCAAGACACGCTCCTTGGCTTCGACGGCTATTGATGGCGGTAAGGTTCATTACGACGGGCAACGCGCCAAGCCAGCCAAAGAGGTTCAGATAGGCGCAACACTCAGGATCACACGCGGGACTGAGGTATTTGAAGTGGTCGTGCGAGGACTCTCCGAGCAGCGGAGAGGTGCAGCAGACGCGGCTCTGCTATTTGCGGAGACTGAGGAAAGCCAGCAACGGCGTAGCGAAATCGCCGCCGGACGGCGAGTGGAATTCGGCGTTCGGGAACGCGGCGAAGGCCGGCCCACCAAGCGTCAACGACGTCAGATCAGGTCTTTTTTCGGCGAATGACGCGTACGGCTTAAGTTTATGCCGTTTTTTTAGCTGGTTTTTTTGAAACCTGTTTTTTTAGTGATGACTTTGCTTGGGATTTTTTGTTAGACCCCGCTGCTTTGACAATCACCGGGTCAGCATGCCAAATCTGGCTGGCATATTCCCTGATGGTGCGATCGCTAGAGAATTTACCCATGCCGGCTACATTCAATACTGCCCGCCTGACCCATTCCTTCTGGTTAAGATAAAGTGCTCCGACGCGTTCTTGCGCCTCAACATATGAAGCATAATCAGCCAGCAACAGATAATGGTCGTTATGTTGCAAAAGCGCATCCACGATGGGTTGGAAGCGATGCGGATCCTCAGGTGAGAAATACCCCGAGGAAATCATGTCCAACACCAGCTTCAATTCAGGATTGGCATGCACATAATCCCAGGAGCTATAGCCATCCTGATAGAGCTTCCCAACTTCCGGGGTGGTGAGGCCAAAAATGAAGATATTCTCGCGTCCGACTTCTTCCATGATCTCGATGTTGGCGCCATCCAGCGTGCCTATGGTGAGCGCGCCGTTCAGCGACATTTTCATATTTCCGGTGCCCGACGCTTCTGTTCCGGCAGTTGATATCTGTTCCGACAAGTCTGCCGCTGGCGCAATCTTCTCGGCGTTGGATACGTTGTAATTGGGAATGAATACCACTTTCAACTGATTCCCTATGGCTGCGTCGTGATTGACTACCTCTGCGACACAATTAATCAAATTGATGATGCGCTTGGCCATCACATAAGCCGGGGCTGCCTTGCCGCCGAAAATAATGGTACGCGGCGCGGTCAATGTGTGGGTACCCATGCGTATGCGGTTGTAAAGTGTGATGACATGCAACACATTCAGCAACTGGCGTTTGTATTCGTGTATGCGTTTTATCTGCACGTCGAACAGGCTGTTCGGATTGACGGTGATGCCAAGCTCATGATGAATCAATGCAGCCAGCTTTAGCTTGTTCGCATGCTTGACTTCATGAAATGCGGTGCAGAATTTTGCATCATCGGCTAATGGGCGCAATTTTTTCAGCTCATCCAGATCGGTGATCCAGCCTTTGCCTATGTGTGAGCTGATCAATGCCGATAACCCTGGATTCGCCTGGTTAAGCCAACGACGGGGAGTGATGCCGTTGGTCATGTTAATGATCTTATCCGGGTCCATGCGATGGAAGTCGGAGAAGA
Source organism: uncultured Methylophilaceae bacterium (assembly GCA_903834185.1). Lineage (GTDB taxonomy): Bacteria > Pseudomonadota > Gammaproteobacteria > Burkholderiales > Methylophilaceae > CAILHX01. Next base: position 7,904 of record CAILHX010000009.1, read on the forward strand.
TCGTACTCTTCATCAACTCGGTATGCAGCCGTGCCACGCCATTAACGGAATGACTACCGACGATCGCGAGGTGGGCCATGCGTACGCGGCGTCCGCCTTCTTCATTGATAATGGACATGCGTCGCAACAGATCGTTATCGCCGGGGAACTGATGGGCGACTTCTTGCAGAAAACGGTGGTTGATCTCGTAGATGATTTCCAGATGGCGCGGAAGCAGTGTCTCGAACATCCCCAGCGGCCAGGTTTCCAGAGCTTCCGGCATCAAGGTGTGGTTGGTGTACGAGAATATGCGTGTAGTGAGTCCCCATGCATAATCCCAGGGCTGTTGGTGCACATCTACCAGCAGGCGCATCATTTCCGCCACGGCAATGGAAGGATGTGTGTCATTGAGCTGTATGGCGACTTTATCCGGCAGTGCATGCCAGCTCTTGTGGTGCTTGTTATAACGCGCCAATATGTCCTGTAGCGAGGCGCTGACAAAGAAATATTGCTGCTTCAGGCGTAATTCGCGCCCCATCTCGGTCGAGTCGTCCGGGTACAGTACCTTGGAAAGATTTTCAGATTCGTTTTTGTCGGCAACGGCCTGCATGTAGTTACCCTGATTGAAATCATGCAGACTGAATTCGCGGGTAGATACGGCTGCCCATAAGCGCATGTTGTTGACGGTTTTGCCACCATAGCCGGGTACCGGGGTGTCATAGGCCATCGCCATCAACTCGTCACCATCTTCCCAATGATGGCTGATGCTGCCGTCATTATTATGGAAATGCACCACATGACCGTAGAACTTGACCGGGTATAGTAATTCCGGACGTGGAAACTCCCAAAGATTGCCGTAACGCAGCCAATTATCAGGGTATTCCATTTGCATGCCGTTCTCGATACGCTGGCGGAACATGCCGTATTCGTAGCGGATGCCGTAACCATAGCAAGGCAGCCCCAACGTCGCCATCGAGTCTAAAAAGCATGCAGCAAGACGTCCCAGCCCCCCGTTTCCAAGTGCCGCATCGAATTCGACTTCGGCCAGGTCTTCGATTTTCTGTCCGAGTTCATACAACACTTCCTTGAACTCTTCCATGATATCCAGATTGAGTATGGCGTTGCTGAAGGTGCGGCCAACCAGGAATTCCAGAGAGAGATAGTAGATGCGCTTGGAATCGTGTTCGTAGTAACTCTGCATGGTATCCATCCAGCGTTCCAGCAGCCGATCGCGAACCGCATAAGCAGCACTTTCGAACCAGTCCCGCTGGGTGGCAGATAACGGAAACTTGCTGATGGAAAGACACATATGGTTACCGATAGAGCGCCGTATGTCCTCGACATTCATGCCGGGGTTGTCGTGTTCCAGGGTAAGCTTGTTTTTCATGTGACCTCCCGTTGGTAATGCTGGTTATGAATTCACTTGGTGTTCATTGTCCGCACTTGTTACTGTCTGTCAATAGTTTACAAGCGTTACGTGACAGTTGGTCGTTGCATTGTGAAAGACCTTACGGATTTGATGGTGAAATCATCTGCTTTTTCTGGTCGTCGTTCGCGTTAATAATTCGCTGAACGCATCGAATATTTTCTGGACACAAGGATTCTTGAATTTGAGATATTCATTATCCTCTTCAGGGTGCACCAGCATGGTGGCATTAGCCTCGAACAACAATAAGCGGCCATCTGGCAGAACAGAGAAATCGACGCCGCCGTAATCGAGATCCATGCGTTGTCCGATGGCCTCGATCAGAGCCATCCCCTGTGTGCCCAGAACCTTGGCCGGGTCTTGCAAAAAACGTTGTTCCTCTAGCAGTTTCCATGGTGCCGACATATTCGCTGTCTCATAATGCACCATCCATTCTTCAGAGATCGCCAGATGATAAGGATAGGGCTTACGATCGACAAAAATCATGCGGTACTTCCTGAAATAACCATCGGCTGAGCGGTAATCGTAATAAGCGCACAGATAGATACTGCCGGAACGGTCTGCAGGTACCTTGGCAAGTTCCTCAGTGTTGTGCACCAGAAACACCCCTTCACCGCCATGCGAGGTGAGAGGCCGTGCCAGCGCCGGGAATTGGAAATCGGGGTTTATAAACCAGTCGCCGCGCTGTTCTACCCGCCATACTGCAGGGATCACCAGCCCTGCGATATCGCCGAACAGTTGCGACATCAGATGGCGAGGAGTGCGAGCCACCGCTGCAGGGGAGTTCAACACCGGTTTGTTGCAATGCTTTAGGAAATCGGCCATCGGCTGTGCGGAATGCTCAGTCATATCGGGATTGCCGATGGCGTTGAACACCAGATCATAGTCAGGCAGCTGTAAATACTGGTCAGGGGTTGCGTATTGTATGACCCATTCGATCAGGTTGACGCATTCAATCAGGTCATTAGCCTTGGTCGGCAGTAGTAGGCTGTAGGGAATGTTGCCGTTATTTGCATCCTGCAATATAAGCACGGTTCTCGCTGCGTGATGCGAACGAGTGATGAACAGGCATTGTTTGCGATAAGCCAGGTCGCGATGTTTTTGTGCCTCGTCCCAATTATTGGTAAGTATGCCTGACAGGTTCACATGCGCCGATACCAACTCGGGATCAATGTGCAGCGCCTGACGATAATATTGCTGGGCTAATGCAGGCTGTTTGATCAAACCATACAACACGCCGAGGTTGTAAAGGGCATCTACCCACTGCGGAGCAATCGTCAGAGCGTTCTGGTAGCAACTCAAAGCTTCGTCATACTTCTTCTGTTCTTTAAATGCCACCCCCAGGTTACAGTGCGCTTCGACATAGTCGGGGCGATAAGTGATAGCGCTCTGGTAGCAGGTGATCGCCTCGCTAAGTTTGCTTTGTTCCATCAAGGCGGTGCCCAGATTGAAATGGGCGATGGCGGAATCCGGACGCAAAGCCAGCGCCTGACGATAACAGGCTATGGCCTCAATCAGCTTGCCTTGTATCTGGAATGCATGACCAAGATTACTATGCGCATCTGCCAGACCTTGCTGGAATGAAAGTGCATTTTGGTAGCTAATGATTGCATCTGCAAGGCGGCCTTGATCCAGTAGGGCATTGCCCAGGCTGTTATGGATGGAGGCGTCGTCCGGCTGCAGTGCCAGTGCCTGCTGATAGCAGGCGATAGCTGCATCCAGCATTCCCTGATTTTTGTAAGCACGTCCCAGAGTGCCGTAATAGCCTGGTATTGAAGGATTTATATTGATGGCTTGCGTGACCAGTTCAGCCGCTAGTGCGAATTGCCTGCGCTGATTTGCGACTTCACCCAATAGATGCAAAGCATCCGGGTGATCGGGCCTGTCTTGCAATAGTGCTTGATAGATCGCTTCGGCTTCGTTCAGGCGTCCTGCCAGATGGTGTTGTAGTGCCGTTTCCAGAGAAACTTCCATATTCAATCTCGTCAGCAGTCTTTAATGTGCAGTCGAATTATAATATTCACTTTCTAAAAATTCGTCTGTATCGGCGAGTAACAGGGGAAATAAAAAGGGTAAGCAGGGTGTAAGATTTGAGCTTAACCCGCTACGCTTGCAGCGCTTAATCAGCGCTTCTATATCTTACTCCATGCCGCTGGTGTTATGATTCCAGCCGTACGTTCAGCCGGAATCTCAATGAATATTGGTACCCCATTAACGTCTTCTGCCACTCGTGTGATGTTGCTTGGTAGCGGTGAACTTGGCAAAGAAGTCATTATCGCCCTGCAACGCCTCGGTTGCGAGGTGATTGCCGTTGACCGCTATGCCAATGCGCCCGGCCACCAGGTGGCTCATCGGGCGCATGTGATCGACATGACGGATGGCAAGGCGCTCAGAGCCCTGGTTGAGCAGGAACGTCCTCATCTTATCGTGCCCGAGATTGAAGCCATTGCCACCGATGCCCTGGCTGGTATCGAGCAGGATGGTCTCGCGCAGGTGGTGCCTACGGTACGTGCCGTGCAACTGACCATGAATCGTGAAGGCATCCGCCGTCTGGCGGCAGAAGAGCTTGGCTTGCCTACATCGCCCTATGCCTTTGCCGAAAGTCGCGAGCAGCTGCAAGCAGCGATTGACAATGGTATCGGCTATCCGTGTTTTGTGAAGCCGGTGATGTCTTCATCGGGCAAGGGGCAGACCCGCATCACTGAACAATCGCACGTGTCTGCAGCCTGGGACTATGCGGCGGCGGCGGGACGTGTGAATCATGGCAAAGTGATCGTGGAAGGACAGATTCACTTTGATTATGAAATCACCCTGCTCACGGTGCGTGCCAAGAATGCTGCCGGACAGGTGGAAACCGGTTTCTGCGAGCCAATCGGTCATGTGCAAGTGCAGGGTGACTATGTGGAAAGCTGGCAACCTCAGTTAATGAGTAATAAAGCCCTGGCGCAAAGTCAGGACATCGCGCGCAAAGTGACAGAAAGTCTGGGTGGACTTGGTTTGTTTGGCGTGGAGCTATTTGTCCAGGGCGATCAGGTCTGGTTCTCTGAAGTCAGCCCTAGACCGCATGACACAGGTATGGTGACCATGATCAGTCAGCGATATTCCGAATTCGAATTGCATGCGCGGGCAATTCTTGGTCTGCCGGTTGACGTGGGTATGCGTCAGGCTGGTGCCAGTGCTGTGATCTATGGTGGGGTTGAGGCGAGCAATATCGTCTATGAAGGCATAGCGCAGGCGCTTGCCGTGCCGGAATCAGATATACGCTTATTCGGCAAACCGCAATCGTTTATCAAACGTCGTATGGGCGTTGCCTTGGCGACAGGGGGCGATACCGATCAAGCGCGTGACCGTGCCAAATTGGCGGCAAGCAGGGTAAAGCCGGTTAAGGCTGACTAGCAGGCTCGGATCATGCAAAAAATTCCCGCAGAGCAGGGTGCTGTTACCTTTTATGAATTGCTGGGCGGCAGCCCCGAGCCTATACGCGTGCTGGTGGAGCGTTTTTACGACATCATGGACAGTGACGAAAGGGCTGCCGGAATCCGTTCCTTGCATCCGCAGGAATTGACCTCATCCAGGGAAAAGTTATTTATGTTCCTGACCGGTTGGTCCGGCGGTCCGCAACTTTATATAGAACGTTACGGTCATCCTTTTTTGCGCAGAAGGCATTTGCCGTTTGCTATCGGTGAAAGTGAGCGCGACCAATGGATGTACTGCATGATCAGGGCCATGCATGAAATCGGGCTGGCAGAGCCCGTGATAAACAAACTTTCACATGCATTGTGGGACGTCGCAGATTTCATGCGCAATCAGTCTGCGTAGTCCTGCTTCGTGTTAATATTATCAATTTGTAACATAGCGTATTTAAGGAATTAGAAATGCAAGCAACTGTGGAGACTATCAGTAATCTTGAGCGCCGTTTAACGGTGGCGATGCCTGCGCAACCCATCGAAGAAGAGATAGGCAAGCGTCTGAATACGCTGGCACGCACTGCCAAGATGGCAGGCTTCCGTCCGGGTAAGGTTCCGAAAAACATCGTGATTCAGCAGTACGGCGATCAGGTTCGTCAGGAAGTGATGTCCGCTAAAGTCGAAGAAACTTTTGGTCAGGCAGTCATGCAGCACAAGCTGCGTATTGCAGGTTACCCCAATATTGCACCAAAACCGGTTGAAGGCACTCCGGAAAGCTATGAGTATGTGGCTACTTTCGAAGTCATGCCGGAAGTGAAGGTCGGTGACCTTGCCGGCATAAAGATCGAACAACCGAAAGTCAAATTAACCGAAGCCGATGTCAACAAGACTGTGGATGTGTTGCGTAAGCAGCGCGCTACTTATGAGCCAGTGACGCGCGCGGCCAAAATGGGCGACCGGGTCAGTATCCAATTAAGCTCCAGCATTGAAGGTCATAAGGTCGAGGATACTGAAGGGCAGGCATTGGAGATGACGTTGGGTGAAGGCGGACGTCTGCCAGAGTTCGACGAAAATATCGTGGGCATCAAGGCTGGCAAAAGCAAGCAGTTCGATCTGACTTTTCCTGCCGATTATCACAATGCCGATCTGACCGGTAAAACGGCAAGTTACAACGTCACGGTGGTCTCTGTGTACGAGCCTAAACTGCCTGAGCTTGATGCAGCTTTTGCCAGGGAATTGGGTGTTGCTGATGGTAGTGTAGAAAAAATGCTTGCCGACATTCAGGAAAGTCTTGATCAGGAAATCGCCAAACGTATCAAGGCGGTGGTCAAGCAGCAAGTTTTGGATGGTCTGCTTGCGGTGGTTGATCTGGAGTTACCGCGATCGCTGGTCGCCATGGAATGTAACAATCAGATGCAGACTGCAACGCAGAATATGCAACAGCGTGGCATATCCCTTGACGAGATTAATCTTAATCCCGGCATGTTTGAAGAAACGGCTCAGCGTGTGGTCAAGTTACGTATGATGATGATGGAGATTGTGCGTGCCAATTCATTACAGGCGACACCGGAGCAAGTTCGGGCACAGATTGACTTGTTTGCCAAGAATTTTGAGCAGCCACAAGAAGTAGTCACTTGGTATTTTGCCGACCCAAAGCGTCTGGATGAACCAACTGCCGTAGCAACCGAAGAGAATGTAGTGAATTGGGTTTTAAGCCAAGCGAAAGTAAGCGACAAAAAAACCAGTTTCGATGAATTGATGGGTAAAGGGACAGCTTGATGATGCATACATTCGGCATGAGTGCTAGCGCTGGAATGACGGATTTTGAACCGCAAGGCTTGGGTTATATACCAATGGTGGTGGAGCAGAGCGGGCGAGGTGAACGCTCTTATGACATCTACTCGCGTCTGCTGAAGGAGCGCGTGGTCTTTCTGGTGGGGCCGGTGAATGACATGAGTGCCAATCTGGTGGTGGCCCAACTGCTGTTTCTGGAAGCGGAGAATCCTGACAAGGACATTTTCCTTTACATCAACTCCCCTGGCGGTTCGGTGACTGCAGGCATGGCGATCTACGACACCATGCAATTCATCAAGCCCGATGTGGCAACGCTATGTATCGGCCAGGCGGCCAGCATGGGGGCGCTACTGCTCACCGCCGGCGCAGCAGGTAAACGTTCCTGCCTGCCCAATTCACGGGTGATGATACATCAGCCACTGGGTGGTTTTCAGGGGCAGGCTTCCGATATTGAAATACACGCAAAGGAAATCTTATTCTTGCGCAGTCGCTTGAATGACATCTTTGCCAAGCATACCAAGCAGCCTGTTGAAAATATTGCCAAAGATACTGATCGCGATAACTTCATGAGTGCGGATCAGTCAGTCAGCTACGGTATCGTGGATAAAGTAATTTCCACTCGTGCCGATGTCTGATGGTATTAATTGTTGTTTTTAGAATCGTGAGTATTTAGAATTTTAAGATATAGGCTGAATCTGACGGGGAATTTGAATGGCGAATAAAGCTGAAAGCGAAAAGTTACTTTATTGCTCTTTTTGCGGCAAAAGCCAGCACGAAGTACGCAAATTGATTGCAGGCCCATCGGTTTTTATCTGTGATGAGTGCGTTGATCTTTGCAACGACATCATCCGTGAAGAAGTACAGGGAAATGTCCTGCGCGATGGCGATACCAGCCTGCCTACCCCCAAAGAGATCTGTGAACTGCTTGACCAGTATGTGATTGGCCAGACCCATGCAAAGAAGGTATTGTCGGTCGCGGTTTATAACCACTACAAGCGTTTGGATCATGGTGCAAAAAACGCAGGCAACAAAGCCAAGGAGGATGTAGAAATCTCCAAAAGCAATATCCTGCTGATCGGGCCTACCGGATCCGGCAAGACCTTGCTCGCGCAAACCCTGGCACGCATGCTGGATGTGCCTTTTGTGATGGCCGATGCCACCACGCTGACCGAAGCCGGTTACGTGGGCGAAGACGTGGAAAACATCATGCAGAAATTGCTGCAAAAATGCGACTACGATCTGGACAAAGCGCGGCGCGGCATTGTTTACATCGATGAAATAGACAAAATATCCCGTAAGTCGGATAACCCATCCATTACCCGTGACGTTTCCGGGGAAGGCGTGCAGCAGGCTTTGCTCAAGCTGATTGAAGGCACGATGGCTTCAGTTCCACCACAAGGTGGGCGCAAGCACCCAAATCAGGAATTCGTGCAGCTTGATACCACCAACATTCTGTTTATTTGCGGTGGTGCATTCGATGGGTTGGAGAAAGTCATACGCCAGCGCTCGGAAAAAGGTGGAATGGGTTTTGGTGCTGAAGTCAAAGGCAAGTCTGATCAGAAAGCCATTGGAGACGTGTTGCGTAGCGTGGAACCGGAAGACCTGATCAAGTTCGGGCTTATCCCGGAATTCGTTGGTCGTTTGCCGGCAATCGCCACGCTGGAGTCTCTGGACGAGGCGGCACTGATCACCATCATGATAGAACCCAAGAACGCATTGACACGTCAGTTCCAGAAGCTGTTCGCGATGGAAGGTGTGGAGCTCGAGTTTCGCGAATCCGCATTGCATCTGATCGCCAAGAAGGCCATGGAGCGCAAAACAGGCGCACGCGGACTACGATCCATCATGGAGTCGTCTTTGCTGGAAGTGATGTTCGATTTACCCACGCTGAATAATGTCAGCAAGGTAGTGGTGGATGAAGGGGTCATCAAGGGTGAAAATCCACCTATCATGATCTATTCGGATACGCCGATGCGCGCAGGGTCAAGCAAGTAGAACCACACCTGTGGCATCACAGCAGTAGAACTGTGTTTATCAAGTAGGATCGTCTTTATTTTGTGCTGCTATCTTGATTTCATCAGGATTAGCCCTCACATGAGAATCAGTCCCAATCTAACCAGTTCGATATAAAGGTATTTCATGAGTATAGAAGAATCCAGTTTGCCTGCCAGCCAAGTGCTGCCATTGTTGCCTTTACGCGACGTTGTGGTTTATCCGCATTTGGTGATTCCCCTGTTTGTTGGTCGCGCAAAATCGGTCAAGGCGCTGGAATATGCGTTAGAGAATGGCAAGCAGATTTTGCTGGTCGCGCAGAAATCGGCTAACCAGGACGACCCTGCTCCCGAAGAGCTGTATGAGATCGGCACGCGCGCTACCATTCTGCAAATGCTGAAGTTGCCGGACGGCACGGTCAAGGTGTTGGTGGAAGGCATGAGCCGTGCCCGCATTCTGGAGATCATCCAGAACGAAGACAGTTATTCCGCCCGCATTGATCTGGTACAGGAAGAAATCGCTGCGGATAGCGAAGTGCAAGCGCTGATGCGCGCTGTGCTTACTCAGTTCGATCAATACGTCAAACTCAACAAGAAGATCCCGCCTGAGATTCTTACCTCGCTGGCCAGCATCGAAGATGCCGGACGCCTTGCGGACACCATTACCGCACATCTGTCGTTGAAGCTTGAAGAAAAGCAGAAGATACTGGAAATGTTCGACGTGGTTCAACGCCTGGAACATCTGCTTGGCCTGTTGGAAGCCGAGCTGGATATCCTGCAGGTTGAAAAGCGTATCCGCGGACGCGTCAAGCGTCAGATGGAAAAGAGTCAGCGCGAGTACTACTTGAACGAGCAGGTAAAAGCGATCCAGAAAGAGCTGGGCGAGCAGGAAGACGGCGTAGAAACCGACGAGCTGGAAAATCAGATCAAGACCAGCGGCATGAGCAAGGAAGCGCGTGCCAAGGCTGAAGGCGAGCTGAAGAAGTTGCGCATGATGTCGCCGATGTCGGCGGAAGCCGCGGTGATACGCAATTACATTGAAACGCTGATCGCCTTGCCATGGAAGAAGAAGACCAAGATCAGCAAGGATCTGAGCGCTGCTGAGAAGATTCTGGACAAGGATCACTTCGGTCTGGAGAAAGTCAAAGAACGCATCATTGAGTATCTCGCGGTACAACAACGCGTAGGTAAGCTGAAGGCGCCTATCCTGTGCCTGGTCGGGCCTCCGGGAGTAGGCAAGACCTCGCTGGGGCAAAGCATTGCACGTGCGGTGAACCGCAAGTTCGTCCGTATGGCCTTGGGCGGCGTACGTGACGAATCCGAGATTCGCGGCCATAGACGTACCTATATCGGCTCCATGCCCGGCAAAGTATTGCAAAGCATGAGCAAGATAGGCGTACGTAACCCATTGTTCCTGCTGGATGAGGTGGACAAGATGGGGATGGATTTCCGCGGTGATCCTTCATCAGCCCTGCTGGAAGTACTGGATCCTGAACAGAATCATACTTTTGCCGATCACTACATTGAGGTTGAATACGATCTTTCCGATGTGATGTTCGTGGCAACTGCAAATTCGCTTAACATCCCTGCGCCACTGCTGGATCGTATGGAAATCATACGATTGGCGGGCTATACCGAGGATGAAAAGGTCAATATTGCGATGAATTACCTGCTGGCCAAACAGATCAAGACACATGGCCTCAAGGCGCAGGAAATATCAGTATCCGATGCAGCGATACGGGACATCGTGCGTTATTACACGCGCGAGGCCGGGGTGCGTGCGCTGGAACGCGAAATCTCCAAGATCTGCCGTAAAGTAGTCAAGCAGTTGCTGACAACCAAGAGCAAAACCGGTCAACCGCACAAAATCGTGGTGAGTCCGCGCAACCTGGATAAGTATCTGGGCGTGCGTCGCTACGATTTCGGTCTTGCCACCAAAGAAAATCAGGTGGGACAGGTGACAGGTCTGGCCTGGACTGAAGTCGGCGGCGAACTGTTGACCATAGAAACCGTGATCATGCCGGGTAAAGGCAAGACCATCACCACCGGCACACTGGGTGACGTGATGAAAGAGTCGATACAGGCGGCGATGTCGGTGGTGCGTAGCCGTGCCAAGCGTTTGGGTCTCAAGCAGGATTTCTACGAAAAGAACGACATTCACATCCACATGCCGGAAGGGGCAACCCCGAAGGATGGCCCAAGTGCAGGGATTGCCATATGCACGGCATTGGTATCAGTGCTGACAGGGATACCGGTGCGTGCTGATGTGGCGATGACGGGTGAGATTACTTTGCGCGGCGAGGTTCTGCCTATAGGCGGGCTCAAGGAAAAACTGCTGGCTGCGCATCGTGGCGGCATCAAAACCGTGATGATCCCCGAGCAGAATATGAAAGATCTCGCAGACATCCCGGACAATATCAAGAACAAGCTGGACATCCATTCTGTGAAATGGATAGACCAGGTCTTGGAGATTGCGCTGGAACGTATGCCAGACCCGCTACTGGAGAGCGATGAGCTCGTGCCTGAGGCAATTGCTGCGGCGGAAGCCGAGGATGATACGACAGCGGTCGTCAAGCACTAGCCTGATGTTTCATAAGGCGATTTTTTTAGGCTTGTTAGGAAGTGGATTTTTAGGGTACAGTTTAATTAGAAAACAGTGGGAAAGTCCTTGACACGGGCTTTCACAGCTTGATATAAAGTGGTTTGCAAGGTTGTAGAACATTCATTCAAACAATGTGGAAAGGGGATTGCACGTGAACAAGTCTGAACTTATCGATCAAATTGCCAAAGGCGCTGGTGTTTCCAAGGCTGCTGCTGGCCGTACTTTGGACGCTGCTACCAGCGCCATTGCAAAAGCACTCAAAAAGGGTGACTTGGTAACCTTGATTGGCTTTGGTACATTTTATGTAGGTAAGCGCGCTGCACGTAATGGCCGTAATCCACGCACTGGTGCAACAATTAAAATCAAAGCGGCTAATTCCCCAAAATTCCGTGCTGGTAAAGCACTGAAGGATGCGGTAAACTAATCGGCTGTTGTTGGTATTTCGAGAAGGGTGCTTAGCTCAGTTGGTAGAGCGTCGCCCTTACAAG
>CAILHX010000010.1 GCA_903834185.1 uncultured Methylophilaceae bacterium
AATACCACCGGCTGGGTTTTACCAACTGCAGGCAAGTCATAATTAACCGGACTAACCGTAACACTGTCTTTATTCTGCGGTAATGAGCGTTGAATCTGGGCGATCAGCGCATCAGCCATGCCGATACCTTTGGTCTGCGAGATACTCTGCGAGACCTGTTGATCGAGCATGTCCGTAAATTCTTTGGTTTCCTGGCTGCCGAATATGGAGTCCTGCGGCACTGTTGCCCGCATCGACTTCAGCATCATTTGCAGGAAGTAAGTTTCGAACTGCCTTGCTGCTGCCTTTAAGCCGTCTTGAGTACTGGAATTGTTAGCCTGCAGCCTGACGTTATTGAGCGCATTCGGGTCAATTGCTAGCTGATTGGCAAGAGCGTTGGTAGACATGGCTTAGATAACTTCCAGCTCAGCTTTCAATGCGCCTGCAGCTTTCATCGCCTGCAGGATAGCGAGCAAATCCTCGGGTGTAGCGCCCACTGCATTGAGTGCTTTGACCACTTCACCCAAGGTAGCGCCGGCACGCAACATCACCAGCTCGCCCTTTTTATCCTTGACTTCGATCTGTGCTTGACTGCTGACAGTGGTGTCGCCGTTGGCCAGCGCATTAGGCTGACTTACCAGCGGTTCGCTACTGATCACGACTGACAATCCGCCGTGCGCAACTGCCACCGTATCCAGCACCACTTCCTTGTTCATGACGATAGAACCGGTGCGGGCATTCAGAATCACTCTGGCGATATCTTCACCTGGTGCCACCTGCAGATTTTCCATGCGTGAAATAAACGCTACCCGCTGATTGACGTCAGCTGGCGCATTCACTCTTATCTGGCGGCCATCCAGTGCCACTGCGGTATTCGGGCCAAAACTGCGGTTAACGGCATTGACCAGTCTGGTCGCAGTTGTAAAATCAGTTTGATTCAGTTCCAGATTCACAAAGTCACCTTGCCCGACACTGGCAGGCACCGAACGTTCTACCGTGGCGCCACTGGGTACCAAACCTGCATTCAGCTGGTTGATATGGATACTTGAACCGGAAGAAGATGCGCCGGCACCGGAGATCAGCACATTGCCTTGTGCCATGGCATATACCTGGCCATCAGCACCCTTGAGCGGGGTCATCAACAAGGTACCGCCGCGCAGACTCTTGGCATTACCCAGAGAAGATACGTTGATGTCCAGTTGTTGCCCTGGACGCGCAAATGAAGGCAAATTGGTGGTCACCATCACGGCTGCCACGTTCTTCAGTTGCAGATTCGATGTCGTCGTCGCTGGCACGTTGACGCCCAACTGACCCAGCATGTTGACGATACTTTGTACCGTGAATGGAGTCTGTGTCGTCTGGTCACCTGTACCATCCAGACCTGCCACCAAACCGTAACCCACCAATTGGTTGGAACGTACGCCCTGTATCGAAGCGAGATCTTTCACTCGCTCTGCATAGGCGGGCATTGCCAGAAATAGACTCAAACCTATGATGCAAAGTTTTTTCATTTTCTTTATCTCGCCGTTAGAACGGGAATAATACCGTGAAGAAGCGTGCCAAGCCACTGATCAACTGCGCTGTATCTATGCTTTGCTTCTCTTTGCTTTCAATCTTCGCATCAGCCAGCTGAGTCGAATTGATGGTGTTGGTACCGCTGATATAGATAGGGTTGACCACACCGGACAAACGCACAAACTCAGTTCCCTGATTGACCGCGACCATTTTCTCGCCACTCACCATCAGATTGCCATTGGGTAATACCTCGATCACGGTCACCGTGATCGAACCTGCCACCACATTGCTGTTGGTGTCAGCCTGCTTGTTGGTGCTTGCCGTGGTAGAAGCAGCATTGAAACTGGTGTTCAACCCGGTTCCTATTTTGGTATTCAGCAGAGTACCCGATACCGGTAGCGCTGGCGTTATACCCAGCACCGTAGGGGTACCAATATTTACCGCAGCGTTACCAGAAGTATTCAGGTTATCGTTGGTATTACGATTGGACGAGGTGTTCTCGACCAGATTCACGGTGATGGTGTCACCGACAAAACGGGCACGTCTGTCTTCATACAGCGGACGACTGCCGTTGACACGATAGATAGAACCATCAGCTGCGACATCCGGAGCTGGGTTTGGCCTGATTGTGGTTGGCAGTTGTACGCGAGTTGGAGGATCGCTATCACAACCTACCAGCACCAGGGCACTGAACAGCACTAATGTGAAACGAAACATCATGTTAACCACACCTTTTCCACTACATACATTCAATAAATTATTCTATCAATTAAAGCGCTTATGTCATTTGTACCAGGCGCTGCAGCATTGCATCAGAAGCTTCGATCGCCTTGGAGTTGATTTCATATGCGCGTTGAGCTTGTATCATATTGACCAGCTCATTCACCACGCTCACATTGGAGTTTTCCAGGAAGCCTTGTTGCACACTGCCCAGAGCATTGGTGCCAGGAGTACCGGTATTAGGAGCGCCGGAAGCCACTGTCTCCAGATAAAGATTATCGCCAACGCTTTCCAACCCTGTCGGGCTGATGAAATTGGTCAAAGTGATCGGGCCTTGCGTCGTAACCGCATTATTCGGGCCGGTTAGCGTTACTGTACCATCTCTTGCAATAGTCACAGACACCGTATTTACCGGAACCGTGATTTGAGGTTGCACAGGGTCACCGTTCGCAGTCACCAGTACACCCTGATTATTGATCTGGAATGCGCCATCACGCGTATATGCCAGCGTACCATCAGGTTGTTGCACCTGAAAAAAACCGTTGCCTTCAATCGCCAGGTCAAACGAGTTCTGCGTTTGTTGTAGACCGCCCTGGAGATGGATACGTTCAGTCGCCACCGGACGGGCACCCGTACCCAGTTGCAAACCTGAAGGCACTTGCGTCTGCTGCGAAGCTTGTGAGCCGGGCTGACGTAGTGTCACATAAATCAGATCTTCAAACACAGGACGTGAAGTCTTGAAACCATTGGTACTGGCGTTAGCCAAGTTATTGGAAATAACGTCAATATTGGTTTGCTGGGTTTCCATCCCGGTTTTAGCAATCCATAGCGATCTAAGCATGATTTTTCCTAAAATTTCAGTTAGTTATTATGCGTTGATGGACATGACCGAAGCCGCGTCCTTGGAGTTATCATCCGCTGTCTGCATCAGTTTCACTTGCATATCAAACAGGCGCGAGTGGTCTATCATATCGATCAGCGAATTCACGGCGCTGACATTACTGGTTTCCAGCGCGCCAGCAGCCAGATTCACGCCCGCATCAGCCGGAGCGATCTGATTGCTTTTAGTGCGGAACAACCCGTCATCGCCACGTACCATATCGGCATCGGGTGGATTCACCAATTTCAAGCGTCCGATACTGACCGAGTTCTGCACCAGACCATTAGCCACCAGCGTCACCGTACCATCTTTGGCGATATTGACTTCTGAGTCAGGCGGAACGGTAATCGTACCGCCATCACCGATTACCGGCCGACCATTATCGGTCACCAGCAAACCGGTTTCCGTGACTTGAAACGCGCCGTTACGGGTATAAGCTTCACGACCTGTGGCATCTTGCACCGCGAACCAGCCACGACCATGCACTGCCATATCCAGCGGATTCCCCGTTGTCGTCAGCGTCCCTCCGGAAAGATCGGCATTAGGTGTTGAATCCACCACAAAAGTGCGGGTCGGCATGCCTGGGCCATATACCGGCAAAGCCCTGAAAGCACCGTTTTGCGCTTTATAGCCATTGGTAGACGCATTTGCCAGATTATTCGCCGTCACAGCCTGCTGCAGCATGCTGTGTTTGGCGCCGTTCATGGCAATGTAAAGCAAGCGATCCATATGGTTTCCTTAAATGCTCTTAACTATGCGTAACTATTAGCGTAGATTGACCAGAGTTTGCAGAATCTGGTCTTCCACCTTGATGGTCTGTGCATTGGCCTGATAAACACGTTGCGCGACAATC
Organism: uncultured Methylophilaceae bacterium; assembly: GCA_903834185.1. Classification (GTDB taxonomy): domain Bacteria; phylum Pseudomonadota; class Gammaproteobacteria; order Burkholderiales; family Methylophilaceae; genus CAILHX01. The sequence continues at coordinate 3,948 of CAILHX010000010.1, forward strand.
ATGTCTACCAGTTGCTTGGTCAGATCAACGTTGGAATCTTCGGTAGCTGACGCTTGCAGCACCCCTACGCTACCGCTACCAGGCGTTTGACCGCTGATAGGATTGCCTGATTTTGAAGTTTCCACGTATTGATTGTTACCGATGTCTTGCAAGCCTTGATCGTTCTTGAAAGTATCCAAGGTCACCTGACCCAGATCCTGGGTGACACCATTGGTATAATTACCCACGATAATGCCATCCGAACCCACGTTAAAGCCAGCCAGCGTTCCCGAGGCATAACCATCCTGCTTCAGATCATTGACAACAAAACCTGCCCCAAACTGCGTGGAACCCGAGAAGTTCACGTTATAGGTCAAACCCGCTGCATTGATGCCCAAAGAGCCCAGTTGCGCTGCAGTGATGTTTTGGGAAACGATACCCGATGCTGGAGATGTCAACACACCGGAGGTAGAGAAAACCAGGTTAGTCAACGGCGTTGGGTTGTTACCACCACCGGACAAGTCGGTGAATTGTTGCGATGCGCCCGCAGGGTTGGCTACGGTAGCATATACATTCCACTGACCCGCTGCTACTGCAGCGCCAGCTACATTACCGGCATTCCCTTGCGCTGCAGTTGCAGTGAAGTTTGCATTAGGCAACCCGGTTACTGCGGCCTGACCAGCTGCGATTTGTGCTGCAGACAACCCTGGCACTGCAGCTATCGCGGCAGATGCAGCGACCGCAGTACCAGCTGAAATTGTTGCTTGAGCGGCAGCGGCTGCTTGTATATTGGTACCGCCAGCACCAGCTACTGCATCTGCGACTGCTTTCGCGGTCGTGACCTGAGCAACGGTAGCGCCTGCATTTAAAGCCGCCTGGTAGAACGCGTTGCCAGCAGAAGCCTTGGCGAAGTACATGGTATAGGTGTGGGCGTTACCCAGACTGTCATACACCGAGATCGCGGTTGAGTTATTGTAAGAAGAGGCGTTGCCATATGCAAAAACTGGCACGGTAGGCGCAGCCAATCCGGAATTCAGGTTGAGTTGCGCTGTCACCCCGGTGCCGGCTGCACTACCGCCGGTTACCTGAGGTGCAATGCTGCCGCTGGTTGGCAACTGGATATTCGACAATACATTGGCGATCACGCCGTTGGTTGCTTGATATCCCTGCAACTTAAGGCCTGTAGCGTTCACAATGAAGCCGTTCTTATCCAATTGGAATTGACCATTGCGGGTATAGCTGATGGCGCCGTTATTACTCATGCGGAAGAATCCGCCGCCATTGATTGCGATATCTAGTGGGTTGCTGTCAACCGTGATCCCGCCTTGGGTGAACTGTTGAGCAACGGTGCTTACCTGAGAACCCAACCCGACCTGAGGCGCACCCGCACCATTCAGGGAATTTGCATAGATGTCTGCGAATTCGGCGCGTGAATCCTTGAAGCCGACGGTGCTGGCGTTGGCTACGTTGTTGCCGATGACGCTGAGGCTGGTATCTGCTGAAGTTAAGCCGCTTAATCCTTGTTGAAAGCCCATTACGATCTCCTTAAATTTGGTATTTTTACAAAACTTCTAACACAGAGGACACAGGCACATTACCCAGCCCGGATATATTCAGTGTCGGCGTGGCACCATTCAGCAACACACTATTCACATTACCTGCAGTCAAGGCAACCGGAGAAACCGAATTGCCGGATGCAGTCGCATCAACCACGAACTTGTAAGTACCTGCCGCTGCAACGCCGCCCGCATCTGTGGTGCCATCCCAGGCAAACAAGCCAACGCCTGCATCCTGGCTCCCCATGTTGATGGTTTTGACAGTCGCACCGGTAGAATCGACCACCTTGACGACAACATTGTCCGCAGCGGTCGGCAATTTGAATCCGCCAGCACCACTAAAACCACTCTTCGCGTTAGTGTCTGCTGCGAGACCAATCACTGAACCTGGAGCCACCGCTGTATGTCCGATCAAACCTGCAGTCTGGTAAGCCTGTGATGCGCTCATGTTTGACAGCGTGGTATTCAGTTGCTGGATGCCGGTCACTGTGCTGAGCTGTGCCATTTGCGAAGTGATCGCCGCATTGTCCATTGGATTCAGCGGATCCTGATTTTGCAGTTGCGTCACCAGGAGAGTGAGAAATCGATTGGTCTGATCCTGAACAGATGGCAAGCTACTGCCGCTGCTGGATGCTGCTGTACCTGTTGAACCGGAGACTGCTGTTGTCATGATTGGTTTCTGCCTTTCCTAATACTGTTTATAAAGTGTTCGTTTACGAAACTACTGTTATGCCCTGATTAAGTCCCTAATGCGATCGTGCGCTGAATGAGCGCCTTGGTCGTATTCATGACTTCTACATTGGCCTGATAAGAACGCGATGCAGAAATCATATTGGTCATTTCTTCAACTACATTCACATTCGGCATGGTGACGTAGCCTTTTTGATCGGCATACGGACTGGCCGGGTCGTACACCAGTTTCATAGGAGAGGGATCATCAATCACCTTTTGCACCACGACTCCCGATACACCTTTTGGGGTTTCCGCTGAAATTGGCTTGGCTTCAAACACTACCTGCTTGGCCACATATGCCTTGCCATTGGAACTGGTTACGCTGTCTGCGTTGGCCATATTACTGGCCACCACGTTAAGGCGCATGGACTGTGCCGTCATTGCGGAACCGGCTATTTCAAATATGCTGGATAAAGACATTAATTGCTCCTCAGGGCGTAACCGTCGCCTTGGATCGTGCCGTTGATGAAGGTAAGGGTAGACATGTAGCTGAGTGAATTCTCAGCGAACTGCCCTTGCTCGATGTTGCTGTCTACGGTGTTGCCGTCGATACTTGGCTGAACTGCCGTGCGATAAAGAGGCTTCACGCCATTAATGCCACTGGTGTCCAAGCCGCTCAGATGACGCTCGTTAGTCTTCTTCAGCTCGAGACCGCTGGTGATGCCTGCCAGTGCCTTTTTCATGGCATCGGCAAAATCGATATCTACCGCGTTATAGTGCGGCGTATCCGCGTTGGCAATGTTGGAAGAAATAAGCTGTTGCCGGTAGCTACGCAGGGCAAGTGCTTTTTCCTGAAATGCAAAGGCTTTGTCGATGCTGTTCATGCTGCCAAAATCCTAATAGAAATAGATGACAGAGCGAATTAAGCATTATCCATGCCAATCATCAGAAATGGCTTAAATAAAGGGTTTCAGAGGTATTGAAGGAAAACGCTGGAGCCTGAGATGGCAAGAGCTTGCCGCTTGTGGCAAATAAACCAGGTCATAAGCGGAACGTCGGTGTAGCGCCTATTTTGTGAGTCCTGAGAAATTCATCGACTTATACAATCGCGCCCAGGACGCGATTCCGTCCGGCATGTTTAGCGCGATACATCGCTTCATCGGCACGCTTGACGATCGTTTCCTGCAATTCCATAGGCCGGCGCTCAGCCACACCGGCGCTAAATGTAATCAAGGCTTTCTGATTTTCATGCATAAAGATATTTTTGGTAAGGTCGCGCTGTACCCGCGTCATCACCTCTATCCCTTCCTCCATGTTGGTTTCAGGCAGAATAATCACGAACTCTTCTCCACCATAACGTGCCAGCACATCTGTGGGACGTAACGCTTCGCGCGTTACCTGTGCCAGATGCTTCAACGCTGCATCGCCGCCATCATGCCCCATGGTGTCGTTGAGCTTTTTGAAATGATCAATATCGAGCAACGCCACACTAATTGGCTTCCCCGCGCGCTCGGCACGACTGAATTCGCGTTCAAACGCTTCATCCATACCACGGCGGTTAAGCGTTCCTGTCAGATAATCTTCATGCGCAAGTTCACTGAGTTGACTGATCTCCATCGTCAATTCCCTGACTTTGATATGCGCCTCATCCGCTTTGACCTGCATGTCCTTCATGTCGTCATGTGCACGCAATGAATCCATCTGCATGGAATGCGTATCTCGCATCAGACCATCCAGCACGGCACTCAACTCCACCACATCCTGAGTATTGCTGATCTGCGTCTGATAAGCCTCGATCTTTCCGTGATAGCGATTAGTGTATTCCGTCATTTGTGCAAGACGAGCGACAAAATCCTCCGCCATCTTTTTCATCGCCTCCCTGGCCTCTATCACGCTATGCTTGAGCTTGCCCTGCTTGAACAGCAACTCCTTCAAAGCGCTTTCTGCCTCATACAACGTGCCGATTTCGAGCGGCTGCATCATGATGTCATTGATGATTTGTGTCTGACCCTGCATCCATTCGTCATCTATCACCAGTTCGGAGACGTTAGCCATCAGCAGGCGCATCAGTTGCAATAGCGCCTCATGTAATCGCGATTGCGCGTCGCGATTAATCTCCAGACGCATCCAGAAGGATTTTAGAGCCGTTCCCAGGCTGTAAAGCTGTTTATCAGTGCGTGCTGACCTGGCCTGATCCAGCACTTCCTGAGCGTGGCGGGCAAGCTCCGGCAAGTGGCTTAGGCTTGCCAGCACGCCGAACTCCAGTGTTTGTACCAGCATCTCACGCCACCAGATGGCAGTCGCCGCAGGCGAGCCCGGCGCTTCTTCATCCGCAGGCGGTGAAGACTCCTTCAGTTCTGCCAGTAATTCTGGCGGCAGATTTTCGCCCTCGCCTCGCCATAAGGCAGTGAGGCCTTGCAGTTTGCTTGCCAGAGCTGTCGCATCGCCTCCGAAATTACTGAGCACACGCTCTATCGCATCCTTTTTCTTGCTGCGGGTATAGCCGGGGCGATTCGCTTCCAGTTCAGTCAATACCTCACGCAGGATTTCACCCCAGCTTCCACTGACATTACCAGCCGGCATCAATTGGCGAACAAGCTGCTCCAGCGCCGCCATATCGCCCTTGGCGGCGGCAGCCTCCATCTGCGTGGCCAATCCCAGCCACTTGGAATTGGAAATGCCTGCATCACGCAAGGCGCGTGTGAGCATTTGCAATGGAGACTCGGTTTTAACGCCCGCGATATCGTCATAAGCACGGCGGAAATTGTCCGGCGTAGGTGGCAATTGACGTTGACCTAGTTCACGCAGCGCCAGACGTGCAATGTCGGTTGGAGTTTGCTGTTGCGCCATCATTTATACTCTATGAAAAGTAAGCCCAAGCCTTGAGGGATACGTTATATTTATAGTACTTAATATTTACTGCAGTATTATTTATTCTATTCTTCTATTCAGTGCAATTTTTCACTGCATTATGTTCACACACCTGTATGCTACATGCTAATGCGTAATATCTTCTTAGTGTTCACCTTTCTGCCTTTGTTGGCAACTGCTGACGTGATTGAATGGCAATCATTGGAAGCGGTGCAATCTGCGGCAGAATCCTTTGTTCAGGAAAGAACGGCAAATATTGATGGCGACGTCAGTATAAGCACAGCCGCGCCAGATAAACGCATCAAAGTTCCGAGTTGCGACCATCTGGAAACCTCTCTTCCAAGCGGAAACCACTTATGGGGACGCACTAGCGTCAAAGTCAGTTGTTCCAGCCCCAGATGGGCATTGTATGTGCCCGTCACGGTCCGAGTCACAGGCAAAGCACTGGTTGCCACCCGCTCCATTGGCAGTGGACAAGTGATCGCCGATCAGGATGTTGAAGTTCAGATACTGGATCTGACCCCCTACCCTATAGGTGTATTCACTCGACCTGAACAGGCCATAGGCAAAACGACTGCCGCCAACATCCCTGCCGGCAATCCTCTCCGTGCAGAAGTGTTGAGGGCGCAGTTTGTAGTCAAGCAAGGCCAACAGGTCGTCGTCATTGCCAAGGGGGCGAGCTTCAAAGTTACCTCCGAAGGAGTTGCCATGAACAATGCTACGGTCGGTCAGATCGTGGGGGTTAAAACCAGTTCCGGGCAAATGATAAAAGGCGTTGCAACGGATAGCGGGACGGTGGAAATCAATTTTTAGTTGTTTTCAATCCTGATCCAAGTTCGAGCTGGGCATTCAGCCCAGCTCATTATTCTGCTAATGGCTGATCGGCAGCCAATTCAAGGTACCTGCCTTCATATCCGGCACCAAAATGAATTTGCCATCAGCCGATATGTTGATGTCTGCTGCTGACTGATAGCCATCTTTGACCAACTTAACAGTACCGTCCGCTTTCACCGAAAATACTCGCCCGTTTTTCCAGTCGCTTACCCAAATCACATTCTTGTGATCGCGTGCTACGCCATCACCGCCGCCAAAACCTTCGGCTATCGCCTCCATCTTGCCTGTAGCAACCTTAATGCGGTATAAAATTCCTGACACGAAATCAACCATCAGGATATGTTCCTTACCATCAGCCAGCACCCCATTAGGTGCAAGCACGCGTGGGTCGTCACCATTGACCAGGGTAGTCACCTTGCCTTTTGCATCAACCTGATAAACGGCGCCACCCTTGCCTTGCAGGTCGCCGCTATCAGATACGTATAGCAAACCGTCATCACCGAATGCCAAGTCGTTCAGGAATTGTGGCTTGACCGGGAAAGCATCCGCGGCAGCAAAAACACTCCATTTGCCATTTTTTGCAATCTTCAGGATGCGTGTTTTGTCTGCAACGTAAAGCACTCCCTTGGCATAAGCCAAGCCTTTTGGATCATCCATGCCGGTGGCAAACGGTTTGACTTTGCCACCTTCGATGATGGCAATGCCCCCGTCTCCATCCTTGCCAAACTCACCTATTTCCGAAACGTAAATATGTCCATCAACCGCCAGTACCGATTCCGGCATACGCAGACCCGTGACCACTTTATCTGCACCATAGGCATTCGGCAGGCACGCTGCAGCCAGCATGGCGATGATAGAAAGCTTTATTGAAATATTGCGCGTCAATTTAATACTCCTTAATGTTTAAAACCGTTTTCACAAGTAGCTTTTTCTACAATTAGTCATTATTCCTAGGAGAGGACAGTACTGTCACCATGCCGCAGGGGCTACGGGTAAAGCCTGCGGTCATTGCAGACTGAATTTTAGTTTGCAGATTACTATCCGCTTGCACTTTAAGCATGATCTGGCGCATGGCATCATCAAAGGCCTGAGTCACCTCGTCCACCATGAATATCGAATTGACGCTCCCATCATGCTGCCCTTCTGCTTTATAGGTAGCTAACGGACGACCATCCCCAAGATGAAATTCGACTTTGAGTTTGGCGAAATAAGTACCTACCGCCGGATTGTAAACCAGGCGCGGTTTGACCCAGGCGATGACATCCGCACGCTTTCCTGCTTCACAGGTGCTTACATCTGCAAATTTGGTTGCCAGAGCCTTGGTCGCCGCATCCTCCGCAATCTCGGCCTGATAGACCCAGCGTGTATAGAGTGGTGCAACGCCTACCAACACCGGATGGTTAAATTTTTCCGGGCTCATATAAACGATCAGACTCGGCTGGGCCTCTGCACACGCCGAACTGATCGCGATCAGGCTCAGCGCCAATGTTATCAAAATTTGTTTTATAACACCTTGCTTCATAACGCCATGTCTCATTTGGATCCCCCCTTGTATTCGATACGGTAAACCAAACCAGCTCTATCATCCGAAACGTACACGGCACCGTCCTGCGGACTGACTGCCAGACCTACAGGCCGCCCCCAGGCACCTGCAGCACTTAACCAGCCAGTCACAAAATCACTCACTGCCACCGGCCTGTCCTGCACAAAATGTACCCTGACTATTTTATACCCACTTGGCTGCGCCCGGTTCCATGAACCGTGCAATGCCACCAGCATATCGCTGCGATATTCAGAGGGAAAACTGGTTTTATCCAGAAACACCAAACCTATCGGCGTACTGTGTGCTGGGAACGTCATCACCGGCGCCTGCATGCTTGCACAGAAATCATTGCTTGAATCAACACCGGCGGGGAAATTCGGATCGTTCACATGGTCGCCCCAGCAATGCGGCCAACCATAATTTGCACCTGCTTTGATCACATTCAAGTGTTCGGGCGGCAAGTCATCCAGTGCAGCAGCGCCTTTCCTGTCGGAGCGCATATCTGCCCCTTCATTGCTGGCATACATCTCGCCCGTGACCGGATGCCAAACGTAATCCTGTGAATTACGTAATCCTGATGCCCATATCGGGTTCGGCGCATGACGTCCATAGGTGGTTAAGGCACCGGCTGGCTTACCTTCCATGGTGTAGCGCAATATGCTGGCACGTAGTGGATCTTCCTCATCGCACACATTACAGCTTGAACCTACACTCACATATATAAAACCGTCAGGACCCTGCTTAACCGTTTTTAGCGTATGCCCGCCGCTAGGCAGATTGCTGATGATGTGCTTTATTCCATCCGGCAGCAATTCCACCACACCATCCTGATTTGCCACATACAGATTGCTGCCTATAAACGCCAGCCCTTGCGGTGCATTCAGGTGATCGGCAACGGTGACTATGTCATCCGCCACGCCATCGTGATTTCGGTCCGGCAACATCACGACCTTGTTATCCCGCCCCAGCGATAAATAAAGATCGCCTGCAGGTGAAAAAGTCATGAATCGGGGGCCCCGAAAAAAGTCGCTACCGCCAGGGTTAAGCTTGGCGAATACGCGCATGCTAAAACCAGGGGGAAGTTGTAGTGCCGCTACGGGATTGTCCGGCACAGCTACGACTTGCGCCATGCCGGCACATGCCAACAGTGGAAAAGCGAGTACTACCGCTACAGAGCAAACGCGGATTAGATACCCGCATGCTCTGTAATTCAAGTATTTCAACCGGTAGTAAACCAGGAGTTTTTAAGCTGGGTCAGAAGCACTTTTCGTCCTGGCAGCCATCATCCTTGGCACCGTATTTCACCAGAATATCGGCTGTCGCAGCACGACCTTCCTGACGTGTTACACGCAATACAGAAATACCACCACGCATCTGGATGTTTGGGTCACCGCCGTTTTTCAGCAGGTATTCCAGCAACTCGTTGTTACCATCATAAGCTGCGGTTGATACCGGGGTCAGCTTGGTGATCGGGTGCTGGTAATTGATATTGGCACCGTGCTCAACCAGAAACTTGACCATAGGCAGTTGACCCTGCGAGGCGGCCGACAATACCGGAGCCCAGCCAAAGAACACGTCATTGACCTTCATCACGCCCGAATCCAGATATTTTTTGACAATAGGGATATTACCGTCCACTACTGCACCGCAGAACTCGATCTGCTCATCATCGGTGTAGGCAAATACATGGGTTGAAAGTAGCAGCAGTACTGCCAAAAAAATCGCTTTTATTGTTCTCACGTTTCTTATCTCCAATTAAATAACTTTTTAACCTACAAACTTACGTGCATTTCCAAACATACGTAACCACGGCCCTGCTTCGCTCCATCCATCCGGCTTCCATGAATGCTGCACTGCGCGGAATACCCGCTCAGGATGCGGCATCATAATGCTAAAACGCCCGTCAGAAGTGGTCAATCCGGCAATTCCCATGGGCGAACCATTGGGATTCAACGGATAGGTTTCCGTCGCTTTACCGTAGTGATCAACAAAACGCACACTCACCAGCTTATCTTGCAACACTTCTTCGACATGCTGTTGCGAAGAAAATTCCGCAAAACCTTCACCATGCGCTACGGCAATAGGCATGCGGCTACCAGCCATGCCATTAAAAAACAGTGATGGCGATTCTAACACTTCAACCAAAACGAAACGCGCTTCGAACTGTTCGGACTTATTTCGTACAAAATGCGGCCATAACTCTGCGCCAGGGATGATCTGGTGCAGATTACTCATCATCTGGCAGCCATTGCATACCCCTAAAGCAAATACATCCTGACGCTGGAAAAACGCGCTGAATTCATCGCGCGCACGCGCATTGAACAGAATGGATTTGGCCCAGCCCTCACCTGCCCCAAGAACATCGCCATAGGAAAACCCCCCGCAGGCGACGAAGCCTGAGAAATCACGCAAAGAGACACGCCCGGCAATGATGTCGCTCATATGTACATCCCGCGCCTCAAAGCCCGAACGGTCGAATGCAGCCGCCATCTCCACCTGTCCATTCACCCCTTGCTCGCGAAGTACCGCCATCTTGGGTCGTGCCAGATTGAGGTAAGGCGCAGCGACATCATCATGATTGTCAAACGTCAGCTTCACACTCAAACCAGGGTCGGCGGCGTCCAGAATATTGTCGTATTCCTGTTGTGCGCATTGCGGATTATCCCGCATGCTTTGCATACGATAGGTGGTTTCCGACCAGATGCGATGCAGGGCGACACGCGACTCGCTCAGCACTACCTTGCCGTTACATTTGATATGGATGTTTACGCCCGGCTGTGGCTTAGCAACAACCCTAGCCATTCCGTCAAATACTTCCAATACGGCGTCAACATCGGCAGCCGGTACCTGCAACACCGCTCCCAATTCTTCGCTGAACAAGGCCGACATGATATCGGTTTCGCCCAGATCCACTTCGAGTCCGCAATGCCCGGCAAAAGCCATCTCCAACAGAGTCACCAATAATCCGCCATCCGAACGGTCATGATAGGCCAGTATTTTGCCGAGACTATTGAGCGTTTGTATGCCGGCAAAGAATTTTTTCATGTCATACGCGCTATCCAGATCAGGAGCAGTATCCCCTGTCATTCCGAACACCTGGGCCAGTGAGGAACCTCCCATACGGTTCTTGCCGCGCCCCAGATCCACCAGCACCAACACCGTATCACCGTCCCTCAGTTGCGGCGTCAGGGTAAGCCGCGCATCCAGCACCGGAGCGAATGCCGTCACAACCAACGAGATCGGCGCTGTCACTGACTTGCTGTGACCCGCCTCATCCCAGACTGTCTTCATCGACATCGAATCCTTGCCGACCGGAATACTGATGCCTAATGCCGGACATAACTCCATGCCCACGGCGTATACCGTATCGTAAAGGGCTGCGTCTTCGCCTGAATGTCCGGCTGGAGCCATCCAGTTGGCGGAAAGCTTGATATCACCGATATCTCCAATAAAACTGGCGGCGATATTGGTCAAAGCTTCACCTATCGCCATACGCCCGGAAGCCGGAGCATCCACCAGCGCCAGCGGCGCTTTCTCGCCGATGGCAAACGCCTCTCCTCTGTATGTCTGGTATCCCGCCAGAGTGACCGCAACATCGGCGACCGGCACTTGCCATGGACCGACCATCTGGTCTCTGGCCACCAGCCCGGTGACTGTGCGGTCGCCTATGGTGATGAGAAAGGTCTTATCGGCGACGCCTGGCAGATGCAGCACCCGGGTTACTGCCTCATTCAGGCCTATGCCGCTATAGTCAAATGCCGCAAAACTGGGCTGCCGATGCACGACATTACGCGTCATTTTTGGCGGCTTGCCAAGCAATACCGACAGCTCCATATCTACCGATTTATTATTGAAGTGGGCATCCTCGACGATCAGTTTTTTCTGTTCCGTCGCGTTACCGACAATGGCGTAAGGACAGCGCTCGCGTTCACATATCTGCCTGAACAATTCGAGATTTTCCGGAAGTATCGCCAATACATAGCGTTCCTGAGCCTCATTGCACCATAGCTCTTTCGGTGACATCCCCGGCGCTTCGTTCTGGATATCGCGCAACTGGAATACCGCTCCACGCCCTGCATCATTCACCAACTCGGGAAACGCATTGGAAAGTCCGCCTGCGCCGACATCGTGTATCGCCAGGATGGGATTCGCCTCATCCATCTGCCAGCATCGGTCTATCACTTCCTGCGCGCGGCGTTCCAGTTCAGGATTACCGCGTTGCACCGAATCGAAATCCAGATTCTCTGCATTGGCACCGGTATCCATGCTGGAAGCCGCACCGCCGCCGAGGCCGATCAACATTGCCGGACCACCCAGTTGTATCAAGTAAGCGTGGGCGGGAATGGGGTGTTTTTTCGAGTGTTGCGCGGCAATATTGCCGATGCCGCCAGCCAGCATGATGGGTTTATGGTAACCCCGTATCTCCCCCGCAGCCTCGATTTCCAGTGTGCGGAAATATCCGGCAATATTGGGGCGGCCGAATTCGTTGTTATAAGCAGCGCCCCCCAAGGGGCCGTCTACCATGATCTGCAATGCCGAGGCGATACGCCCGGGCTTACCGTAGTCGCCTTCCCACGGTTGCTTGAACCCGGGAATATTCAGGTTGGATACTGAAAACCCGGTCAACCCGGCTTTGGGCTTGGAACCGCAGCCGGTAGCACCTTCATCGCGTATCTCTCCGCCAGCACCGGTGGCCGCCCCGGCAAATGGGGAAATGGCTGTGGGATGGTTGTGGGTCTCCACCTTCATCAGGAAATGCGTGTCCTGTTCGTGGTAGCCGTAACGGCCGTCCGCCTGCGGATAGAAGCGGCGCGTGATGCCGCCCTGTACCACGGAAGCGTTATCAGAATATGCCACTACGGTCTTGCCGGGGTGCAACTTGTGGGTATTACGTATCATGCCGAACAAGGACTGTGCTTGTGCCACGCCGTCGATCACCCAGTCGGCATTAAATATCTTGTGACGGCAGTGCTCGGAATTCGCCTGCGCGAACATCATCAGTTCCACATCGGTAGGGTTACGCGCGATGCGCGTGAAATTTTCAACCAAGTAATCAATTTCATCGGCAGACAACGCCAAGCCCAATTGGGCATTCGCCACTTCCAGCGCAGGTTTTCCGCCGCTCAGAATATCTACATATGCCAAAGGTTGGGGCTGGGCAGTTTCCACCAGTTTTGCCGCATCTTCCAGGCTGGTAAAAACCGCTTCCGTCATCCGGTCATGAATCACTGCTTTTAATGCCAGCTTTTCATCTGTGGAGAGCGGCGCGCCATCACTGGTCGTCACGTAATACACCACACCACGCTCCAAACGGGTAACGCCCGGTAAGCCGCAATGTCGGGCAATATCTGTGGCACGAGACGACCAGGGCGAGATGGTGCCGGGACGCGGGACCACCAGGAATAATTCTCCGTGTGGTGCTTCTTCTGCCATTTTCGGGCCGTAGGTCAGAATCTTGGCTAGCACGGCTTGTTGCTCTTCGCCAAGCTCACCATCGGACCAGATGAAGTGCCAGAATTCAGCGTAAAGGTGTGAGATTCGCGGTACGGCTGGCTTTAGCGCATTCAGAATCTTGTCGAGACGGAAGGAAGAGAGGGCGGCGCTACCACGTATGCGAAGCATGAGAAATTGAGCGTATTTGATAAAGCACAATTTTAACAGAAAGTACTTATCAGAAAGTGCTTACCGGAAAGCGAAGTACTAAGTTCCGGCAGAGCTAGCTCTTTAATGTTTTTTGAATAAACTTATCCAATTGCGCTGCAAACGCCTGACGGTCATTATGATTGAAACTAGCGGGCCCGGAGATGTCTACGCCGCTGCCGCGCAGCTCTTCCATGAAATTACGCATGCCAAGGCGCTGACTGATATTGTCGAGTGTATAGAGTTCGCCGCGCGGATTGAGCGCGTGACCGCCGCGCGCGATGACTTGGGCGGCCAGAGGGATGTCGGCAGTAATCACAAGGTCGCCCGGCTCTACTTCCTGCACGATCTTGTTATCCGCCACGTCGAAACCCTGCGGCACCTGCAATGCCCTGATGTAAGGCGAATGCGGTACACGCAACAACTTGTTGGCCACCAGTATGGTCATGATGCTTGCGCGTTGCGCTGCCCGAAACAGAATCTCCTTAATAACCATGGGGCAAGCGTCGGCATCAACCCATATTTGCATCAGCATGCTCCAGTTGCAGCGTCTTTTATTTCTTGCAGAAATGCATCTCCATAGCGTGCCAGTTTGGCTTGTCCTATGCCGCTGATGCGCCCCATTTCATCCAGCGTTTGCGGCTTCTGGTTGAGTATTTCGAGCAAGGTACTGTCATGGAAGATGACGTAAGGCGGTACGCCCTGCTCTTTCGCCAACTCCATGCGCTTGGCCTTGAGAACCAGCCATAATGGATCTTCATGGGCACCGGCGTAAGCCTCTTTGACACGGCTGGAACGTTCGACCTTGCTGCTTTTTCGAGATGACACTTCGGCATCGCGCCGCAACCAGACTTCCTGTTCGCCACGCAATACCGGTCGTGCAGCTTCTGTGAGTTTCAGACCACCGTAGAGTTGCATGTCCGATTCCAGAAACCCGCCTGCAACCAGCTGCCGGAATACGCTGCTCCACTGCGCCTGCGCCAATCCCTGACCTACTCCGAAAGTGGAAAGTGCTTGATGATTGAATTGCTGTATCTTTTCCGTGACTTTACCCAGCAACACATCAATCAGATGCACCACGCCAAAACGCTGGCCTGTACGGTAAACGCAAGACAACGCCATTTGCGCGGCTTGTGTGGCATCCCAGGTATCGACGGGTTGCAAACAGTTGTCGCATTGACCGCAGTCGCCCGGGTGCTGTTCACCGAAATAGCGTAATAATGTCTGGTGACGGCAGGCGGTGGATTCGCAGAATCCAAGTAACGCATCCAGCTTTTGCCGCTCTACCCGTTTACGTTCTTCCGGCGCATCGCCGGAATCCAGCATCTGGCGCATGGAAACCACATCCCCCAGGCCGTAGGTCATCCAGGCATTCGCAAGTAATCCATCGCGCCCGGCACGGCCGGTCTCCTGATAATAGCCTTCCATGCTCTTGGGCAAGTCGAGGTGGGCGACAAATCGCACATTGGGTTTATCGATACCCATGCCGAAAGCAACCGTCGCCACCATGATCACGCCTTCTTCGCGCAGGAAGCGGCGCTGGTTAAGGTTGCGGGTATCGGCATCCAATCCGGCGTGGTACGGCAGGGCATCCCAGCCTCTCGCCTTTAGCCATTCGGCCGTTTCTTCCACTTTTTTACGCGACAAACAATAAACGATACCCGCATCGTCCGGGTGCTCGGCTTTTAAAAAAGCTTCCAGTTGCTGGCGGGCATTGGCTTTCAGCGTGATTCTGTATTTGATATTGGGACGGTCAAAACTGGATACAAATTGCTGCGCGTTTTCCAGCGCCAGACGTTCAACAATCTCTCCGCGCGTCGGGGCATCAGCGGTTGCGGTGAGCGCAATGCGCGGCACCGAAGGGAAACGCTCGTGCAACACGGTCAACTGGCGGTACTCGGGACGGAAATCGTGCCCCCACTGCGAAACACAATGCGCTTCGTCTATGGCGAACAGGGCAATGCCGTAACCGGCTTGTACTTGTTCCATCAGTACCAGAAAATTCGGCATCAACAATCTTTCCGGGGCTACATAAAGTATCTTAAGCTCACCGCGCGTCAGTTGTCCGCTGACCTCCCGCACGGCTTCGGCTTCCAGGCTGGAATTGAGAAAAGCCGCCTTGACCCCAAGTTGTTGCAACGCTTCCACTTGATTCTGCATCAGCGCGATCAACGGCGAAACCACGATGGCAACACCATCGCGTAACAATGCCGGGAGTTGGTAACATAGAGACTTGCCGCCACCCGTGGGCATCAGCACCAAGGCATCGCCGCCTGCCGATACGTGCTCAACAATGGCTTGTTGCGCGTCGCGAAAAGCAGTGTAGCCAAAGATGTCGTGCAGTAGCTGTAGAGGAGTGTGGGTGGTGGGCATGCACATGGATTTTACCCGAAACGGCACACTGGATCGCGGCTAGTTAATCTATCAAACCATATCTATTCCGAACCAATTCCGATGCGATTCCACACTTGTTATGGCGGGTAGAGGTGCTTTCCGCTATAATCCGCAACCTCCTAGCTAGGGCTCTATGCATAGCTGGCCCGGTCGGGATGTAGCGCAGCCTGGTAGCGCACTTGCATGGGGTGCAAGGGGTCGCGAGTTCGAATCCCGCCATCCCGACCATTTTTATTCTCATCTTCGTCACCACATCATCATGACCGCACAGTGGAAACCGAACGTCACCGTCGCCGCCATCATCGAACAGGATGGCAAATTCCTCATGGTGGAAGAAGAGTGCGCCGACGGCTTGCGCTTTAATCAACCCGCCGGACATCTGGAAAACATGGAAACCCTGTTGCAGGCTGCAGTACGCGAAGTGCAGGAGGAGACCGCTTACCGTTTCCAGCCCACTGCCCTGCTAGGCACTTACTTGTGGAAACACCCGGACAAGGACCTTACTTATCTGCGTTTTGCCTTTATCGGCAACGTCACCGACCACGATCCCGAACAGCCGCTGGATGATGGCATTACACGCGCTATCTGGATGACTGCTGATGAGATCCGTGCGTCGCAACAGTGGCACCGTAGCCCGCAAGTACTGCTGTGCCTGGAACATTACCTTGCAGGACAACGATTCCCCCTTAATGTGATGGCACATCTATCGTGAAAATGCCGCGCGTCGTGGTCGGATTATCCGGCGGAGTGGATTCCTCTGTCGCCGCGTTGCTGCTCAAACAGCAAGGTTACGAGGTGGTAGGCCTGTTCATGAAGAACTGGGAAGACGACGACACTGAGGAATTCTGTCCATCCCGCCAGGATCTGATCGACGCAGCTGCAGTTGCAGACCGCATCGGCATTGAGATCGAAGCGGTCAATTTTTCCAAGGAATACAAGGAAAGGGTATTCGCCAATTTCCTGGCGGAGTACAGTGCAGGACGTACGCCTAACCCCGATATCCTGTGTAATTCGGAGATCAAGTTCCGCGCCTTTCTGGATCACGCAATGCAACTGGGGGCTGACCTCATCGCCACCGGCCACTACGCCAGAGTGCGTGAAGTGGATGGTTTATTCCAACTACTCAAGGCGGAAGATGGCAGCAAGGACCAAAGCTACTTTCTTTATCGCCTGAATCAGTCACAACTGGCGAAAACGCTTTTTCCGCTGGGCGATCTATACAAACGCGATGTGCGCGAGATCGCCCGTCAGGCAGGGCTGCCTACCAGTGAAAAAAAGGACTCTACCGGCATCTGCTTCATCGGCGAGCGCCCTTTCCGCGAATTCCTCAATCGCTATCTACCCAAGCAACCTGGCGAAATGCGCACGGCTGAAGGCAAGGTCGTTGGCCGGCATGAAGGGCTGATGTACTACACTCTGGGTCAACGCCAGGGGCTGAATATCGGGGGTAGCAAGGATGGTAGCGGCGAACCCTGGTTTGTTGCAGCCAAGGACATGGTCAACAATGTGCTGACCGTAGTACAGGGGCACGAACATCCGCTATTGCTTAAACAACGCCTGGTAGCTCAGGATCTGCACTGGATTGCAGGCCATCAACCACGGGAGCATTGGGTGTATGCGGCCAAGACCCGCTACCGGCAGGCCGATGCGCCTTGCGAGATCGACTCGCTCATTGCATCATCATGTGAAATCTGTTTTGCTGGAAAACAATGGGCGATCACGCCAGGCCAGTCCGTTGTGGTATATGAGAGCCAGGTATGTCTTGGTGGTGGAATAATCGTTTGAACTAGGCCTGTTCAGCCAGCCACACTTACTCGGAAAATTGCAGCAAATCCGCTACTTCCTGTAGTTCAGCACGCAAGCCAGCCCAATCGAAAGGCATCGCTTCCTCCTCAACCAGAGGTGGAACGAAGGGGATCACTTCGATCACAGGCCCTGCAACCGCAGCCTGAGCAGACTCTTCCAGACGGTGGCGTGCACCGTTGATAGTGAACCCTTGCTCATACAGCAGGTCGCGGATGCGACGAATGAGGATAACTTCATGATGCTGGTAATAGCGGCGGTTACCGCGTCTTTTTACGGGTTTAAGTTGCGTGAACTCCTGTTCCCAATAACGCAGCACATGCGGCTTGACTCCGCACAGGTCGCTCACTTCACCGATGGTGAAATAGCGCTTTGCCGGAATGGGCGGCAGTGGGGTTTTACTTACGGCTTCCGGCATAAGTTTGTTCCACCGTGGTCTTTAACTTTTGACTTGCGTGGAATGTCACAACGCGCCGCGCCGTGATAGGGATACCTTCGCCGGTCTTGGGGTTACGACCAGGTCGTTCGGATTTTTGACGCAATTCGAAATTGCCGAAGCCGGACAACTTTACAATCTCACCATCTTCCAGTGACGTGCGGATCTCCTCAAAAAAGGCCTCCACCATGTCTTTGGCTTCACGCTTGTTCAGTCCGACCTGTTCAAACAGCATGTCGGCCAAATCTGCTTTAGTTAGTGTCATACATACCCTCTTGCATATTTATCTAGCTATTTTATCAATTACGTAAAACTGCACCAAATTTCTGCGACAACAAATCAAGCAACTTCGCTACCGCAGAATCGGCATCCTGATCCATCAATGTTTTTTGAGTATCTTGCATAAGCACTAGAAATGCAAGGCTTTTTTTATGTTCTTCTATGCCTTTTCCGCGATAAACATCAAACAGGGCAATCTCACTGACTGCCGGAATCTTCGCATCTCGCATGGCATCTATGAGATTTTGCGCTGCTATGTTCTCATCGACCACTACGGCGATATCGCGGCGTAATGGCGGAAATTTAGCGATCTCCGTGAATTTAGTCACCGATGTTTTCAGCACTGCCGACAACTCCAGCTCAAACATCACTACGCCCTGTTGCAGACCATATTGTTGCTGCCAGCGCGGGTGCAAAACACCTATGATGCCGACTTCCTCATCGCCGATGAAGATACGCGCGCATTGCCCCGGATGCAAAGCCGGGTGAGATGCAACAACAAACCGCAGCGGCACTCCCAACACAGCTTCAACGTCTGCTTTTACATCAAAAAAATCTACTTTACGCGCAACCTCACCCCATTGCTCGGGATCAACATCGCCATAACACAACCCTGATAATTTTGTTTTTTGCGCATAATTTTCAGAATCTTTTGTAAAACACGCACCGATCTCAAACAATCTCACCCGTTCCTGTTGACGGTTCAGATTGAAAATCAGCGTATCAAGCAAACCGCCAAAGATACTGGAGCGCATCACACTCATATTGCTGGCGATAGGATTGGCCAGTTTGATCGGGCTGGTATTCCCCGCCAGATCGCGCTCCCAGGCTGCTTCTACAAAACTGTAAGTCACCACTTCCCGATAAGCTCTGGCAGCCAGCAAGGCACGGATATCATGCGCAGTGCGCAGACTCTCATTTTGCGGCAACATGTTCAGCGCGGCTATGGGCGGCAACGCCGGGATGTTATTGTATCCGTGCAGACGTGCCAGCTCCTCGATCAGGTCTTCTTCGATCTCGATATCAAAGCGGTATGAAGGAGGACTCACCACAAAATCATCACCGCGTTGCTCAAACTCAAATCCGGATTCGCGTAGCATTTTGGCGATGCTCGCCGGCCCCAGTGCAATGCCCAACACCTTGTCGGCACGCTGGGTACGCAGTGTAACTGGCGAACGTTGCGGCAAATCCTGTTGCGACACAGCTTCCGTCACGCTTCCGGGGTTGCCGCCGCAGATTTCCACCACCAGTTGCGTGGCACGCTCAATCGCACCGCGTTGCAGATTGAAATCGACACCGCGCTCAAAACGATATGACGCATCCGATGAAAAACCCAGCTCTCGTGCCTTACCGGCAATGACGGCAGGCTGGAAAAAGGCGCTTTCCAGAAATACTTCTGTGGTCACATCGCTTACAGCACTATCCGCACCGCCCATCACCCCGGCAAGCGCCAGAACCTGGTTGTCGTCGGCGATCAACAATGTTGAGGCATCGGGGCTCACGACAAGCTCGTTGAGCAACTTGAGTTGTTCGCCGGGCAGGGCCCAACGCACATGAATGTGCCCCTGCAGCTTGCGGTTATCGAAAGCATGCAGAGGCTGCCCGAGCTCGAGCATGACGTAATTGGTGATGTCTACCAGTACGCTGATACAGCGCAGTCCGCAACGCTCGATACGCTGTTTCATCCATTCCGGTGTCGCCCGGCTGGCATCGATGCCGGTGATGATACGACCACAGTAACGCGGGCAGGCTTGCGCCGCATCCAGCTCCACTTCACGCTGTTGGTTGTGGGTAGCTTTCACGGGGGAAATGTCCGGCAGATTGAGTGCTGTCGCGGTTAACGCGCTCACTTCGCGCGCAATACCGGTCAGCGACAAACAATCTGCACGGTTCGGCGTGAGCTTCAGGGTCAGCAGCTGGTCATCCAGCCTCAGATATTCGCGTATAGGGGTACCGACTGGCGCATCCTCCGGCAATATCATCAGCCCGACGGCTTCCTCTGTGATGCCCAATTCGCGCGACGAACACAGCATGCCGAATGATTCTATACCGCGCACTTTCGCCTGACTGATCTCCAGTCCGGGCAATTTGGCACCCACCAATGCACAAGGCACTTTCAGGCCGGCGGCTACATTGGAAGCACCGCACACAATCTGCAGCGGTGCGTTCTGGCCGACTTCGATTTTGCATAGCTTCAGCTTGTCGGCATCAGGATGCTTTTCAACGGAGAGCACCTGCGCGACCACCACATTGCTAAAGGTTGCTGCAGCCGGGTGCAGCTCTTCCAGCTCGAGCCCGGCCATGGTCAGCAAATCGCCCAGCGCCTCGGTGGAGAGCGGGGGATTGACCAGACTGCGCAGCCATTGTTCGGAGAATTGCATGCTGTTAGTTACTAGGTTAGTTAAATTGGGAAAGAAAACGTAGATCGCCTTCAAAAAACAGGCGCAGATCATTGATGCCGTAACGCAACATGGTCAAACGATCCGGCCCCATGCCGAAAGCGAAGCCAAGATATTTTTCCGGGTCTATGCCGCCAGCCCGCAGCACGTTGGGGTGTACCATGCCGCAACCGGCGATCTCCAGCCAGCGGCCTTTATTGGCGCCGCTGATGAAGGCAACATCAATCTCGGCGGATGGCTCGGTGAATGGGAAGAATGAAGGACGGAAGCGGACCTGCAAGTCATCCGACTCAAAGAACTGGCGCAGGAAATCGATCACCACGCCTTTTAGCGCGGCGAAGCTGGCGTTCTCGCTGACCCACAAACCTTCCACCTGATGGAACATGGGTGAATGCGTAGCATCGGAATCCACCCGGTAAACGCGCCCGGGGGCGATCATGCGTATCTCCGGCATCACTTCCAAACCCGCATATTTTTCCATGTGCGCCTGCATATAACGAATCTGTACCGGGCTGGTGTGCGTGCGCAGCAGTACGTCTTCGCGCACATTGCCGTCATCGTCCTGCAAATAGAAAGTGTCGTGCATGGAACGCGCAGGATGTTTTTCCGGCGTGTTCATGGCGGTGAAATTATGCCAATCTGTTTCGATCTCCGGCCCTTCAGCCACTTCAAAACCTATGGATTGGAACAGCCTTTCAATACGCGCCAGCGTTTGCGATACCGGGTGTATGCTACCCACACCGCGCCCACGACCTGGCAGCGTCACATCCACCGTATCGCTCGCCAGCTTTTGCGCTTGCTCGGCCATCAATATGGATTCACGTCTGCTGCTGACCAGCCCTTCCACGGCTTGCTTGGCAACATTGATCGCGGCCCCGGCTGCGGGGCGCTCTTCCGCCGACAACTTGCCCAATTGCTTGAGTTGTTCGGTAAGTACGCCGCTCTTGCCCAGGAAACGGGCTTTGACCTGTTCCAGATCGTTTATGGTAGCCACTGCCGCAAGTGCGGTTTCGGCTTCAGCAATAATGGGAGCGAATTGACTCATTTAATATGAATTATGCAGTATGAGACAAAAAATCAGAATCCAAAAAAACAGGAACAAAAAAAGGAGGCTCAGCCTCCTTTTTCTGCTTGCACCTGATTAAGCAGCGCCGAGGCTGGCCTTTGCCAATTCAACGAACTTGGCGAATGCCGGCTTATCGAACACAGCCAGATCGGACAGCATCTTGCGATCCACTTCAACTGCGGATTTCTTCAAGCCGTTCATAAACCGGCTGTAGGTCAGGCCGAACTCACGGGAACCCGCATTGATACGTGCGATCCACAAGGTACGGAACTGACGCTTCCTTTGTCTACGGTCACGGTACGCATATTGTCCGGCCTTCATCACCGCCTGCTTGGCGATGCGGTAGACATTCTTGCGACGACCGCGATAGCCCTTGGCTGCGTCTAAAACTTTTTTGTGTCGTGCGCGAGCGATGACACCACGTTTTACTCTTGGCATGCCTTCTCTCCTTTATGCGAACGGCAACATGGCGCGTATGGATTTCACATCACTCGCCACAATGTTAACGGTACCACGCAGCTGACGCTTGTTTTTGGTGGTCTTCTTGGTGAGGATGTGGCGCTTGAACGCCTGTCCCCGCTTGATAGTGCCACCAGCGCGGACTTTGAACCGCTTGGCTGCACCACTTTTGGTCTTCATCTTGGGCATTTTGTAACTCCTGGTTAAACTATTTTCATAGTCGGATTACTGAAATAAGCAATCGGGCATCCCATAGCCACGTCACTTACTACTTATTACCTTAGCCAACTTAATTGAATTAAGCGGCTTTCGGCTTCTTAACGGGAGAAAGCACCATCACCAGCTGCCTTCCCTCCATCTTCGGGTACTGCTCTACTGCTGCATATTCGGCCAGATCGGCTTCCACACGCTTCAACAGGGCATGCCCCAATTCCTGGTGGGTGATTTCACGGCCACGAAAACGCAACGTGATCTTGGCCTTGTCACCCTCTTCTAAAAATCGCACCAAGTTACGCAACTTGACGCCGTAGTCCCCATCGTCCGTTCCCGGACGGAATTTCACTTCTTTAACATGAACCTGCTTTTGTTTCAGCTTGGTCTCGTGTTGCTTTTTGCTCTCACGATATTTGAATTTGCCGTAATCCATCAGCCTGCAAACCGGCGGCTTGGCGGTAGGCGCAATTTCAACCAGGTCAATATCAGCCTCTTCCGCCAATGCCAACGCTTGCTGCAAACTGACGATGCCTATAGGTTCGCCTTCTATACCGACCAGTCGAATCTCGGGTGTCGTAATGTCGCCGTTGATCCGTGTTTCTTTATCTTGAGCTATCGCAAATTCTCCAAGTTAATCCCGTCAATTTTTGTCACCATAATTAAGCAAGTGGTGCCAATTCCGGGTAATTTTAATAAAAATCTACTATTAATTTATTAAAAGTTAAAAGCCAATACCAATAAAAACAAAACCGCGCTAACCCCTGTTAGTGACCTCTGCCGCAAGCTTGTCCAGCAAGTCTTGTAGCGGCATTGAACCTAGGTCTTCACCTTTTCGGGTACGCACGGCAAGTTGCCCACTTTGCATTTCCCTATCACCAGCAACCAGCTGATAAGGGATACGCTGTAAGCTATGTTCGCGGATTTTATAGCTTATTTTTTCATTTCTCAAGTCCGATTGCACGCGCAAGCCCAACTGTTGCATTTGTGAGACAACATTTTGCACGTATTCCGCCTGTGCACTGGTGATATTCATCACCACCGCTTGTACCGGAGCAAGCCACAACGGCATTGCTCCAGCATGGTTCTCGATCAATATACCGATAAAGCGTTCCATGGAGCCGAGAATAGCACGGTGCAACATCACCGGCGGCTTGCGAGCGCTGTCTTCATCCACATATTCAGCGCCCAGACGTACCGGCAGATTGAAATCCAGTTGTATGGTACCGCATTGCCACAGGCGACCCAATGAATCTTTCAACGTGAATTCCACTTTGGGGCCGTAGAACGCACCTTCGCCAGGCTGCAGGTCATACGCCAGATTGTTCTGCTGCAACGCAGCCGCCAAACCCGCCTCCGCCTTGTCCCAGGTTTCGTCGCTACCTACGCGTTTTTCAGGACGGGTGGAGAGCTTGACCAACACATCGTCGAAACCGAAATCCTTGTAAACATCCTGCAGCATGACGATAAACGCCGAAACTTCACTCTGCACTTGTTCTTCGGTACAGAAGATATGCGCATCGTCCTGGGTAAAGCCGCGCACCCGCATCAGGCCGTGCAAAGCGCCGGAAGGCTCATTGCGATGACAGGAGCCGAATTCAGCCAGGCGTAACGGCAATTCACGGTAACTATGCAAACCGTGGTTGAATATCTGTACATGGCCGGGGCAGTTCATCGGCTTAACCGCGTATTCGCGATTCTCGGATGACGTGGAGAACATATTCTCGTGATAGTTCTCCCAGTGGCCGGACTTCTCCCACAAACTGCGGTCCATGATGGTGGGCGTGCGCACTTCCTGATAACCGTACTGCACGAACTTGTCGCGCATATATTGTTCGATCTGCTGCCACAAAGACCAGCCTTTGGGATGCCAGAACACCATACCGGGGGCTTCGTCCTGCATATGGAACAATTCCAGATGCTTGCCCAGCTTGCGGTGATCGCGTTTTTCGGCTTCCTCCAGCATATGCAGGTATGCATTCTGGTCTTCCTTTTTTGCCCAGGCCGTGCCATACACACGCTGCAGCATTTCATTCTTTGAGTCGCCACGCCAGTAAGCGCCCGCTAACTTCATCAGCTTGAATACCTTGAGTTTGCCGGTGGAAGGCACATGCGGACCGCGACACAAGTCGGTGAAGTCGCCTTCGGTATACAAGGACACTTCCTCATTGGAAGGGATGCTGGCAATGATCTCGGCCTTGTAGTGCTCATTGATGGATTTGAAATAGGCCACCGCCTCATCGCGCGGCAGTACGCTTCTGCTCACCGGAATATCGCGTTTGGAGAGTTCCAGCATGCGTTTTTCTATGGCTTCCAGATCATCCGGAGTGAATGGACGTTTGTATGAAAAATCATAAAAGAAACCGTTTTCGATCACCGGGCCTATGGTTACCTGTGCATCCGGGAACAACTCTTTCACCGCATATGCCAGTAAGTGCGCGGTGGAGTGGCGGATCACATCCAGACCTTCAGCATCGCGGTCGGTGACGATGGCGAGATCGACATCATCACTGATGAGATGAGATGTATCCACCAGCTTGCCATTCACCTTGCCTGCAAGTGCCGCACGTGCCAACCCCGCGCCTATACTGGCAGCGACATCAGCAACGGTGACGGCAGCATCGAACTTGCGCTCGGAACCGTCTGGAAGGCGGACAACAGGCATAGCTGTACTCTAAAAACCTACACTACAAAAAATTAACAGAAGCCTTAAAACAGGATCTTAATGTCCTGTCCGCCGACTTCTGTCATTTATCATTGGTAGGCGCGATTGGACTCGAACCAACGACCCCCACCATGTCAAGGTGGTGCTCTAACCAGCTGAGCTACGCGCCTGCTTATCTCTTATGCTGTAGCAAAAGAGCCGTGGATTGTACCGAAAACAGCAGGTCAAAGCAAACTTGCAACGGGCTATAATGTGAAAGTGTCTCCCCTTCCCGACCCCGCTATTCTTGAAAAAATCACTGAGCTGCTAACTAGTCAGGGATGGGCTGTGATTGAGAATTTTGTGCCACGTGTGGTGATTACCCAGCTCGCGCAAGAAACACGGCAACAGGAATTGCGGCGTGCCGGCGTTGGCAAACCTCGTACTGTGAACAACGATATCCGCGGCGATCATATCCTGTGGCTGGACGCATCCAATTCCAGCAAATTGCAGCAAGCGTATCTGAAGCTTACCGAACATCTCAGATTGGCGCTTAACCGCGACATGAGGCTGGGCTTATTCGAATTCGAAGCGCACCTCGCGCACTATCCTGTAGGCGCTTTTTACCGTAAACATCTGGATAGCTTTCAGCAGGATAACCACAGGGTGTTGAGTAGCGTGCTGTATCTGAACCAGGACTGGCAGACGGAGCACGGCGGGCAATTACGCTTGTATCTGAACAGCGACAAGCATGTAGATGTATTGCCGCACGGTGGGACGCTGGTGCTATTTTTCTCCGACCAATTCTGGCATGAAGTACTTCCCGCTACGCGCGACCGGCTGAGCATTACCGGCTGGTTCAAGAGCCGCAGTTGACTAAAATCTATCTGCGCCAGAAATAGCGCCAGACAAATCCAGGAAATGCAAACACCAGAAACAGGCACGCAGTTACCGCGTAAAATTCCCAATGTTGCGCGGCAACCTGCCCCATGGTTTTGTGTTCCACCAGCATGCTCACCCCGCCGATGACGAAGTAAAGTACCAGCACTTCCAATAAATGCCAGCCGAAATGCTTGCGCAGAAGTGGTATGACATAGAAAAGTTTTTCGCTGAACCAGGGTAGATTAGCAGCAACAAAGGCAAGCGTGAGCAGGATGATGATGTTGGTGTTCATTTATAGTTATCCAATTTCAAATGTGGGATAGCTCGCCGTACCGTGCCGCGTCTCTTGTAAAATCAAAGGCGGGCAAGGCGCGCGAGTGCAGACAGTACATTTATTATGGCAAACGAGTGCAACACAGTCCGCGTTTGATTTTACAAGAGACAATTACTGGATGCTGTGGAGGATGGCAGTGGCACAGACCCCCATCAAACGTTCCGGCAATAAACCAAATGCCAGTACTGCCAGACCATTTGCGCTGAGTAGCAGCGCCATATCCAGCGGCGGTTGTATGGGTGCGGCATCTAGCGGCTCATCAAAATACATCAGCTTGACGATGCGCAGGTAGTAGAAAGCTCCTACCACCGCCATCAACACCGCGAACACCACCAATCCGACATGACCCGCCTGTAATGCCGCTTGCATGACAGCAAATTTTGCATAGAAACCTACGGTAGGAGGCACCCCAGCCATGGAAAACATCAGCAGCAACATGATAAATGCATACCACGGGCTGCGTACATTCAAGCCACGCAAATCATCTAGCTCTTCAGCCTCGAATCCCTCGCGCGATAGCAGCAGGATGATGCCGAACCCACCCAGCGTCATAAGCACGTAAGCCACGATGTAGAACATGGAGGAGACAAAACCATTCATGGTCCCGCTAAAGAAGCCGAATAACAGAAACCCGACATGCGATATGGTGGAGTATGCCAGCATGCGTTTCAAATTGGTCTGGGCAATGGCAGCGACGTTACCGATGATGATGGATAGCACCGCCATGATTATCAGCATGCCCTGCCAATCATGCGCCAGAATCTGCAAGCCCTGGATCAGTAAGCGCATGACAAAAGCAAACGCGGCCAGCTTGGTCACTGATCCAATAAATAGTGTCACCGCAGTTGGTGCCCCATGATACACATCCGGCAACCACATCTGGAATGGAACAGCACCCAGTTTGAATGCCAAGCCAGCCACCACAAACACCAGGCCCAGTATCAGCACCGGGTGGTTAAGCTCTCCGCCCATGATGGCGGCACTGACTTGCGTCAGATCCAGACTTCCGGTCATGCCATACAACATGGACATGCCGTACAGCAACATGCCGGAAGCCAGTGCCCCCAGGACGAAGTATTTCATTGCCGCTTCCGTAGCACGTGCATTTTCCCTATCCAGCGCGACCAGTGAATACAGGCACAAGGAAAGTAACTCCAAGCCCATGTACAGCGTAAGGAAATTCTGACCGGAGACCATCACCATCATGCCCAGCATGGCGAACAGTATGAGCACGAAAAACTCGCCGCGGAACATGCCGCGCAAAGCAATGTAAGTACGTGAATACACCAGCACCACGGAGGTAGACAGATAAATCATTAATTTGAGTGTGTGTGCCATGGCATCGTCCACAAACAGGCCACTAAAAGCGTAGCCGACTGCGTTGCTGTGCGCCACGGCGGTCATTACCGCCGCCCCCAATAATGTCAGCTGCGTCAGGGCATAGGTAAGATAGCGTTGTGTATCGTCAAGGAACAAGTCCACGATCAGAATCAGCATCGCCATGCATAGCACGAAGAATTCAGGCAAGGCGGTGTAAATGTCGCTAAGTATATTCATTCGCTTTACTCAAAAGGCGCTCATGGAAGTTTGCTCTGGCTCAAATGATTGAGCAAATTGTTTGCCGTTGCATGCGTCATGTCGGTGAGTGGTTTGGGATAGACGCCCAGGCCCAAAGTCATGACCGCCAGTATCGCCAGTATCAGGAACTCGCGTTTGCCGATATCTTTCAATGCCGCCACATGTGAGTTACCAACTTCGCCGTAGTAAACACGTTTTACCATCCATAGCGTGTAGGCAGCACCGAATATCAATGTGGTAGCGGCAAGGAAGGCAAACAGGAAATTGGCCTGTAGCGCCCCCAGGATCACCATGAACTCGCCCACAAAACCGGAGGTACCGGGCAAGCCGGTATTGGCCATGGCAAACAATACTGCGAAGGCGGCGAAAGTGGGCATGACATTCACCACTCCGCCGTAATCGGCGATCTGACGCGAATGCATACGGTCATACAACACGCCCACGCAAAGGAACAATGCGCCGGATACAAAGCCGTGCGAGATCATTTGCACAATGCCGCCCTCCATCCCCAACGGATTGAAAATGAAAAATCCCAGGGTGACGAAACCCATGTGTGAGATTGATGAATAGGCGATGAGCTTTTTCATGTCCTGCTGCACCAGCGCCACAAAGGCGATATACACCACTGCGATCAAGGACAGGGTGATGATGAAATTAGCCAGATAATGTGCTGCATCCGGCGCGATCGGCATGGCAAAGCGCAGGAAACCGTAAGCTCCCATTTTCAGCGCGATCGCCGCCAGCACCACGGAACCACCAGTGGGCGCTTCCACGTGCGCATCGGGCAACCATGTATGTACCGGCCACATAGGCACTTTCACCGAGAATGCAGCGAAGAAGGCAAGGAATATCCATATCTGCACATTCAATGGCATCTTGAAAGCATAGAAATCAACCAACTCGAAGCTGTTGGTCTGATGATAGAGGTAGATGAATGCCACCAGCATCAGCAGAGAACCGAGCAAGGTATAGAGGAAGAATTTGATGGTGGCATACACCCGGTTCGGTCCGCCCCAAACCCCGATGATAAGGAACATGGGGATCAGCATCGCTTCCCAGAACATATAGAACAGGATGCCATCCAGGGCCGAGAACACGCCTATCATCAATCCCGACATGATGAGAAACGCGGCAAGGTATTGCGCCACGCGTTTCTGGATGACTTCCCAAGCTGCCAACACCACAATCACGGTTGTAAAACTGGTGAGCAGAATCAGCGGTACGGCAATGCCGTCCACACCCAAATGGTAATGAATATTAAAACTGGGGATCCAGTTGTATCCTTCGTCAAACTGAAAGCCGCCATCCTGGCAGTCAAATTTGAAGTACAGGGGCAACGTCACCAGAAAAGCGGCGATACTGCCAAGCAACGCCAGCCAGCGCGCCATTTTGGCGTTCCTGTCGTCACCGGTGCATAGTACTGCCACGCCCGCCACGATAGGCACCCAGATGGACAAGCTGAGGAAAGGAAGGTTAGCCATGCTTATAATTTCATGAAGAGTGTCAGCAACAGGAAAACGCCTATGATCATGGCGAACGCGTAGTGATAAATGAGTCCGGATTGCAACTGCCGGACAATACCGGAAATACGCCCGATCAAACGTGCCGTTCCGTTGACCAGCGTTCCGTCAATGATTTGTACATCGCCTATCTGCCAAAGCTTGCTGCCGATAAAGCGCGAAACTGCGGCAAAAACACGTTCATTGAAGCTATCGAAATAGTATTTGTTTTCCATGACACGGTACAGCCAGTGCATGCGACGTTTGATCGCAGCAGGAATGCTGGGGCGTCGAATATAAAAATGATGCGCCAGCGCTACGCCTGAGGCGGCAAGAATGAATGGAACGGAAAAGAATGCATGCAACCCCATCCTCAAAGCGCCATGAAAATCGTGTGCGAGTTCAAACATTGCGGGATGCAGACCAAAATCCACATAGATCACATTTTTGAAAAATCCGCCGAACAGCATAGGCTGGATAGTCCACGCACCGATCAGTACTGAGGGGATGGCCAGCGCGATCAGCGGCCCTGTGATCACCCAGGGAGACTCATGCGGGATATGCACATGCGCGTGGTTGTTATGGCCATGCGTGTCATCATGATGCGCATCATGCGTTGCATCTGCGGGTTCAAGAAATCTTTCCTTACCGTGGAATACCAGAAAATACATGCGGAAGGAATAGAACGCAGTGATGAATACACCGGCCAGCACTGCGAAATGGGCAAAACCGCTGCCTGGAATATCGGAGGCGGCGACGGCTTCGATAATCGAATCCTTGGAATAGAAACCGGAAAAGAACGGTGTTCCTATCAGTGCCAGCGAACCCAGTAGCGAGGTGATCCAGGTAATAGGCATGTATTTACGCAGGCCGCCCATCTTGCGTATGTCCTGTTCATGGTGCATACCCATGATCACCGAGCCCGCTGCCAAGAACAGCAGCGCCTTGAAGAAGGCATGCGTCATCAAGTGAAAAATCGCGACCGAGTAGGCAGACGCGCCCAACGCTACGGTCATGTATCCCAATTGGGACAATGTGGAATAAGCAACCACGCGCTTGATATCGTTCTGGATGATGCCGAGAAAGCCCATGAAAAGTGCGGTGATCGCACCTATGATCATCACCGTAGACAAGGCGGTAGTAGAAAGCTCGAACAAAGGCGACATGCGTGCCACCATGAAGATACCGGCAGTTACCATGGTTGCCGCATGAATCAGCGCAGAGATAGGTGTAGGGCCTTCCATCGAATCTGGCAGCCACACATGTAATGGGACTTGCGCAGATTTACCCATTGCACCTACGAATAACAACAAACAGATGACAGTCATCAGCGACCAGTCCACGCCGGGGATTGGGCTTCTTACCGTGGCATCCGCAAACTCCGGGGCAACCGAGAAAACTGCCGCATAATCCAGACTGCCAAGGTAATACAGCACCATGCCGATACCCAGCAGGAAGCCAAAGTCGCCTACACGATTGACCAGAAATGCTTTGAGATTGGCGTAAATCGCTGTGGGGCGTGTGTACCAGAAGCCGATCAGCAGGTAGGAAACCAGACCCACCGCTTCCCAGCCAAAGAACAGTTGCATGAAATTGTTGCTCATCACCAGCATCAGCATGGAAAAGGTAAACAGAGAGATATAGCTGAAAAAGCGTTTGTAGCCGGGGTCATCATGCATATAGCCTATGGTGTAGATATGCACCATCAGCGATACGAATGTCACCACCACCATCATCATGGCCGACAGGCTATCAATGAGGAACCCTATCTCAAAACTGGTATCGCCGCTGGTCAGCCAGGTGTAAACCGGACCGTTGAATACATGGCCTGCAATAACATCGCGCAGTACCACTACCGATAGCACGAACGCGCCGCCGACGCCTATTATAGTCAGCCAATGCGCTGCAGATCGCGGCATAAAACGTCCGAACAGCCCGACAACAACGGCTGCGATCAAGGGCAACAACGGGGTAGCGAGATAGATTGATTGCATCGTCATTTATCCCTTGAGTACATCCATATCGTCCACGTTAATGGTTTTCAGGTTGCGGAACAGCAACACCAGGATCGCCAGGCCTATCGCAGATTCGGCTGCAGCTACCGTCAAAATGAAGAACACGAATATCTGCCCGGTCGGATTGCCCAGGTAATGTGAAAAGGCGATGAAATTGGTATTCACTGCCAATAGCATCAGTTCAATCGCCATCAGCAGAATGATGACATTCTTGCGGTTGAGGAAAATCCCCACCACGCTCAATGCAAACAGCAGGGAGCCTAAAATCAGATAGTGCGACAAGCCCACATGCATCATGATTCTCCGTCTATTCCAACAGATTGTTCTACATCCGCTTGCATCTTGACGATGCGCAGCCTGTCATCGCGTTTTACTTTCACTTGTTGCGCCGGATCAGTATATTTACTGTTCTTGCGCCTGCGCATGGTAAGCGCAATGGCGGCAATGATGGCCACCAGCAGTATCACGGCTGCCAACTCGAACGGCAGCACGTAATCGGTATATAACAAGTGCCCCAACTCTGCAGTGTTGCTGTAGTCGGCCGCGTGCGGCGCCGGCTCAATCACCCAGTCGGCACCAAAATGACGGGTACCAAGCACCATCACCATCTCTATCGCCATCAACACACCGACGAACCCAGCCAGCGGAAAATAATCCCAAAACCCTTCACGTAACCGGTCCAGATTGATATCCAGCATCATCACCACGAACAGGAACAGCACCATCACTGCACCTACATATACCAGCACCAGTGTGATCGCCAGAAATTCGGCCTGCAGCAACATCCAGATGCCTGCCGCAGTAAAGAATGCCAGCACCAGAAACAGTGCTGCCTGGACCGGGTTGCGTGTGGTGATGACGCGCAGCCCTGCATACAGCAGTACCGCCGCAAGAAAATAAAACACGATTTCAGAAAATGAGAGCAAGAGAGTCATCTGAATTTTGCATCCGCTGTTCTATCTGTTGCGATCTGCGTTTCATACTTACGCCCCATCTCCAGCAGCATAGGCTTGGTATAGAGCAAGTCACCTCGCTTCTCACCATGATAATCCAGTACCCGTGTTTCCACGATGGAATCCACAGGGCACGATTCTTCGCAAAAGCCGCAGAAGATGCATTTGGTCAGGTCTATATCGTAGCGTGTGGTACGCCGGGTACCATCGTCCCGCTGTTCGGACTCTATGGTGA
The DNA here is from genome assembly GCA_903834185.1 of uncultured Methylophilaceae bacterium. Taxonomy (GTDB): domain Bacteria; phylum Pseudomonadota; class Gammaproteobacteria; order Burkholderiales; family Methylophilaceae; genus CAILHX01. The sequence goes on from CAILHX010000010.1 coordinate 36,229, forward strand.
TCGCCAGCGCCGGACATACTGCTTCACACAACTTGCAGGCAATACAGCGTTCCTCGCCGTTGGGATATAGACGCAGGGCATGCAAGCCGCGGAAACGGCCTGATTGCGGCGTACGTTCTTCCGGATATTGCACGGTGATCTTGCGTGCGAACAGATAGCGCCCTGTCAGCATCATGCCTTTCAGCAGCTCCACCAGCATCAAACTTCTCAGCACATCCTTAATTCGATTGAACATGATGGCTAACCTCAATGAAATAGATAGGCCCATCGGGTTTGCATCATGACCCCGATGAAGACTATCCACACAATAGTGATAGGAATGAACACCTTCCAGCCCAGGCGCATGATCTGGTCATAGCGGTAGCGGGGGAAAGTGGCCCTGAACCACAGAAAAAGAAACAGCATGAAGGCGATTTTCGCCAGCAACCATAAAAAGCTATCCGGCAGGAACGGCAATGGCGACAGCCATCCGCCCAGGAACATGATGGCCGCCAGCGCAGCGACCAGTATCATGTTGGCATATTCTGCCAGGAAGAAAATGGCGAATGCCATGCCGGAATATTCCACATGGAAACCGGCGACGATTTCCGACTCGCCTTCGGCGACATCGAACGGGGCACGGTTGGTTTCAGCCACGCCGGAAATAAAGTAGACGATGAACAGCGGGAACAGCGGCAACCAATACCATTGCCAGAATCCGCCTGCCTGTGCCTGAACGATCTTGACCAGATTCAGACTGTTGGCACACATCAGCACGCCCACCAGCGCAAAGCCCATGGCGATCTCGTACGACACGATCTGCGCTGCGGAACGCAAGCTGCCAAGGAAGGCGTATTTGGAATTGGATGCCCAACCGGCAATGATCACGCCGTAAACCCCCATGGAAGTCACTGCCATGATATAGAGCAAACTGGCATCCACATTCGCCAGTACCAGATTCGGGTTGAACGGTACCACCGCCCAGGCCGCCAGTGCCGGCGCGATCGACATCACCGGCCCTAGCAGGAATAAGGTCTTGTTTGCTGCTGTGGGGATGATGACTTCTTTCATCAACAGCTTGAGCGCATCGGCGATAGGCTGCAGCCAACCATAACCCACACGATTAGGACCGATACGTATCTGCATATAGCCGATCACCTTGCGCTCTGCAAGAGTGAGATAGGCCACGCACACCATCAGCGGCAAAACGATGGCCACGATCTTGACCAGGCTCCACACCAGCGGCCATAGCACGCCGAAGAATGGTTGCAGCATGTGGGTCAGGGCATTCATGCGGCTTTTATCTCCACTGCTTTTATCTCTAGGGGGCCGAACATGTCACCCAATGCTGCCGTTTCTTTCAGCGCTGCGGCAATGCGGATACAACCGATAGGCACATGATCGTCTATCTGTGCCATTAAACTTACGCTGCCGTTACCCTGACTGACCGTCACCGCACCACCCGCCTGAAAACCGAGCTGTGCCAATTGTGCGTGGTGCATATAGGCTGCCAACGGTACAGCGTACTTTGTTTTTTGCAGCGGCGCTGCTCGTCTTACCAGAGCATCCGCCTGATACAACGAAATTTCACCTATGCGCTGCAAGATATTTGGTGTTTCATCATTCACTCTTGCCGCATCGCGCACACCGCTGTCATACAAATGATTGTTCAAGCGATTGGACGCCAGCTGCGAAGGGTCTTCGCCGCCGAATATCTCGCGGCTGACTTGTTCGCTGCTATCAAAATCAAAACCCGGAATATTAAGCACATTGCCCAACACACGTAACACTTTCCAGGCCGGACGACATTCGCCCAGCGGCTTGACCGCAGCAGAAAAGGTCTGCACGCGGCCTTCCATGTTCATAAAGGTGCCGGAAGTCTCACTGAACGGCGCGATCGGCAGCAACACATCTGCATCGCGCAATGCTTCGGACTTGAACACCGTGAGTGCCACTACGCACTCGGCTTCGGCCATGGCTTTGGCTGCCAGATGCGCATTATGGCAATCCAGTTCCGGCTCTACATTGACCAGCAAATATCCTTTGCGCGGCGATTCCAGCATGGTACGGGCGTTCATCGCGTCCGCATTCGGTAACACTTGCGCAAAATCGGCACCCACACTATTGGCGGCTTCACTCAGCACACCAAAACTGGCACCGCATAATTCGGCGATCGCTTCGCCCAAACTGTAAATTTCAGCATAACGCGGATGATGCACGGCAATATTGCCTAGCAGCACCGCGGCTCTAGGCGCAACCAGATCCACGCTGGCACTAGAGCCGGACAGACTTTCAGCGATGGCCTGGGCACTCGATTGCGGGCCGCTTTGCACCTTTACCTTGTCGATCAGATTGCTGACAGCTGGAGACAGATGCCCAGCATAACGCGGCATCACAGACATGGCCTTGAGAATTTGCGCTAAGGCATTCACCATGGCATCCGGCGCGCATATGGTCTTGTGGGCAACCGGCATCAGCGGATCATCGTCGATCGGATTCAGCAGTGACAGTTCTGCACCTGCTTTTACCGCTTTACGTAACCTGTGGGTCAATAAAGGATGTTCGTTGCGCAGATTGCTTCCGATTACCAGCACCCGCTCCATACTTTGCACATCGGAAATATTGCAACCCATCCATACCGTGCCTATGTGTTTGCTGTCCAGCCTGAAATCGCTCTGACGCAACCTGTGATCCACATTTCCGCATCCCAACCCCTGGGCAAGTTTCTTCGCCAGATAAGCTTCCTCCATGGTGCTGTTAGGCGACACCAGCACACCGATATCCTGCGGATTATTCCTGGCGATGTCATTCAGACGCGTGGCGGCGAATTCCAGTGCGCTTTGCCAGTCGGTTTCCACCCAAACCCCATTATCCTTGATCATCGGAGTGGTTAGACGATCAGCACTATTCAGGGCTTCGTAAGAATAACGGTCACGGTCGGAGATCCAGCACTCGTTGATTGCTTCATCCTCGCGTGGCAAAACGCGCATCACAGTGTTACCTTTAACATGCATTTCTATCGGCGAACCAAGGCCGTCGTGCGGTGCGATGCTATGGCGACGGATCAATTCCCAGGTGCGCGCAGAATATCGGAAAGGCTTGCTGGTCAGCGCACCCACCGGGCATAAATCTATGATATTGCCGGAAAGTTCGGAATCCACACTCTTGTCGACGTAGGCAGTAATCTCAGCATGCTCACCGCGCCCCACCATACCCAGCTCCATCATGCCGCCTACTTCCTTCAGGAAGCGTACACAACGGGTACACTGGATACAACGGGTCATGTCTGTGGAAATCAGCGGGCCGATGTTCTTGTTCAGCACGACACGTTTTTCTTCGGTATAGCGCGACCCGCTCGCACCGTACCCAACAGCGATGTCCTGCAGCTCGCATTCCCCGCCCTGATCGCAGATCGGGCAATCCAGCGGGTGATTGATCAATAGAAATTCCATTACGCTCTTTTGCGCTTTTACCGCAAATTGCGAACGGGTAAACACCTTCATGCCATCGGTCACCGGAGTTGCACAAGCAGGCAAGGGCTTGCCCATTTTTTCCACCTGTACCAGACACATGCGGCAGTTGGCGGCGACTGAAAGTTTTTTGTGGTAACAGAAACGCGGGATGGGGATGCCCATGCTGTCGGCAGCCTCGATGATGGTGCTGCCCGCTTTGACCTCGATCACTTTATCGTCTATCTCTATGGTAGGCATTTTTCCGCTCTCATCCAGTGATCATGCTACGGCCGTGTTGAATGTAATATTCGAATTCAGGCCGGAAATGCTTGATAAAACTCAGTACGGGTGTTGCTGCAGCATCACCCAATGCACAAATAGTGCGCCCTGAAATGTTGGTGCTGACATCGGTCAACAGATCAAGGTCTTCCATCCTCCCTTTACCATCGGCGATACGCCTTACTACACGCCATAGCCAGCCGGTGCCTTCGCGACATGGGGTACATTGACCGCAGGATTCCTCAAAATAGAAATAGGAAAGCCTGTCCAGCGCTTTCACCATGTCCGTGCTTTCATCCATCACAATAACAGAACCTGCGCCCAGCATGGAACCTGCCTTGGTGATGGAGTCGTAATCCATATTGGTGGCCATCATCACATCAGCCGGTACTACAGGTACCGAAGACCCACCGGGAATGACTGCTTTTAATTTGCGGCCTTTCCAGACACCGCCTGCCAAAGCCAGCAGTTCAGGGAATGGCAAGCCCATATTCACTTCAAAATTGCCGGGCTTTTCGACATGGCCGGACACCGAGAACAACTTGGTACCGCCCGAGTTGGCTACACCCAAGTCCAGGAAATGTTGCCCGCCATGCTGCAGAATATAAGGTACAGAAGCGAAGGTTTCGGTATTGTTGATGGTAGTTGGTTTCCCGTACAGTCCATAACTGGCGGGAAAAGGCGGCTTGAACCGCGGTTGCCCTTTTTTGCCTTCGACCGACTCAAGCAGGGCCGTTTCCTCGCCACAGATGTACGCACCATAGCCATGATGCGCATACAGATTAAAGCTGAAATTGGTCCCGAACAGATTATCTCCCAGCAACCCGGCGGCGCGTGCTTCATCCAGGGCACGCTCGAAGATCTCGTACTCAGCCCAAATCTCGCCGTGGATATAGTTGTAACCGGTTTTTGCACCCATCACATAACCGCCGATAGCCATGCCTTCGATGAGTTGATGCGGGTTATAGCGCAGAATATCGCGGTCTTTGAAGGTGCCCGGTTCGCCCTCGTCCGAATTGCACAACAAATACTTATCGCCTTCATAGTTCTTGGGCATGAAGCTCCATTTCAACCCTGTAGGGAACCCTGCTCCACCTCTTCCCCGCAAATTGGACAGCTTGAGTTCATTGATGATCTCAACCGCCGGAGTCTGCTCGGTGATGATGCGCTTTAATACTTCGTAACCACCAAGGCTACGATAGGTTTCCAATGATGCCGGATTGGGCTTGTCTATAGTGCGGAAACAAACACTGTTTAATGTAGCATTCAACGAGGGGCTCACTTTAGGCCCTCCAGCATTTCATCCACTTTTTCATTGGTTAAAAATTCGCGCATATCCTTGTTATTGACCAGCAACAAAGGTGCACTACCGCACGCGCCCATACACTCCCCTTCTTTCAGGGTGAATTTTCCGTCCGCGGTGGTTTCTCCGCAATGTATGCCCAGCCTATGTTCAAGATGTTCGACGATGCCGTGGGCATCGCGCAGCATGCAGGAAATATTGGTGCATACGGTCAACTTGTATTTGCCTGTCGGCTTCAACTCATACATATTATAAAAACTGGCGACTTCCAGCACCGCGATGTCGGGGATACCCAGATAAGCAGCGACATCGGAGATGCTTTCCTTGGACAGCCAGCCGTGCTCATCCTGCACGATAGCCAATGACGACATCACTGCAGAACGGCGCTGGTTGGCTGGGTATTTGGCCAACTCGCGGTCTATTTTAGCGATGGATTCAGCGGATAACATTACCTGTCTATTTCTCCAAAAACGATATCCTGTGTTCCGATAATCGCCACCAGATCGGCGATCATGTGTCCGCGCGTCATTTCGTCCAGAGCCGCCAGATGCGCGAAACCCGGTGCGCGTATTTTCAGGCGATAGGGCTTATTGGCGCCATCGGAAATCAAATAGATGCCGAACTCGCCCTTGGGGTGCTCCACTGCTGCGTAAGCCTCGCCTTCCGGCACGTGGAAACCTTCGGTAAACAACTTGAAATGATGGATCAGCGCTTCCATATCGTGCTTCATGGTGGCACGCGAGGGCGGGGCTACCTTGTAGCTATCGCTGATCACCGGACCCGGGTTGGCGCGCAACCATGCGATACATTGCTTGATGATGCGATTGGATTCGCGGAATTCCTGCATGCGTACCAGATAGCGGTCATAACAATCGCCATTGGTACCCACCGGGATATCGAAATCCATGTGCTCATATACTTCATACGGTTGCTTCTTGCGCAAATCCCATTCAATGCCGGAGCCTCGCAGCATGGGGCCAGTCATTCCCAGCGCCAAGGCGCGCTCCGGAGTGACGATGCCGATATCCACGGTACGTTGTTTCCATATCCGGTTATCGGTGAGCAAAGTCTCATACTCATCTACATAGCCGGGGAAACGATTAGTGAAGTCTTCAATGAAATCAAGCAGCGAACCCTGACGGTTGGCGTTCATGCGCTTCATGTCTTTCGCATCATGTATTTTTGACGCTTCATACTGCGGCATGTGCTCGGGCAGATCACGATATACGCCGCCGGGACGGTAATAGGCAGCGTGCATACGCGCGCCGGACACGGCTTCATAACAATCGAAAAGATCTTCGCGCTCGCGGAACGCATAAAGGAACACCGACATCGCGCCTACGTCCAGCGCATGCGCCCCCAGCCATAACAGGTGATTGAGGATGCGCGTGATCTCGTCGAACATAACCCGGATATACTGGGCGCGGACAGGCACCACCACTCCCATCAGCTTCTCGATCGCCATTACATAGGCGTGCTCGTTCGCCATCATGGACACATAATCCAGCCTGTCCATATAGGGTACGGTTTGCAAAAAGGTACGATGCTCTGCCAGTTTTTCCGTGGCACGGTGCAGCAGGCCGATATGTGGATCGGCACGCTCGATCACCTCGCCATCCAGTTCCAACACCAGCCGCAGTACCCCATGCGCTGCCGGGTGTTGCGGGCCAAAATTCATTGTGTAATTTCTAATCTCTGCCACAGCGCATCACTCCCGCACCATGCCAACCAAGGCACGTTCACAATGAATTTCAGTGAAGGCTAACTTGCGATAGCAAGTTAAGACCGAAGGCCGACCGGAGCTAAAATTCATTGTGTAATTTCTGATCTCGGCCATCTTAGTTTAGTTTAATCCCGTGTACGCCTTCGTCGCGGATGATACGTGGAACGTTATTACGCAACTCGATGGAAACGGGCTGATAAACCACGCGCTTCTGATCCGGGTCGTAGCGCATCTCGACATTGCCAATAACAGGGAAATCCTTTCTGAAAGGATGACCGACAAAACCGTAGTCAGTAAGGATACGGCGCAAATCCGGATGACCATCGAACATGATGCCGAACAGGTCGAATGCTTCACGCTCATACCAGTTTGCCGAAGGCCAGATGCCGACTGCCGTCGGTATCACCGGAAATTCGTCATCCTCGACAAAAGCTTTTACTCTTACACGCTGATTCAAAGCAACTGACAGCAGATGGTAAACGACCGCATAGCGTTTACCCTGCCATGCGCCCTCCTTGTAATCGCTGTAATCCACGCCACACAGATCAGTCAACTGCTCAAATTGCAATCCTGCGCGGTCACGCAGGGTACGGCAGACTTCAACGGCATCCGCCGCGGCGATTTCTATCGTCAGCTCTCCTGTCGCGCATACCAGACGTACCGACTTTTCGCGCAAGGCGCTGGCGAGGTTGGCTTCCAGAATCTCGAGACGTGAACTCATGTAATAATTTTTACGATATCTTAAGTTTTAACGGGCTATGGTATTGGTACGTTTGATCTTCTTCTGCAACTGGATGATACCGTACAGCAATGCCTCTGCAGTAGGTGGACAGCCGGGCACGTAAACATCAACCGGCACGATACGATCACAACCGCGCACTACAGAATAGGAGTAATGATAGTACCCGCCGCCATTGGCGCAAGAGCCCATGGAGATCACCCAGCGCGGCTCTGCCATCTGGTCGTAGACTTTGCGCAACGCTGGAGCCATTTTATTGATGAGCGTACCGGCCACAATCATCACGTCAGATTGGCGCGGGCTACCGCGAAATACGATGCCGAAGCGATCCAGGTCGTAACGAGCAGCGCCGGCATGCATCATTTCCACTGCACAACAGGCAAGACCGAAAGTCATGGGCCACATCGAGCCGGTACGGGTGTAATTTATGACCGTATCTAGGGTGGTAGTCACGAACCCTTTATCCATCAGGCCTTCTATGCTCATAGCGTGGTCCCCAGGTTTATTCCCACTCCAAGGCTCCTTTCATCCACTCATAGATGAAACCGACTACCAAAATACCCAGAAACAACATCATGGATAAATAGCCGAACATGCCGATATCTTTCAGCACCACAGCCCAGGGGAAGAGAAATGCGATCTCCAGATCGAACAGGATGAACAGGATAGCCACCAGGTAGTAACGCACATCAAATTTCATGCGCGCATCTTCGAACGCTTCAAAACCGCATTCGTAGGGAGAATTCTTTTCATTGTCCGGGCGGCTGGGAGCGACGATCCTCCCTAGCGCGATGGGCAACACCCCGATGGCTAAACCAACGAAGATGAACAACAAAATCGGGAAGTAATTTTCCAGCATTTGTATCTAGTAAAACCCCGAATAACATACCTCAAATAGACCGACTGATTATGCTGGATAGAGTGCTAAGCGGTCAACAAGATGCAAGGCCTTAAGCACACTTTTTTCCATGAAGTTTTTTTTATACGAAAATTGATACCACCTTTGATATAAAAACGACCAGAGCAAACAAGTTACGCCACCACGGCGAAAAACCTCTCCACCTCGATCAATGCCTTGGTGCGTTTGAATGGCGGCAGACTCTGCCAGACGCGTTTACCGTATGATTTGGTCAGCATGCGCGGATCGCAGATCATCAGCACACCCCTATCGGTTTCATCACGTATCAGGCGCCCAGCCCCTTGTTTAAGTGTGATGGTGGCATAGGGCAGCTGATACTCCATGAATGCGTTCTTGCCCTCGGCGTTCAGCTTATCTATGCGTGCGGAGAGTACCGGGTCATCCGGCGGCGCAAATGGCAACTTGTCGATAATGACCACGGACAATGCTTCGCCTTTGACGTCCACGCCTTCCCAGAAGCTCTGGCTGCCCACCAGCACCGCATTACCCAGTTGACGGAAACGCTCCAGCAACTCGGAACGAGTGGCATCGCCTTGTATCAGCAGCGGATACACCAGCCCATCACGATCGAATGCGTTTTGCAGCCAGCCGTGGATCTCGCGCATGGCACGCAAGCTGGTGCACAACATAAATGTCCTGCCCCCTGCCGCCTTGATCACAGGTAGCGCGGCTTCTGCCACCGCCAGAATATAATCGGGATGATTCGGGTCGGGCAAGCCCTGGGGGGCATATAACAGTGCTTGCGCATCATAATCGAAGGGGCTTTCCCAGCGTGCGGTTCTGGATTCCAGCAGGCCCATCTGGTTAAGATAATGGCTAAAATCACTCTTCACCGCCAAGGTGGCGGAAGTGAATATCCAGGCACGCGGCTGCGCTGTAATTTGCTTATTGAATATCTCTGCGACTGATAACGGCGTAGCGTGCAACACTACGGATTGGGTAAATACTTCCACCCAGCGCACCAGATTGACGTCCTCTCCTGCCAGCCATTTATTCAGTTGCAAATGCAAGGACGTCGCCCGCTGCCAGCAGTTCTCCAGCCACGGGCCGCGCTCGGCCTGCGTTTGCAATAGCTTACCCAATTCCAGCAATTTTTCGCCTACATTGCTTAGCGCGCTATCAAAATCTTTCAGCTGCAGCGCGCGCTGTACCGGCATTCTGGCACCTTCCAGGCCGAACACCAGGCGAAAATCGCGCACTGCTTTTTCCAGCGCAGCAGTCAACGCAGGCAGATCCACGCAGTCCTTGGCATCGGTAAGATATTCGCCATGCGCATCGCGCGCCAGCTCCATCAGAAAGCTGGTGGAAATATCTTCGCCAAAAAACAATCCGGCAGTCTCTGGCAACTGATGGGCTTCGTCGAATATCACAGCATTAGAGGCAGGGAGTAATTCTGCGACACCTTCGTCGCGCAACATCACGTCGGCAAAGAAGAGATGGTGATTCACTACCACTACCTCTGCTGCCAGCGCCCGCTTACGTGCTTCCATCACAAAGCACTCCTTATAGTCCGGGCATTCCTGTCCCAGGCAATTATCGCGGGTGGATGTCACGGCCTGCCATACCATTGAATTTTCAGGCACGGTGGAAAGATCGTTCTTATCCCCGGTTTGACTGGTTTCGGCAAACCGTTTGATCAGGTGCACATATTGCGCATCTTCGCGGCTCATGAAGCGACCTTCATTCACCGCACGCTTCATGTGGTAATGACATACATAATTGGCACGCCCCTTGAGAATAGCCGTGGTCACCGGCGCTTTCAGCGCATCGCGTATGGCAGGCAGGTCACGATTGAATAATTGGTCTTGCAGGGTTTTGGTACCGGTGGATATGATGACCTTGCCGCCCGACAGCAGCGCCGGAACCAGATACGCAAAAGTCTTGCCGGTGCCGGTGCCGGCTTCGGTCACCAGCGTTGCATTGTCGGTGATCGCCTGCTGGATAGCCTGCGCCATCTCCACTTGCTGCTGGCGCTGACGATAGCCTGGAATGGCCTCAGCCAACGGGCCATCGGCACTAAAAATCCGTTCAAGATCAGGCATCAACACCAGTGCGGATCTGGCAACTCCGAGAAAACGCGTTTCAAACCCTCTGACCAGCCTTTGCGTAATATGTTGAAATACGGGTCGGTATCGGTAATGCGGATCAAACAATCAGCGCTGAAGGTATTGTTGCGATACATAAACAGATCTATCGGCATGCCTACAGAAAGATTACTGCGTATGGTTGAATCAAACGATACCAGCGTGCATTTTGCCACTTCGTTGATATCGCTTTTGATGTTAATGACCCGATCCAGGATGGGTTTGCCGTATTTAGTCTCGCCGATCTGAAAATAAGGCGTCTCAGCCACCGCTTCAATAAAGTTACCCGCAGCATAGATATTGAACATCCTGGGCTTTTCTCCCTTGATCTGACCGCCAAGCAAGATGGCCTGATTAAAATCCGTCTGATGTATGCGCAGGTGCTCGCCGTCCGCCTCGTGAACTGCACGCAACGCGTCACCCACAACGCGGGCGGCATCGAACATATTGGTAACACTATGCAGGTTGGGGGTCACGCCGTCTCTGATGCCGTTATGCAGAAGGCTGACTACTGCCTGCGAGATGGCGAGATTGCCCGATGTGAGCACCACCAATACACGGTCATCCGGTTTGGAGAAAATATTCATCTTGGGGAAATTGGCTACATGGTCAACACCCGCATTGGTGCGGGAATCAGAGGCCATCACCAAGCCGGTTTCAAGCAACACGCCTACACAATAAGTCATGATTTAAACAAACAGGGAAAATGGAACGGACTCCATCATAGCCGCCCCGCAGCTCTTAAACAATATGGCTTTCGTATTAGCCTGAAGCCGAGTCCGGGATTACGCCAAAAACCTGGTCAACACCATGACTATCTGGCTTGAAAGTTGCTTGATATTTGGCATAAAAATATGCCTGGTATAAAAATCATACGATCCGGTAAATAAGGAGTTTTAAGCATGAGCTCAGTTTCAACAGCACCAGAACAGACAATTAAGGAAAATATCCGTTTTCTGGGTCGCATCCTGGGGGAAGTAATCCGGGATAAGGAAGGCGAACCGACTTTTGAAGTGATAGAGGCGATTCGTCAGGCTGCAGTCAAATTTCATCGGGATAGCGATCCGGCCTCGGCAAAGAAGCTGGATCACCTGCTGAAGGCCCTTGATACCGACCAGGCGATCGCCGTGGCGCGCGCATTCAGCTATTTCAAACATCTGGTCAACATCGCCGAAGACATTTCCAGCCATGCGCAGATATCTCTGCAGCAAAACGACCTAGAGCCCGGACAGCTTGCGCACTCCATCGCCAGCTTCAAGCGCGAAAAAATCCCCCTGGAAAAGATTGAGGAGTTTTTCCAATCCGCCCTTATCTCGCCGGTATTGACCGCACATCCGACCGAAGTACAGCGCAAGAGCCTGCTGGATACCGAACGCACGATATCAGCGTTGCTCGCCAACAAATCCCAACCATTATCGCTGCGCGAACAGGTGCGTAATAAGCGCATGCTGTATGCCGCCATCACGCTGCTGTGGCAGAGCCGGATATTGCGTTTTTCACGTCTGACCGTGAATGACGAAATAGATAACGCGCTGTCCTATTATCGCCTGAGTCTTCTGGATACGATCCCGGAGCTGCTGCAAGATCTGGAGCTGGAAATAGCCAGTGAGTTTGGCGTGCCAGGGCAAGAAATACATTTACCCGGCTTTTTCCAGATGGGGAGCTGGATAGGCGGAGACCGGGACGGCAACCCCAACGTCAATGCCGCAACACTGGATCATGCGATCCGTCGTCAGGCAACGACAGTGCTTGGATATTATCTGCAGGAGACCAGCGCTTTACGCGGTGAGCTATCTCTTACCACCCGACTGGTCGAAGTAACGCCCAAGCTGAAGAAGCTGGCTGACAATTCGCCGGACCAATCGCTACACCATCAGGATGAGCCGTACCGTCTGGCGTTGATGGGGATATTAGAACGGCTGCAGCAAAGTTACAACGTACTGATTGCTCAGCAGGAGGCCGACAGCAATTGTCTGCCCGCTTATGAAAATTGCGAAGCGTATCTTGACGATCTCAATCTGGTCGCCGACTCGCTGATGAAGAACCGTGCAGAAGCGTTGATTTACCCACGACTGGGCAAACTCATCAAGGCAGTGGAAACTTTTGGCTTTCACCTTGCCACCATAGATTTGCGCCAGAGCTCCGATGTACATGAAGCTGTAATCACGGAATTATTCGTGCTGGCGGGTGCCGAGTTCAGTTATGCCGAACTTGATGAAGAAGAGAAGGTCAGGATACTGCTCGCGGAATTACGGCAACCACGCCTGCTTTACTCGCCGTTCCAGGAATATTCTGATCTGGTGAAATCCGAGATCGGTGTGGTCAAAAAAGCGCTGGAAGTGCGAAAGTGTTATGGCCCACGTGCCATACGTCAATACATTATCTCGCACACCGAAACATTGTCGGATCTGCTTGAAGTAGCACTACTACAAAAAGAGTCTGGGTTAATGCGAGGCCGTTGGAGTACTGCCAAGATACAGATGGATCTCAACATTGTTCCACTTTTCGAGACCATAGAAGATTTGCGTAATGCGCCCAGAATCATGAGCGAATGGCTCAGCCTGGTGGGCATACGCTCCCTGTTACGCTACCAGGGCAGCCAGCAGGAAATCATGCTGGGCTATTCTGATAGTAACAAGGATGGCGGCTTTCTTACTTCCAACTGGGAGCTGTACAAGGCTGAAGTTTCATTGGTGGAGTTATTCAAGCAGGCCAAGATCCGATTAAGACTGTTTCATGGTCGGGGCGGCACCGTAGGCCGAGGTGGTGGCCCCACTTATCAGGCGATCATGGCTCAGCCTCAAGGCACGGTAGACGGACAGATACGTCTGACCGAACAAGGTGAGATCATCTCCACCAAATTCTCTGACCCCAAAGTGGGGCGTCAGCACCTTGAAACATTGATTGCCGCCACCATAGACGCCACATTGTTCCCGCAAGACACGCTTACTTCTGCGCAAAGACATTCATACGAAATGCTGATGGATACGCTCTCAGCGACTGCCATGGCGGAATATCGCGATCTGGTCTACGACACACCGGGGTTCGCCGAATATTTCTTTAGTGCCACACCTATCAATGAGATCGCCGAACTCAATATCGGTAGCCGTCCATCCTCGCGCAAAGCCACTCAGCGTATCGAAGACCTGCGCGCGATTCCCTGGGGATTCTCGTGGGGGCAGTGCCGCTTGCTATTGCCCGGATGGTACGGTTTCGGCAGTGCAATCAGCAAATATCTAGATGCTGCGCAGAACGACAAGGACAAAACAGCCCGTATCAAAACACTGCATCAGATGCTGAGTGAATGGCCACTGTTCAAAACCCTGCTGTCCAATATGGATATGGTACTGTCCAAGACCGACATGACCATCGCCTCCCGCTACGCACAACTGGTAGAAGATAAGGCACTGCGCAACAAGGTATTCAAGCGTATTGAAGATGAGTACAGGCGTACCAGCGAAGCGCTTAATATGCTGCTGAAGAGTCCGTCACGACTTGCTTCCAACCCAGGCCTGGCAGAGTCCATCAAGCGCCGTCTGCCATACCTGGATCCACTCAATCACTTGCAGGTAGAGCTCATCAGGCGCTATCGCTCCGGAGACACGGATGAACGCGTCAAACGCAACATACACCTGACCATCAACGGAATTGCCGCAGGCTTGCGTAATACTGGTTAAATTAAGCCCGTTCAATTCAACCTGTGAAAACGGAGTCTCTCTCATTGAATTTGTCACATTCAAACCATGACGGGGTAAACTGCATGCCATGAAGTTGCATAGCACGCATACAAGGCCAGACTTATCCTACGGGCTTGGTGAGAGCGCCTACGACGAGATGCTTGACTCTAGTGGTCAAGTGCGTCCGCATTGGACTACCTTGATGCATGCTCTGGAAGAGCTTGGCAGCGCAGAATTGGAATCACGCCATCAGGAAGCGCACAAACTGTTGCGCGAGAATGGCGTTACTTACAATGTCTATGGCGACCCCGACGGCGTTAACCGGCCATGGCAGCTAGACCCTTTACCGCTGCTGATCTCAGGCGAAGAATGGCGCGAAATGGAGACTGGGCTATTACAGCGCGCCGAATTGCTCAATCTGATCCTCGCCGATCTCTACGGTTCGCGCGAACTGATCAAAAAGAATCTGCTGCCGCTGGAACTGATATACAACCATGCCGGATTCCTTCGTGCGTGCGACCAGGTCAAGTTGCCGACCAGTCGCCAGTTGGTGTTTTATGCAGCAGATCTTGCGCGCGGCCCTGATCAGAAGATGTGGGTCATCAGCGATCGCACCCAGGCACCTTCAGGTGCAGGGTATGCGCTGGAAAACCGTATGGCGGTTTCTCGCGTACTGCCGCAGTTGTTCCGCGATTCGCAAGCATATCGCCTGGAGCGTTTCTTCCAGTCCATTCAGGCCGGCCTCAACACCATCGCTTCACCGCGCACAGAAGCACCGCGCATCGTGGTACTGACTCCAGGCCCTTTCAATGAGACCTTTTTTGAACATTCCTATCTTGCTTCATTTCTGGGTTATTCACTGGTACAGGGCAACGACCTTACTGTGCGTGATGGTTATGTCTGGCTCAAATCACTCACCGGATTACAACGCATAGATGTCATTCTGCGCCGTGTAGACGATAACTATTGCGACCCTCTCGAATTGCTTGAGGATTCCTGCCTCGGCGTACCGGGGCTGCTGGAGGTCGCCCGGCGCGGCAATATCTCGATTGCAAATCCGCTCGGTAGCGGGGTGCTGGAAAATCCGGGGATCCAGCCTTTCCTGCCTGCGATTGCCAGACATTTTCTCGGGCAACCACTCAAGCTACCGACCGCAGCTACCTGGTGGTGCGGACAGCAGAAGGAATTGGATTATGTGCTGGCTAACCTGGATAACCTCGTCATCAAATCGATCTACCGACGCCCTGGCGACAGCTCGATATTCGGTTCCCAGTTAAGCAAGAATGAACTCGCAGAATGGCGCGCGCGCATACGGGCGAATCCGAAAATGTATATAGGGCAGGAGCACGTCACTTTCTCTACTGCACCTTCAGTCACTTCGCAGGGCCTGGATCCGCGCAAGATATTGCTGCGCTGTTTCGCTGTAGCGCGCCATAATGGCTACGAAATCATGCCGGGCGGTCTCACCCGCAGTGCACCGGAAAAAGGCGACATGCCGATCACCGGCCAGATGGGCAGTATCAGCAAAGACACCTGGATCATCGCGGCTGAGCCGCAGTATGCCACCGCTAATGCCAGCCAAGCGCAATCCGTATTATCCCGCAGCCATCACAGCAATGCATTACCCAGCCGGGCGGCGGACAACATCTTCTGGGTGGGGCGCTACGCAGAGCGTGCCGAAGGAAGCGTCAGGCTGTTGCGTGCCACAGTAAAAAAACTATATATCAACCCTGAGCCTGATAATTCGAATTATCAGGCTTGTATCCATAACCTGCTTAGAAGTATCACCAGCCTGACCGGAACTTGGCCGGGATTTTTCGCGGAAGATACAGACGCTTTATTAAGGCAACCGGAAACTGAACTGCTTTCTGTAACGCTGGACGAAGAGCGTGTGGGCAGCCTGGCTCATTCATTAAGGCGATTGGTAAAAGCTGGCTACGCTGCGCGGGATCTATGGTCTTCCGACACATGGCGGGTGATGGATGAACTGGAAAATAACCTGATGCAATCACAAGAGGATCATGATACTGCGCTGTGGCAACTTCAAGGCAACATGGACATGTTGATTACTACGCTATCAGCACTGAGTGGCCTGGTGATGGAAAGCATGACGCGTAATGACGGCTGGCTGTTCCTTGATATCGGGCGCAGGCTGGAGCGCGGCCTGCAATTGATCACCATCATGCGCACTGCATTTTCCGTAAAGCATGAAGACCCTGTAGAAACGCAGTTGATCGAATCACTGCTCAACGCCAGCGACAACCTTATTTGCTACCGCCAGCAATATCGCAGTTATTTCGAGCTGTCTTCATTTCTGGAATTATTGCTGCTCGACGAAAACAATCCGCGCTCGCTCATTTATCAGATTATGCGCCTGCAGGAACACGTCGCAAAAATCCCCAGCGAGAATTCGGATCAGCGACTAAGTACCGCGCAACGACTGACTTTGGAAGCCGGCACCATGATCAGGCTGGTCAATCTTAATAATTTACTGGAAGTTTCCGAAGACGGTATGCGCGAACATCTGGATCAGCAATTGAGCAGGCTTTATTATCTGCTCAGCGCATTATCCGATGCCATCAGTACTGAGCATTTCCGTCATGGCAGTGCACCCCAGCCTTTGTAAAGAAAAAACCACGTGCGATATCGAGTCACCCACACCACTACTTACGAATATACCGACCAGGTCGGGGCATCGTATAACGAAGCCTGCCTGTTACCACGCTCCTGCCCGCAACAAGCATTACTGGCAGCACGTCTGGAAATCTCGCCGGTGGAAACCGATTTCCGGGTAAGGGAGGATTTTTTCGGCAACCAAGTGGCTTATTTCTCGATTAACAAACCACACCACGAGTTCAGCGTCACCGCCATCAGCGAAGTACAGGTCTACCCTGCCCCCACGCAACTGAATTTCTCGCAGGGGATGGCCTGGGAAAACGTAAGGGAAATATTGGAAGAAAACATGAGCCCGCAGAATCTGGACGCTCGCCAGTACGTACTGGATTCACCGCTTATCAGTGCCAGCAATGAATTATCTTCCTATGCACGGGATTCCTTTTATCCGGGCAGGCCATTGCTGGAGGCCGTACACGATCTGATGCAGCGTATTTTTCACGACTTCACATTCGATCCTGAATTCACCACTCTCGCTACTCCGTTGAGCGAAGTACTGGAACATCGGCGCGGGGTATGCCAGGATTTTGCTCATCTTGCCATCGGCTGCCTGCGTTCTCAAGGCCTGGCTGCACGTTACGTCAGCGGCTATATCGAGACCCTGCCGCCGCCAGGCGAAGAAAAAATGGTGGGAGCGGATGCCTCGCATGCCTGGTTCTCCGTATTCATTCCCGAACAGGGCTGGATGGATTTCGACCCTACCAACAATCAGGTTCCTAACGATCAGCATATCACCGTTGCCTGGGGACGCGACTACAGCGATGTCACGCCGCTCAAAGGCGTAATCTTTGGCGGTAAAGATCATGAATTGAGCGTATCCGTTGACGTACAACGGCTGGGCGAATAACCCTACCTTCAGCAATTAATCCCTATTGTGTGCTTGTGCACAGACGCCGCAACCGAACCCGGTCATTGTTCCTGCGTTCTCATAAGTATTACCGAAACTACATATTAAGAATGCGAGGTTTTACATGGTACGGCTGAAATTTTTTATTGAGCTTAATTACGAAATCGACTATGCCCCCGCCGATTTCATTTTCAACATACATGCGGCACAAACACAGTCCCAATCGCTGGTCACGGAAAATCTCCAGGTCAATCAGCCTATCCCCACTTCTCTATACACAGATCCCGTAAGGGGTAATCGTTACGTGCGTTTGCGTGCCAACCCGGGAAAACTCACTGTACGCTATGACGCGACTGTGGATATCGTGCACCATATTGCATCGCCCGATAGTGTGCAAGAAGTGCCGATCGCCGAGGTGCCATGGGAAGCGCTTCCTTACATATACCCCAGCCGTTACTGCCAGTCCGACCGGCTACAGCATCTGGCGAATAGCGAATTCGGCGCCCTGCAACCCGGGTATTGGCGGGTAAGAGCAATTCAGGACTGGGTGAAACGTCAAACCAGATTTGTCTCCGGCAGTTCGAATGCGACGACATCAGCGGTCGACACTCTGGTGGAGCAAGTCGGTGTATGCCGTGATTTCGCGCACCTGATGATTGCCCTGTGCCGTGCGCTCAATATACCTGCTCGTTTCGCTACGGGGATCGACTACGGTGCGGACCCGATTTTCGGCCCAACCGACTTCCATGCCTACGTGGAAACTTTCCTCAGCGGTCGCTGGTATTTGTTCGATGCCACCGGGATGGCTTTGCCCACAGGATTGATTCGGCTTGGCGTTGGGCGTGATGCCGCAGATGTTTCTTTTGCCACGATATTCGGATCTGTCAGATCCGAACCTCCGGTCATCGGTATTGAAGCTATTGAAGATAGCGAAAGCGGAATTGTATTACCGTATGCCTGCGTAGACGCAATCTCCACTCACGACGGAAATTAATCATCCCAGCCGTATAAACGGCAATCGTACGATGATATGACCGCCATGCAATCCATGGCAGAGTCTCCGTAATCGCAATCTGTTGGTCAGGCTGCACCGAAAAGTCGCAAAAATTCGCCCCCGGCCTCAAAAAATCCTGAAAAAGGTGCACGACTATGCTCATCGCACACTGCTTAAGCCATAAATCCCTTATCCAACAGGGGCTGCAGGCCGATATTTCGCATGGCACATATTATGCTCTATTAAATCAGGTACATTTTAAGGAGCACTATGATGATGAAAACCATGTCAAGCAGATTGCAAACCAAACCGAGTCAGCCCCCTCTCGCCTCAATGACGCTGGCCCAGATGAGACATTCCCTGCTGGAAGTTCCGGATTGGGAAATCGACAATCACGGCACGGTACTCAAGCGTACGTTCCAAGGCAATAACTTTACCGGCGCACTGATATTGGCGAACAAAATCGGCGTTCTGTGCGACCATGAAGGGCACTGTCCGGAAATGACCGTCGGCCCAAATTACTGCAAAGTCACGTTTCAATCACAGGAAACAGGCGGATTGCAGGAAAACGACTTTATTATGGCATTTAAAATAAATCAGCTTCTGGACAAACTACGCAAGGCAACCAAGACTTACAATCTGGATCAGTTCAGCCTTATTGCATAAGCCTGAGGTATCAATCCGGTCAATCCACCTCACGCTGGCGATCATGCAGGTCGCGAGACCTGCCCCTCCTGTATAGGTAAAGGTACAGGAATAGCTTTATGGTATGAGATAATCCGGAAATCCACTATCTCAATACTTCTTCTGATTAATTATGGATTTCCTACAGATTCTAATTCTCGCCATCGTACAAGGCGTGGCCGAACTTCTGCCTGTCTCCAGCTCTGCCCATGTAATCGTCGCTGAAAAACTGATGGGGATTGACCCGACCACCCCCCAAATGACACTGCTACTGGTAATGCTGCATACCGGTACCATGTTCGCCGTCATCATCTATTTCTGGAAATCATGGCGTACGACCTATTTCAGCTCTATGCCCGCCTTCCGCAATAATGCGCTGCATATCATCATTGCAACGCTGGTCACCGGCATCGTTGGCTTGGTAATGCTGGCATTGATCAAACATCTATTTGCTGGTGATGCTCCCGATTTCGAAATCGAACATCTGTTCGGCAATGCTAGGCTGATGGCAGCTTCGCTTGCTACCGTTGGCGTGCTGATTATTGTTTCGTCGCGTTTCCCGGAAAACGGCAACAAGCTCGGCAATGCTCGATTATCTATACCTATCGCAGCATGGATAGGGGCGGTACAAGGCTTGTGTTTACCGTTTCGCGGCTTTTCCCGTTCCGGAGCCACAATCTCAACTGGCTTGATCTTAGGCGTGGTTCGCCGGCAATCAGAGGAGTTCAGCTTCGCGCTCGCTGTAGTGCTAACTCCGGCAGTCATCGCCAAGGAAGCCTATCGCCTCTACAAGTCGCATGTTATTTCTGCTGCGGGACAATCACCCGAATTGCTGCATTTGGTTACTCCCAGCTTATTCGGCATGATGCTGAGTTTTTTGGCGGGGCTGGTTGCGCTAAGATGGCTCTCGCGCTGGCTGGAACAAGGTCGCTGGCATTACTTCGGCGCCTATTGTTTGCTGGCCTCTCTGGTAGTGCTTTGGGTAGGCTGACGATTACTCTTCAGGCAGTCATTAATTCCAAAAAGGCTTTTGTGCGCTAAATGCCTGCCAAACAGCATCCATATGACTTAGTTGGTGCGTGACATGTTGGTCGTTCCATCCGCAAAGGATATGCAGCGCTTCATCCAATGCTTGATCAGGGGAATCCCCTGCCAAGCGATGCGCGAGTACTTGGGTGACGTTGAGGTCATTTAGCTTGCCGAGCACCTCCTGCAACTCAGTCAGTTTTTGCAGAAAGGAAGCTGTGCTGCGAGAAGGGTAGAAGCTGGCAAATAACTCCGTGGCGTAACGCAGCTTTTTGCACAGGATACGCATGTGGTGCCGTTGTCCGGCATCAAATTCGCGTAATAACTTCCCCTGCTTGTGTAGTTGCTTATAACGCTTTTGCAGGATGTCTTGGGCGATGACGATGACAGGGACCGCGTGTGAATCCAATTGCATGTTTTCCAGCAACAAGCCCATTTTGAGCAGCAAGCGTTGATACCGTTGCGACCTGATTGCCGAGCGTGCCGAGAGATAGGCCACGCACTGTGCCGTCATCGCCCGGCAGCGTAGCGTCTGCAGGCCGGGGTGATGCTCGAACTGCTGCATCACCGTCGGTAAGGTTTGGGTAAGAAATACATCGGTATCACGTGCAGGGCTCAGCTTATCCGAAATCCACATCAGCTCGGCCTTCAATTCGGCAGCCACGTCCACCACTGAGTCAAAGACCATCAAGGCAGAACGGAGGCGGCGCAAAGCGACCCGCATCTGGTGCACACCTTCCACATCTTCACCATGCAGTACCATGTCCTGATTACCCTGTAACCGGGCAAGGCATTCCCAACCGATTTGGCGCAAGGCTTCGAGCGCGCTCAAGTTTTTTGCAAGCGGCTTCACTCTCGCTTTTACCACTGCCGGCAAACCAGGACGATAGTAGGCATAGCCAAGTTGCGCTTTGCTGGTATTTTCAATATGCAACGGGATGTCGGTTTGCAATTGCAATGCCAGCTCAAACAGCCAGCTGGCATGACCTGACTTGAGTTCCAGTTCGACTTCATTTATCAGTCGAGGGGGGGTGATCATTCCATTAACCCGCAACACTCCCCTATCCAGCGCCATTTCAATCAGGCTGCCATCTGCCATCGTCAATTGCCATTCGGTACGTTGCACTTCCGTGATGAAAATAGGCTGTAACGCAGCGCGTAACTCGTCGCTGGAAAAGATTGGTATCAGCGCCGGATCGTTGATCTTGCTGAAGTCAGGATGTCCGGCAGCAATGATGTCTTCCCATTCCATACGCTGATGCAAGCCGGCAAGCGAGCTACCTGCCGCTTTGACCGCCTGGAACCAGCTGCCTGACATGCGCCTTACTCGCAAGGAAACATGGGCATCCAGCAATTGAAGATCGGGGGTGTCGTAATAAATACTGGTGAGCTTGCGTGTCACCGGTTTACCCGTGGTGGCCGCAACGATGACAGGGTGACGTCGCAAACGGGCAGCGTGTGCAGGATTGATGCGCAACTTCAGTTCAACTTCGTTAGGCATTGCAGTCGCTCTGACTAAGGGGTGATGACTAGCTTAATGCATATTCGGAACCTATAACAGAAGGCCGCAAACTTCTCGCGCGCCCGGATTTGCCTTCAATGCGCAATCATGAATATTACATGTCGGCTATTTAGCGTTCTATCTTATTGCTTTGCGTTCCATCTTAAATCCAGGGTAAACGGATAATCCTTGTTGATTTCTTCTACCGGTATTTCTATTGGTTTTTTGTTTGCAGTGTGCCCGTGATTCCAAAAGCGGCTGATGCGGCGGCCTTCCGCTTCATTGGCGTTGACGGGGAGCGTGTCGTAGTTGCGCCCTCCTGGGTGGCTGACGTGATAGGTACATCCACCGACAGCGCGATTATTCCAGCTATCTATAATGTCGAATACCAGCGGGGCCTGTACGCCTATGGTGGGGTGCAAGGCGGAAGGCGGATTCCATGCGCGAAAACGAACCCCGGCGACTAATTCACCTTGCGTGCCGGTGGCATGTAACGGCACACGGCGGCCATTGCATGTGACGACATAACGGTCTCCGGTAGCTCCACTAAGCCTGACCTGAAGTCGTTCGACCGAGGAATCCACATAGCGTGCAGTCCCGCTACTGGTAATTTCTTCACCCATTACATGCCATGGCTCGATCGCAGTGTGCAGATCCAATTGCATATCGCCGACCTGCACAGTCCCACAACGCGGGAACCTGAATTCGAGAAAAGGGGCGAACCATTCCGGCTTGAAGTCGTAACCTGCGGCTTTAAGATCGAGCGCAACATCCTGAATATCGCTGGCGACAAAATGCGGCAGCATGAAGCGGTCATGCAGATGTGTACCCCAGCGTACAAGCGGTTTCTGATAAGGTTGTTTCCAGAACCATGCCACCAGGGTTCGTAGCAGCAACATCTGCATCAGGCTCATCTCTGCGTGGGGCGGCATCTCGAAGGCACGTAGTTCGAGCAAGCCCAAACGCCCGGCATCGGTACCAGGGGCATAAAGCTTGTCTATGCAGAATTCGCTACGGTGGGTGTTACCTGTCATATCCACCAGCAGGTTACGCAATAACCTGTCCACCAGCCAAGGTGCCGGCACTTCACCCGCAGGCATTTGCTGGAAGGCGATCTCAAGCTCATACAAGCTATCGTTACGCGCTTCGTCCACGCGTGGTGCCTGACTGGTCGGCCCGATGAACAGACCGGAAAACAAATAGGATAATGCCGGGTGATGCTGCCAGTAAGTGATCAGGCTACGTAATAAATCCGGACGACGCAGGATGGGACTATCCGCGGGGGTGATGCCGCCGAGCGTGACGTGATTGCCGCCACCGGTACCTGTATGACGACCATCCAGCATGAATTTTTCGGTGCCCAGCCGAGTCAGCCGCGCCTGTTCATAAAGTGTAGTGGTGTTATGCACCAACTCTTTCCAGCTTTTGGCGGGATGAATATTGACCTCGATCACGCCGGGATCAGGCGTTACTGGCAATCGGGTGAGGCGAAGATCATGCGGCGGCTGGTAACCCTCTATCAGTACCGGCATGTTGAGTTTTTTACTGGTGGCCTCGACTGAAGCAATGATATCGAGATAGTGCTCCAGGGCATTGGTCGGCGGAATGAATATATACAGGCGACCATGACGCGCCTCTACACATAGCGCTGTGTGGGGCGTCCATTTTGGGTTGACCTCTTTTTCCGTTGCTGCGGGATCTATTGTCTTGGCTTTGTCTTTGCTATAGCGACGACTGACTTCTGCATCCATATCCTGCAATGGCTCTACCGCCTCGTACAGACTGCGTTCCGGCTCGTGGTCGCGATCCTTGTAGTCGACCCAGGGCAGGCTATTCAACGGTAGCCGCAAACCCATGGCGGAATCGCCTGGGATCAGGAACATCTCCCCGCGACGGAATTCCCACTGGCTGCTGCTCCATGTCTTGCGCAGATGGCTCCAGTGTACAGGCAACACATAACCCACTTGTGCGCCTAGCCCAGCAGTCAACACTCTGGTCAAACGCTTGCGTTCAAGGTCATCTTTCAAATCAATTTTTAATGGATCAATATTTTCCGGCAATACACCTTCCTGCAGCAGATAATGCAGAGGGTCCTCATACCCGGCGCGTATATAGCTCCCCTTCAAGCCCAGATGCCGGGCCAGCTCCTTGATATATGTCTCTGCGTGTTTGACTTTGAAGCCGTAATTCTTGGTCAGATTCGCCAATAACTCAGGATCTTTCCACACAGGTTTTCCGTCCTTACGCCAGAAACAGGCCAACTGCCAGCGCGGCAATTGCTCGCCCGGATACCACTTACCCTGACCAAAATAAAGCAGGCCGCCTGGGGCGAAAGCATCGCGCAAGCGGCAGATCAATTCTCCCGCAAGTTTGCGCTTTTGCTCGCCATCGGCATCGGTATTCCATTCCGGCGCATCCATCTTGACTATGGACACGAAGGTGGGTTCACCGCCCATGGTCAGGCGCACATCCCCTTTTTTGAGTTCGCCATCTACCTTGTCCCCCAGTTTTTCTATCTGGCTCCACTGTTCTCGGGTGTAGGGTTTGGTAACACGCGGATCTTCAAGGATGCGCTTGACGCTATTACTGAATTCAAATGTGATTTTGGCCTGACCGGTAAACCCACCCGTCACTGGCGCGGCACTGACAAAATCCGCAGTGCACGCCAGCGGGATATGGCCTTCTCCGGCAAACAAACCGGAGGTGGGATCCAGGCCTATCCAGCCGGCACCTGGAATGAACACCTCGGCCCACGCATGAAGGTCGGTAAAGTCTTTTTCCGTACCGGAAGGACCATCCAAAGCCTTCACATCAGCAGTCAGCTGTACCAGATATCCGGATACAAAACGTGCTGCCAAACCAAGATGACGCAATACCTGTACCAGCAACCAGCCTGAATCACGGCACGAACCCAATCTTTTCTGCAGCGTTTCTTCACAGGTCTGCACGCCGGGCTCCATACGGATACTGTAGTTCACGGCCTGATTGATACGCTGGTTGATCGCTACCAGAAAGTCAACAATAGCGGTTTTGTCGCGTGGGATATCGGCAAGAAACTCCTGTAGCAATACCCCCTTCTCTTTAATTTCCAGATATGGCAACAGCTCTTTTTGCAGTTGTTCAGGATAGTGGAAAGGGTAATACTCGGCATATTCTTCAAGGAAAAAATCGAACGGGTTGATTACCGTCATTTCGGCTATCAGATCGACTTCTACGGAGAGCTCGCTGGATTTTTCCGGAAACACCACCCGTGCCAGATAATTTCCGAAAGGGTCTTGCTGCCAGTTGATGAAGTGCTTTTCCGGCTTGATCTTGAGCGAGTAAGCACTGACTGGCGTACGTGAATGTGCCGCCGGACGCAGCCGGAATACATGCGGTGACAATTGTACCGGTTGGTCGTAAACGTAGCGGGTTTTGTGATGAAGCGCGACCTTGATGGTCATGCTAACCTGTACTTTCAGCTTGCAGCAGCTTGAGATTTTCTTCCACCCCGGCAGCAGCAGTAAGCTCTGCCACATTCTGTTTGGTGAAGAAACCGTCAAAACCGCCGAAGCGCTGCACATACTCCACGATCAACGAGGAATGCTCGGAAGCACTTGAGAATATCTGCTTCAAACCTTCTTCTCTGGAACCGATCACATCCAGCAGAAAATCCTTGCCCTTGGCCTTGATCGCCTCTACCACGTAATCAATATTGGCCAAGCCTTTGGTTTCACCGTCGGCTACGCTCAATGCTACATGATGCAGTCTGGGCCCATAGTTACGCACAAAACTTTCGGTGGGTGAAGGAAGTCCGATCAGATGATTCACGAAATAGGGATGGTTGGCTGCTGTGAACACTTTGGCAGGACTAAAACTTTCATCGGCATAATGCACGCTTTTGGTCACATTGGTTGACGAGTTCTGATTTTCGATATTGTAAGAACCCCAATAGTAGTAACTTGAAAGCGTCAGGTATTCGAGTATCGCCACTTCGCGATTCTGGCTGTAAACGCGCGTTGCCAGATGGTCGATGGGCAGGATCAGCTTGTCCAGACTCAACTCTTTCTGCATCTCCTTGGCTTCCAGATAACCGCGGTTGACGTCGTTATGTATCGTGCTATTACCCAGGGCATAGACACGTATATCTTCCGGCGGACGTTCCCAGTAGCCGACGATATTATGGGTATAGGGCGAAGGCTTGACGATGGCCATATTGCCCGGCAATTCCAATTTGCGGATCTGATCCTGATTAAAGAATCGTACCTCGCGTGATTTCTGCATTTCCATTACTTCATGCAGATTGCTAACGCGGAAGATCTCCCCCATGTAGCGCGAATTCGGTTTATGCGCACCTATGGGATAAACCTCGTTCAGACTGCGGAAGATCCCGTGGGTATTGGGATCGCGGACTTCACGTACCAGCAGGTCAGGTGAATTCATGTCGATACGTAACACATGGGTCCAGTGCGACTCGGATTCCAGCGTGACCAGATAATGATATGGCGTCATCAACGCCAGTTCGCTGACATAGGCGACCGAACATCCCGGCTCTACTGTAATCATCAATGCATCCACCTGATGGATGATATCGGTCAAGCCGATACGGTCACGATCTTCCAGCAGTTTGACCAAAAATTCGTCAAACCAGGGAGAGTTGGTTTTGTCACCCTGTTTAGGGTGAGCCAGAGAGTTTGCTGAAGGGCTGCCTGCTTTTAAGGAGTTCATAAAGTGCTCGTAGATACCAATTACTGCTGTGATTGTTCCATGTTGTGTGCCAAAAGGGTACTGGTCATGGATTGTTTTGCATGTGGCGTGAGTCCCTTGAACGGACATGCATCATTATCGTCCAAGCCTGTCGCCAGCCTAACATGTATCCCGTTGGCACGCTGCCGGTTGGAAACATCAAAACTGTGCCAGCCGCTACCTTCCAGCCACGCATCGGCCCAGGCATGACTTTCCATCTTGCCGCCTTGCGGGGTGTACAGATAGCCGCTGACATATCGTCCGGGGATTCCCAGACTGCGGCAACAGGCGATGAAGATATGCGCGTGATCCTGATAAGAGCCCTTACCGGCAGCCAATGCCTCGGAAGCACTGGAATGACGACTGGCAGACGACCTGCGACAGGCGACAGAATCAGCAATGCCGTGCATCAGCTCAGTGAGAACGACCTCATCCAGTTTGCCGCTTGCAGGTACAAATAATCGCGCAAAATTGCGTATGCGAATGTCAGGCTTGGTGAGTGGTGTATCACGCAGATAGACTTCTATCGGAAACAAGTCGTCATTGGGCGGCAGGTCAATATCCGTTTCAACCTCACCGTGAGCGGTGATGACGACCTCACTATGCGGCTCGTCCAGCACCAGCGTATGGGTGGTATTACCAAAAGCATCCGCGTACGACTGCAATTTACCGTTGACCCGGATATCCCAGTTCTTCACCCGTTGCCCGAAACCATCCTGTGGTGTCAGATGAAGCTGCTGTATGGTGTATGTCATCGGCATATCGAATTCGTAGCATGCCCTGTGTTCAATATTCAAATTCATCGCAATACCCTTTCAAAATACACTTTCAATAATTCCCTGTCATCGAGGGGCGTTAAGGAAAGTCTTTTGAATTTCCACACCTAGGTTGTTATTAAGAATGATGAAGTCCTGTAAAAACTCATGCAGTCCGTTATCGGCAATCACATTCATGCGCCCAAAATGCAGTTTTGCGTGCAGCTCGCCCGCCTGACGCATGCACTCCATACCGCGGTCAGCACAGATTTTTTCCAGGATAGGCGATATCTCGTCCAGACAGGTATGCAGGGATCTCGGCATGTCATCGCGCAACACCAGCAACTCTGCGACTTTTCTGGCATCTATGGTGTCGCGGAACACTTTTTGGTAAGCCTCCATGGCAGACACCGAACGCAACAGAGAGCTCCATTCATAATAGTCTTCGGAACTATCAACTTGATCTTCTCCAACATTCTTGGACCCTGACAGTTGCTGATACTTTGCATCCAGCAAGCGCGCAGTATTGTCCGCACGTTCTATAAAAGTACCCAGCCTGACAAACTTGTAACCGTCATCACGTAACATGGTGCCGACGGTGACACCACGGAACAGATGTGAGCGCGATTTCACCCACTCGCAGAATTCGCTGTAGTCGCCTTCGTTCAGGCCGTTCCTCACCCGCTGCTGTAACTCCAGCCATAAGGAATTGACGCTCTCCCACATCTCCGAAGACATTGCCACGCGTACCGAGCGTGCATTCTCACGCGCGCTGGCCAGAGCTTCGAAAATACTGGATGCATTGCGTTCATCCAATGCCATATACCGCATCACATTGGTGGCGTTGTATGCACCGTAATCACGCTCGAAACCCTCAACGTCATCCACGATACGCACCGGCAACATCCATAAATCTTCTTCGCTGTGCGCGGCATGCGGCACCAGCGACATGCGATAGGTCACATCCAGTACCCTTGCCATGTTTTCAGCGCGCTCGATGTAGCGTGCCATCCAGTACAAATGATCTGCTGTGCGGCTTAACATTACGCTTGCACCTGCTGTTGTGAATCAGAATTCAATCCGCTTTGCATTCCATACTGGAATTCATTCAATACCCAGGTATCCTTGGTCCCGCCACCCTGTGAGGAATTCACCACCAGAGATCCTTCGGTAAGTGCTACACGGCAAAGGGCGCCAGGAACCAGAGTAACCGTTTTTCCCGACAATACGAATGGGCGCAGGTCTACATGTCGCGGGGCGATCCCCTTTTCCACCAATGTAGGACAGGTGGAAAGTGCCAAAGTAGGTTGTGCGATGTAATTGCCTGGATTGGCTTTGATGCGCTTGCGGAATTCTTCTATCTGCTCTTTGCTGGAGCTAGGGCCAACCAGCATGCCGTAACCTCCGGAACCTTGCACTTCCTTGACTACCAGTTCGGCGAGATGCTCCAGCACATACTTTCGGTCATCTTCCAGTTCCAGCTTGTAGGTAGGTACGTTGGAAAGAATAGGCTCTTCACCCAGATAGAACCGCACCATTTCCGGCACATAAGTATAAGTCGCTTTATCATCCGCCACCCCGGTGCCTATCGCATTGGCCAGTGTTACGCCGCCATTACGATAAACGGAAACCAGACCCGGCACCCCAAGCATGGAGTCTGCGCGGAAAGCCAAAGGGTCAATAAAATCATCATCTATCCGGCGATAGATCACGTCCACGCGCTTGGGACCTTCTGTAGTGCGCATGAAAACTGCATTGTCGCGTACAAACAGATCCTGGCCTTCCACCAGTTCGATACCCATTTGCTGAGCCAGGAAAGCATGCTCAAAATACGCGCTGTTATAGGCGCCGGGCGTCATCAGCACAACCGTCGGATCCTGCACGCCGGGGTGCGCCACTGCTCGCAGATTATTCAATAACACCTGCGGATAATGTTCCACCGGCGCCACCGAATAACGGCGGAACAAGTCGGGAAAGAGCCGCATCATCATCTTGCGGTCTTCCAGCATGTAAGAAACACCGGAGGGTGTGCGCAGGTTGTCTTCCAGCACATAGAATTGATTTTCACCGGTACGTACGATATCTATGCCCGCAATATGTGCGTAAATATTGCCGGGGACATCAACCCCCTGCATCTCGGGACGATATCCATTGTTGGTGAGGATGCTGGCTGGGACGATGCCCGCCTTGATGATCTCCTGCCCGTGATACAGATCATGCAGGAACATATTAAGCGCCCGCACCCGCTGGATCGCACCATCAGACAAACGTTGCCACTCTGCAGCGGCCAGTATGCGTGGAATCACGTCGAACGGGATCAGGCGTTCGGCGCCAGCATCTTCACCATACACGTTGAAGGTGATGCCAACGCGGCGGAACAGCAACTCAGCCTCGCGCGATTTTTGCGTTAGCTGACCATGGGATACATTCGCCAGCCATTGGTCAAAAGCGTTATAAAGGGGACGCACCTTGCCATCAGGTGCAGTCATTTCATCAAAAATCGATTTGTTGTGAGTGGTCATCAGAGTATGTTAGCAGCAAAGCCCGTGCCAAATATATTAATTATTTATATTCAACAGGATATCCGGCATAAGGAGCATATCTGCCCATTCTTGCACCATCATGATGCCTGCCGAAGATGCGCTCGCCCCAATTTGGGTCTTTAATATGAAAATATAGAACAGAAGCGCCTCAATGTCGCCCCAGATTGATCCTGGCCTTGCCATTCAGCAAAATAAGTATAAATAGGTTCTCCGGTATAATCAGCACTACTTCTCTAAAGGATTAAAAAATCATGAAGACAAATTACCAGTTTGAGAAGCGCCAGAGAGATTTGGAAAAGAAAAAAAAGAAAGCAGAAAAAGCATTGAAGAAAGCTGTTCCGGCTGAACCTGCTACGCCCGAGGAAGCTGCGGTGTCACCGGGCAAAACTGATTGAAGTAAATCCGGACGCGAACAGCATGAGCATGAACAAGGGAATTGCCATTAGCCGACAAGCACTTAGCAAGGTGCCGGAAGTCACCTTGCTGTTCTGGATTATCAAAATTCTCGCAACGACGCTTGGTGAGACTGGTGGTGATGCCGTATCCATGTCCTTAAAGCTCGGTTATCTGGTCGGTAGCGCAATTTTTTCCGTCATTTTCATCGTTGCCGTTTTCACTCAAGTGACCGCGAAAGAATTCCATCCGTTTCTGTACTGGGCAACAATTGTTGCCACGACCACCGTTGGTACGACTCTGGCAGATTTCGCCGATAGATCTCTTGGTATCGGCTATGCGGGGGGGGCTACGATCTTGTTCGCATTACTCATGGCATCGTTATTTGTTTGGCACCGAACCTTGGGTTCTGTTGCGGTGAACACAGTAAATTCGCCAAAAGTGGAAACGTTCTACTGGGTCACCATCATGTTTTCGCAAACGCTGGGTACCGCGCTTGGAGATTGGACGGCAGACACCGCCGGACTTGGCTACACTGGCGGCATGGTCGTATTCAGCGTCATGCTGACGATCATTGCACTCGCTTATTACCGAACTGACATCTCGCGTACCGTGATATTTTGGGCAGCGTTCATACTGACTCGACCACTGGGTGCAGTGGTTGGTGACTTCCTGGACAAACCTGTCAGTCAGGGTGGTTTGGAGTTGAGCCGTTATTCGGCATCTGCGATACTGCTGGTATTGATGCTGCTGTGCATTTTTATGTTTAAGCAAAAGCCAGCAGAACAAGCACATTGAGAGTGAACCCCACCAGGTTCATCGCACGCTAATCATCATGCACCCTTTTCACGGCCATATTTATTTCGACATTGCTGACGCAGCGCTGGCGGCACAGGTACGTCAGGACATAGCGACGGCAATCCCCTTTTTGACTTATCTCGGGCAGTTGATCCCTATCCCCATAGGCCCGCACACCAAACCTATGTTCGAGATACACATCCCAGCCTCCAAGTTGGAATTTGCTATGCAAATCATTGAGGAGAAACGCAAGGGGCTTTCCGTACTGATACATCCGGTGCAATCAGACGAAATGGATGCACATACTCACTCGGCGCGCTGGCTGGGAACACCTCTCGCCCTGAAGCTGGAGGTTCTGCCGCATTAAGGGGCCTTATTTGCAACAAATTTGTCACTTTCATATGATGTCTCGCAGGTTTATGATTAAACACTGGTATTCTTGATTGAGACAAGATTGAAACGCAATGGAATTGATACTATGGCGTCACGCCGAAGCTGAAGACGGTGCGCCCGACATGCAGCGTAAACTGACTGACAAGGGCAGGCTGCAGGCCATGCGTATGGGAGAGTGGTTGAAACAACGCTTGCCGAAAGATGCTCGCATCCTGGTGAGTCCCAGTGTACGCACCCAGCAAACTGCGCTGGCATTGAATAACTCCTTTGAAACCCTGGATATATTGGCTCCAGGCGCAAGTGTAAGAACTGTTCTTGAAGCTGCCGGATGGCCTGAGGCAAATAATACTGTGGTAATTGTCGGTCATCAGCCCACCTTGGGAGAAGTCGCGGCCAAGCTAATGGCAAATGCCGACGATTGCTGGTCGGTCAAAAAAGGGGCTATCTGGTGGTTTGCTAAGCGCGGTGAAGGCGTATTTGCAGAAACAGTTTTAAAAGCGGCTTTAACGCCTCACATGCTGTAATTTAAAAGGTTGTAACTATGGACGGTTTAAGATGAAGCATATTCTGGTTGCCAACCCCAAGGGCGGAAGCGGGAAATCTACGCTATCTACTAATCTCGCAGGCTATTATGCGGCACAGGGGAAGCATGTCACTCTGGCCGATCTGGATCGCCAGCAGTCTTCCATACAGTGGCTGCAACGTCGCTCAGAAAAACTGCCTCTGATCCACGGGCTGGATGCACGCCATCATGAACTGCCCGAGAAAACCGACTTTCTGATCATGGATTCTCCAGCTGGCATCCATGGAGAAAAGCTCTCGGATATCGTGAAGCAGGCTGATTGCGTGATCATTCCGATTCAACCTTCGGCTTTCGACATCGGTGCAACACGTGACTTTCTGGCTGTGCTGGAAGAAGAAAAAGCCATCCGCAAGCAAAAGACCTTTGTCGCAGTGGTGGGCATGCGCGTGGACACCCGCACCCGCTCGTCCGGCGTTTTGCTGAATTTTTTACAGGATACCCAGCTACCTATGCCGACCTACCTGCGCAATGCACAGATTTATGCGGTAGCGGCAGAACAGGGAAGCAGTATATTCGACCTGCCAAAATCAAAAGTTAGTCTTGATCTACCACAGTGGGCGCCTTTAACCGCCTGGATTAAACGTCTATGATTGAAACGCCTTTGATTTTTATATTTGCAACCGAGGTAAAAATCTAGCGTTTGCCTTCTTTTGCCATGTTGATCGAATATTTGGGGATCTCTATCACCAAGTCTTTATCTGCAATGACGGCCTGACAGGACAATCTGGACAAAGGCTCCAAACCCCAGGCTTTATCCAGCATATCTTCTTCGTTTTCCTGTGCTGGACTCAACGATTGATATCCCTCGCGCACGATGACGTGACAGGTTGTGCAGGCGCATACCTGGTCGCAGGCATGTTCCATTTCTATGTGATTATCCAGCAGGGTGTTACAAATGGTCGCACCGGGCTTGGCGTCTATCACCGTACCTTCTGGGCATAACTCGACATGGGGCAGAACGATTAATTTTGGCATCTGGATATCGGTTCAGTTCAAGGGTTAGGCTGGGTTTTATATCTGGATTTCGCTTAAATTATGTCCGGTGAGCGCTTTTTGCACTGACTGATCCATGCGCCGCGTGGCAAACTCTTCTGTGGCCTGATTCAGGGCGGCAGTGGCGACCTTCAGCTTGCCGACATCACCCATTGCACTTTGCAGATCAGCTATCTTGTTCTTGATATCAGCGCGCTCTGCTTCACTCAATAGCATCTCGCCATCCTGCTGCAAGGCGTTGTTCACCGCTTCGATCAGCTGCCTGGCTTCAACCTCCAACTCCAGTTGCACACGCAAGTCTTTATCATCTGCGGCATAAGTAAATGCAGCTTGCAACATATCTGCGATCTGACCCTCTGCCAGTCCGTACGATGGTTTGACCACGATATTCGCTTCCACCCCGGTGGTCTGTTCGCGGGCGCTCACTGAAAGCAAGCCATCTGCATCCACCTGAAAAGTCACCCGAATGCGTGCAGCACCCGCAGCCATCGGCGGGATACCACGCAACTCGAAACGTGCCAGTGAACGGCAATCTGCAACCAGTTCACGCTCGCCTTGCACTACATGGATGCTCATTGCCGTTTGTCCGTCTTTATAGGTGGTGAACTCCTGAGCTCTGGCGACGGGTAGTGTGGAATTACGCGGTATGATCTTTTCGGCCAATCCGCCCATCATCTCCAGCCCTAAAGACAAGGGGACGACATCGAGTAACAGCAGATCGTTGTCACTGCGATTACCAGCGAGCACATTGGCCTGAATCGCTGCGCCCAGCGCGACCACCTTATCCGGATCAAAGTTGGTGAGAGGAACTCGCCCGAAAAACTCAGCCACAGCCTGTTTAATATGAGGCATGCGCGTCGCACCGCCCACCATCACGATGCCCTGTATTTCATCGGGGGTAAGTTTGGCATCGCGTAAAGCCTTTTTCAAAGGTGCAAGCGTTTTCACCACCAGCGGTTGTGTCAATTCCTTGAATCGCGCGCTGGTGAGAATGATATCGATAACGTCTCCCGAACTAGTCACGCAGGTGATGCGTGCCTCAGCGTGTTCACTCAGCCACTCCTTGGCTTCGCGCGCCTTGGTCAGCAACAGGCTGTTATCTTCAGGCGAAAGCGGAGGCAGCTTTCCTTGTTCCAGCATCCAGCAGAATACGCGGCGGTCAAAATCATCGCCGCCCAAGGCAGAGTCGCCGTTGGTAGACAGAACCTCGAACACCCCTTTAGTCAAATGCAGAATAGAAACATCAAAAGTACCGCCTCCCAGGTCGTAGATTGCAAACATCCCTTCTGCAGCATTATCCAGGCCGTAGGCCACAGCGGCGGCGGTTGGTTCGTTCAGCAGGCGCAGCACATTCAGCCCGGCTAGTTTGGCCGCATCCTTGGTTGCCTGGCGCTGTGCATCGTCAAAATAGGCAGGAACGGTAATCACCGCGCCTGCCAATTCACCGCCCAGTGAATTCTCGGCGCGTAGTTTCAAAGATTTCAGAATCTCTGCCGAAACCTCCACTGGACTTTTCACACCGGCTATAGTCTTGATCTGCACCATGCCCGGCGCATCCACAAAACGATAGGGCAAATATCCGGCGTCGGCAATATCCTGAAGGCCGCGCCCCATAAATCGCTTGACGGAAACTATGGTGTTTTGTGCATCGTGGGGAGTTTGGCCGGCGGCGTGCCCCACTTGCGGAGCCTGATCGGCATAGTAACGGACGACGGAGGGCAGCAGATCGTGCCCGTTCTCGTCGCTCAGCACCACGCTCATACCGCTCTTCACGGTAGCCACCAGTGAGTTGGTAGTGCCCAGGTCTATGCCCACTGCCAGACGATGCTGGTGTGGTGCAGTGCTCATTCCGGGTTCTGATATCTGCAATAGAGCCATTTTAGGATTCCAGAATTTCCAGGGCTTGATCAACTTCCTGCTGCGCTTTATCTATAAAACGCAACTTGCGTACGGTTTCTGTCGCGATAGCATCATCCCTATCGATATCCAGTGCACTGGCTAATGTAGATTGCAGTGTTTTTGCCGCCTCTCGCAATTTTTTTTTGAGTGCTTCCAGTTCATCAGCATTCGCTGTCTCAGCCGCTTCTTCCAGAGCTTCGCGCCATTCCATCAGCTGCAACAGAAAGTCTACAGGCATCGCCGTATTGGATTCTTCCTGCGTGTCTATGCCTTTCAGCTGTAAAAGATAACGGGCACGCGTCAACGGATTCTTTAATGTCTGATAAGCTTCATTGGCTTTTGTCGCATATTGCAGCGATAGCCTGCGCTCACTATCTGCGCTTGCAGCAAAACGGTCTGGATGCACTTCGCTTTGCAGGAGACGGTATTGCTGATCAAGTTTTTTCGTATCCAGATCGAAAGTGGTCGGTAGGCCGAATAGTTCGAAGTGGGTTTGTTGAATATTCATAAAGAGAACACAATAACTGACAGATTCTTTTTCAGATCATGCGTGAGTAAAGCGCTCGAGCACAAGGGAGTAAAATGAATTCAACAAGCGAGAGCAACGCCACCCACGCTTGATTTCAAAAAGAATCAAACGGTGAAGCTTTCGCCGCAGCCACACTCGTCCTTCACGTTCGGGTTTTTGAACTTGAAACCTTCATTCAAGCCCTCTCTGGTGAAATCCAGTTCGGTGCCGTCAATGTAAACCAGACTCTTGGGGTCAACCAACACTTTGACACCATGACTTTCAAATGACATATCTTCCGGATTGACGACATCCGCGAACTCTAGCGTATAGGCCATGCCGGAGCAGCCTGTGGTCTTTACGCCCAGACGCAAACCCACACCCTTGCCGCGGTTGGCGATAAATTTTTGCACGTGTTTTGCTGCCGGTTCAGTTAAGGTAATTGCCATGGCGTTTGATCCTATGCTGCCTGCTTTTGTTTCAAGTCGGCGATAGCTGCCTTGATCGCATCTTCCGCCAACACCGAGCAGTGTATCTTCACCGGAGGTAATGCCAGCTCTTCGGCGATATCCGAATTCTTGATCGTCATGGCCTGATCCAGAGATTTCCCCTTGAGCCATTCCGTCACCAGCGAACTGGAAGCGATGGCAGAACCACAACCATAAGTCTTGAACTTGGCATCTTCGATCACTCCATCGTCATTCACCCGGATTTGCAGTTTCATCACATCGCCGCAAGCAGGTGCGCCCACCATGCCGGTACCGACATGTGTGTCTGCTTTGTCCAATGAGCCCACATTCCGCGGGTTCTCGTAGTGATCCAATACTTTATCGCTATATGCCATTTTATTGCTCCTTAAATTCCATGCAAATCCTAAAAATTGATGATTTGGCTGTCTGGCTAGGCGGAGAGTAGCGCCGTTTACATTCAGTTAAACAAGCTACCCGACAACAACGCCAGAAGGTCAAATCACAATTTTTTAGTGGGCAGCCCACTCTACCTTCGATATATCAATGCCCTCTTTATACATTTCCCATAATGGGGATAATTCGCGCAACTTGGTGATCTTGCTCTTCATTAGCGCGATGGTGTAATCAATTTCTTCCTCGGTGGTGTAACGTCCAATGGAGAAACGGATAGAGCTATGCGCCAATTCATCGCTACGCCCTAAAGCACGCAACACGTAAGAAGGCTCCAGGCTGGCCGAAGTACATGCCGAACCGCTGGATACCGCGATATCCTTGACCGCCATGATCAGCGATTCGCCCTCGACATAATTGAAACTGATGTTAAGGTTGTGCGGAACTCGTTGCTTGAGATCGCCGTTCACATAGACCTCTTCAATATCCTTCAAGCCAGCCAGCAGTCTGTCTCGAAGTCTCCTTATTCTGGCGTTTTCCAATTCCATCTCTTCCTTGGCGATACGGAACGCTTCGCCCATGCCGACGATCTGATGCGTTGCAAGCGTGCCTGAACGCATGCCGCGTTCATGTCCTCCGCCGTGCATCTGCGCTTCCAGCCGCACTCTTGGCTTGCGGCGCACATATAAGGCGCCTATGCCTTTAGGGCCATAGGTCTTGTGTGCCGAGAAACTCATCAGATCAACCGGCAGCTTTTCCAGATCAATCTCGACCTTGCCGGTCGCCTGTGCTGCATCTACATGAAAAATGATACCGTGTTCGCGACAGATCGCGCCTATGCCAGAGATATCCTGTATCACGCCGATCTCGTTATTCACCAACATCACTGAGGCAAGAATGGTGTCAGGCCTGATCGCTGCCTTGAATTTTTCCAGTGTCACCAGACCATTGGTTTCCGGCTCCAGATAGGTCGCCTCAAAACCTTGCCGCTCCAATTCACGGAATGGGTCCATCACCGCTTTGTGTTCAGTCTGCACGGTAATGATGTGCTTGCCCTTGCCGCTGTAGAAATTGGCAGCACCTTTGATCGCCAGATTGTCCGACTCTGTCGCACCGGAAGTCCAGACAATTTCTTTGGGATCGCAGTTGACCAGCGCGGCAACTTGTTCACGCGCATTCTCAACGGCATCATCCGCTTCCCAGCCAAAACTGTGCGAGCGCGAAGCCGGATTACCGTACATCTCGGTCAGATAAGGAATCATCACTTCCGCCACGCGTTTGTCCACCGGCGTGGTTGCAGAATAATCCAGATAAATAGGGGTCTTTACTGTCATTTCATCATCCTCAGGCAGCCATTGCCATAAATTGCTTCATCCTAACCAATTGACCCTGCAAAACCTGCAAAAACTCCAGCACTTCCTGCATGGAGTTGCCCTTGCCAAGGCTCACGCGCACTGCGCCTTGCGCCAGTTTTGCATCGACTCCCATCGCCAGCAGAACCGGACTAGGATCGGTACTATCGCTGGAGCACGCGGAACCGCTTGCTACCGCAAAGTTCGCTCTATCCAACGCCATCACCAAGGTCTCGCCGTCCACTTCGGGAAAAGCGAAAAAACTGGTGTTATTCAAACGCGGGCCGTGCTCGCCAAATATCACACCGCCTAAAGCATGAATCCCGGCTTCCAACGTTACACGCAATTCATTTATATTTTCTGCGCTATCCGACCCAGTGTTAGCGGATCCCTGCTTATCCAAGCCCAGCAATTCACATGCTGCGCCAAAACCTACGATAGCCGCCACATTCTCGCTGCCGCCGCGCAATCCTTTTTCCTGTCCGCCACCATACTGTAAAGGCCTGATATCCAGTCGTTTATCGAATACCAACGCCCCCATGCCTTGCGGGCCGCCTATCTTGTGTGCAGACAGGCTCATTGCTTGCACGCCGCCGGCATTCAGACTGGCAAAATCCAGCGCCATCTTGCCCAGACACTGCACCGCATCCGTATGGAACGGGATTTTTTGGCTTTTCGCCAAGCCCGCCAACGTGGCCACATCCTGTATCACGCCGGTTTCGTTATTCGCCAGCATCACTGATATCAAAGCGGTTGGGGTTTGCAACGCAATCCTGAAATCGTCCATATCCAGCAGACCATTCGCGTCCACCGCCGCCACCCGCAATTGCCAGCCCTGCCTGCGCAGCATTTGCGCCGTTTTCATCACGGCAGGATGCTCTACCGCACTCACTACGATCTGATTTAATGCTGGCGATGGTTTCAATGCCGCTGCCAAACCCTGAATCGCCAGATTATCGGCTTCAGTACCGCCGCTGGTGAACAGCACCTGCGTGGGATGCGCGCCTACCGCCAACGCTACCTGCTCTCTTGCCGACTCCACCGCTTGGCGTGCATGCCTCCCGAAACTGTGACGGCTGCTGGCGTTGGTAGCCTGCTGCATATAAGGCAACATCGCCTGCAACACTCGCGGATCCAGTGGAGTGGTGGCGTTGTGATCAAAATATGCTGCCATTTATCTTGCCTGCTTCCGGTTATCCACGCTTGTGCGCGAACGCTACAGTTTTAGTGCCCTGCTGCTGTGCAGCCAGTTGCGCCAGATTGACGCCTTCCAGATATTCAAATATCTTGCCGTTCAGCGATGTCCACAAATCATGCGTCATGCAGCGCTTCTCATCCAGGCAGTTTTCGTTGCCGCCACACTGGGTAGCATCTATCTGCTCATCGACCGCGCGGATAATGTCCGAAACCGTAATGGCATCCAGGGCCTTGGCTGCACGATAACCACCACCAGGGCCGCGCACGCTCTCTACCAGTCCGTTTTTACGCAAGCGGCTAAATAGCTGTTCCAGATATGACAACGAAATGGATTGGCGTTCACTAATGCCCGCCAAAGTTACAGGGGAACCGTTCTCGTTCAATGCGAGATCCAGCATCGCAGTCACGGCAAAACGGCCTTTGGTAGTGAGTCTCATATCAATTCGTCTACTATTTATATAGTGAGAATTTTATAATACCCTATCAATTTAGTCAACTATTTATTGAGGCCGACTTTAGTCGACAATTTTATTAAGATGGGTTACGTCGAAAGCACTACCCACTTTTTCGTCTACCTCCAGATCAACCCCCAGCTTGGCGAGCTGTTCGGTCAATATCTGCAAGCGCTCGTCCTGTTGCGTGGCATGATCTAGCAATGCGTGTATGGCTTTTGCTACCGGATCATTGCCACCATCGCTCACTGCATAAGCGGAAAAGCCCATTTTCTGCGCGGTCTCATCGCGCTCCTTGTCTTTGCCCTGATCGAGAATACGCGCCGGGATACCCACTGCAGTAGCGCCGGCAGGGACATCTTTTACCACTACCGCATTCGACCCTATCTTGGCGCCGGCACCGATGGTAATCGGCCCCAGTACTTTAGCTCCGGCGCCAATGACCACACCGTTCTCCAGCGTGGGGTGCCGTTTGCCTTTGTTCCATGAAGTACCGCCCAGCGTCACGCCATGGTACATGGTGCAATCATCCATGATGACCGCGGTTTCACCTATTACCACACCCATGCCATGATCGATGAAAAAGCGACGGCCTATGGTCGCCCCCGGGTGTATCTCTATGCCTGTCAGCCAACGCGCGATGTGCGAGATGAAACGAGCCAGCCAAAACAATTGGACTCCCCACAACCAATGTGTCAAGCGGTGAAAAATCAGCGCATGTACGCCTGGGTAGGTGGTTAGAACCTCCCATGTATTTCGGGCAGCAGGGTCTCGGTCAAAAACGACTGCAATGTCTTCGCGCAGGTGATCAAACATCTTGATATTGTACTACTTCTCGTTCACTGCCTTTAATATGCCACGCAGGATATTGATCTCTTCCTGCTGAAATCCGGCTCTGGTAAACAACCTGCGCAATCTGGACATCAGCCTTCCGGGCATCGCCGGATTAAGGAATTCGATGTCG
The DNA here is from genome assembly GCA_903834185.1 of uncultured Methylophilaceae bacterium. Taxonomy (GTDB): domain Bacteria; phylum Pseudomonadota; class Gammaproteobacteria; order Burkholderiales; family Methylophilaceae; genus CAILHX01. Next base: position 76,524 of record CAILHX010000010.1, read on the forward strand.
ATCAAGGTTTGTTGCAAGTGACGATAAAAACCTTCTATTTCGTCATGCGTCGCCATCTTCGCCGCCTTGCCGCCAGACTTATGCAATGGAGTCTCGGCTGTCATGCGCAATTCGTAGGCGATGATCTGCACAGCGGCTGCAAGATTAAGCGAGGAATATTCAGGGTTGGCCGGAATGTGTGCCAGCCGCTGGCAAAGCATGATCTCTTCGTTCGACATGCCGCTGGTTTCATTGCCGAATACCAGCGCCACTTCCTGTTCCTGTTGCAGCACCAGCTGCGCCGCCTCTCTTGGGAAAACGACAGGATGCGAGATTTCTCTTCTTCTTGCAGTCATGCCTATCGCAAGACTGCAGCCTTGCAGTGCCTGTGGCAGCGTATCGCATACCTGTGCATTGTCCAACACATCGGTACACCCGGCCGACATGGCGTGCGCATCCGGATGAGGAAACTTTCGCGGCTGCACCAGATACAGCCTGCTTAAGCCCATGGTCTTCATGGCACGAGCCGCGGCACCAATATTGCCGGGATGGCTGGGACGGCTAAGTACGATACGGATATTTTCTAGTTTGTTCATTAAGTTTATTGATTGCGCCGTAGTCGGTAGAATAGCGGATTAAATTCTGAATGTTTCTATTTTACTATGCATCCCATGCTCAATACGGCGGTGAAAGCCGCACGTCGCGCCGGTAGTATCATCAATCGTGCCGCGCAGAATCTGGACATTCTGCAAGTGCAACGCAAAACGCATAACGACTATGTGAGCGAGGTGGACCGCAACGCCGAAGCAGCGATCATCGAAACCCTACTAAGCGCTTACCCGCAACACGCGATTCTGGGTGAAGAATCTGGAGCTCAGGGCGAAAACGCAGATTATCTATGGGTGATAGACCCGCTGGATGGCACCACCAATTTCCTGCATGGTTTTCCGCAATACGCGGTATCCATCGCACTGATGCACAAAGGCGTACTGGATCAGGCTGTGATCTTCGACCCTACCAGCAATGACCTTTATACTGCTAGTAAAGGCCGTGGAGCCTTCCTCAATGACAAGCGCATACGCGTGAACAAACGCACCAAACTGCAAGAATGCATCATAGGCACAGGCTTTCCCTTCCGCGATTTCACTCATCTGGATACTTATCTGCCCATGCTCAAGAGCATGATACTCAGCACCTCGGGCATCCGCCGTCCCGGCTCTGCTGCACTCGATCTGGCGCACGTTGCATCGGGACGCTACGATGGATTCTGGGAAATAGGACTTTCGAAGTGGGACATTGCAGCTGGCGCATTGCTGATTACCGAAGCAGGCGGGATAGTAGGTGATTTTGAAGGCAACGAAAGCTGGTTTGAGACCGGCAACATCATGGCAGGCAACCCCAGAATTTTTGGTCAATTATTGACCGTACTGGCGCCGCATCTGACCGAATCACTCAAAACGCCGCGCTGAAAAACTGCGCAAGCTAAAGCTGACAGTTAGGGCAATAAAAAGTCGAACGCTGCCCCTGCTTCAGGGTTTTAATGCGGGTAGCGCAGACTTTACAGGGCTCTCCGGTACGTCCGTAAACAAAATATTCCTGCTGAAAATATCCGGGATTGCCATCCGCTCCGAAGAAGTCGCGCAAGCTGCTGCCTCCCGCTTCTATCGCCGCCGACAGCGTGGTTTTGATCTCTTGCGCCAACCTTTCGCAGCGTACACGGCTGACTTTGTTGGCGGCAGTCCTGGGGGCGATTCCGGCACGAAACAGTGATTCACTAGCGTAGATGTTACCAACGCCGACTACCAGATGACCATCCATGATCACGGTTTTGATCGGAGCGCTGCGATTACGCATGTGCCGATACAGGTAGTCGCCATTAAAAGCGTCCTCCAGCGGTTCCACTCCCAGACAGGTCAATAACGGATGTTGCGTATCCTCATGCCATAGCACTGCACCAAAACGCCGCGGATCGCGCAACCTGAGTACCTGACCGCTGTTGAAAACAATATCCAGATGATCGTGTTTGGCCGGCGGCACGAATTCCGGCAACAGCATCAGCCTGCCCGACATACCCAGATGCATCAGCAATATGCCGTTTTCGCACTGGGCGAGAATATATTTCGCGCGACGGCTTAGATCCAGAAAGTGCTGATGGTGCAGAACGACATCAAGATCAGCCGGTATCGGCCAGCGCAATGAAGCATTGCGCACGGTGACCGCGCTTATTTGCTGGTCAACAAGTGAGAGTAAGCCGCGGCGTGTTATTTCGACCTCGGGCAGTTCAGGCATGACGAAACGCTATGGCTTGAAACCAGCGGGGGGATTTAAAGCTGTAAATCCGAAATCCTGTGGAAAATGATACTCCAATTGCTCATCTTCCCTTACCAGCAGCAACTCCGGAGATTCCTGCAACTTGATAAATTTCACTTTCTTGCCGTCTTTGAGTTTGACGATCAGGAACGGATGAGGACTGTGGTCGGGCTGGGCAGGCTCTACAGATGTGGCTTGAAAATGTTCCCATTCCCAACCCTCGAACCAGTCCTTCAGATCATTCTGGTTGGGCTTGGCACTGGCTGCAGACACTTTCCAAGCGCCATCCGCTTGCAAATCAAGATTCAAATGGCTGCTTTGCCATTGTTCCAGCGCTGAGAAATCGAATCCGACGATGGTTTCATCACGCGCTAATGGATGTTTGTCCAGCAATTCCAATGGCTGGATCGTAGCATTCTGCGAAAATGAGTTTGATACCGTGTAAATGGCATTGCCATGTCCAACAAATTGTTCGCCACCCACCGGGTTATACATACCAAAACTGAAAGCTTCATCGTTCAAATGCACGGTCAGTTGGGGATGATCCAAGCCAAACTTGGCAGGATCGTCTGCAGGTAGTTTTTCCGAACTGCTGGCAATCGCTACCGCAATAATACTGCCGACTTCCACTGGATTTGCTCGACCCTGGAATGGTTGCAGCATCATCCATTGACCGTGCTGCCTCTCGAAAACCACAGGCTTTTTGGCAGGCACTTCAATACTTACTTTAGTGACCTTATCTATATCTATCGCGGACACCTGGAAGCTTTGCTGGCTAACAGCGACCTCTGTCTTGGGCCGCAGATAGACGAACAGCGCCAGACCTGCCACTGCCACCAACAACACCAAATTAAGTAGCCAACGTGATTTCATGAGGTTCCTTACCTCTTGCGGCGTTTCAGCCAGATGAAGAAACCGGTCAGCAGCAGCCCTATCGGCAGGATATACGTAGGAATACCGCGTATCACCATCCAGTTGATCAACGGCTGATTGGCCGGAATATTCAGATTTGCATCGTTGAAAGGCCGAGGCTGTATTGTGATGAGCGTGTCATCCCCTGCCAGCCAATTCACCATATTCATGCCCAGATCAAGATTGCCTTCGCTGGTGAGGAAGGTATTGGCCAAAAAGCTGCCACCGCCAACCACCACGATACGTTGCGTTTTATTCTCGACTTTGCGTTCCATGGCGATGGCGATATTGATAGGACCGCCGACATCCTCTTTGGCATCGAACTCGATCTTGCCGTCCAGTTTGCCTTTTTCCAGCCAGCCGTTACTTGCAACATCGATTAATGGTGTGATCTCCCATCCCATGTCCGTGGCGTTGGATGATATCTGGCGCGCCATGGGGAACAAGGTAATCAGATTGAAACGCAGAGTAATCGGGTGTTCGCCATATTGGGCGGAAAACGCTTTTTTATAGTCGCCACTGGTACGCGCAGCAGCCGGATCAACCACGATACCGGAGGTCAACTGCAAGCCGAGTTGGTCTGCCAGTACATCCAGGCCATGCAAAGGCGTCTGATCTATCAGCCACAACACGTTGCCACCCTGAGCGATGTATTGCTTGATCTTGTTCACTTCCGCCAACGACACATCGATTTTTGGCCCGGCGATCACCAGCATCGCTCCAGCCTTGGGCACTTCCGGCAACGCCACCAGATCCGGATTGGAAAGCTTGAATCCCTTTTTCTCCAACTGTTCGCCAAAATCGCCGAGATCGAAATCCTTCTTGCCAATCAGGCTGCGCTCTCCATGCCCATCCAGAAACATAATATTGCGGGCTTGCGGGCGGGACAGGCGCACCAATAGATTGGTCAGATCCTGTTCCGCGATCGGCGGTAACAAGTGCTCGGTCTTTTTATCGTATTCCACCACAAACTCACCGTCGTCCCGCACGCCTAACTCCTGCGCCAGTTTCGGACTTTCTGCCGGATTGATGAATTTGAACTGAAGATCAGGCTTGGTGCGTTGATAACGGGACACAAAATCGAGAATAACCTTACGTCTATCGGTATCGGCATTCACGAAAATGCTGATATTCACCGGCCCCTTCATCTGCTTGAGCACATTGATACTACCCTGTGTCAGCGTATTACGCGCGCTTTGGGTAATGTCACGGGAGATATGGAATTCATTTCCCAGATAGCCCAGCAAGCCGACAAACGCTAAAAAAAGCACGACGAACATGCTGTTTTGCATCAGCATTTGTAATTTGATCTTGAGATTTTTCTTCATGATGTGTGTTGCTTACTCGACTGGTTAATCAACCATCACCCGCGCAGACGGTCTGCATCCAGACGACGTACCGTCAAGGTCAGAAACGTGAATATGAACAGGATGAAATAGGAAAAATCGCGTGTATCCAGCAACCCTCTGGAAAACGGCTCGAAATGGCGCATCAGGGATACGTGGTTAAACAGGCTGTTAGGGTCGCTCGCCAGATATTGATCGAAGGCCAGCAACGCAAACAGTGCAATAAAGCTGATGATGGCGGCGATGATGGGCTGCTGGGTCAGGCTCGAAACGAACACGCCCAGTGCGGCAAAGCTCGCCACCAGGAACCACAGACCGATGACGTTGGCGGCAATGTAGCCGAAATCCATGTCAGTCCACAGATTCAGTGAACTGATCATGGCGGCGAGAAACGCGATGACGATGGTCAGAAAACTCACCAGACCGATAAATTTACCCAAAACGATCTCGGTCAAGGTCAGTGGCGCGCTAAATAAAAAGGTCAGCGTCTGATTCTTGCGCTCTTCGCTGATCAATCGCATCGACAGCAGCGGCACTGCCACCAGCATCACAAAGGATGCCATATTGAATATGTTGCTTCCTACGAACTCGGTGACGCCCATGCGCTGCTCTGGCCGCATCGAACCCGACATGATATTGAAGTACTGATCCACCCCGGCGAAAAAGCCGAAATGGGCAAACACGGCTTGCAGCAGTGCCAGAATCACCCAGCCCATAGGTGAGGAGAACATGGCTTTCAATTCTTTACCTGCAACTGTAAATATCATGTGTTTATCCTATTCCTCTTAATGCTCAGACTCTTGCTGCGTCAGCTGCACGAACACTTCTTCAAGACTGGTTTGATCCGGAGATATATGGAACATACCCCAATCGTTGCTGACTGCGGCCTGAACCAATGCCTCTGCCGGATCTTTACCTGCCTGGTATTGCACGCGCAACAGCTTATCGCGCACCGGCTCAACACTTACGATGCCATTAATTTTCATCAACTCCTTGATATCAGGCGCGCGATGCAGGCCTAGTAGCAATTTGTTGCCGTGGCGTTGTTGTTTCAGCACTTCAATCGCACCGTTAAACACCAGCTGGCCTTTATGAATGATCTGTACGTGATCACACACCATTTCCACTTCCGGCAGAATGTGCGTGGAAAGAATAACACTATGCTCACCACCCAGTTCCTTGATCAAGGCGCGGATATCGCGGATCTGAATCGGATCCAGTCCTACAGTAGGCTCATCCAGTATCACTACCATCGGATTATGGATTATGGCCTGCGCAATACCCACGCGTTGCTGATAGCCTTTGGACAGGTTATCTATCAGGCGACCACTCATCTCCATTAACCCGCATCGCTCTTTGGCGAGAGTCATCGCCTTTTTCAGATGGGCACGTGTCACACCATGCAAGCGGGCAGCCAACGACAGCATCTCATCAACGGTCAGCTCTTTGTATAACGGGGGGAGTTCCGGCAAATAGCCGATCAGGGCTTTGGCCGCCTTGGGATTCTCAATGATGTCTATGCCGCATATCTTGACCGTACCATAGGTCGGAGCCAGATTGCCGGTCAGCATTTTCATGGTGGTGGACTTGCCCGCACCGTTAGGGCCAAGGAAGCCCAATACTTCGCCCTTGTTCAGATTGAAGCTGACATCGCGCACCACGGTATTGCCTCCGTACATACGGGTCAATTCTCTGGCTTCAACAGTGATGGTGGTCATAAGGATTTAACGTAAGAAAAAATATTAAGAAAAATATCTAAAATAGGCACCGGCTTTGTAGCTACTTACTTGTCATCTTGGATAGGGCGCATATACTATACGAAACAAATCGACAGCGCCATTGTCCAATTTGCCATCATTCAATTCTCAATTAAAGTGACACATGAAAAATAAACTTTTGCTCGCCCCGATTTTCGTCGCATTGAGCCTGACGGCATTGCCAGTTGCAGTTAGCGCGGACACCAGCAAAAACACCAGCACCGATCAGTCTTCAAATCAATCATTGAGCGCGGAGTTCGTGTATAAGTTCCTGGTGGGTGAGATCGCCGGCCAGCGCGGCGATATTGCATCTGCCAGCGCCATCATGTACGACTTGGCAAAATCTTCACACGATCCGCGTCTGGCTGACCGTGCCACTCGCGCAGCCTTGTATATCAAACAGGTACCGGCAGCATTGAAAGCTGCCACGCTATGGGTAGAACTGGACCCTGATTCAGTGGAAGCACGGCAAACCTTGTTGCAGTTGTTACTGGCAACCGGCAAGACCAGTGAAATGAAGCCTTACCTGCAGAAACTGCTGGCAGACGACGCGACTCGCGCCAATTCCTTTCTCTCGATTGCCGGGATGTTATCGCGTAGCCAGGATAAAGCGGGAGTTTACAAACTGATGCAGGATCTGGCAAAGCCATATCCTACCCTGCCCGAGGCACATTTTGCACTTGCCCATGCCGCATGGAGTAATGGCAAAGAATCCATTGCTCTGGCTGAGCTGAAAATTGCTGACCAGTATCATCCAGGCTGGGAAATAGGCGCTCTGTTACAAGGCCAGATATTGCAGGCCAAACCTGAAGACGCGCTGACTTTCTACCGAAACTTTCTGCAAACATACCCGAACAGTCAGGATGTGCGCCTCGCCTTTGCCAGAGCATTGGTCAATGAGAAGCAGCTTACTGAGGCCAAACAACAATTCGACCTGCTGATTCAGGCAAAGCCTGATGACCCCAACATACAAGTCACTCTGGGGTTACTCAGCATTCAACTTGAAGACTCAATTAATGCAGAAGCCTGCTTCAAGCGAGCTCTGGAGCTTGGCTACAAGGAAACTGACCAGCTTTATTTCTACCTGGGTCAAATAACTGAACAAACGCAACGCGAAGCAGAAGCGCTGCAATGGTATGAGACCATCACTAGCGACAGTCGCTTTTACTTTGAGACTCAAGTAAGAATCGCATTGCTGGAGGGACGTAAAGGCCAGGTGGATGCGGGTGTAAAACGCTTGCAGGGTCTGGCTGGTCTTAATTCCGACCAACTAGGTATCTCCATCCAGACCCAGGCCAATCTGCTGACTCAGGTGAATCGCAATCAGGAAGCATACGATATTCTGGCTCAAGGCGTTCAGGCGTTGCCGAGCAACTCCGGCCTTATCTACGATTACGCCATGACGGCAGAGCGTTTGCAGCACTTTGATGTGATGGAAAGCGAGCTACGCAAGCTTATTTTGATAAAGCCGGATTTTGCCCAGGCTTATAATGCCCTGGGATACACTCTGGCCGACCGCAATGAGAGGCTGGATGAAGCTCAGAAGCTTATAGAAAAAGCGTTGTCACTGACCCCGGATGATCATTTCATTCTTGACAGCATGGGCTGGGTAGAATATCGCCTTGGCAAGCTGGATAAAGCGGTTGATTTCATCCGTCGTGCCTACGAGGCACAATCCGACCCTGAAATCGCTGCGCATTTGGGCGAAGTATTATGGCAACAAGGGAAGCATGACGAAGCTCTAAGCACCTGGGAAGAAGCATTACACGAATTTCCGGATAACGAAGCGCTGCTCAACGCCACCAAAAAATTCAAGCAGTGAGCATGTTTTTTTTGCGCTATCTGCCTGCCCTATTGGGGCTGACCGTGGTTGCATGCACTACGCTACCTCCTTCCCCCCCGGTAGTACCACCGCCTGCGGCGCAATATCAATCGCATCTGGCGCAAATCAACAAGATACGTTTTTTTGCCATGAATGGCCGCATGGCCATTATGACTGAATCAAAAGGCTTTAGCGGTGGCTTGCACTGGCATCACCATGGCGAGGGAGACGATCTTGATTTCTTTTCGCCTCTGGGAACACAACTGGGCAAACTGACGCGCGATGCAGATGGAGTCACTTTGACCACCAGCACCCAGAACTCCATACACGCGAATGATGCAGAAACGCTGACCCAGCAAACGCTGGGATGGAGCCTGCCGATGAGTGGCCTTACAGACTGGATACTGGGTCGCCCTGCCCAGGGGCCTGTTGAAGTGTTGGCTTCGGATGTCAAAGGGAATATCACGCATATGATGCAGCAAGGCTGGGATATTCATTACGCAGATTATGCCGATTTCAATGACGTCACCCTACCCGTAAAAATCACCCTTAAAAGTCAGAAACTGGATCTCAAGCTGGTGATAGAATCCTGGCAAACGGGTGCAGAATAGTCGTGCCCGCGTTTTTAGCCCCTGCCAAGCTCAATCTTTTTCTGCACATTACAGGTCAGCGTGCCGATGGCTACCATCTGCTGCAAACCGTATTCGAACTGCTGGATTATGGTGACACTGTCAACATTGAGCCGCGGCAGGATGGACGCATAGTGCGTAGCTCTGCAATTCCCGGTGTGACTGAAGATCAGGACATCACCTTGCGCGCTGCGAAACTGTTGCAACAAACCACTGCTTGCAAACTGGGTGCAAATATTTCCGTTGAGAAACGCCTGCCTATGGGCGGCGGCCTGGGCGGCGGCAGCTCGGATGCGGCAACTGTACTCATGGCGCTGAATCGCCTGTGGGGGCTTGGCCTGACACGAAACGTCCTGATGGGGCTGGCATTGAAACTGGGCGCGGATGTGCCGGTATTCGTTTTTGGGCAAGCGGCCTGGGCAGAAGGAATAGGCGAAGAGTTGCAGGCGATTAAGCCTGAACCAGCGTATTATGCAGTCCTTACACCATCCATCAGCGTCTCGACTGCGAGTATTTTCGCCAGCCGGGAATTGACAAGAAACACAATTCCACAGACAATGGCGGCCTTTTTTAAGGGCTTCGGGCATAACGATTTACAGCCTTTAGTATGCCGAATGTACCCACAAGTGGCGTCTTGCCTGAGTTGGTTAAAGCAATTCGGTGATGCTCGAATGAGCGGTTCTGGTAGTAGTGTGTTTGTTGCAGCGGATAGTATCCAATCTGCACAAAGTATTGTGGCGCAGAAGCCTGAGGGTGTTTCAGGGTTTGCTGCAAGTAGTTTGAATCTGCACCCATTGTATGATTGTGCTGATTGAAAGTAGTGCTTAATAATACCGATTAAACTGTTGGGGAGTCGCCAAGCTGGTTAAGGCACCGGATTTTGATTCCGGCATGCGAAGGTTCGAATCCTTCTTCCCCAGCCACTAAAAATAAAAAGCGTGTAGTGTTGCTACACGCTTTTTGCTTTGAAACGATTAGATCAAGCCGGTCTGATTGATCAAGCTTGATAACGAGATAGAAAGGATACGCTTTGGCTTTCGGAGAAATCATGGTGTTTACTGGCAACGCCAACCCTGCTCTGGCCAAAGAGGTTGTCGGTCATCTCAATATCGACCTGGGCAAGGCCCAGGTAGGTCGTTTTAGTGATGGCGAAGTGCTGGTCGAGATTCTGGAGAATGTACGCGGCAAAGATGTCTTTGTGCTGCAATCCACCTGCGCCCCCACAAACGATACGCTGATGGAAGTGCTGGTGATGGTAGATGCGCTACGCCGCTCCTCAGCGGGACGCATTACTGCAGCTATTCCCTATTTGGGTTATTCGCGACAGGATAGACGTCCACGTTCGGCGCGCGTCGCTATTACCGCAAAAGTGGTCGCCAACATGCTCACTTCGGTAGGCATAGACCGCTTACTGACCATGGATCTGCATTCCGACCAGATCCAGGGGTTTTTCGATATTCCTGTCGATAACATTTATGCATCATCCGTGTTGTTGACTGATGTAGTACAAAAAAAATACCCTGATCTGGTGGTGGTATCACCTGACGTGGGCGGTGTGGTAAGGGCAAGAGCGCTGGCCAAGCAGCTTAATTCGGATCTGGCGATCATTGACAAACGCCGTCCCAAGCCTAACGTGGCCAAAGTAATGCACATTATCGGTGAAGTGGCAGGCCGTACCTGCGTCATCATGGACGACATGGTAGATACCGCCAACACGCTGTGCGAGGCAGCCGCTGCGTTGAAAGAACATGGTGCGGTGAAAGTGGTGTCTTACTGTACACACGCGGTGCTGTCAGGTTCTGCTATTGAGCGCGTAACACAATCGGATCTGGATGAACTGATCGTCACCAATACCATACCGCTGCGTGAAAACGCCAGAGCCTGCAAAAAGATACGCCAGCTTTCCGTCGCTGATCTGATGGCAGAAACCATACGTCGCATCAGTCATGAAGACTCTGTAAGTTCTCTCTTCAGCGATGAATAGATGAAAAGAATTCTGCGGTTAGCGCAAGCTAACGGCGAATGTAGCAAGAAGTACCCAAGTAGTCCGCAAGTAGATCGAGCTTTACCTAACCACCTGGTCGCGGGTGGATTTTTAATTTATTTGGAGCATTATTATGCATATTGAAATTACCGCCAAAAAGCGCGAGAACAAGGGCACCGGAGCGAGCCGCCGCCTACGTCGTGCTGGCAACATTCCTGGCATCGTTTATGGGGGTGGCAAGGATGCCGTTGCTATCGAACTCAACCATAAAGATCTGTTTTTGAAATTCCGTCACGAAGCCTTTCATGCTTCCATCCTGAACCTGAATCTGGATGGCACCAAAGAACAGGTTCTGTTGCGCGATTACCAAATGCATCATGTACGTACCGAAATCACCCACATAGACTTTCAGCGTGTAAGCTCCACCGAGAAGATCCACGTCAAGGTGCCGCTCCACTTCGTCAATGCAGAAATCGCTCCCGGCGTGAAGCTGGGTGGCGGCATTATCACTCACATTCTGACCGAGGCCGATGTAAGTTGCCTGGCAAAAGATCTGCCGGAATATGTAGAGGTTGACCTGAGCAGCATGGAACTCGGTCAAACCATCCACCTGTCGGAAGTTGTGCTGCCCAAGGGTGTGGAATTCGTCAAGCTGGTGCATGGTGACGACTCCGCAATCGCTAACGTGATCAAGCCGCGCGGCATGGCTGTAGAAGACGACTCAGCAGAAGCCTCGACAGCGGCAGGAGACGCACCTGCTGCATCAGCCGCCGAATAAAGCTAGTAATTAATAACAAAAGCCAGGCTGCTACAATACGCGCATTCCGGGATACCGGAATGCGCGTTTTTTCATTTTGGATTTAGTCAGGTTTATATAATGAGCATTCAACTCATCGTTGGTCTGGGGAATCCTGGTGCGGAGTATGAAGATACCCGCCACAACGCAGGATTCTGGTGGATAGATGCGATCTGTCGCGAATATGGCATCACGCTGGCTCACGAAAATAAATTTCTGGGGCGTGTCGGCCGCCTAAAACTCAAAGGCCATGAAGCCTGGTTGTTAACGCCAATGACGTTCATGAATGCCAGTGGACAAGCTGTTGGCGCAATCTCCCGCTTTTACCGGATCCCCAGTGCAGACATCCTGGTGGTACACGACGAACTCGACCTGCCTGCAGGCATTGCCAAACTTAAGCACGGTGGAGGCAATGGTGGACATAACGGCCTCAAGGACATCAGCAAACATCTTGGTGCTACTGACTATTGGCGCTTACGCCTGGGGATTTCCCACCCCGGCGATGCCAGAGAAGTCATCAATTACGTGTTGCACAGTCCGTCGCGCGATGAAGCGGAGCAGATACAATCAGCCATGATGTCCACAACGCCTTTGTTGCCTATGCTGCTGGCAGGGGAATTCGAAGCAGCGATGCTCAAGTTGCATACCCATGCCAGTACGTCAAAAACCCGCAAACCCAGTGCCGAGAATGCATAAGTTGTCGCTTTCTGCGCGGACGCACAACCTGTATAATTTAAATTTTGAACCTGATTAGGAACGCATCATGAGTGAACATCACCAAGAGCCGCATCATGGCCTAGCATTAGGTAGCATCCTGGGTGCCCTGCTAGCCATAAGCCCCACCATCATTGGACTGATTGTGGTTCTGGCAGGTTTGTTGGGCATCGGCCCTCAAGCAAAACATGATGCCCCGGTAATCGATAACGCTGCGATAGAAGAACGCATCAAACCAGTGGCGGAAGTCGCGATTGCGGCCCCAATAGCTGCTCCAGGACAAGGCAAGAGTGGTGAGCAAGTAGTCACTGCGATATGCTCCGCATGCCATGCAGTTGGTGCGCTCGGCTCGCCCAAAATCGGTGATGCCGCAGCTTGGGGACCGCGCATTGCTCAAGGTTATGAAACGCTGGTCAAACATGCCATCAACGGCATACGCAGCATGCCGCCGCGCGGTGGCAGCACTTCTCTGAGTGATGAAGAAGTTGCAGGCGCTGTTGCCTACATGGCGAACAAAGCTGGTGCGCATTTCAAGGCACCTCCCTCAAAATAATCAGCCTCAAATTAATCAATTAGTATGGCAACCTACGCCATTGGCGATATACAGGGTTGTCATACTTCTCTGCAGCATTTACTGACTAAAATTCAATTCGATCCCGCGGTTGACAAGCTTTGGCTGGTGGGAGACCTGGTGAATCGTGGCCCGGATTCGCTTGCGGTGTTACGTTGGGCAAAAGCGCATCAGGATTCCGTCATAGCAGTGCTTGGCAATCATGACCTGCACGCACTTGTGGTATATGAAGGGATGGTAGCCGCGCATCGCATGGATACGCTGGATGCCTTGCTTGCCGCGCCGGATGCGCCCTCTCTGTTTGAGTGGCTACGCTGGCAAAGACTTGCTTATGCTCATGACGACTACTTGCTTGCGCATGCCGGCTTATTGCCTCAATGGACCGCAGTTAAGACGCTGGCGTTAGCCGGAGAAGTCGAACAGGTGTTACGCAGTGAACATTATCTTGATTTTCTGCGCCACATGTATGGCAATCAGCCCAACTCATGGCATGATGATTTGTCAGGATTTGACAGGTTACGCGTCATCACCAACTCACTGACGCGTTTGCGGATATGTACCGCAGATGGGGAGATGGAGTTCAAGTTCAAAGGCAAGCTGGCCGATGTTCCGCAGGGCTACCATGCATGGTTCGACCTGCCTGCAAGAGCAAGTCGCGACAGTACTGTTATTTTCGGGCACTGGTCTGCGCTTGGCTTAATGCTTAAGGAGCGAGTGATCGCCCTCGATACCGGTTGCCTGTGGGGCGGCAGCCTTACTGCTCTCCGTTTGCAGGACCGTCAAGTGTTTCAAGTGCCGCGCGCGGCGGCAGATGCAATTGGTTGACGATCTGGTCATATGCAGCTTTTGCCAGAGACGGCCTATCCTGCCCCTGATGTGAGATCGGCTGCAAAAAAACTATTTCAGCTTCTATCTTCGGTTGCTGCAGGATGATCGTCAACGATTGCCACAAGTTCATTTCGCCGATGAATGCAACATCGGTATTGGTGCTGCCATCCGGCGATAAATAACGCAATGCGATCGGCAGAATATCGACATTGGTCTCCACCGCAGCTTGCAACAAGCTGCTTTTAAAAGGCAATACGTAGGTGCCATCCGTGGTTGTTCCTTCAGGAAAAACACAAAAACAGTCACCTTCGTTCAAAACTTTTGCACCTTCGCCGGCGACTCTGGCAGCATCCTTACGTCGTGCGCGCTCTATGAATACTACACCGCATTGCTTTGCTAACCAGCCGATCAATGGGTAGCTGCGCACTTCCGATTTTGCAACGAACCGTACCGGAACTACCGAATTAATCACCCATGGGTCTACCCAGGAGATATGGTTGGCAACCAGCATCAGCGTCTGGCTGGGCAATGCTCCTGAAACAACGACGCGAATCCGCAGCAGGGGAAGCACTCTCTGGCACCAACGCTTGATCAGCTGCCTGCGACCATCGTCAGACAACCAAGGCAAACGGAAAGCCGCTAGCAGTAACGCCCAAAACAAATAGACAAAAAACCGGACTCTACTAATAAACAGGGACAGACCACCATGTATGGCTTTATTTTTCAGCGGACTGTCCCCATTAATTAAGCTGCCTGATTTTATGATATTGCTTATATTCAGCTGTGTTCTGAACACAGATGTTACGATTATTAATGACTCACTCGCGTAATGCCGCCACTTTCCAGCAACCTGACTTTTTCACCAGGATGGAATTGCTCAGTCGCTTCCTGAACGATGGCCACCAGCTCACCACTCGTATCCAGCTTCACGGTAATCTCTACACCATCTTTCTTGGTCAGCGCTTCTTCCGCTGCAGAGCCTGCTAATGCTCCAGCTACTGCACCTAGCACCCCGGTAACGATCTCTCCCTTGCCTTTGCCCAGGCTGCTCCCGGCAACGCCACCCACAACACCGCCAGCGACAGCGCCTACTTTGCTATCGGTGCCCTCTATCTTCACCATACGCACACTTTCCACCACGCCCATCTTGATATGCTGAATCTGACGCGTCTCATCTCGGCTATAGACATCACCCGCGTTACTGCTCGCGCAACCTGCCAGGATATCCGTTAGCAATAATGCCGCCAGCAATATACTGATATGTTTCATCATGTTCCTCCTTAAAATCAATTGAACTAAAGTACCAGATTCTCACCAAATGCAAGCTTGTAGCGGCTTGCAATATCCTGCCTGGTTGGCTGATGATTCTGCCCACCACGGCTGGCGATCTTGATCGAACCCATCACTGCAGCCAGTTGCCCGCTGGTTTTCCAGCTCCAGCCTTGAGCCATTCCGTAAAGCAAACCGGCACGGTAGGCGTCGCCACAGCCTGTCGGATCAACCACTGCTTCTGCTTTAACGCAGGGGATCTCGATGCGCTGACCATCTGTGTAAATATGTGAACCTTGCGCCCCCAGCGTCACAATCAGTGTTTTTACCCTGCTCGCCAGTGCATCCAGATTCAGGCCGGTTTTATCCTGCATCATCTGCGCCTCGTAATCGTTAAATGCCATATAGTCGGCGAGTTCGATAAAATGTAGCAACTCTTCTCCATTGAACATGGGTAAGCCCTGGCCAGGGTCGAACATGAATGGAATCCCAAGTTTCTTGAATTCGTCTGCGTGCTGAAACATGCCGTCGCGCCCATCCGGAGCGATAATGCCCAAGCCAACCCCTTTACTGTCTGCCACCTTATTCTGATGCGAGAAATTCATCGCGCCCGGATGGAATGCGGTGATCTGGTTATCATCTCTATCAGTCGTAATAAATGCCTGTGCAGTAAAACTGCCTGGAACCTGGCGTACATACTCATTACTGATTGCATTCTTCTGCAGCCAATCGGCGTAGCTGGCAAAGTCATCGCCTACCGTAGCCATGATGCGCGGGCTGCCACCCAGCAGGTTCAGGTTATAAGCAATATTACCGGCGGTACCGCCGAACTCGCGGCGCATTTCCGGCACTAGAAACGCCACATTCAGAATATGAATCTTATCGGGCAGGATATGATTTTTAAATTGATCCGGAAACACCATGATGGTGTCGTACGCCATGGAACCGCAAATGAGAGTGTGCATTTTAATAAAGTATTGTGAGTGAACGATAATGGGGGTGAAGTATGCCTCACGGCACCTAACATGTCACCCGCCAATTTACTGCATAGTCGATGAAAACTAAGCCTTATTTAGCAGAAAGATTCCGGCATTCAGCGTAGCCGCATAAGACACCCAGATAAAGTATGGAGCCATTAACCAGGTCACGGCAACCAAGCTGTTGCGGGAATGTATGGCGAGCAACCCAATGCAAAAGAGCATCGCTGTTATATCTATAAGTGCCAACCCAGTGCGATGCATGCCGAAGAACAGCCAGGACCATAATGCATTCAATATAAGCTGTGTCACCCACAAAGTTTTCAGTTTCTGATCAGTTGAACAAAATATCAACCAGCCTGCCACCGCGATCATCACATACAGAATGCTCCACACTGGCGGGAACAACCAATTGGGTGGTGTCCAGGAAGGTTTCACCTGTTGCGCATACCACGCTCCTGGCTGAAAGTGCACGCCTGAGGCAGCAACAACAGCCACGATCAGTATGAATAAAAGCAAAGTCCAGTAGGAACGCTTGTGCATTTGTTCTGCCTCAGTTTTCAAAAAGGTTTCACTACGACCAACACGACCACCACCAGCAGGATGATCACCGGTATCTCGTTGAACCAGCGAAACCATACATGGCTATGCATGTTGCGTTGTGCCGCGAAATCCCTCATCAGCTTGCCGCAATACAGGTGATATCCGATCAAACCTGCGACTAATAGCAACTTGGCATGCAACCAGCCGCCGGTGATGCCGTAACCCTGCCATAACCAAACACCAAATACCAAAGCCAGCAAGGCAAGAGGGGTCATGAATCGATACAGCTTGCGCTCCATCAATTCCAGCCTGGCGATGGTAGCAGGATGATCCACCATTGCGTGATTGACGAACAAACGCGGCAGGTAGAATAACCCTGCGAACCAGCTGGTCACGAATACGATATGCAGTGCTTTGATCCACAGCATGCTTATACTTTCCGAGCGCCATCAAAGTCAGGACGGTAACCCGACGTAATGGGATATCGTCTGTCTTTACCGAAGCCTCTGTGCGTGATGCGCACGCCGACTGGAGCCTGGCGGCGTTTATATTCATTACGGTCGATCAGAGTAACGACGCGTCGGACGTCTTCCGTCTTAAAACCGGCATCGATGATATCCGCAGGACTCTGGTCGTACTCCACATACATCTCCATAATGGCGTCCAATACCGGATAAGGCGGCAGTGAATCCTGATCGGTCTGATCGAGCCGTAATTCAGCCGATGGCGCTCTGGTGATGATGCGCTGGGGAATGATGGGTGATAGTTTGTTTCTATAATCGGCCAGCCTGTACACCAATGTTTTGGGGACATCCTTCAGCACAGCGAAACCGCCAGCCATATCGCCGTAAAGCGTGGAATAACCTACGCCCATCTCACTCTTGTTGCCGGTAGTGAGTACCAGGCTGCCGAATTTATTGGATAAAGCCATGAGCAAAGTACCGCGTATGCGCGCCTGCAGATTCTCTTCCGCCAGATCGAACGGCATATCCTTGAAATCATTACCCAGCGCCTGCATAAAGCCTTCGAAGGTGGTTTGTATGGGAATCTCGCTATAGTCCACATTGAGGATCAGTGCCATCTCACGCGCATCCAGCAGACTGATCTCAGCAGTATAAGGTGACGGCATCATCACGGCCCGCACTCGCTCTGCGCCTAATGCATCTACTGCAATGGCAAGGGTAAGCGCTGAATCTATGCCTCCCGAAAGCCCCAGCACCACGCCGGGGAAATGGTTTTTGTCTATGTAATCCTTCACTCCCAGACACAGGGCGCCATACACGCTGGCCTCAAGCGCCAGCTGTGGCGTGATGGTTCCAGGCTTTATATTCGCGGCTGTACCTGCGGTATCCAATTCGATAAAACTGAGCGTCTCGGTGAAAGCCGGCAGCTGGTGCATGATTTGCCCAGACTGGTTGACCACGAAACTGGCACCGTCGAACACCAGTTCATCCTGCCCCCCTACCAGATTGACATAGATGGAAGCCATGCCGGTTTCAGCATTGCGCTGGCGCATCACCTGATGACGCGTATGCTGTTTTTCCATGTGATAAGGTGAGGCATTCAGTGCCAGCAAGATGCTGGCACCTGCTTTTCTGGCCAGCATCGCCGGTTCCGGCTCCCATACATCGGCACAGATCACCACGCCAAAACTGATACCCTCCAGCTCGAATACCAGCGGTGCAGACCCCTTGGAGAAATAACGCTCTTCGTCGAATACGCTGTGGTTAGGCAGGATATGCTTGAGATAAGTCGCTTCGATATTGCCGTTTCTTAGCAGCGAAGCCGCGTTGTAGTGCTTGTCGCCGATCTTATGCGGATGCCCGACCAGCAAGGCGATATCCAACTTTTGAGTGGCAATATGCCGCAACGCAAAATCGCATGATTGGTAGAAATCATCGCGCAACAACAAATCTTCAGGGGGATAGCCAGCCAGCGCAAGTTCCGGGGTGATCAGCAATCTGGCACCACCAGCCACAGCCTCTCTTGCCGCAGTCAATATCATCTCAGCATTACCGCTGAAATCACCAACGGTAAAATTGAACTGGGCCAGTGCTAACTTCATACGATGTGTTTCATAAGGACACCTTAGTAGCTACCACCCGCATCCTTCAGTAATTTAACAATCTCATGTTGCTGCTTTTTCATGGCATACACCAGTGCGGTCAATCCGTACTGATCTTTCGCTTTCACATTGACATGGTGATCCAGCATTAACTGCACCATGGGCACGGAATGGCTATCTACCGCGAAATGCAGTAACGGTGTACCCTCGGAGTCTTCACCATTCACATCGGCGCCGGCATCCAGCAATATCTTCGCGGCATCGGTTCTGCCACGTTTGACAGCCCAGGACAATGCCGTCCATTCTGTTTTGTCTTTTACACCTACTTTCGCACCACCATCCAGTAAAGCCTGCAGCGCTCCCACTTGACCTTCGCGCGCGGCAATCATAAGTGCGGTGGTTCCAAACCTGTCCTGTACCGCCACATCCGCCTTATTTTTGAGTAAGGTTTGTATGGTCGGCACATCGCCTTTCTTGGCCGCAAACATCAGCAGGCTACGCCCATCGTCCGTTTTTGAATTAGCACTCACTCCATGTTGTATCAACATGTCCACGATCTTGTCGTATCCTGAACTTGCCGCCAGTCCCATGGCGCTCCAGCCTGCGTCATCGCGAACCGTCACATCGGCTTTTCTATCCAGCAACACTTGCACGGTAGATATATAATTTTTCTTGGCCGCAAACATCAATGCCGTCCAACCGCCCGAGTCTTTTGCATTGATCTCCGCACCTTTGTCCAGCAAAGCACTTACTACCAGCGCATTACCTTTGCGTGCGGCATACATCAGCGCGGTGATGCCATCCTGGTCTTTGGTATTGGCATCCACCCCGCTGGCAAGCATGGCTTGCACAGAGGCCAGATCACCTCTGGCAGATACCGTCAACAGATAAGGGATCGCTTCATCGGCACTTGCTGCTATCGGCATGATCAAAGCCGTTGCCAACAGCAAATGAACAACCACTTTTGCTAAATTGAACATCCTGACTCCTTTAATTAGCTCGTGCCTTGATGGCTGCCAACATGGCTTCTCCAAGCTGGGCCGGTGAACTTGCTACGACCACACCGGCCTGTTCCAGCGCGCGCACTTTGTCGGACGCCTTACCGCTACCACCAGATATAATCGCCCCTGCATGCCCCATGCGTTTGCCTGGAGGCGCAGTCTGACCTGCAATATAACCTGCCACAGGCTTGCTGACATGCGACTTGATGAATTCTGCCGCCGCTTCTTCATCTGCCCCGCCGATTTCACCCACCATAATAATGGCTTGAGTTTCTGCATCGGCCTCGAACATTTGCAGACACTCGATAAAATTCAATCCCTTGATCGGATCTCCGCCGATACCGACACAAGTAGTCTGCCCCAAACCCAGCTTCGTCGTTTGGTGCACGGCCTCATAAGTCAGCGTACCTGAGCGCGAAACTATGCCCACCATACCACGCTGATGGATAAAACCGGGCATGATGCCTATCTTGCACTCATCCGGTGTAATGATCCCCGGGCAATTGGGCCCGATGAGATGGGTGCCATTGGCATGAAGCGCGGCCTTTACATTCAGCATATCCAGTACCGGAATACCTTCGGTGATACAAATGATCAGTGCTATGCCGGCATCCGCCGCCTCTATGATTGAGTCCGCCGCAAATGCAGGCGGCACATAGATCACACTGGCGTTTGCATGTGTGGTACGAACCGCCTCGCGCATGGTGTTGAACACTGGCAGATCCAGATGCAGCTGCCCGCCCTTGCCCGGCGTGACCCCACCCACCATCCGGGTACCGTAAGCCAATGCCTGTTGCGTATGGAAAGTGCCCTGCTTGCCGGTGAATCCCTGGCACAGCACTTTCGTATTCTTATTGACGAGGATGCTCATGCTGTTACTGAGGCGACCGCTCTTTTCGCCGCATCGGTCAAACCGTCGGCGGAAATGATCGCCAGTCCGCTTTCACTTAACATTTTTCTGCCCAGATCCACGTTAGTCCCCTCAAGTCTGACGATGACAGGCACTTGCACACCCACCTCTTTTACCGCAGTGATGATGCCTTCGGCAATAATGTCGCAGCGCATGATGCCGCCAAAAATGTTGACCAGCACCGACTTTACATTAGGGTCGGCAAGAATGATCTTGAACGCTTTGGATACAGTCTCGGCACTCGCTCCCCCACCTACATCAAGAAAATTCGCCGGCTGCCCGCCGTGCAGCTTGATGATGTCCATCGTCGCCATTGCCAACCCTGCACCATTCACCATGCAGCCGATATTGCCGTTGAGTGCGATGTAATTCAATCCAGCCTCGTGGGCATTGGCTTCCTTTACATCTTCCTGACTCCAGTCGCGCTGCGCGGCGAGGTTTTTTTGGCGATACAAGGCATTGTCATCCACGCTTATTTTACAATCCAGCGCCACCAATAAACCTTCAGTGGTCACGATCAAGGGATTGATCTCAAGCAGACTCAAATCGCTTTCCTTGAACAAGCGGTACAGGCCTTTCAATAATTTGCTGAATGCTGCGATCTGTTCGCCAGACAGCCCAAGTCCGAAAGCAATGTTGCGTGCCTGGAAATCCATAAGACCTAACAATGGATCGCAGGTTTCGCGCAGAATTTTTTCAGGGTTGTGATGCGCGATGTCTTCGATCTCCATACCGCCCGCACTCGAGGCCACCACCACCACCCGCTCCAGACTGCGATCTACCAGCAGGCTCAAATACAATTCACGCGCGATCGGCAAAGTTTCTTCGATCAGCAGGCGATTCACTAGTTGTCCGTCCGGCGCGTTCTGAACGGTAACCAGCCGTTTGCCCAGCAAAGACCCTGCAAAGGGCTCCACCTCGGCCAGCGACTTAAGCACTTTCACACCACCCGCTTTGCCTCTCCCTCCGGCATGGATCTGCGCTTTTGCGACACACATTTCGCCGCCCAGACTCTTCGCCACAGCTAATGCAGCCAGCGGACTATCGGCGACCTCACCACGCGGGATAGGTATCCCATAATCATGTAATAATTGTTTGGCTTGGTATTCGTGCAGATTCATGGTGACAGTTGAATGATGGGATGTTTGCAAGTAAGGCGCAATTTTGGCGGAAAACGGGTTAAGAAGCCAGTGCAGAACAGTAGATTAAGCATCTTCGCCTCTATGGTATGGATGATTATTCAACACGCTCCATGCGCGATACACCTGCTCTGCCAGAACCACACGCAC
Organism: uncultured Methylophilaceae bacterium; assembly: GCA_903834185.1. GTDB lineage: Bacteria > Pseudomonadota > Gammaproteobacteria > Burkholderiales > Methylophilaceae > CAILHX01. The sequence goes on from CAILHX010000010.1 coordinate 98,226, forward strand.
CATCCCGTGCGGCAAGGTCAATGGCGATAAGCTCCATGTCCAGTCGGCTTTTTGTATCACGCTCGGGTGCAGGCCATCCGCGCCGCCTATCGCCAGGCTGACATCTCGTCCGCCGGATAGCCAACCCTTGAATCGGTCAGCGAGTTTAATTGTGGTCACTTCCTGCCCATGCTCATCCAGTGCGATCAGATAATCCTTGCCTGCAGCATCCAGTATGCGTGCCGCCTCTGCCTCGCGCACCTGTTCTCCACCTTTACCTGCTGCACGTTTATCCGGTTTCAGTTCTATCAGCGAAATCACTGCCTCTCGTGGCATACGCTTGGCGTACTCCTCAAATCCCGCTGTCACCCAGGCAGGCATCTTATGACCAACAGCGATGATTTTTAACTTCACTATTAAATTTAATCTGAATTGAATCGCTAAATTTAGTCTCTAAATAGAGGGGGCAGCTTCAGGCAACTTTACTGTCGGCTTTTGTGCGCCGACTTTCTGCTGCGCCCCAAAGCTGCTCCAGGTTGTAATAATCGCGGACGCTGGGTTGCATCACATGCACGATAATATCGCCCAGATCCACCAATACCCATTCGCCCTCTTTTTCGCCTTCAGTCCCGTAAACTTCGCCCCCTAATTCCTTCACTTTGACCACCACATTGTGCGCCAGTGATTTGGTCTGGCGATTGGAACTACCGCTGGCAATGATCATGTAAGAGGTAATGGAGGTAAGCTTGGTGACATCCATGACTTTGATGTCAATGGCTTTTACATCCTCCAAAGCGTCAACCACGGCGCTTTTCATGGCTTCCAAGTCTAGTGTTTTAATTGTGGCAGGTGTGATTTTCATGCACTTCTTTCATTTAAGGTATTCATATACGCTATTCGTATAAATGGTTTTGTAAAATGTAATTAAGCACGCTGTAGGGAACCATCCCCTCAACGCTTTGCTTCTCATGCAACAGTTCGCGAATCTGGGTAGCAGAGATATCCACGGGCCTCATCGCAAATTCCACAATAGTGCCTGCAGGGGTCAGCGGTAACTTGATTGCCTTGCGCTGCTGCCATTGCGCTGCCAATTCAGCACTCATCTCTGCGGTTTTCAATGACTTCCCCGCGCGACGGGCAACCACAATATGCACCAGATCAAACAACCGTTGCCATTCGTGCCAGGTGGGCAGCCCGAGAAAGGCATCCATCCCCAGCAATAGACTCAGGCCCGTTTTCTCTCCTAATTCAGCACGCAATTCGGTCAATGTATCTACTGTGTAATTCACACCGTCACGCTTTATTTCGCGATCATCCAGCTCAAAACCCGGTTTGTATTCCACCGCAAGGCGCACCATTTCCAACCTGTCCTTAGCGGAGGCTTGTGGCTCATCCCGATGCGGCGGGTGGCCGGTGGGAATAAACAGCACCTTGCTGAGCAACCGTTGATCGTACATATCCCGCGCCATTCGCAGGTGGCCGTTATGTATGGGATCGAAAGTGCCTCCCAGTATGCCTATCATGACGCGCTTCATGCGCTTGAAAGATTGGAGAATTTGCGCTTCGGTTTGGTTAAGCGTGACAAATGGCCGCGCGCCGAAAGCATATAGGCATGAACATGCGGCATAAGCTTGGTGCCAGGAAGATTACAAGATTGCACAATGGGCTCGGTTTCAGGGTAGTACACATGTACCGTCTGCGGCTCGAAACCATCGCAGTCTTCTTTCCGCTCATCCCTTGTTTCCTGATTGGCGAATGCATGAAAAGCCTCTGTCATCATCAAGTACTCATGACTATCCACCGAGTTTTTGAGCAAGCGATGCACGATGATGACCGGTTCACCGGCCAGCTCCTCGAACTGCCGCACTCTTTTGATCAGCACATCACCTAAATGCGCAATCACTTTCAACTGTAACGTCCCGGTGCCCGTGCAGGCATCGCAACCACAACCGCCATCGCCGCTAATGATCAACTGATTCTGGCGCTTGCGAAAAAGTGCGAAGAATTTCTTTACCTGCGTTGCAACATCCGCCACCGTCGCCGCCACATCATCGCCGCAAGTGGCATACATCAGTGCGGCATCGCCTTCCAGCTTGTTAAGTCGGAGCGGGTGCTGTGCGCCATCAATCACCGCATCCAGCAAGTCGGTGATGATCTGCTCGGCATGCAGCAGGCTCAGCTGTTTATCGCGGATAAATTTTGTATAGCCACTGATATCGGCGATGACAAGACAAGTCGGACGAATATCCATTTCCGCCACTAGCCGCGCACCTGCCCATTACCCAGCACGATGAATTTCACACTGGTTAACCCTTCCAGCCCAACAGGGCCGCGCGCATGCAGCTTGTCGGTGGAGATACCGATCTCTGCTCCCAAACCATATTCAAAACCATCGGCAAAGCGGGTTGAAGCGTTCACCATCACCGAACTGGAATCCACTTCGCGCAAGAACTTTCTCGCCGAGCTATAGTTCTCTGTAACTATCGCATCGGTGTGCTGCGAGGAATGCTGATTGATGTGCGCAATCGCCTCATCGGCATTCGCCACTATTTTTACAGAAATGATCGCGTCCAGATACTCGGTGTAATGATCCTGCTCGGTCGCCGCTCTGACACCAGGGATTATCGCCAGCGTCTCGGCACAACCACGGATCTCTATGCCGTTTTTAATCAGCATGTCGGCAATGCCTGGCAACATCTCGGCCGCAACCGTCCTCGCCACCAGCAGCGACTCTGCGGTGTTGCATGTCCCCAACCGTTGGGTCTTGGAGTTTTCCACGATCTTGAGCGCCTTGTTAAAATCGGCTTCTTCATCCACATAAACATGGCAGTTGCCATCCAGATGTTTGATGACTGGAATGCGCGCTTCGCTGGAAATACGCTCGATCAAGCCTTTGCCCCCGCGCGGAATAATCACATCTACAAATTCCTTCATGGTGATCAATTCACCCACGGCACTGCGATCAGTGGTCTCAACCACCTGTACGGCAGCAGCAGGCAGTCCGGCGCTAGCCAAACCTTCATGTACCAATTTAGCCAATAATTGATTGCATTGGATGGCTTCGGACCCGCCACGCAGGATGCAGGCATTACCCGATTTGATGCACAATCCGGCAGCATCCACGGTTACGTTAGGCCGGGCTTCATAGATGATACCGATCACTCCCAGCGGCACGCGCATCCTGCCCACCTGTATGCCGCTAGGACGATATTTAAGGTCGGTGATCTCGCCGATAGGATCAGTCAGCGCGGCGATCTGTTCCAGACCTTGCGCCATCTGCGCCACAGACTTTTCCGAGAGCGTCAGCCGGTCCAGCATGGCGGCATCCATACGGGATTTTTTTGCAGCTGCAATGTCGGCCTGATTGGCATCCAGTATCAAAGCCCGGTTCCGTATTATGGTACGGGCGATCGCCAGCAAGGCCAGATTCTTGGCGTTGCTATCCGCTTTCGCCATCAGCCGCGAAGCCGCTCTGGCGTTTTGCCCCAGTTGCTGCATGTATTGCTTGATGTCATTCATAATAAAAATCCATTTTTGCCACAGATAAAAGCGGATGAACGCAGATAAAATCTAAAAAGCATATAAAGCCAGTCTTATATCCTTATCTGTGTTCATCTGTGGCTATTTTCTAGAAGGGCGCATCTTCGCCACTCCCAGGCATAATCGCGACAATTCCAGCCACGAAGAGCCGTATTCCAACCCTTTGTTTATTTTATCAATTTCTGCGGCTTTTAGCAGGGTTGCTTGCAACTGTTTAAGAGATAGTCGGTTCAATGCCTGCCGCATTACATTTTGTCTGTCGCCCCATATCCTGGCCTGACCGAAAGCGCTCGCCAGATCTGCACCGCCTGCCTGCGCTGTCTTTACTTTGAGCGCACTACGCAACAGCCAGATCAGCAAACCCAGCAGAGCAACCGGTTGCACTCCTTCGGCCTGCAAACCGTCCAGCACTTTCGCCGTTCTGCTGGCATCACCCGCCAGCATGGCATCGCCAAGTTGGAATGCGTCAAAGCGTGAAACGTTCAATACCGCGTCGCGCACCTCCTCGATGGACAAGCGCCCGCGCGGGAACAGCAATCCTAGTTTTTGTATCTCCTGATGTGCCGCAAGCAGATTGCCTTCCACCTGATTGGCAATGAATTCCAGCGTCTCGGTATCTCCCTGCTGACCCTGCGCGTTGAGTCGCTGACCTATCCATGCCGGCAGCCTAGCTATTTCTACCGGCTCTACCGCCACCATCATCGCTACCTGTTCCAACTTTTGATACCACACGCCCTGCTCTTTTTTTTCTATGCGCGGCAGCGTGATCAAGGTAAGTGTATCCGGAGGCAAGTCACTCACGTAGGCTTGCAGTGCCTTGCTACCATCAGTCCCCGGTTTACCACTGGGAATATGAATCTCAATGATCTTGAGCGTGGCAAACAAGGACAAGCTTTGACTATTTGCCTGCAATCTCTGCCAGCTAAAACCACGTTCCACTGTGTATGTTTCGCGTTCACTATAGCCGTTCTTTCTGGCTGTTGCCCGGATCGCGTCTGTAACTTCCATCAAACCCAGCGGTTCGTCTCCGTGAACCACATACAGGGAGTGGAGGGGCGACTGCAGATGCTGGGCAAGTTGCTCTGCCGCTAACTTCACTTACAAGCCCGCACGAGGATAATCTGCAAAGCCATCAGCATCACTGAGGCGCAGCAGGAGGCGGGCTTTTTTCGATCACTGCCGGCTCGGTCTTTTCTGTCGTTACAGGCATGCTCTTGCTCAAGCTGCTCACCCGGCGCAACACTTCACGGATCGCATCAGTGCGCATATCTGCAGCCAGTCGCGCCTCTTCCACAGTCTTCGCCAGTGCTTGCGAGTCGTCATAAGTAAAATCTCGGCGCATTTCCGTTTTCTGCGGTTGCCCCCAGGTTTCGCTGCCGGACTCCCGCAAACGGTAGGTGACGTCATACACCAGCAGATATTCCTTGACACGCCCGGTACCGGATAAAGACAAAATGCGCTTATCGTAAAGTTCAGACATCAGCTCCAGCGACGCTTGCGCCTCTTCCGGGTTGTTCGTCAACTTGACGCCACTGTTTTTGAGCGAGCGCTTCATGTCACGAGAAATGGAAGGTGCTCCGGAGTCCTGAAGGTAAAGTATATCGAACGGCAAACTTTCCGCTCCCCTCAGGTGAAACCCGCATGCCGTGGTAGCTAACAGCAGTGCGGTAATAAGCAGACGACGAAACCAGATATTTTTTTGCATTACATATGCTCCGCTTTAACCCACTACCACATTCACCAGTTTACCCGGCACCACGATCACTTTCTTCACACTCACACCCTCCAGGTATTTTTGCACACCCGCGTGAGAAAGTACCAATTGTTCTATATTAGCCCTGTCCGCATCTTTTGCCACTGTAATACTGGCGCGCAACTTGCCATTGACCTGGATCACCAGCTCTATCTCGTCTTGCGCAAGCGCGGCTTCCAGAGGTTCGGGCCAGGGAGCGGAGAGAATATCGTCGCCATAGCCTAGCTCGACCCATAACGCATGGGTAAGGTGCGGGCAGATAGGCGATAAAAGGCGTAGCAGAATAGAAAGACCTTCCTGAACGACCAATTGATAGCCAGAGTGAATCGGCTGCCCAATACCTGTTTTTTGACTAGGAACACGTTCAAGAGCATTCAAAATTTTCATGCTCGCGGAAGCAACAGTGTTGAATTGTTGCTTCTTTAAGTCAAAATTTGCCTGCTTTAAAGTCAAATGAATTTCTCTACGGATCTTTTGGAATTCTTGAGGAATTTCTGTCGGCACTAAGCCAGCTTGCCCGATACCCGGATGTTCTGCAGCAAACGCCCAGATACGCTTGAGGAAGCGATGGCTCCCTTCCACACCGCTCTCAGACCATTCCAGCGTTTGCTCCGGCGGAGCTGCGAACATCATGAAAAAGCGTGCAGTGTCCGCGCCGTACTGTTCGATCAAGGATTGCGGGTCTACCCCGTTACGTTTGGATTTGGACATGGTGCCCATGCCCTGAAAATCTACACGCTGCCCATCTGCAAGCGTTGTAGCACCCTCTATCTTGCCGTTCGCGTCATAAATAAGACCGACTTCTTCCGGCGCAAAATACTCGATGCCGCCCTTATCGGTACGGCGTGAAAAGATGTGGTTCAACACCATACCCTGCGTCAACAGGTTGGCAAAAGGCTCGTCGTAATTCACCAGCCCCATGTCACGCATTACCTTGCTCCAGAAACGCGAATATAAAAGATGCAGGATCGCGTGCTCAATACCGCCTATGTATTGATCCACCGGCATCCACTGGCTGGTTTCGGCATCCACCATCGCGTCCGGGCTGAATTTGCTGGCGTAGCGCGCATAATACCAACTGGAATCGACAAAGGTATCCATGGTGTCGGTTTCGCGCTTGGCCGCTTGGCCGCATTTGGGGCAGACACAATTAATGAATGTATCCAGTTTGTTGAGCGGATTACCGGACCCATCCGGTACGCAATCTTCCGGCAGCTTGACCGGTAACTGATCGTCCGGCACCGGCACGTCACCGCAGTTATCGCAATGAATGATGGGAATGGGGCAACCCCAGTATCTTTGCCGCGAAACTCCCCAGTCGCGCAAACGCCATTGCGTTTTCTTTTCACCCAGACTCTTTGCGGCGAGATCAGCAGCGATGGCGTCTACCGCATCTTCGTAACGTAAGCCATCATATTTACCGGAATTTATACAAACAGATGTGACTGTGCTAGCATAAATTGATTTCCAGCTATCTGTAGTAAAAGAAAAATTCTCAATCACACTGTCGCTCGCAGCGAGATATTCATTTTGTGTTAATGGGCCGCTGTTGGGCTTATTTAGTGAAGCATTTCCTTTCCCGAGTCGTTCTTGTCTTTCCCGATAATCTTGAAGTTCAAAAGGCTCAACAACTTGCTTGATCGCGGGAAGTTGATCTTTATACTTCTTCGCAAACTCGAAATCCCGCTCATCATGTGCAGGGACAGCCATCACCGCGCCTTCACCGTAACTCATCAGCACATAGTTACCTACCCATACTGAGACTTGCTCGCCAGTGAGCGGATGGGTAACCTTGAGCCCGGTATCCATGCCTTCTTTTTCCATGGTCGCCATGTCCGCTTCCATCACCGAGCCCTGTTTGCATTTGTCGATAAAAGCAGCAAGCTCCGCGTTGCCGTGCGCAGCCAGCATCGCCAGTGGATGCTCGGCAGCCACTGCGCAGAAAGTTACGCCCATGATGGTGTCGGCACGCGTGGTGAATACCCACAGCTTGCCGTCGGCTATGAGTTCACCAGCCGTGTCGCGAATGTCGTGGGTGAAAGCAAAGCGCACGCCTGTGCTCTTGCCTATCCAGTTGGCCTGCATGGTCTTCACCCGCTCCGGCCAGCCGGGAAGCTTATCCAGATCGGCCAGCAATTGCTCGGCGTATTGCGTGATGCCCAGGTAATAGCCGGGGATCTCGCGCTTCTCCACCAGCGCCCCGGTACGCCAGCCGCGACCTTCTATCACTTGCTCATTCGCCAGCACGGTCTGATCCACCGGATCCCAATTCACGGTCTGGGTTTTTTTGTAGGCGATACCTTTTTCCAGCATGCGCAAAAACAGCCACTGGTTCCATTTGTAGTATTCCGGCTTGCAGGTTGCCAGCTCGCGGCTCCAGTCGATCGCAAAGCCCAGGCTTTGCAATTGCTTTTTCATGTAGGCGATGTTGTCGTCTGTCCACTTGGCAGGCGGCACTTTGTTCTGGATCGCTGCATTCTCCGCGGGCAGACCGAAAGCATCCCAGCCCATGGGTTGCAGTACGTCATACCCTAGCATACGGTGATGTCGCGACAACACATCGCCTATGGTGTAGTTGCGTACATGACCCATGTGCAGCTTACCGCTGGGGTAGGGAAACATGGACAGGCAATAGTATTTTGGCTTCTTGCCATCCAGCCTGGCTGCAAAAGAATTTCTATCTGACCAGTATTGCTGAGCTTGTTGTTCTATTTCGGTAAATTGGTACTGCGGTTGCATGAAAATATCCGTATCGTTCACATCATTGAGAATCGCAAATTATACATTGCCGACCTCATGTTGACCGAGACTTCCTTGAAGCTTCCTTATTTGCTGCAAGTTACGTAGAATCAATTAAAAACAGCGTTTAAAAAATGGTTATTTAAACAATAAATGCAATTGCTCTGAAAAAGAGAGTTCTGGGAGAGAGAAGATGTCCAAGAAACACCCTGTCATTGCAGTCACGGGTTCGTCTGGCGCAGGTACTACAACCGTCAAACGGTCTTTCGAACATATTTTTCGTCGCGGCAATATCAACCCGGCAGTGATCGAAGGCGACAGCTTTCATTCACTGAATCGCTATGAGTTCCGCGTTGCCATGAAAAAAGCGGAAGAAAGAGGGGATCGTTTTTTCAGCCATTTCGGCCCCAATTCCAATCACTTTGAAAAACTGGAAGCACTATTCAAGACTTACGGTGAGACCGGGAGCGGCGAATTCCGTTACTACCTGCATAGCGATAAAGAAGCTGCCGAGCAGAATCTCCGACTAGGCACTGATTTCAGAGAAGGCGAATTCACCCCATGGGAACCCTTGCCGCCAGACACTGACCTGCTGTTCTATGAGGGTCTGCACGGACTGGTAAAAACGGATACGGTATCCATGCCCCAATATGTTGACTTGGGGGTGGGGGTGGTTCCGGTGGTCAATCTGGAATGGATACAGAAGATCCATCGCGACTCCGCTGAACGCGGTTACTCGGCAGAAGCCACGGTGGATACCATCATGCGCCGCATGCCGGATTATGTGAGTTACATCACACCGCAATTCTCGCAAACGCATATCAATTTCCAGCGTGTGGCGACGGTAGACACTTCCAATCCTTTCATCACGCGCGATATCCCTACGCTGGACGAGAGCTTCGTTATTATTCGTTTTCGCGTGCCTTCCCTGGCAAATTTCCCGCATCTGCTCACCATGATTCAGGGGTCGTTCATGTCACGTCCGAATACCATCGTCGTCCCTGGTGGCAAGATGGGGATGGCGATGGAGATTATTCTGACTCCGCTGATACTGGAGTTGCTGGATAAAAGAAATTAACCCGAAGAAGTTAAAGAAACTTCCGATGCCTTAACAATGCGGCCTGTCCACGATACAGGCCGCTGCCATCTACCAGATTCCATACTGTCGCGCCTGTCACCATGAAACGGCGGCCGGAACTCGAGATACGCACTCCACAGTAGTCATCCACGAAACCGTGCTCAGTGACACGTTGCAATAAACGCTCACGTTCTACCCTTTCCTGCGTCTCGGCTGAGAGGCGGGAAGGTAGCCGGATAAAATCCTTCCATTCCATTTCAAATAAATCCAGCGCTGTCTGATTGGCATAGTTGAAAACGGGATCGGGTTCCACACCGTGGGACACCACTGCAAAAGGCGCTTGCTGCAACTGCTCAAGCGCTAGCTCGGCGCTGGTGGTTGTTCCCAACAATTCATGCCCAGTCAGATGTTTAAAGCTGGAGCGCAGTAGTGCGACATGTAGTATTAAGTCCATGGCAAGTCCGTTTTCCTAATCACCCGCCATCATCTTGTATGATAAAAAAACACGACATACTGCATACAAGTTATTGTAATCTTTGAATAGACCAGCAAGCTTGAATGGATAAACGGGGGAGCATCATCATTAAAGTAGGCCGCAACGACCCCTGCCCGTGTGGCAGTGGTAAAAAACACAAACAATGCTGCCAACAGTCAGCACCAGCTGCTGCATCGCAACCGGAAGAAAACGGTATGGATGGCAACACACTCCTGCAAACAGCACTGTCTCACTTGCAAACAGGCCAATTTGCGCAAGCAGAGATACTTTACCAGACCTACCTCAGGGTTGACCCCAGGAATGCCGAAGTTTTTTATAACCATGGGCTTGCCCTGCAGCGTCAAGGCAAGCTGGATCCGGCTATTATCTCTTACCGGCATGCGCTGGAATTAAAGCCGGGGCTCCTAGCGGCGCTGCAGAACATGGGGGAAGCACTGCATGTGCAGGGGAATCTGCAAGCGGCTGAACAATGCTATCGGCAGGCCTTATCGTTGCGGCCTGATCACGTCGAGATACTTAACAATCTGGGCATCGTTCTTAAAGAGCAGGGGCGTCTGGATGAGGCCATTGCGCATTACCAGCGCTCGTTACAACTCGACCCTGGCCATTTTAAAGCTCATAACAATCTAGGGAATGCCTACAAGGAAATCGGCCTGCTAGACCAGGCGGTCATTAGCTATCAAAAAGCGCTGGAACTTAATCCGGGCCATGTCGAGACCTTAAGCAACCTCCTCTTCGTATTTAGCATACATCCGGATTGCTCGCCATCGCAATATCTGGAAAATGCGCGCCAATACGAAAACATCGTCAGAGGCCAAGCTACCCCCTATCGGCAATGGCCTGCGTTATCTAATAAAGAATTACCGCTCAGGATAGGCGTCATTTCCGGCGATTTGCGAACTCATCCCGTCGGCTTCTTTGTGGAAAGCATCATTGAGCATCTGAACGCCGGCATGATAGACCTTGTCGCTTACAGCACCACGCCACAGGAGGATGCGTTGACTGCCCGCATCAAACCCTACTTTGCTGCATGGCACTCTCTGGTCGGACTGAGCGACCAAACAGCCGCTCACAAGATACATAGTGATGGCATTCAGATTCTGATTGACCTTGCCGGGCACACCGCACACAACCGCCTGCCTATCTTTGCATGGAGGCCGGCACCGGTGCAGATTAGCTGGCTGGGTTATTTTGCATCCACCGGTTTGGCAGAAATGGATTATGTGTTGACCGACATGGTTTCCACTCCGCAATTGCAGCAACAGTATTTCACCGAAACCATCGCCTATTTACCAGACACGCGCCTATGTTTCACCGTGCCAACCGCACCCGAAGTCGCGCCTCTACCTGCCCTAAGCAACGGCTATATCACTTTCGGTTGTTTTCAGAATCTATCCAAGCTGGACGATGCGGTACTCACAACGTGGGCGCGGATACTGCAAGGTCTGCCCGATGCAAGATTAAGATTACAAAGCCATCAGCTAAAAGCGCCTGCAATACGCAAGTTGATGCTGGAAAGGCTACAGCATCACGGCATTACCGCCGAGCGGGTGCTTCTGGCAGAACCCGGTTCGCGCGCGTCTTACCTTTCCGCCCACGCTGATGTGGATGTGATACTCGACACCTTCCCCTATCCCGGAGGAACCACTACCTGCGAGGCATTGTGGATGGGGGTACCTACCGTTACCCTTGCCGGGGAGACACTCATTTCACGGCAGGGCGCAAGCATTCTGAGTTGCGTGGGACTCTCGGACTGGGTGGCGTCAGACACACATGATTACGTGGATAGCGCGATAAACAAAGCGAATGATTTACCGGGACTGGCTGCGCTCAGAGCTAGATTGCGACATCAGGTTCAAGCTTCTCCCTTGATCAATGCACCGCGCTTTGCCCGACATCTGGAGCATGCTTTGAGCAGTATCTGGGATAAAAAAACAGCCGGATAAAGTGGCTTTTTATTTCAAAAAAATTATTTGAACCGGTAAAGCCAACTCACACGTAATTCAGTGCCGTCATACTTACCGCCGCTAGTTGCAATGTTGAAATGCTGCAGTCCGATATCCAATGTCGTATTGCCTGAGATCGCAATGCTGTCTCCGAGCTCAAATACGTCAGCAGTCGCATCCACGCGATAAGCCCTACGCACAACGAATACGGGATCACTGTCGACTGCTTTGGACAGACTTAACAATCCGGGATCGGGCGACGAGGTAAATACCTGATCGCCGTCGCTACGTGAGACATTGGCATACAACGTTGTCTTTGGGCTGAATCGGTATTTCGGTGCCAGCATAGATCCGCTTGTGCTGCCAGGCATAGACATCACCCTGGCCTGCCCAGCGTTTTTCCGTTCCCACACCACCTTGCAGTTTGATTCTGTCGGTAATGTGGCTACTCACTGCAGCATCAAGTTGTAGCGCCGTTCCATCCCGTATATTGCTATTACTGTATGCATATCTTTCCAGCGTAGTGCCTATATCGAATACCGGTGCAGAGTAGCCAAGCATAGGCTGAAAACGGTAATCCATTCCGGCATTTGCGGTAATGTGGCTCAGGTCATCATAGTGCTGGTACTGATCAAGCTGGACATGACTGTGCAGCAGGATACCGCTGGCAGGAGTGAGCAGCAAGGCGCGTTGTAAGCTGACGCCCAGACCGACGATGATGTCGCTTTTGATGTCCGCAGCGGATTCGGCACGACTGACATTGTCATCGCGACTGGCGGACAGTTCAACATCCACCAACGTTGCCGCAAACGCATCATGCGCCATGATTAAACATATAAAAAATATGATACTTTTCATTGTTCTTATTATAAGCTTTATCGTAATGCTTCTGCATTGGAGAGTAAGCTGATATGCGACACACCGACGAAACACGGCGCCAATTCCTGTTGCAAGCCCTGGCAGCGGGATTATTCGTTGCCGTGCCTAGCAGTCATGCTGAGGTATTGGGAAAAGTACCAGGTCCGCTACCTCCAGGAAAATCCATCTATAGCCTGAACGGCATCCTGCGCGTGAACGGCGTAGTTGCCGATGCAGACACAGTCATTAGCGCCAACGACACTTTACATACGGAGTCCAATAGTCAGGCGATCTTTGCTGTGGGACATGATGCATTCATACTGCGCGAGAATAGTGAACTGACACTGAGTAGTGATGGCACGCTAGTGAGCGGGCTACGTCTGGTAAGTGGTGCGTTATTGTCGGTTTTCGGTAAAAGCCGTCACCAGATCGTAACGCCAACTGCCACTATCGGTATCCGTGGCACCGGCGTTTATGCGGAAGCCAGTGCCGATGTTTCGTATATTTGTACCTGTTACGGCATCACCGAGATAGGCGCAAACAGAGTACCGGATACGAAACAGACGATCACTTCCAGGCATCATGATGCCCCACGTTACATCACCGCAGCAGGGGAGATTCAGGAAGCGCCTTTCATCAATCATACCGACGAGGAGCTGATGCTGATCGAAACGCTGGTAGGTCGCGTCACGCCGTTCTCGCTGTTTGATGACGGCTATGGCGGCCCCAAGCGTTACTAAGCCAGCGTTATCAAGCAGTCGCAGCAGCTTCGTCAACCACATCTTCAGCAAGAAAGCCTCCGCTCTGATGCGCCCACAGCGAGGCATATAATCCGCCGTTGGCGAGCAGGCTTTGATGATCGCCTTCTTCTATGATGCGCCCATGATCAAGGACGATCAATCTATCCATTGCAGCGATGGTGGAAAGGCGGTGGGCGATGGCGACCACGGTCTTGCCTTCCATCAGCCGGTACAAACTACTCTGGATGGCGGATTCCACTTCCGAATCCAGCGCACTGGTCGCTTCATCCAGTAGCAATATGGGCGCATCTTTCAGCATCACTCTGGCAATGGCGATACGCTGGCGCTGGCCGCCCGAGAGTTTCACCCCGCGTTCGCCGACATGGGCATCATATGCTGCTCTACCCATCGGGTCGTGCAAGGTCTGGATGAATTCATGCGCTTCGGCACGCCTGGCAGCGGACATCATCTCTGCCTCCCCGGCATCCGGGCGACCATACAGAATATTTTCACTCACGGAACGGTGAAGTAACGAAGTGTCCTGCGTTACCATGCCGATACTCTCACGCAGACTGTTCTGCGTGACTTTGGAAATATCCTGTCCATCAATAAGCACCTTGCCTGCTTCTACATCGTAAAACCTTAGCAGCAAGTTGACGATGGTGGATTTCCCGGCACCGGAGCGCCCTACCAATCCCACTTTTTCACCAGGGCGAATTTTAAGCGTGAAGTTGTCCAGCACCTTACGCTGGCCGCCATACGCAAAATCCACCTGCTCGAAGCGTATCTCGCCTTGCGTGACTTCCAGCGGCACGGCATTTGGCACGTCATTCACCAGATGTGCACTGGACAGGGTATTGATGCCATCCTGCACTGTCCCCACCTGCTCGAACAGCGATGTCATTTCCCACATGATCCAGTGCGACATACCGTGCAATCGCAGCACCATGGCCGTCACTGCCGCCACACCGCCCACGCCCACCTCGCCTTGGGTCCAGAGCCGCAAGGCGATACCCGCGCTAAACATGATGAGTATCATGATCAGCACATGATTCAGGATCTCTACGCTACTCACCAAACGCATCTGTCTATGTACCGCGCGTACGAATTCCTGCATCGCGGATCTGGCATAACCCGCCTCGCGCCCGGCATGCGAGAATAATTTCACTGTGGCAATATTGGTGTAGGCATCGGTGATACGCCCGGTCATGATGGACCGCGCATCGGCCTGCGCTTGAGACACTTTGCTTAAACGCGGAACAAAATATAGCAGTGCGCTGCAATAGAGCACCAGCCAGCCGATAAAAGGCAGCAGGAGCGCGTGATGAAAATGATGGACCACCGCCAGCAGGGTCACGAAATAGATCACAACGAACACCAGAATATCCGCCAGGATGAACCACATATCACGCACTGCCAGTGCCGTCTGCATCACTTTGGCCGCCACGCGCCCGGCGAATTCGTCCTGATAGAACGACATGCTCTGCCCCAGCATCAGCCGGTGAAAATTCCAGCGTAACCTCATCGGGAAATTACCCGCCAGCACCTGATGTTTGATAATGGTCTGCAATGCGACCAAGACGATGCTGGCGGTCAGGATCGCAGCCAGCAATAATAGATGACCTCGTTGCTGCGTCCATAACAGCGCAGGCGGCACATGACTTAACCAGTCCACTACCCGGCCCATCATGGCAAACAGCAAGGCTTCGAATGCGCCGATAAGGGCGGTCAGCAGCGTCATGCCGAACATGAACATGCGCAAGCCCTTGGTGCAAGACCAGGCGAATGCCCAGAAACTGCGCGGCGGCGTAGTCAGGACTGCATCGGGGAAAGGGGTGAGGAGCTTTTCAAACCAGCCGTACATGGATTATGTTGAATCAAATGAAAGAGGATGCTTTATACCATTCCGTCGTATCATTGGCTCGATGACCACATGCGAAATACGTCACTGATAATATAAAACTTAAAGTCCCAATTCGCCAAGACCGGGATGGTCGTCGGGACGCCGTCCCTGCGGCCAGTGATATTTGCGCTCGGATTCCTGGATAGCCAGATCGTTGATACTGGCAAAACGACGCTGCATCAGGCCATGCTCATCGAACTCCCAATTCTCGTTGCCGTAGGAACGGAACCAGTTACCTGCCGCATCATGCCATTCGTAGGCAAAGCGAACGGCGATGCGATTGCCTTCGAAAGCCCATAACTCCTTGATCAGCCGGTATTCGAGCTCTTTTTCCCATTTACGGGTAAGGAATTGCACGATCTCTTCCCTGCCACGCGGAAACTCGGCACGGTTACGCCATTGACTATCCGCAGTGTAGGCGAGTGAAACGCGTACCGGGTCGCGGCTGTTCCAGCCGTCTTCGGCCATTCTGACTTTCTGTATCGCGGTTTCCCGCGTGAATGGTGGGAACGGCGGTTTTGCTGCATTGGATTGATTCATCAGTGGCTCCTTAGTCAATATGTGCCGCTACCTGTGCCAATTTTTCTTTCAATTCCCGGTTTTCTTCTAGCAGGGGAAAAATGATCCTGCGCACTTCTTCATCTGAAAATCGTGGCGTAATGTGCTGCGGACAATTCCAGTCCAGCGCTTCTAAAGTCAATATTACCCCACGTTCAACGCGTGCCCGGTAACCGGGCACTGCGAGCCTGGCAACTAAATCTGCTTCGTTATCCATATCAACGATACGCGCCCGCGCCCATATCTTCAAACGCTGCCGGTTGGGGTAATCCATCAGAAATAGACTTACTCTATCATCTGAGTTCAAATTGCCGACGCTGATATATTGCCTGTTACCCTTGAAGTCGGCAAATCCTATGTGCGTGTCGTCCAGCACCTTGAGGAATCCCTTTGGACCGCCACGGTACTGAAAGTAAGGCCACCCGCTCTCGCTCACTGACCCCATGTAAAAACTATCGCGCTCGGCGAGAAAATCAATCTCGTACCTGGTCAGGATGTCCTGTCGTGCTCCACCCCCACCCAGCCCACTATAGCGGCTGCCATAACGATGTTGCGCAGCCCTGACCGAGTTCGTGAATGCGATGTCTTCGAAAGCGCGAGTCATGATTCCATCCTCCTTATGTCTATGCTTAAGCTAGTTAACATGCCCTTGATTTACCTGCCATTGGCTGCACTCACTTTGTGCTCAACCAGCGGGAAGTCGATCTCGGTCAGGGCGACTTCATTGACGTAGTTGGTCAACGTAGTGAGCGCCACATGCAGCACGATCTCCACCACCTCGGCATCGCTGAAGCCCGCTGCCTTGACCGCCTGCACTTCAGCATCCGCCACATGACCGCGCTTGTTTGCGACACTGGCAGCAAAAAGTACGGCAGCATTGGCCTTGGGGTCGGATGACTTGCCGTTGCGGTTCTCCTCGATTTCGGCATCGTCCAGTTTGGCAAAATTCTTTGCCAGATAACTGTGAGCAGATAAACAATAGCTACAGGCATTGATCTCGGAGATAGCAAGTGCGATGCGCTCACTGGTCTTGATGCCTATGCTGCCTTTGGACAGAGCGCCATTAAGGCTTAAATAGCCCTCCAACGCTGCCGGGCTATTACCGACCAGCTTCATCAAATTAGGCACAACACCTAATTGCTTTTGTACTGCTGCCAGTAACGGCAAAGTGGCTGCTGGTGTCTGTGCTGCGGTTGGGATAGCGATTCTGTTCATGATGTTGCTCCTATTATTAAGTGGGTTGATTTAGTCACGACGCCTCTGCGTTGCGAACGACTACACTTTAATTAAATACAATTGAATAAAGAATACATAAAATATACAATTCATTATTCCATTTTCAGGAACAGTCTATAAGACATTGCCCATGGACAGATTGAATCTGATGACGGTATTCGTGGCAGTGGCAGAACAAGAAAGCTTCGCTGGCGGGGCGCGACGTTTACAAATGTCGCCGCCCGCCGTAACCAGGGCAGTGGCCGCCCTGGAAGAACGGCTGGGAGTAAAGTTGCTGAACCGTACTACCCGCCATGTGCGTGTCACCGATGCAGGGCAACGCTATCTCGACGATGCGCGCCGCATCATCGCGGAAGCCGATGAAGCCGATGAAGCTGCTGCAGGTATCAATGCCGAACCGCGCGGACATTTAGCGGTCACTGCGCCTGCATTATTCGGCAGGATGTTCGTATTGCCGGGGATC
This sequence comes from uncultured Methylophilaceae bacterium, assembly GCA_903834185.1. Taxonomy (GTDB): domain Bacteria; phylum Pseudomonadota; class Gammaproteobacteria; order Burkholderiales; family Methylophilaceae; genus CAILHX01. The sequence continues at coordinate 115,515 of CAILHX010000010.1, forward strand.
GTTGAATATCTTCAGCGCTATCCTGAGATGGAGGTTTCGTCCATGTTTCTGGATCGCGTAGTCAATCTGCTGGAAGAAGGACAGGATGTTGGGATCCGTATCGGAGAGTTGCCGGACTCCAGCATGAAAGCGTTGCGCGTAGGGCAAGTGCACCGTGTATTGTGCGCATCAGCGGACTATCTGGAAAAACATGGCACACCAATGCGTCCTGCCGATATCCTGGAACATACGTTGATTTCATCGACTACCGTCAGCGCTACGCACGAATGGAGATTTGGTCACGACGCAAAACACCGTGCCCCAAGCATCAAAATCAAACCCCGGCTCACCGTCACCACAAATGATGCAGCCATTGAGGCTGCTGTACGAGGGTTTGGCATCACGCGACTGATGTCTTATCAGGCTGCGCCCTACCTTGCGTCCGGGCAGCTTCGATTGATATTGCAGAAGTTTGAACCGGCTCCGGAACCTATCCATGTGTTACATCGGGAAGGACGCTACGCGTCGGTAAAGATTCGGTCCTTTGTGGATATGATCGCCGCGCGCTTAAGAGCAGACCGCGCGCTGAATTGAGCCTTTTTTGATTATATTGATTTAGAATCCCGCCATGCGACTTCCTCATCATGTACTTGGTCACCAGCTAAAGGCCAGGCCTATACTTTTCACTTCCGTATTGGTCGGTATATTATCGTTTCTGTTACTACCCGGATGGCTGGCTTTACATGAGGTCACCCGCCTGATCGTCGCCTGGAACACCGGAGTTTGCCTTTATCTGGTGCTTTGCGGAATCATTATATCCGGCTCGACGCAGGAAGAAATACGTAAAAGAGCCGTGCTGCAGGATCAAGGGCAACTGGTTATTCTTGCGCTGGTCGTGCTGGCAGCGATCGCCAGCCTTACCGCGATTGTAGGGGAGCTTGCAGCGGTAAGGGAAATGCACGGGACACTGAAAGCAGAACACATCGCACTGGCCGGGTTCACCATTGTCTCTTCCTGGCTTTTCACCCATATGATGTTCGCCATGCACTATGCGCATGAATATTATCTTGCAGGCAACCAGAAATGCGGCCCCGGCCTGAACTTCCCGGAAGACACTGCGCCGGACTATATGGATTTCCTCTATTTTTCTGCCGTGATCGGTACATCAGGCCAGACCGCCGATGTTTCCTTTACCTCCAAATCCATGCGCCGCGTCGGCCTGGTGCATTGTGTACTGGCGTTCTTCTTCAATACCACAGTGCTTGCGTTGACGATCAATATCGCCGCTGGCCTTTTTTAGAAACGCGCACGCAGATGAAGATACCCTTGCCTCTCGTCATCACCTCATGCGGACTGCTGCTCGCCATGGCAAGCACCCTATGTACAGCTGAGACCATCGTCATGATACGGCATGCAGAAAAACCTGACGGGGGTCTCGGGCAACTAAGCTGTCAGGGACTAAACCGGGCATTGGCATTGCCTGAAGTGCTGCTGGGCAAGTTCGGGCTACCTGCTGTCATATTTGCGCCAAACCCCGGCGTGCAAAAATCCGATCAAGGACAAAACTACAATTACATCCGCCCACTTGCTACCATTGAACCAACTGCCATCCGTGCCGGCCTGCCGGTAAACACAGAGTTTGGCTTCATGGATATAGCAGCGCTAAAGGCGGTGTTGCTGAACAAGGATTTTCAAAACAAGACCGTGTTTGTCGCATGGGAGCATAAACTGCTGGAACAACTTGCACGCGATGTAGTGCAGCAGCTTGGCGCAGATGGCACTGCCGTTCCTACCTGGAGCGGCAAAGATTTCGACAGCATTTATGTCATTAACATTGCGCAAGATACCGATGGCAATAGCTCAGTTTCGTTCTACGTGGATCAACAGCATCTGAACGACCTTTCAACTGAGTGTCCAGGTAAATGAATAAAATTTAATCGCAACCATATGGAGAATCAAAGTTTATGAGTGAAGAAGAGTTTGAAGTACCTAGCGCCCACGAACACGCATTGGAACACGCAGCGCACGGCGGCGGTTTGGCACAACAAATCGCTATTTTTACTGCAGTACTGTCGACGCTGGGCGCCATAGTGAGCTATCAGGGCGGAGCTTCGCAAAACGAAGCCATGCTGTACAAGAACGAGGCTGTCCTGATCAAAGCACAAGCAACAGACCAGTGGGGTTACTATCAGGCAAAAAGCTCAAAAGGTCATCTGATGTCTTTGGCTATAGATCTGGCACCGAAAGATAAAGTGGAGTATTACCGCGCTCAGGTAGCCAAATACGAAAAAGAAAAGGAAGAGATTAAAAAGAAAGCAGAATCTCTGGATGCTGCTTCCAAACATGCAGATGACATGAGCGAAGCCGCCATGCACCCACACCATCGCCTGGCGCAAGCGATGACATTGCTGCAGATCGCTATTTCGCTCGCCTCCATTACCGCGCTCACCCACAAACGCTGGCTGTTTGCCTGCGCTTGTGTTGCGGCTACTGGCGGTGTGTCATTGGCACTATTGGGGTTTTTCGCGTAACCGCCACTTACTCAAAACAAGCTGCATCACGCCAGTAACTCCAGCCAATGCATCACAGGTATGGAGCTACCTGCCTGCAGATGACATTGACAACCGATATTCGCGGTCACGATCACTTCCGGTGCATGTGCATTTAGCGCGGCCAGCTTGTGATCGCGAAGCTGGCCGGCAATGTCCGGCTGTAGCAGCGAATAAGTACCAGCAGAACCGCAGCATAGGTGAGCATCTGCTACCGGCAACAACTCCAGCCCCAAACGGTGTAACAAGCCTTCCACCACCCCCGGCAGTTTTTGCCCGTGCTGCAAGGTACAAGGGGGGTGGTAGGCAACCTTGCGCTTGCGTTGATCCAGGGTGAATACCAGCGTTTGCAGATCCTCCTGCTGCAATACTTCGGCGACGTCTTTGGACATCGCCGATACCCGCGCCGCCTTTGCCGCGTATGCCACGTCATCGCGCAACAGATAGCCGTAATCCTTCAGCTGCACGCCGCAACCACTGGCAGTGGTTACGATGGCTTCGGCACCAGCTTCGATTGCATTCCACCAAGCGTCGATATTACGCCGCATCATGGCTCTCGCTTCTTCCGCAGCCGCAAGATGCTGGCTGATCGCACCGCAACAGCCGGCAATGGGAATCACGCTGATACCCAGCTTATCCATTACCTGTGCTGCATACACGTTGATGTTGGGTGCCAGTGCAGGTTGTACGCAACCCTGCAAGATCAGCATCTGCCGGGGATGGCGTGCTTCAGGCCAAGCCATGAAAGGAGATACGGCCGGAACCTTACGGCGCAAGCCAGCAGGCAGCACCTGTTTGAATAAGCGCGCCGCCTTCAACACAGCCGCAAATAAGCTTCGATTCGGCAATATCCTGCTTAGCAGATAACGACTGATTTTTTGCTTCCACGGCCGCGAGACTTTGCGCTCAATTGTTGTACGTCCGATTTCCAGCAACTTCCCATACTCCACACCCGACGGGCAACTGGTCTCGCAACCGCGACAAGTCAGGCAACGATCCAGATGCAACATGGTATCAGCGCCGGCAGCAGTTCCTTCCAGCATCTGCTTCATCAGATAGATGCGCCCTCGCGGACCGTCCAGCTCGTCCCCTTTCACCTGATAGGTGGGACAGGTGGCGTTGCAGAATCCGCAATGAACGCATTGTCGCAAAATAGCCTCAGCCTCGCGGCCTTGTGGCGTATTGAGCACATCCGGCATCAGATTGGTCTGCATAATAGTTATAGCCTGTTTGCGTCAAACACGCCGTGCGGGTCGAATATCTGGCGGATACGCTGGTTCATCTCGGCCATGGGTAACGTCAGCGGCGAGAACACATTCACAACCTCTTGCCCGGTTATACCTTCCCCATTGGCTTCATGGAGCCCGTTGTCTCCTTGGTAAAATAGCGTAGCATGGCCGCCCATATGAGCTGCCAGGCAAAAGATGTAATCAGCAGGCAAATCTCCACCCAGCCAACGCAATGCACCACCCCACTCCACCATGACAACATTGGGGAACTCCAATGCGGCAGATCTGGCCTGAGTGGTGGCAGGCACACTTACCCGCCACAAGGGGCGCGCTGCGAACTCGGCTAGTCGGTGTTCTTTCAAATCATCCCAAAAAGTCGTGTCGTTGGATGTTGTGTCGCCAAACCGGGTACCACCGATCTGCTTCATCGCAGCGACGACTGCACTTTCAGTACCTGACAGGCGTATCAGCATTTGCCCAAGTACACCTTCACCTCTGCGCCATGCTGTTGCAGAAATAGGCAGAGGTTTTGTCGCCAGCATGTTCATGGTGTGAATGGCAATGTTGCGATCCGAATCCAGTACCACTGTTCGTTCACATTCAGGTCGCGGCAGCACTTTGCAGGTGATCTCGGTCAGCACCCCCAGCGTACCCATGGACCCCGCCATCAGACGCGACACATCATAACCCGCCACATTCTTGATGACACGACCACCGAAGTGAAGATGTTGCCCGCGCCCATCGAGCAGGCTAACTCCGAGCACTGCATCGCGTACCGCGCCACGGTACGGCCTGCTCGGCCCGGACAATCCGGACGCGACGCAACCGCCCCAGGTCGCTGTGCCGAAATGCGGCGGCTCGAAAGGCAGTATCTGATTGTTTTGCGCGAGGAGCGACTCGATCTCGGACAGCGGAGTGCCTGCTAAAGCGGTGATGGTCAATTCGCGTGGTTTGTAATCGACGATGCCGCTGTTTGCAAGCGTACTTAGCACACTCCCACTCGCGGCATTGCCATAGAAATGCTTGCTGTTTCCGCCTCGTATAGTAAGCGTTTGCTTATCTGCAACAGCCTGTTTGATGCGATCTGAAGCTTGCTCTAGCCAGTCGTTCATTTAAAACCTTGGCGGGTCAAAATCTTGGTAACTCCGGATGCGCAAGCTTGCCACCATGTACATGCATGGCCCCCAGTTCCGCGCAGCGGTACAAGCTGGGGACAGCCTTGCCGGGATTGAGCAAGCCCTGCGGGTCGAATGCAGATTTCAAAGCATGAAAGATCTCCAGTTCAGGCGTAGCAAATTGCGCGCACATCTGATCTATCTTTTCTATGCCCACGCCATGTTCGCCGGTAATGGTGCCGCCGGCGTCTATACAGGCTTGTAATATTTTGCCGCCCAGTTGTTCTGTTTTATGCAATTCATCCGGCACATTGGCATCGTATAAGATCAGCGGATGCAAATTACCATCCCCGGCATGGAATACATTGGCGACACGCAATCCATACTCTGCCGAAAGCTCGGCGATGCGCTGCAATACCGTAGGCAATTGCTTGCGCGGGATAGTGCCGTCCATGCAGTAATAATCAGGCGAGATACGCCCCATTGCCGGAAACGCTGCCTTGCGTCCCGCCCATAACCTGGCACGCTGCTCGCTATCGGTAGCTGTGTGTATTTCCGTTGCGCCGCAGGCCTTCACCACGTCGTGCACCACACGTATACCATGTGACACTTCTTCGTTCACGCCATCAATCTCTACCAGCAGGATCGCAGCGGCATGCATGGGATACCCGGCATGCACATATTGCTCGGCGGCATGTATCGCCAGCTTGTCCATCATTTCCAGCCCCGCCGGAATAATACCGGCGGCAATGATCTCGCCAACTGCGATCCCAGCCTGCTCCACACTGTCAAAAGCAGCCAGCATGACCTGAGCACGTTCCGGCTTGGGTAGCAACCGTACCGTGACTTCCACGATCACGCCCAGCATGCCTTCCGAACCTGTCATCAGCGCCAGCAGATCGTACCCGGGGGCATCCAGTGCATGACTGCCGATGGCAAGAATATCGCCATCCATGGTGATCACCCGCAATGCCAGGATGTTGTGCACGGTGAGCCCGTATTTGAGGCAATGAATACCGCCCGAATTTTCCGCCACATTGCCGCCTATGCTGCATGCGATCTGCGAAGAAGGGTCAGGGGCGTAGTACAAGCCATGTCCGGCGACAGCTTCCGAGATGGCAAGATTGCGCACCCCCGGCTGCACAGTGGCAGTACGTGCGAGCGGATCAATGCTGAGTATCTTGTTCAAACGGGCAAGGGAAAGTAACAATGCGCCTTTGAGCGGCAGCGCGCCGCCGGATAAACCTGTGCCATGCCCGCGCGCGACCACCGCTATCTGAAACGCTTTGCATAGCTGCATGACTTCGGCGATCTGCTCAGCAGTGGATGGCAATGCCACCGCCAAGGGAAGCTGACGATAAGCGGACAAGGCATCGCATTCATAAGGTGCAAGCTGCTCGGGCTCGGTGAGCAAAGCATCGGGCGCTAACACACGGCGTAAAAACCCGATGAATTCAGCGCTCATGATCAGGCAAGTCCGGTCACGCGACCGTCATCATCGATATCAATGCGCATGGCACAGGGTGCTTTGGGTAGTCCGGGCATGGTCATGATGTCGTCGCACAGCATCACCACGAACTCCGCCCCTGCACAAAGCCGCGCTTCGCGTATCGTTACAATGTGACCTTTAGGCGCACCGCGCAATGAAGCATCGGTGGAAAATGAAGACTGGGTTTTGGCTACGCACACCGGATAATGCCCATAGCCTGCATCTTGCAAGCCTGCTATCAAGGCACGCACCCGGCGCGATGCACTGATATCGGCAGCGCCATAGATTCTGGTAGCTACTTTGCGCATCTTCTCCCACAGCGTGTCTGCGTCTTCATAAACAAACTTCATGGTCGAGTCCGGCTGTGCCATACGCACCACTTCCCGTGCCAGCTCCTCTGCCCCTTCTCCGCCTCTGGCCCAGTGTTCAGCCAGTATCACTTTCACCCCCTGTAGCGACATCTTGTCGCGCAATAATGCGATCTCGGCTTCTGTATCCTGATTAAAACGATTGAGTGCCACTACGCAGGGCAATCCGTAATGCTGGGTGATGTTTTCAACATGTTTCTGCAGGTTGAGCAAGCCTGATTCAAGCGCTGCCAAATTTTCACCGGATAAATCTTTGACTTCCACCCCGCCGTGATATTTCAAGGCGCGTATTGTTGTCACGATCACGCATGCGGATGGCCTTAAACCGGATTTGCGACATTTGATATCAATGAATTTCTCTGCTCCCAGATCGGCACCGAAACCGGCTTCGGTGACGACGTAATCCGCCAACTTTAAGGCCAGTTTGGTCGCGATCACAGAATTACAGCCATGGGCGATGTTGGCGAACGGTCCACCATGTATCAATGCCGGTGTATTTTCCAGGCTCTGTACCAGATTGGGTTTGATCGCATCCTTGAGCAATACCGCCATCGCCCCATGTGCTTTCAGGTCACTGGCGCGTATCGGCTGTCCGTCAAAACCGTAGCCGATGACAATGTTACTCAGACGTTGTTTCAGATCTTTCAGCGAGCTGGCGAGACACAGAATCGCCATCACCTCCGACGCCACCACGATGTCGAAACCATCCTCGCGGACCTGTCCGTTCACCTTGCCGCCCAAGCCCACCACGATCTGCCGTAACGCACGGTCATTCATGTCCATGACGCGCTTCCACGTCACCTGGCGCGGATCTATACCCAGCGCATTGCCGTGATGGATATGGTTGTCTATCAGAGCGGATAACAGATTATGTGCCAGCGCGATGGCGGCAAAGTCGCCAGTGAAATGCAGGTTGATGTCTTCCATCGGCACCACTTGTGCCCGCCCGCCACCAGTCGCACCGCCCTTCATGCCAAATACCGGACCCAGTGAAGGCTCACGCAGGCAGATCATGGTTTTGTTGCCGATACGATTCAAAGCATCGCCCAAGCCTACCGTGGTAGTGGTTTTGCCCTCACCCGCAGGCGTGGGGCTGATGGCAGTCACCAGAATCAATTTGCCGTTGGCATGGTCTGCAAACGGGCTGATAGTGGAATCAATATCCAGCTTGGCTTTATAAGGCCCGTATGACAACACGCTGTCATCCGGCAACCCCAGTTGTCTGGCGATCTCCGTAACCTTGTTCATACTGGCTTGCTGAGAAATCTCTATATCGTTTTGCAAAATGACTCCCTATCATCATCCTCTACAGCACCATAGTTAACATGATACACGGTCAGACAAACTCGTCACTGACGACAAGGTTTCGGAGTAAAATAGCGACATCTGTTAACCCTTGCAGAGAAAGTCAATGTCCACCGACACCACTGCTGCGCAAAAAGCGCAAATTCTGGCGGAAGCCTTACCTTACATCCAGCGTTTTTTTGATAAAACCATTGTCATCAAATACGGTGGCAATGCGATGACCGACCCTTTGCTCAAAGATAGCTTTGCGCGGGATGTGGTATTGCTGAAGCTGGTAGGAATGAATCCGGTGGTGGTTCATGGCGGCGGGCCGCAGATCAATGAGTTGCTGGATAAGCTGGGCAAAAAAGGCGAATTCATCCAGGGCATGCGCGTTACCGATGAAGAGACCATGGACGTGGTGGAGATGGTGCTGGGCGGTCAGGTCAACAAGGAAATTGTCAATCTGATCAATCGCCACGGTGGCAAGGCAGTAGGCCTTACCGGGCAGGATGGCAATTTCATTCGCGCAAAAAAACTATTGATGGAAAGTCTGAATGATCCGGGTGAATTCATTGATATCGGTCAGGTAGGTGATATTACCAGCATAGACCCCAGCATCATTGAATTCCTCGACAAAGGCGACTTTATTCCGGTGATCGCCCCGATCGGGGTTGGGTCAGATGGGGAGACTTTCAATATCAACGCCGATGTGGTGGCAGGCAAACTGGCGGAAATTCTCGGGGCAGAAAAACTGGTCTTGCTGACCAATACTCCGGGGGTACTGGATAAGAACGGCAAGCTACTCACGGGACTCACCGCCAAGCAAATCGATGGTCTATTCATGGATGGCACTCTTTCCGGCGGCATGCTGCCCAAGATCAGCTCTGCATTGGATGCGGCCCGTAGCGGTGTGAAATCGGTGCACATCATTGATGGCCGCGTTGAGCACGCTTTGCTGCTGGAAGTGCTGACCGATGAAGGTGTCGGCACATTGATCCGTCACAAATAGATATGGCCTCGTTCATATCTGGCTGATAGATAGGGTTCCAGTTAGTGCCGCATGACAGAGTTTGGATTTTCGACCTGGATGACACCTTGCATAACGCGAGTGCTCATATCTTTCCGCATATCAACCGTGCCATGACGCAATATCTGATGACGCATCTGGATGTCAATGAAGAGAGTGCCAACCGTCTGCGCATGGAGTATTGGCAGCGCTATGGCGCGACATTGCACGGGTTGATGCGTCACCACGGCACCGACCCGCATCACTTTCTACACCACACTCACCAGTTCCCGCAATTGGCGCAAATGGTGGTTCGATCTCGCGGACTGCGCACGACTTTGCAGCGGCTGCAAGGTGAGAAAGTCGTTTATACCAATGCGCCTATGGCTTACGCCGAGCAGGTGTTGCGACTGCTGAATATTCGCGATCTATTTACCGGGGTATTCAGTATCGAATCTTCCCGCTTTCAACCCAAACCGGCGATGAGCGGATTTGTGCTCATGCTGAATAAAATGAAGCTGCAAGCATCCCGCTGCATCATGGTGGAAGATAATTTGCCTGCCCTGAAAACAGCCAAGCGCCTGGGAATGAAAACCGTATATATCAATCCCCGCAACAAACGACCAAGCTATGTGGATGCACGCCTGGTTTCGGTGTTGGGTCTTGCCGCCATTAAAAATCTATAATTCGATAAAATCCACGATTGAATTATGTCTACAACCCAATCTGATAAGGTGTGAAAACCATGGCTACCAAACCTGGAGAGCGCAAGCAACAAATCCTGGAGACGCTGGCAAAAATGCTGGAGTCACCCAAGCGGGAAAAAATCACCACGGCAGCACTCGCCGCTAAACTTGACGTTTCGGAAGCTGCACTTTACCGCCATTTTTCCGGCAAAGCGCAAATGTTCGAGGGACTGATCGAATTCATAGAGCAATCCGTGTTCGGGCTCATTAATAAAATTAGTGCGGAAGAGAGCGATGGCCTGAAACAGATACGCCGCATCCTCACCGTCATGCTGTTATTCGCTGAAAAGAACCCCGGTATGACGCGAGTGCTGATCGGCGATGCCCTGGTGAATGAAGATGATCGCCTGCAACTGCGTATCAACCAGTTGTTCGACCGTATTGAGTCCACGCTGAAACAATCTCTACGTATAGCCGAGACACAATCCGGCCGTAAACTGGAACCGGAGTCTCAGGCTAATCTACTGTTGTGCTACGTGATAGGTCGCTTGCATCAATATGCGAAGAGTGGCTTTAAGCGCAAACCGATGGAGTATGTCCAAACGCAGCTAACCTTGCTGTATGGCTTGGAATAGCTTGTGTATCTACATCAACATGCCAACGTCGTGCGCAATATCCTTGGGTTTTAAGCTATTGGTGAGAAATAGCCGTATTTGACCCTGCTTGTCGAACACATAGACGCCCGTACTGTGGTCTATGGTGTAGCCAGCCTTGGAGTTGGATGCCTGCTTCGCATAATAGATCTTGAAATCCTCTGCCACTTTATGTGTGGTCGCATCGTCGCCGCGCAATCCCAGGAAGTCAGGATTAAAGGACGGAACGTAGCTCTTTAGTACGTCCAGACTATCGCGTTCCGGATCGACAGTGACGAACAGCACCTGCACATCCCTGCCTTTATCTCCAAGCAATTTGACCACCTGCGCCAATTCAGTCATGGTGGTAGGGCAGGCATCCGGGCAATGGGTGTAACCAAAGAACAAGAGAGTGACTTTACCGCGAAAATCCGACAAGCGACGTAATTTGCCATTGTGATCGCTCAGGGAGAAGTCGGAACCTATCAGCGATCCAGTGATATCCGTGGCGATGAATTTAGGCTGCGAAGCTGGAGCGGAACAGCCCAGAATGGCTGCGAAGATTACAGCCAGAAATAGCACACGCAGCATTTTTACGTTCACAGCGGAAAAAGAAAATAGTGATCTATCAGCAATACCGCAAACAAGCAGGTCAGGTAAAGGATAGAGTAACGAAATGCGCGCTTTGACAGTTCATCGCTGTAATTGCGATAAATTTCGATCGCATACCAAAGAAACCTGGCGTTCAGCAAAATGACGGAAATCAGATAAATCCACCCGCTCATGCCTACGGCATTGGGCATGAAGGTGATCGTAATCATGACTATGGTGTATAGCAGTATATGCAGCCGGGTAAACTCTTCGCCATGGGTGACCGGCAGCATGGGAAGACCTGATTTTGCGTATTCGTCTCGACGATACAGTGCTAATGCCCAGAAATGGGGAGGCGTCCAGGCAAAGATGATCAAAAACAGAATAATGGATTCCGGAGATACCACATTATTGACAGCAGCCCATCCAAGTATCGGTGGCATGGCACCGGAAGCGCCGCCGATGACAATATTGAGCGGATTGGCAGGCTTCAGGAAAATGGTATAGATGACCGCGTATCCAAGAAAAGTGCCGAAAGTCAGCCACATGGTGAGCGGGTTAACGTATTGATAAAGAATGATCAAGCCGATTGAGCCGATAATCGTGGCGAAGACAGCGGTTTGAAATGAACTCACTTGCCCGGTTGGAAGTGGCCTTGCCCGCGTGCGCGCCATGCGCGCATCTATCTTTTGTTCAATCAGGCAATTAACTGCGGCGGCGGCACCTGATGACAATGCAATACCCACAGTTGCCGCAAGCAGTATATTCAGCGGAACCATGCCGGGGGTGGCGAGGAACATACCGATCATGGCAGTGAATACAATCAGGGCGCTCACGCGCGGCTTGCACATCAGAAAGAAACTGCGGCAACTAATGCTAAGACGATGGAAATTAGTGGTAATTACAGAAGTAGTCATATTTCAACCTTGATTAAGCTTGGAGTTTATCACCACTAGCGTTACCAGCAATAGCGCAGCACCCGCATTGTGCGCCACGGCCACTGCTAGAGGCAAGCCAAGCAACACATTGCTTATACCCAGCCCGACCTGAACCAATAAAATGCTGAGCAGCACTCTGCCCCAAACCGCCAAATCCGGGATGCGCAATAGTTTGCTGCCAAACCAGCCCAGATATAAAAACGTAATTAACGCACCCAGTCTATGCGCAAGATGAATGGCCGTCATTGCTTCAAGAGAAAGCTTGCTTCCATCTGCATTCTGACCGAGTTCTCTTATCAAACGGAACGCATGGGTAAAGTCCGTGGGCGGCAATAATACCCCTTGGCACATTGGGAAATCCGGACAGACCAAGGCTGCATAGTTGGTGCTGGTCCACCCTCCCAGAGCGATCTGACAGCCCAGTATCAGCAATGCCAATACTGCCCAGGGACGCATAGATATATCATTGGCAGCAGACAATCTTTTACTTGCGAGCCAGGTCAGCAAACCCAGAGTGGCCATGCCTCCAAGCAAGTGCAGGCTGACGACGGCGGGCTTCAGCAGCAGGGTGACCGTCCACATGCCTAGCGCGGCCTGAAACATAACGAGCAACAGCAGCAAGGTCGGCAAGGTCGGCTTGACCAGATTCCTGTGACGCCAGGCCATGACGCAAATCGCAAGTATCAGTGTGGCCAGGGTACCTGCGAAATACCTGTGAACCATTTCCTTCCAGGCTTTGTGCGGCACCAACGGCTTATCCGGGAACGCCTGTTGCGCCACATCGTGAAGTGGCACGCCGATATGTCCATAGCAGCCAGGCCAATCGGGGCAGCCCAGGCCTGCATCCGACAGCCGCACATATGCGCCAAGCGCAACAACACAAAACGCGAGAACTGCTGCAATCAATATTAAACGGTTAAAAGCTTTCATTATCCTGCCCAGGAATATCTGAATAATTTGATCAGGTCGGTTCTAATGTCCCTCACTTCTGTTGCCTCGGGGTAATACATCATGATTTTCCCCAGAGGATCTACCAGATAAAACCTGACATGAGCTTGCCCGGATGCTTCCAGTTTTTTTTCCAAAGCGTCTGCTGCTGCGAGAATAACCAGATCAGGATATTGCTGTCTGATCTTGAGCAAATCTGCAGTTGGCACATCGGCCGTTGTCACCCATACCCTTTGCAGACGATCTATATCCTGTGCCAGCGACGCATGCAACTGACGCATGTCGTGCAAGTCCTGGATACATTGTTCAGCGCAGGCGCCACTGGAAACCTTGACCAGATGCCATCTGTCGCGCCAGTCTGCTGGCCGGAACCATTTACCCGAAACATCCTGCATAGCGGAAACGGTTATCTCCTGCGGAGGCTTGATCAGGACACCATGGCTCTTTCCACCGGAAGGATTCCAATTGGTCCAATAAAGCCCCAACACGACAAGCACAGGCAGGATAAAGATTGCCAGCAACAATATAAGTTGCAGCTTTCCCTTGTTTGGTTGTGTCACTGAGGTTTCCTTCGCAGATTTACAACTATCCAGGTAGCAAACAGGGCAACTGAAAAACCCCACCATTGATATGCATAGCCTATATGCATTTCAATACGTTCTGCGGGCATCACCCAGTTACGCACAAAACCATCTGCTGAGCTATTGGCATCGAGGCGTATCACAAAGGGCAGAACCTTGAATGGTACCCGTTTGGCATAACGTACCATATCCATGTTCTGCCAGACGGGCTGCCATGACTGTCCCTCTTCGGGAGCGGCCAATTCAAAAAACTTGGGTGATGGTATCCATGAAAATCCACTGACTCTCGTGGTTGTCGATGGCGTGACCACCGTTGGCAGTTGGTTTCTGTTGCCTACCGGAATCCAGCCTCTATCCACCAGTACCGTTGCCCCTGCCTCGGTTTTAAACGGCGTGATGACATGATATCCGGCTTGCTCATCTTCAATCTGATTATCCAGCAATATCTGATAGTCGGTCAGGTACTTTCCATCGGACTGCAACCGGCGGTAACGCCAGTCTTCCAGGTTAGTGATGCTTTGCGGCACGGGGATTGCAGGCTGATGAGCCCTGGCGTCATAGGTCGCCTGCAAGGACTGCTTCTGCTCGGCTTTGTTGTATTGCCAGAAGCCCAACTTGATCATGACAGCGATTAGGAGCGCCGTGACTAAAGTCGTAAACCAGCGTGGACGAAATTGAAAACGCAAACTTTTTCCTTCAAATGACATCAGCAGTCTTTGCTGCGAATACTTCTGAAAACATTGCAATACATCCAGCTAGATCGCATAATCAAACGTTTAGGCTTTATGAGGAATATCCAATGCTAGCCAAGTTGTTCGTTATTGCTGTTTTAATACTTATACTGGGAAGTCTTTTTTCCGGGCTTTTCTACTTGTTCAAGGACAAAGGCCACGGAGACAGAACAGTCAAGGCGCTCTCGCTACGCATCTCGCTTTCCATCTTTTTGTTTATTTTACTGATAATAGGCTATCAATTTAACTTGATAGGACATGGACTGTAACCGCGATTTAATGCGATTTAAGCTGGATTTGAAATAGGCGACGCCAAAAACGTCGCCTATTTTATTGCCTTATAGCCAGTAAACCAAAACAAACAACAAAAGCCAGACGACGTCCACAAAGTGCCAGTACCATGCCACACCTTCAAAAGCAAAGTGGTGGTTAGGCTTGAAGTGACCGTTAATACTACGCAGCAGAATCACGGTTAGCATGATGGTTCCCAGCAACACATGGAAACCATGGAAGCCAGTGAGCATGAAGAAGGTTGCGCCGTAAGCCCCTGTTCCCAGCGTCAAGCCCATTTCTGTATACGCATGATGATACTCATATGCTTGACATAGCAGGAATGAAATACCCAATACAACGGTCATGAACAATCCAAGAATCAATTGCCGACGGTTATCTTTTACCAGCCCCCAATGAGCCCAGGTAACGGTCAGTCCGGAAGTAAGCAGAATCATTGTATTGATTGCTGGCAAACCTAGCGGTTTCATAGGCTCGAACTTGGCAACTTCGTACAGTTTGCCAAGAACCATGCCGCCCGGCCCTGCTGATGGCCATATCGCGGTAAAGCCCTTGTATGGAGTCAGGCTGGGGTCGAAGTGCGCAAGTTCAGGTATGCCGATATTCCTGACGAAGAATAACGCTCCGAAAAAGGCCGCAAAGAATGCGACTTCCGACGAAATAAATACAATCATTGCAATACGAAATGATTTGTCCTCCCATTCACGATATTGGCCACTTTCGCTTTCGCCTATAACTTTGCCAAACCATCCGAACAGCACGTACAGTACGCACAAAAATCCAAGGAACATCATCCAAACGCCAGGCGCAAAATTGTTCATTTTGAAAACAAACCCGGATGTCAGCAACAACAATCCGCTAGACAAAATGAATGGATACGGGCTCGGATTGGGCACGTAGTAATGTTGTGTTTCGGTCGCCATACTCAACTCCCTCTTTGGTATATTTTAATTGCTGTTCCTTTTTACAGAAACATTTCCTAACCTTACTGGTTACTTCTTTACTGCTTTGTTACATTAAAAAAAGCATACGATAACGTGATCGTTTTAATCCCGACCGGCAATTCCGGACTGATGTAAAACGTCAGTGGCATCACCCTTGATTCTCCAGCCTTCAAGTCTTGATGCCGAAAACAGAAACACTCAATCTTGCGAAAGTATTGCGCGGCCTGACCAGGTGTTATGCTGGGTATTGCCTGCCCGGTGGAGTCCTGATCCGTGATATTTTTAGCAACATACTTTGCCAGTTCCAACTGCCCCGGATGAACCACCATACTGCTCTGCATGGGTGCAAATTCCCACGACAACCCCGACATCACGTTGCTGGTGAACTCTATCTTGACCCAGCGTGTGTTGTCGACCTTTAATGACTTTTCGACAAGTTCTGCAGAGTTCTTGGTTTTCCCATTAAAACCTGTGACATCACACAAAACGTTGTAAAGCGGCACCATTGCTATTGCAAAAAGTACCGACCCCAACAACATCAGCACCAACTTGAAAATCAGCCTTTTATTAGCCGCATTCCTATCTGAATCCGAAGTCACCGCAAAACCACCAGAATCGCGGAAACATACCAAACAAATACCAGCACGCCAATGATCAAAGCCAATTTCTTATTGGATATTTTATTTTCCTGCTGCTCTTTCACTTGGTTAAATTGCATTAATAGTATTTCTGGATCGGGTGGGGAAAGCATTCCCCACCCTGCCTTAAATTACTTCACCACCGGCTGTTCAGTGAAGCTGTGGTATGGAGGTGGTGATGGCAATGTCCACTCCAGACCCTGAGCACCTTCCCATGGATTGTCTTTGGCTTTCTCGCCTTTACCGCGCACACAAGACACAATGTTGTATACCAGAATAAGCTGCGATAGACCCAGTATGAAAGCAGCAATCGATGAAATCATGTTGAATTCAGCAAATTGCAATGCGTAGTCAGGAATACGGCGCGGCATACCAGCCAACCCGAGGAAAAACTGAGGGATAAACGTCATATTGAAAGCAATGGCGGTCATCCAGAAATGCAACTTGCCCAATTTTTCGCTATACATATAGCCTGTCATTTTGGGCAGCCAGAAGTAAACGCCCGCCATGATGCCCATAATGCCGCCAGCGAACAGCGTGTAATGGAAATGGGCCACAACGAAGTAGGAGTGGTGATACTGCGCGTCGGCTGCAACGTCTGCCAGCACCAGTCCGGTCAATCCGCCAATGCCGAACAGTATGATCCAGCCTGTAGCGAACAGCATCGGGGTCTCAAAACTCATGGAACCCTTCCACATGGTCGCAATCCAGCAGAAAAACAACACGGCCAGAGGCAACGAAATGGACATGGTGCTATACATGAAGTAGAGCAGTGCCGGAACCGGCATCCCTACAGTAAAGAAGTGGTGAGCCCAAACAACGACTGACAGGATACCGATAGCCCAGAATGAATATACCTGAGCCTTGTAGCCATACACCGGCTTGCGCGAAAACGCGGAAAGAATATGAGGAATAAAACCCCAGACCGGTAATAACAGAATATAGACTTCAGGGTGGCCGAAGAACCAGAACAAATGCTGGAACAGGATGGGGTCACCACCGCCAGCCGCATCAAAGAAGTGGGTGCCGAAGTGTCGGTCTGTCAGCAACATGGTAACTGCGCCTGCCAGCACGGGAATTGTTGCGATCAGCAGAAATGCTGTGATCAGCCAGCCCCAGGCAAACAATGGCATCTTGAACAGCGTCATGCCGGGTGCACGCATGTTAAAGATCGTCACGATGATATTGATGGAGCCGAGCACTGAAGAAATACCCAACAAGTGCACAGAGAAAATCGCAAAGTCAACACCGATGCCACCTTGAACTGATAGCGGTGCGTATAGTGTCCAGCCCGTTGCCACGGCTCCATCGCCTATCCCGAACAGGGCAAGCGTGAACGGTGCCGTCAACAAGATAGCGGCTGGCGGCAATAGCCAGAAACCCCAGTTGTTCAAGCGTGGAAGCGCCATGTCAGGCGCACCCAGCTGCAACGGGAGCATCCAGTTGGCAAAACCTGTTGCTGCTGGCATCAATGCAGCAAAAATCATGACCAGAGCGTGTACGCCGATCAATTGATTGAAGAACTCCGGCTTCATCAATTGCAGACCGGGTTTGAACAGTTCTGCACGAACCCCCAGAATCATTGTTCCTCCAACCAGAAACATGACAAGCGCAAAGGTCAGGTACATCGTCCCGATGTCCTTGTGATTTGTAGTTGTCAGCCAACGCATCACACCTGACGGGGCGTGATGATCATGGTGACTATGATCATGAGTAGCTGTAGTTGTAGCTGTTGACATTTACTTTCTCCTTAATGAATACCAAACCAAACAACCTGATTAACGCAAAGCCTTAACTTGCGCAGGCTGAAGCATATCGCCCATTGTGTTGCCAAATGAATTTCGCTCGTAAGTTACTACCGAGGCAATATCCACATCGTTCAACAACGCCTTCCAGGCTGGCATGACATTCTTGCCATTAAGCACGCGGTCCAGATGGCTGTTGGCAATCAACTTGCCATCCTTATCAAAGATAGGCCCGTTGATAACCTTGCTGCCTGCCAATGGCGGGAATGCAGGTGGAACACCTTTACCATCGAGCTGATGGCAAACGGCGCAATTCTTTTCATAAACTTCCTTGCCATGCGAGATCAGATCTTCCTTGGACCAAGTTTTATCCGCTCCGGCTGAAGCAGTAGCCAACTCTGCCCTTTTCGCATCGGCCCATTTCTTGAACTCATCTTCAGACACTGCGTTTACAACCACCGGCATGAAGCCATGGCCTTTCCCGCACAATTCCTTACATTGCCCACGATAAGTTCCTGGCTGCTCAATCTTCACCCATGTTTCGCGCAGAAAACCGGGGATCGCATCGCGTGCGACACCAAATTGCGGCACCCACCAAGTATGAATGACGTCATTTGAAGTCAGGATCACACGCACCTTCTTGTTGACCGGCAATATCACAGGCTCATCGACTTCCAGCAGATAATGCTCGCCCTTGGGGGCCTTGTTATCAATCTGGTCTTGCGGCGTTGCCAGATTGCTCACGAACTTGATCCCTTTGGCATAACCATCCATGTATTCATATTGCCAGCGCCATTGCATACCAGTGACCTTGAGTACCATGTCTGCGCCGTTTTTGGTGTCTTCCATCATGACAACACTGTGATACGCAGGAATCCCCATCAGGATAAAGTCGATATAAAGTAGCAATGCAAACGGCGCAAGAGTCCAAATTACCTGCTTGGCGGTGCTTGGACCAGTAAAGGTTGCCGCCTTGAAGCCTTTGTCCTTGCGATGATTGAAAATCGAAAAAATCATGATACCGAGAACAACAAAGAATATGATCATCGCAATGATCATAAATTTGTTATGCACATGCAGCGTATCAGTTGCTATCGGGGTTGCTGGCGTTGGGAAATTCCATGAATAGTTAGCCCAGGCCATCACCGACCAAAGCCCCATCGCCAAGCTCATCACCGCTATCCGCAACCTCTTACCAACCATAACAATCTCCCTCAATACTTGTTAATTATCTGTACGACGTGCCCGTCATACTTTTCAGTTCCCGCGCCAATACAAACCGCTGCTCTTCACTCATGTAACGACCGAATTCAATTTCCTTGTCGTGCGAACGCAACCTCAATTCTTGCTTATTATGGGATACGGCCATGATGACCCGGACCCAATAACGGCTGAATTCAATTCGCTCCGTTTTCCTGAGAATTCTTCGCTCCACTACCAGGCAGTCACCGCCCACCCAGATGCTCTCGTAATCTTCCGCAGTGTAGTTTACATAGTAAAAAGCAACTGCCAAAGCCAGCAACTCAAGCCCAGCGAAAGGCATTACCATCCATGCTCCAACCAGACTAAAACCACCCGCCACCAAACATATGAGTAGCACGATTGCAACAAAAAAACGTCGCTGCTGATGCTCTGAAAAAGAACAGTAAGGCCTTGATATCAGATTAAAATCAGACATAAAAACACCCCCCACCTCTTGCGAACCCAACGAGCGCATACTCCTGCCGCATACTCCTCTGAAGCCGTGATTGCTTTGACCTTCATCAATCAGCAGCAGTTCAAATCAACGTAGAGTAAGACAAAATGCCGCACCCGCCGAAAGATAGCATTATTCAATTGGCAGTTCAAGCCAATTTATAACCCGGAAACAATTCCGCACAGCAATACAAGCCTTCCTGTCGGCAACCATCAAGGTTACAATTCTCTTTTCTTAAACAAGAACAGCTTCTGGAGAATAGAGCGATGTCAATGGCTGACCGAGACGGTCTAATCTGGTATGACGGCAAAATGGTGCCTTGGCGGGAAGCCACGACGCACGTGCTCACGCACACTCTGCACTACGGTATGGGCGTGTTCGAAGGCGTACGCGCTTACAAGACGGATAAAGGTACCGCCATTTTCCGTTTATCGGAACACACAGACCGCCTGCTGCGTTCCGCACATATTCTGGGCATGAGAATACCTTACGACAAAGCCACGCTGGTAGAAGCGCAGAAGGCCGCAGTGCGTGAAAACAAGCTGGAAGCCGGCTATATGCGCCCGATGGCATTCTATGGCGCCGAAGCGATGGGCATCGCAGCCAAGACACTATCAGTACATGTGATTGTGGCCGCCTGGACATGGGGCGCTTACCTGGGCAAAGAAGCGCTGGAAAGCGGCATCAGAGTCAAGACTTCGTCTTTCGCCCGTCACCACGTCAACATCACCATGTGCAAGGCCAAGGCCAATGGTAACTATATGAACAGTATACTGGCACATCAGGAAGCTGCTCAGGATGGTTACGACGAAGCCCTGCTGCTGGACGTGGATGGATTTGTGGCGGAAGGTTCCGGTGAAAATGTCTTTATCGTACGCAACGGCAAGCTGTACACGCCGGATCTGACCAGCGCGCTGGAAGGCATCACCCGAGACACCATTATCAGCCTGGCAGGTGAGATCGGCATCCAGGTGATCGAAAAGCGTATCACCCGCGATGAAGTATACTGTGCCGACGAAGCCTTCTTTACCGGCACAGCGGCCGAAGTTACACCGATACGGGAACTGGATAATCGCGCTATCGGAAAAGGCACACGCGGGCCGATCACGGAAAAACTGCAAGCCATGTTCTTTGATGTAGTGACAGGAAAATCCGCGCGCCATCAAAGCTGGTTAACCCTGGTTTAAATAAATCAGGTCAAATTAAACCTAGCCTAAAAACTGGAGACGTCATGTCGCAAGCATCCGAGATAGAGATCACCGCCAAAGACCTGCCTCTGCACTGCCCCACCGACGAGGTCGCTCTTTGGTGTTCACACCCGCGCGTATTTCTGGACATCGCAGATACCGGACACGCCATGTGCCCTTATTGCGGAACGAAATACAGACTCAAGGCTGGTGAAGTGGTCGGCCACCACTAAGCTGACCACTCTCCCCAGATCAGCTTCAGTACCTCCTCTGCGTCTGCATTCTGACTATTAGACCAGAATGTCACGTCTGACGGTTTGCCGGCTTCTGCCAGTAAATTCTTTTCTTCGAGGCGCTTTTGTAATTGCCTGGCCACAGCCTGTCCGGTATCAATCAGTGTCACATCACGTCCCGCGATCTCTTCGATCAGAGGCCGAACAAACGGGTAATGGGTACAACCGAGCACAATGGTATCCGCCTGCGCTTCCAGCAATGGCTTGAGATAACCTTCAAGTAGATTCCTGACCTGATCAGTCGCCAATTCGCCGCGTTCAATACATTCCACCAGGCCATGACCGGCCTGCGTCACCACCGTCACATTTTTCCCATAACTTTCCAGCAACGCGGCAAATTGTGCACTTTTGAGCGTGCCGGCGGTTGCCAGTACGCCAATCACGCCGGTTTTTGTGGCGGTAGCGGCGGGCTTGACCGCAGGCTCCATCCCTATGATGGGCAGATCATATTGTTTGCGTAGCGTTTCAATCGCAGCTGCAGTGGCCGTATTGCATGCCACCACCAGCGCTTTCGCTCCTTGTGCGATCAGGAAATCCGCCAAAGTGATGGCGCGTTCGCGTATAAAGTGTTGCGACTTGTTACCGTACGGGGCATGGGAGGAGTCTGCCACGTACAGCAGTGCTTCATGCGGCAACAGGCTGCGGATGTGCCGCAGCACCGACAAGCCGCCGATGCCGGAATCAAATACGCCTATGGGGGCATTGCTCATGGGCTTGGTGATCGTTAAAAAGTGGCTAGTCTACTACCCGTCCAGGCTGTGAGCCACAATTTCGCATACATTTAGCATACAATCCCGGCATTCGAATTTCATGCGTAAGGAATCAGCTTCATGGCTAACCGTCTGAGCAAAATCTACACACGCACCGGCGACGACGGGAGTACCGGATTGGGCGACGGTTCACGCACCGCAAAAAACAGCCCGCGGGTGGAAGCCATGGGTGATGTGGACGAACTGAATTCCATCATCGGTGTATTGCTGATAGAAACCATGCCGGAAGACATACATAGGATACTCATCGCCATCCAGCACGATCTATTCGATTTGGGCGGCGAGTTATGCATTCCGGGTTATGTGCTGTTGAAGAGCGAGCGTACCGATTGGCTTGAACAAAGGCTGGACCAGCTGAACGAACATCTATCACCGCTCAAGGAATTCATCCTGCCCGGCGGCACCCGGGCTGCGGCATTGACGCATCAGGCGCGTACTGTGTGCCGCCGCGCCGAACGCCGCGTGGTGACCTTGACGCAAAGCGAGCATGTCACCCCTGCCGTGGTGCAATATATCAACCGCTTGTCGGATTTTCTGTTTGTACTGGCACGCACCTTCAACCGGTTGCAGGGTGAACCCGACGTATTGTGGAATCGCCAGCCTGCATCGTAAACATCGGCTTCAATGTAGTGCGTTAAAGTGGAAAGAATATAGCCGTAGCCAGACCGTGAGTGACGCGCGTGATGAAACGCTGTGATTTTTCTTCCAGCGTGACCGCATACAGATCCAAACGTCCGATGATCTTGCCGAACTCTCTTTCAAAACTCAGATTGCGCTCGGTATCGTTGATCTCATTGGTCAGCAAGTAAAGCGTACCCGACTCGTCGCGTGCCGTTGATAACTTCCACGCAGCGATTTCCATATTGCGCGCAGCGTTGTACACACTCTGCGGTTCTATGCTGTCGGTCATATAAAAATCCACTTTCCCTCCATGTGCTTTCACCAGCATGGTTTGCAAGCCTACGATGAAAGGCAGCACTCTATCGCCTTTGTAAGTTGGGTCAAATGCGAGCTGGATGGCTGCAATACCCTGCTTTTGATTGATTTCCTTGAATTGCCAGCCATGTGACCCATTGAACACCCAGTTCACCATTTCTTCCACGCTACTTGAAGTGCTCTTTTTCAGCTCGTGCGGGTTACGTTTGTAGAGCTTGGTCATCAGCAGACGCAAACTGTCGCTGTTTGCCTGCATCTCCACATCCGCCATGCGGTCAAGATCGGCTTTTCCCAGCTGATTAAGCGTATTGCGACTATCAAGGTGCGGAACTTGCTTGCCATCCATTGATGCTGGCGTGTCCGTGGCGCAAGCACTGAGTAATGCAAACCCCATGGCAACCAACAGTCGTAAAATCATTTTGATGATCTCATACACAATAGTTAACCAACATATACGATAATGATAACGTTTAATCAATCGCAACTACACTGTAACTATTGATTGTAAAAAATATATAAATGTCCAAAATCTATCTGTCATTAGCCAACTTCATTGTTGGGCAACCCGTACGCTGGAATATCTATAGCGAAGACGAGCAAATAGTGCTGAAGGCAGGTGAGTCCATCACTAGTGAAGAACATTGGAAAACTCTTTCAGCGCAAAAGTTGCATTACAAGGAAAGTGATGCGATTGATGCAGGCAAAACGGCTCAGGGACTGTTATCGGTCGTGCGCATGATCAATCAGGCGAATAAAATGCTTAGGGAGACTCTGTCCGCTCTGAAAAACAATACCGATGAAGTTGCGGATGAACCGGCGGATCAGACTGCTGTAAAGGATGGAAGCAAGGGCGCAGAAAAAAAAGCAGAGTCGCAGGAATTAGATGCAGAGTTAACCATCACCATGATCGCGCAGATCATCTACGGCGCCCTGGAGTTGAATCCCGATATTGCCATCGCCACCATTTTCCTCAATCAAGGTGCCATGCATTACGCATTTCACCACCCCGTCAATTGCGCCATCATCGCCGGACTGATGGCACGGGCCATGAATCAACCTGTTGAAGATGTCCTGTCCATCATGGCAGCCGCCCTTACCGCCAATGTCGGCATGCTGGAACTACAGATCAAGGTCAGTAACAAAGCCAGCCCCCTGTCACCTGAAGAAAGAGAAGCGGTACTACGCCACCCCCAAAAAAGTGTAGAGATATTAAAAGAGGCTGGCATCAAAAATGAAGCATGGCTCAGTTACGTGCTATGCCACCATGAAAACGAGGATGGCAGTGGCTATCCTTTTAAAAAGAAGGGCGACGAGATTCCCCTGAATGCAAACATCATCGGATTCGCAGATCGTTATTGCGCGCGTGTCACTTCCCGGGGCGAGCACCGTCCTGCGCTGCCTGCAGACACGGTGAGCGACCTTTTGCTGGAAAAACAAAAAGAATTCAAACCGCAACTAGCACCACATTTCGTCAAAATCATAGGCATACATCCACCAGGCATCGCCGTCATGCTCAAAAGCGGAGAGATTGCCATCGTGCTGAAACAAGGTCCCGCCGCTGGCAGTGTGATTGCACGTGTTGCTGTAAACAGTGCGGAAATGCCAGTACATAAAATCATTATCAGAGAAACGCTAGAGCCACAATTCGCCATCGTCAAACAAGTCCATAAAGATACTGCCGGCGCTAACCTGCACATGTCCAGATTCTGGGGGCAGGTAGCTGCGGCCTAAAGACGGTTAACCAGAGAGTGCACAACAATCTGCCGCCATGAACCCGAAAGTCCTGTTCGAATTGTTGGCAGACGTTGAAAAAGAAGATCCCATCGATTTCTCCGAGCTGCCTTTTGCTGCCGACGACCTCAGACAACTGGCCTGCCTCGACGTTTCAGAGCTGGTAAGCAACCTGGCTGATGAAAGTGATGAACAGCGCGAGATCGTGCTTGCGACTGCAATGGTCAGGCTGCTGCTGGAAAATCTGGTGTTAAATGCGAGAATCAGCCTGCTAAACCGGCAGGACTAGCGCGATTACCATTCCCACGGAGCAATTTAGTCACTGGGGATGCAACCCTTGTCGCTGTAAATACGCATACATCCCCTTAACAGTTTATCTTAAACCTTAGCTCTTTCCGCAACCAGCATGGATTCCATGATCTGGTCAGAAATGTCTTTCACCGATCCGGGGGAGTGCGACAAGAACAGTGTATTGGTTTTATCGCTATCGCCGATGGATTTCAGGGTATCAAAGTACTGGGTGATCAATACCAGTTGCATCACTTCAGCGGTGCTTGAACCATCCACGGTTTTCCGGAATTGCTCTATTGAATTCTGCAGACCTTCAATAATGGCTTTTCTTTCATTAGCAATACCCTGCCCTTGTAGCGCTTTGCTTTCTGCTTCCGCCTCCGCCTTTTTAACCACCAGAATCTTCTCGGCTTCGCCCCTGGCACTTGCGGCAACCTGCTCGCGTTGAGCAGCATTGATATCGTTCATCGCCGACTTCACTTTTGCATCCGGGACAATATCTGTAACCAGGACATTGACGATCTCATAACCGAATCCGGCCATATCGACATCCAGTTCTTTCTTCACTGCTGCCGCAATTCCTGATTGCGTGGCAAACACTTCGTCCAATGTCATGCCTGGAACATGACCCAGAATCACCTGCTCAACATAAGATTGAATCTGCTCAACAGGATTCGACAGTTTATAAAATGCATCATAAACACCTTCTGGGCGAACGCGGTTCTGAACGGAAATAGGAATGGTGACGAACACATTGTCTTTGGTCTTCGTTTCCATGGTCAGCGCAATCTGGTTCACCCGCAGGGTTACCTTGCCCGCCACTTCATCTATGAATGGCCATTTCCAATTCAATCCGGCATTGGCCACACGGAGGAATTTTCCGAATCTGACAATGATCGCGACCTCTGCTGTATTTACTGTGAAAAACCAACCCAGAAATACAGACAACACGAGGAATGCCACAAATCCAAATGCGATCCAGTAGAACTGTTCCATTAAATTCCCCCATTCATTTTGAATAAAAATAATACAGAATAACGCTTAATTATTAACGAATCTTGACATCGCGTAAAAGGTAAAGCAAATGCAGGATCTGCGCTTAGCCGGGAGCTTATTCAATCGTTATACGTCAGCGCCTCACGTTCCAGCCTTGCATCCAGTTCCTTCATTTCACGCCGTTGTGCCCGCTGATGCGCTTCTTCCAGCCACTGTGGCAAAAGTACGACAAGCTTGACCAGCCATTGCGGATAGCAAAAACCATCTGCTCCGGCAAGTCTTTTGAACCAGCTATGCAATAACCCATGGAGTAGCCGGGCGATCAATGGTTTGTCGAAGGATATAAGCGTTTCGGCGCTACCGGGATTACCCTGGCGGGCGCAACGTCCCAGCAACTGACGGTCTATGCGGCACGATGTATTGTGCTGGCAAATGATGAGATGCAAACCGCCCAGTTGTTCTACTCCCTCCCCTAGCGGAATATCCGTACCGCGACCTGCCATGTTTGTAGAAACCGTGATTTGTCCCATCTCACCGACCCGCGCGACAATCTCAGCTTCATGCTGGTCTTGCCTGGCATTCAGCACAACGTGCGCAAGATTGGCTGCTGATAGCCGTTGCGACAAAGCTTCCGAATCAGCAACTGAATCGGTGCCTATCAGTACCGGTCTATGCTGTTGATGGCAGAGCATTACTCTTGCTACCACAGCATCCCACTGCGCTTCCTGATCACGATAAATATGGGTAGTTAGTATAGTCCGCCTGCTTGGCTGGCGCAGTGGGACTTTGGTCAGCATCAGCCCGAACACCTCGTACAATTCTGCTCTTGATTCGCTGAGCGTACCGCTCATGCCACCCAACTTAAGGTAGCGCGGAAAAAATCGCTGGTAGGTAATCTGAGCAGCAGTGAGCATTTCGCCGCTGGGCTTGCAACCTTCCTTGATCTCTATCAACTGATGCAAACCGCGCGACCATACGCGCCCCGGCGAAATGCGCCCGGTGATCTCGTCGATAATGTATACGGCACCGGCGCGAACCAGATAATGCTTATCGCGCCGATACAGATATTGTGCAGCCAGTGCCTGACAGATGGCCTCTTCCCTGTGCATACGGTTATGCCACAACGCCCCCAGTGATTTGGCACCCTGTTCCAGATTTTGCCGACCTGCGTCGGTCAACATCACTGTCATGGCGTGACGATCAAGGATATAGTCTGCGGGCATCACCATAGCGGCCGCTAACGCCCGCGCCTTATGGTAATAATCGAGTTGTTTGCCATCAACAACGCTCTCAGACAGTATAAGGGGCACTCTGGCTTCGTCGATCAGAATACTGTCGGCCTCATCAATCACAGCCATGCACAGGCCACGCAACACAGGCTGGTAGGTCAGCCCGCTAAGCTGTGATACGCGACTATGCAGATTGGAGCGTTTGCGGCCACCAATGGCGATATCCCGCAGGTAATCGAAAACAAGTTCCTTTGCCGTGCAATAGGTAATGTCGCAGGCATAGGCCAGACGACGTTGATTCTCATCCATTTCCTGGGTGACAGTCCCAACGCCCAAACCCAGAAAGGCATAAAGTGGCTGCAATTTTTTGGCATCTCGCACCACCAGATAGTCGTTGGATGTAATCAGATGTACCGGTGTCCCGGAGAGCGCTATAGCCGCTACCCCTATGGCAGCAGCAAGCGTTTTTCCTTCTCCGGTCGCCATTTCCGCCAGCTTGCCATCGAGAATGATGCAGGCGGCAAGCAACTGAGTGTCATAGGGAGTAACACCGAGTACCCGCCGGCAGGACTGTTTTACCACCGCCAGCGCTTCTATCTTGAGTAATCGGGTAAATCCGTGCATGGATAGCTTGGCACGCAGTGCAAACACCCGTTCGCGTAATTCGTCATCCGTAACTCCGGTTAACTGCGAATCCGCTGCGTTAATCTCTTTAATCAGTGGTGCATACCATCTGGCGCTATTAACCGCAAAAAATGCGTACGGGGCAAGCAGGGTGTGTTTCAGCTTTTGCGTAAAGCTCTCTTCTACTACCTGCTTTTCCGGGTAACTCCCCAGCAAAATGCCGGGAACGGGGTTTTTGACGTTGCTCAAAGCAACCTCAGGACGAAGCATTGAAGTAACGCAAAAATACCTGTCTCAGCCTGCGATAAGCCTGCTGTGCAATAGGTTCATTACCGTGATTGAAACGCACGATGGCGCGCGTGCCTACACGTTCCAAAACGACAGAAGGCAGCTTGAGGTCGACCAGCACGAATGGTTCGGTGGCGGTAAGACCATCCTTATCTGCCGGGTCTGTGGGATACCTGCCGCCATTTCTGTCCCCAAGTGCTGCGCTTGGCAAACTATGTGTAACGCTGTTGTTATCTGATATCAATTGGGCTGAGATCGCTTCACCCGGGCGATCGGCGATGCGCACCTGTACATTGCGCAGGTTTTCGTGCAGCAATTCTGCATCAGGTTCAGGGACAGCAACACGGACGTTGACTGCATCCTGATTCAACACATAACCCAGCAATGCTCCTTTTTTCACAAACATACCAGGCATGTCGTATTGATGCGGCATGACCAGATAGCCACTGGCTTTGCTACGTACCAACAAACCTGCAATACGTTCATTCAGTCTCTTTATTTCTGCATTCAGGCTTTCTATTTTTTCGCCTGTACTCATGGCACGACTAGGATCCTGAAATAACTGATTGAATTGATCGGTGCGCAACCCTTCTACCTGTTTCTGCTTCTTGTTCCGCTCTGCAGTCAGTTCCGGGTCTTCCAGCACCACCAGCACCTGTCCGGGTTCTACTGGATCGCCATGATAGACACGAATCTCTCTGATGAATCCTTCAGACTCGGCACGTACCAGCGCCTCGTCCGGTATCCAGACCACGCCCTGTGCCGTCGTATTGAAAGGCACAGGAATCAGTGTCAGCAGGATGATCGCCAAACCCAGGGACGAGGCTATCACCATTTTTGCCCGGAAGCGCGCAGCACCCAAAGGTGCTGTCTTCAGTATGCTGTTGATCACGGAATACAATGGCTTGATGATCATGCCGCCAAGCATGAAAAGCCCGCCAACGATGCCGACAATGAATGATTGCGACCCTAGCCAGAGAATCACATAGCTGACGATAAACAATGTATAAAAAATGGAGAGTGGTGCGTAAGCAATTAGCCATTTGCGTTCACCTGTCGCGTAAGGCATGGAGATGACAGACTTACTCCCCAGCACCAGCTTTTTCATGCAGTGAGTCCAATAAGTTCTGCTGCGTGTAGCAAGATTAGGCAAGTCGAATACATCGCACATGATGTAATACGCATCAAAGCGCAGTAAGGGATTTCCATTGAATAGCAAGGTTGAAACGCTGCAAACGAACATCACCACGAAAGCCAGATCCTGCACCATCCCCGGTTGCGAGCTATACCAGATTAGCAGTGAAACTGCGGCCAGAAGTAACTCCACCATCAATCCTACGGAACCAACCACGACTCTTTGCATCGGCCTGCGGAAACCGCTGGCCGCCGAGGCATCTACATAAGGTGCTGGCGTCAGCAAGAACAGGGTGATGCCCGTCTCGTTGACCTTACCACCCCAACGATGCACGGCAAGGGCATGGCCCAACTCATGCAGGGCCTTGATAAAAGGGAAGCTGATCCAGGCCAAAAACAGATAGCGTGGCGTGCTCATGTGGCTGACGAAATGCGCTCGCAGTTCTTCCCAATTAGTTGAAGCGGAAAGGACTGCGCTGATGGATATAATAATCCATAGTAATAATGTCCACCGATTGAACATCAGTGCCTGCAACCAGGCTAGCCGGTCTAGAAAGCGACTTGGATCCCACAACGACATTTTCATCGCGAAGGGGTTGATGACACTACGCTGTTCGGCCTTCTTCTTTTGCTTTTTGCGCCGGAACATCCCGCGTATGTTGGGTTGTGCTTCATAACGCATCAGGTCGCGCTGATCCAGATCAGTCAACAGCCGGATGACCTCGTCCTGAGTCGGCGCATCATCTTCCAGCGATTCCAGCAGACTATCCCACACCACCTGCACAGTGTGCTGTCCGTCGCAACGTCCGACGAACTGATAAGCGACATGATTGATGCGGTAATGGCTGCCTGTGGTGGTATTGGTAAGTAAATACCACATCTGGTCACGATATTGCTGCTGCTGCACTGTAACTTGCGAACGCAACTGCGGGCGCTGTTGCGAGTAACGATGCCAGAGCGGGCTGAAGAGAGATTCACGCATAATCAGCTAAAAACTAAAAAATCCCCCATGACCAGAACGCCATACGAATGGTATCCAGCACACGATGCATCCAGATCCAGATCAGCGGGCGATTACCTGCATTGATCTTGGCAACGCCTTCCAGACCGGGGCGTAGATCATTTGTATGCTTATTTATCAGTGTCGCTTCCACATCAAAGAAATTTCGCCCATCTTTGGTCGTTGCAACCGGGGTGATACGTTCCACCTTGAACCTGAGGCTGGTATCTGGCATTGAGACCAGAACTACGCGCCCAGTTTGTAATGGGTGAATAAAGGCGACCTCACGTTCATCCACTTCTATCATCAGGCGAAAAGCATCCACTGGCGCAATGGTGAGCAGAACATCCCCGCGTTGTACCGGCGCACCTAAAGACTGCCCCAGATCTCCCTTGATGATAATGCCGTCAAACGGGGCCAGGATATGTGAACGGGCAATCTTCTGCTCGGCCAAATCCAATTCGGTACGTGCTTCTTCAGCTTTGGCCTGGTTAATCACCAGCTCCGACCGATCTGCGCCTGCCAGTGATGCGCCATAGGCATTTTCATGCTGGGCAAGCTCACTTTCCCATTTTCGCTTTTCCAGCTGTAATTCCTGATCCGCCAGGTCGGCCAACAATTGCCCTGACTTTACTTTGTCGCCGGGGCGCACATAGGCTTGTTGCAGAAAACCATTTTCCGGTGCCACCATGGAACGCTGTATGGAGCCCTCAAGGTGCGCCGGCGCGCTTACGTTGTATTGCACCGGCACAAGCAATACCGCAAGTAGAACCACTATTCCTGCAGATAATCCGATTCTGAGGCCGGGATTATCCTGCAATGCTTTTTTCTGGCGTGCGGCCCAGCCCGTTCTAATTTTAAAATGCCAGGGGTGCTCTTCGCTCCATTTCAGCAGCAATACCGGACCAATAAGACTGGCGATATTTTCACAATCGCCAAGTTCTTCCTGCTCAATCTTATTATCTGCGCCACGCTCAAAAGTCAGCGCACCGTAGATTTCACCATTTCTGGTAAGCGGAATGGTACAAACATGGTTGCCGGTGTTTCTGGCAAGAGCCTTATGCGCCAGAGTCACTCGAGGAACACCCGCGGTGATTTCTGGCGAGGAAATGACGGCAGCCTGATCGATCGCCTCTTCCATCGCTGCGACGATGGCACGATTAACCTCATATTTGGATTGCACATCAGCGCTGTGCGAGACAGCTTTAACTGTCAACAGCTTATTCTCGATCAGTCCAATCGCAACACGATCAAAGCCAAGCTTTAACGCCACTTCGGTAGCAAAGGCGGTAGCGGCTTCATCAAAACGCTCATGAGATAGCAAAGTTGCCTGAAATTCCAGCAGTGATTCGGCATCAACTTTCAATTTTTTAGTGTCATCCCTTATTATTGCTGCTACGAACTTGTTTAATTGCTATGCTATTTTGTAATAGAGTTTGAAGCAACACCAAGATTTTGCAGTATGCTCCTACAGTTTCCCGATTTATTGGATTTTTATGCAGTCAGGATTTATTCATAAAACCCTATTGTTGCTGGCATTGCTGATTACAGCATTTGCAGCAGTATATTATTTCCGCGTGGGCGAAGTTTTTAATGATAGAAAACAAGCCTTGCTCAAACAGGATAATATCGCCTTCAAACAGGCTTTGCAGGAACATATCCGCATCGCCGACCAGGCCTTGGATCTGGTTGCGCGTGACCCCAATACTGCCAGTCAGTTACAAATCACTTCCTCATATTTCAGCAATGTCAACTTTGTGGATGATTCCGGAAAAGTCACTCCGCTGAATGGCGTTCCGCTGAATCTGCCGGATCAAACAGAAGCCATCAGGATACATTTGATGCAGGGAGAACCGGCATTACTGGTAATGGCAGCGCCTGAAAAACCTGCACGTGTCATTCTGATGCGTGGATTAAGCAACAATCAACACGGCGTACTGACCGCCGAATTGTCGCCAACTTACCTATGGCGCTTTACTTCGCAGAATTTCATTACGCCGCATTCAAGCACGCTACACGTCCTTGATACTGACGGGCAGACTTTGTATTCAACCGATATGCAGGATAGTCAGGGGCTCAGCGACGCGTTGCTTAAAGGTACACGAAGATTAAACGGAAAACTCTACTGGAGCAATAATAAAGGTCAACATCAGGCGAATTATCAGACCCTTGCTCTGCATCAGCACTATGCAAGCAATGACTGGCTGGTGACGGTGGCAAGCCCGCCCGCCACATTCTTTGGCGAAGCCGGTTTATGGGATTGGATCATGTTGGCTACGGTCACCCTCTCAGTATTACTGGCATGGGCCGTCACATTGCGTATTCGAAAATCTCTTCCTATTGACGGCGCTCACTCGAATATCAGGCATGTTCATAATGAAAGTGTACACCCCATGGCGATCGTACATGCCATGGACGAAATAGACCGCGCCATTCTCTCCAATGCCAATTTCAGCAGTGTAATCGAGTTGGTACTCACTCATGGCCCACAACTGATCCCTTGTACAGTGATGGCACTCACACAATTCGACTCGTCGGCAGAAGGGCGCAGTAGTACTTCGGTTACCAGTGCCGAAGGTGTAACTGCTTTGGAATTACCCGCACTGGATAAAGACCTCAAACAAACATTGGAGAGTGAGCCTGACGGGTGCCTGGTGGAGAAAGCAGCAACGCACCCCTTTCTCAAACCACTGGCTGACCTTGGCGCGGATAAGATTCAGCTGCTACCGGTATATCGTGAAGGGGAATTGTCTGCAATATTGCATTTCGGTCTGAGTGCAACAACGCAACTGGCAGAAGGCGATCAACGGCTTGCGCGCTCCTTTGCTGACCGGCTGGGTGTTGCGCTCACTTCCGTAACGCGTGGCAAGGAATTGTATATCCAGGAACACTTCGACGCGGTGACCGGTTTGCCCAATCGCAGTTTTTGCCGTGACCGACTGTCTCAGGAAATTTCGCGCGCACGACGCAAACAATTACTGGTGGGGGTATTGCATATCAATCTGTCTGGATTCAAAAAAGTGAATGATAGTTTGGGATACACCGGTGGAGACTTTGTGTTGAATGAGGTCGCCCAGCGGCTTAAAGCCGTGTTGCGCGAATCCGATCTGGTGTCGCGATTCGGTAATGATGAATTCGTCATTCTGTTGCCAGACATCAAAAATGCAAACGAGATCAGCAAAGTATCAGAGAAAGTGGTCGGCTCGTTTGGGCCGGGATTTACCTATGAAGCGCAAACTACCCATCTCAGCGCCAACATCGGCATCACCATCTACCCTGATGACGGACAAAACATAGATGACCTGCTGCACTATGCAGAAATGGCCATGTCCCGAATCAAAGCGTCGGGGCATAGCCAGTATGCGTTCTACGAAGAACACATGAACTCTAAAGCAATCGAACGGCTGAAACTGGAGCATGACCTGCGTCTTGCACTTACAGAAGACCAGCTATTTCTTGTGTATCAACCGCAAATTGATCTGCGTACCGGCAAGATCGCCGGGGTAGAAGCACTGGTGCGCTGGCAGCACCCTACCCGCGGCCTGGTCTCACCGATTGATTTCATCAGCCTGGCGGAAGAAACCGGCATGATCATCAAGATGAGCGAGATTATTCGTCATACCGCTTGCAAGCAGTTCGTGGAGTGGACGGCAAAAGGCGTGGCGCCGCCACGCATCGCCGTAAATGTCTCCAGCCAGGACCTCAAACGTGCGACATTTACTGACGAGCTCATGGCCACCCTGCAACAATATGGCGTACCTCCCGCTGCAATCGAACTGGAGATCACTGAGAGCATGTTTGTGGATGCGTCCGGCGGGATCGTGGACGTGTTGCGTAATTTACAAAGCATCGGCTTTCTAATCGCCATCGACGACTTCGGTACCGGCTACTCCAGCCTAAGTTATCTGTCACTGCTGCCATTCGATATTCTTAAAGTGGATCGCTCATTCGTACTTGGGATAGGCAAAGCTTCGGAAAAGATCGTCGCGGTGATCGTGGATATGGCGCACAACTTTAACAAGGCGGTCATTGCCGAAGGCGTAGATAGCGAACACCAGCACAAATACCTTGTAGATCTGGGGTGCGAAATTATTCAGGGATACCTGTTCAGCAAGCCATTACTGCCGCTGGATTTTGAGATTTACTCACAGAAAACCGGAGTATTGACGAGCCATTGATGCAAACAAGCTTAATCCGAGCTTTGCATGGGATTCCTAATGCAAGTCACGCGGCTCTTCAGGTGGTGCATTCGCCTCGATTGGCTCGCCGTAGAATTTGACCCGGTTTCTACCGCTTTTCTTGGCCACATACAAGCCTTGGTCAGCGCGGTCTATTAGCATGGTCAAATCAACCACATCGTCCTCCAACTGAGCCACGCCAAAGCTGGAAGTGATATTGAGCGGTACGGTATGGCGTATTGAAGGGCCAGCACGCTGTTCGACTTCCTGACGTAGACGCTCAGCTATCTTCATGGCAACTTCGGGGGTCGCATCAGGTAGAAACACGACGAACTCTTCGCCACCATACCTGCACAGCATATCTTTGGTGCGTAACGGTACACCGAGCGCTTTGGCAAACGCGATAATCACCAGGTCGCCAACCGCGTGGCCGTGTACGTCATTGAATTTCTTGAAGTGGTCAATATCCGACATGATGGCGCACAGTGGCCGCTTGCTGATTCTATGCTCTTCCAATATCTTGCCTGCATCCTCGAAGAATGCACGGCGATTGAACGCTCCTGTCATCGGGTCGCGCGTTGCCAGTCGGTAAAGCTCATCATTCTTCTGCTCGATCTCTGCTTGCGATTTCTGCAATTTCCCCATGGTCTGCGACAATTCGGCGTTGATCTTGTCAAGCTCGGTCACGTCATCGAAAGTCACCAGACATCCGCGTACGGAGCCTTCATCCTGTATCACCGAGCAATTGATATTGACCTTGATGCTATCACCCGAGGGCAAAGTGATCTTGAGTGGCCAACCATTCACGGACTGCTGAACTTCCATGGCTTTGGACCATGGGTAATTCTTCTGATCCGCCCCCATGGAATTACTTATCCAGGGGATATCTCTGGCAAATTTACCAAACAGATCGGCATCCTTGTCTTTTTCATCGCTCCAGCTTCGGAACATCTTGTTGGCAATCATGATGCGTCCGGTATTGTCCAGCATCATCACACCTTCACTGAAGGCATCGAAAGCCACACGCACCCGATCCGGTATCACGTTGGAGGGATTAAGATAAGAAAATACCCCGCGTAGATAAAACATGTACAGCACAAAACCGCCTATGCATAACAACAGAAATGAAACCACGGCCGGTTTGCTCAGCCAGCCAAGGATCGATTTGGGCGTGCTCGGTTTGAAAGCAATCTCAAGCTCACCCCATGGGTCACTATTGGCGGTAATTTCAAGACGGGCGAAATCTATAGTCGAATTTTTGCTATCTATCGGCTTCCAGAATCTTTCGTGATCACCCACTTGCAGCACAATGTGCCCGCTCTTATGACGAACGGCGGCTGACAAGATTTGTTCATCGTGTTCAACTGCGTCTTCCAGTACTTTTTTCAGCCCGTCAAAATCGCCGTTCTGAACATACAACGCAGACTGTATGGACAAGTTTTCACTGGTCTTTTCGCGCAGTTCAAGCTCCATCTGGCTGTTATCCGGCCAGAAACCGACCAGCATATCCAGCAGCATGACCCAGCCCATCAGCAGCGAGATCAAACCAATACTAATCCTAACCACAGGGCTAATGGTAGAAAGTTTTATACTAAGACTAGCCAAGTTCGCATCCCAGGTTTTACGTTAGGCATCCACACCTTATTCCGACAGCATATCTGTCACACTATCCTCGTACTCATCTTCCGTATCCAGCTCCGGCTTGTCGCCTGCGCTATTATCCAGTAATGAGATCGGATCCAGATTTTTCCAGGATGGCACTCCCGCCATCACTGAAGACAGTATGCCTCCAGAGTTCAATGCCCATGTTACCAGACCTGCGGATACTGCCGCACCCGATACTTGCGCCTGATGCGCGAAGCTTATGTTGAGCACCTTGTTTGCTGTTGACTCCCCCTCATCCGCTTTCTTGTTTTCACTGCTTGCTTCATCAAGGTGAGTCTTGGCTCCCTTCAACATACTTCCCTGCATGATGTTGAAATTGGCGGTTTGTAATTTGGGGTTGCTGATGTTCAACAACTGAGGTTGCTCAGAGACCCCTTCCGCGTTATTGGCGGCATTTTCGACAGCCACTTTGTTAACCTGCACGCCAACGTTAGCCACGCTGGAAACAGCTGTCGCGGTATTGCCCAATGAGGCCAGGGGCGTCTTGTGTTCCGGTTCTATACGCGAACCCGTGTTGCCAATTGCCTCATCATTCGTCCTTGGCACAACAGGCCCGTCAGGATTCGATGGAGGCGTAGGCACTGGCGCAGGCGTGGGCACTGGCGCTGGCGCTGGCGGCGGCGGTGGCGGCGGTGGCGGTGGCGGCGGTGGCGGCGGTGGCGGCGGCGGTACGGGGCTAATGACGGTGGCATTGATCGTGATCGCCATCGTCTTGACAGCCGTCATAGGGCCACCAAGCCCGGTATTGCCGTTATCGTTTGTGGTAAAAGTCAGCGTATCGGCACCGCTGTAGGTATTAATAGGCACATAGGTAACTGTCGAGGCCAGCGTGCTGTTTATTGCAGCCACTGTTCCCGTCAATTTCACCGAGTTGCCACCATTCCCCGTGATCGAGGCAGCACCCCCGGAGATTATAAGTGTGCCGTGAAGAACTCCCAGCGTCACTGTCATGCTGCCACTCGCTGCGTCCACATCCGCAATAGACAGCCCGGAAACCGCAGCGCTGACGGCTTGGTTGACAGTCAGCGTGCCTGGAGCTGTATTCACAGGCGCAGTATTGATGGCGGCTACGGAAATACTTGCCGTGGCAATGCTGGTAGAGTAGGCCGTCGTGCCGCCATTACTCGTCGTATTCGCGTGCTGTGGCACGGCATTGGTCGAAGCGCTCCCGCTGGTTTTGTCCCAGGCGCGGAAGTTGAAACTGGCGGTTTCTCCATTCTTCTGGTCGGGCGTATAGCGGACCAGTGCCGTGGAATCAAGTAGTAATGCGCTATTGGCTGATACCACACCAAAGTTGGTCCAGGTAGTGCCGCCATCGGTCGAGTACTGCCAGTTGCCGTTTCCTATCACGGAGGTGATGGCGATACCTCGTACTGCACCAGTATCAACGTCTATGTAGTTTACCCCTGCCGCAGTTAAAATCGCAGACACCGCCGTAGTACCGGAAGTGGTAACTTCGTTAGTAGGCGACAGCGTCACTGTAGCGCCGTTGGTAATGGTTGGCGCATCGTTCACCGAAGTCACGACGATGGAAGTGGAAGCTGCGCCGCTAGAATATGCTGTGGTACCACCGTTACTCGTGGTATTGCCATGTTGCGGCGTGGCATTGGTCGAGGCGATGCCTGTGGTCTTATCCCAAGCCCGGAAGGTAAAGTTAGCGGTCTCGCCGTTCTTCAGGTCAGGCGAGTATCTTACCAATGCGCTGGAATCAAGTAGCAAGGCATTGGTCGCCGATACCGCACCAAAGTTGGTCCATGTCGTTCCGCCGTTCGTCGAGTATTGCCAATTGCCATTTCCCACTGTAGACGTGATGGCCATACCCCTGACCGCACCTGTGTCCACATCTGCATAATTGACTCCTGCCGTAGCCAGAATACTCGTTACCGTCACTCCGGTCGAATTCGTATCTTCGTTGATGCTAGTCAGCGTAATGGTCGCGCCATTGGTGATGGTCGGCGCATCGTTCACCGGGGTGACGGTGAGACTTGCAGTGGCAGTACTGGTGGAATACGCGTGGGTAGTCCCCGTCACGCTGGCATTCGCATGCGACCCGGACGAGCCCGTGGTCTCGTCCCAGCCCCGGAAACTGAAGGTCGCCGTTTCACCGTTGTTGCCATCCGGGATGTAATGTATCTGTGCGGTTGCGTCCAGCAGCAAGGCATTGGTCGCCGATACCGCACCAAAGTTGGTCCAGGTCGCTCCGCCATCCGTTGAGTATTGC